>NZ_JARFYN010000241.1 GCF_030272695.1 Martinezella calliandrae
ACGAGCAGGTGAAGATCCGCGGCTTCCGCATCGAGCCGGGCGAGATCGCCGCACGGCTTTGCGAGAATGCCCTGGTGCGCGAGGCCGTCGTGGTGGCGCGCGAGGACCGCGCCGGCGACAAGCACCTTGTCGCCTATGTGGTTGCGAGCGAGCATGCCGACGGAGCCGAGGGCTCCGACCTTGCCGGCGCCTTGCGCGCGCACGTCAGCGGGCAACTGCCGGATTACATGGTGCCGTCGGCCTTCGTGCGGCTCGATACCCTGCCGCTGACACCGAACGGCAAGCTCGACCGCAAGGCGCTGCCCGTTCCCGACGACGACGCCTATGCGCG
>NZ_JARFYN010000242.1 GCF_030272695.1 Martinezella calliandrae
AGGCCGGAGCGGCGCTTGAAACCAACGAAACCGCAAACCAATGAAGGGGGTCAGTTCCTCAATTCGACGAGGGGGTCAATTCTTCGATTCGCTTGACAGGAATATCCACCTCGTCGTTCCTCGTGCTCTTGGCGGAACGAACGCGAGGTCTAATCTCGTGCTTCTACATCTGAACTGCCAGTGGCAGGTCTTCAGTCGCTCTTGGAAAAGTGAGCTGCTGGCTCCGGTCAAACGGGGCTTTGCAGAGGCTTGAGCCGTGTGCGGGGAAACTCGCACGCACGGTTCTTAGGGGGGAATGGTGCAGTAATGCACCGTTCCTACCCGACTT
>NZ_JARFYN010000243.1 GCF_030272695.1 Martinezella calliandrae
CGATGCGGCTGTGCAGTCGCGCCAGCTTTGCCTTGGCCTTGCGGCGATTGGCCGAGCCTTTTCGCTTGCGAGACAGGCTACGGCTCGTCCGCCGCAACCGTTTGAGCAATGCGGTATGCGCTTTTGGACCGGTAATAGCGCTGCCATCGACAAGCGTTGCCAGCGTGGCAATGCCCAGATCGACGCCCACGCTGGCCTGAGGCTGCTCTACGGCCACAACATCGACGGTCTCAACCATGATGCTGACGAACCAGCGGTCTCAACGCGGCTGACCGTGACGCGCTTGAGCTTGCCAGTGAACCGCACCGCTTCTCGCATTCGCAC
>NZ_JARFYN010000244.1 GCF_030272695.1 Martinezella calliandrae
GACGCGCGTCGACTACGCGATCGACCTGCATTCCGGCAGCCTTAGCATCGAGTACCTGCCCTGTGCGGTCGTCGCACGTCCGTCCAATCCTGGCCGCATTGGCGATGCTCTCGATCTCCTTCGCGCATTCGGAATGCCGATCGGAATGATCATCGAGCATTCGACGGGCGGCGACCGCGCCTTGATCGGCGCCTGCCAGCGGCAAGGAGTGCAGGAATTTTCGACAGAGCTCGGCGGTGGCGGCGGGGTATCGCCCGCGGCCATCGATATCGCGGAGCACGGCGTGATGCGGCTCCTTCACCACGTCGGCGTGACAA
>NZ_JARFYN010000245.1 GCF_030272695.1 Martinezella calliandrae
GACGCGCGTCGACTACGCGATCGACCTGCATTCCGGCAGCCTTAGCATCGAGTACCTGCCCTGTGCGGTCGTCGCACGTCCGTCCAATCCTGGCCGCATGGGCGATGCTCTCGATCTCCTTCGCGCATTCGGAATGCCGATCGGAATGATCATCGAGCATTCGACGGGCGGCGACCGCGCCTTGATCGGCGCCTGCCGGCGCCAAAACGTGCGCCATCTTTCGACAGAGCTCGGCGGTGGCGGCGGGGTATCGCCCGCGGCCATCGATATCGCGGAGCACGGCGTGATGCGGCTCCTTCACCACGTCGGCGTGACAA
>NZ_JARFYN010000246.1 GCF_030272695.1 Martinezella calliandrae
GGTTGCGGCGGACGAGCCGTAGCCTGTCTCGCAAGCGAAAAGGCTCGGCCAATCGCCGCAAGGCCAAGGCAAAGCTGGCGCGACTGCACAGCCGCATCGGCAATATCCGCCGTGACGCCACACACAAGGCCACGACCATGCTGGCGAAGACGTATCGCCGTATTGGTATCGAAGATTTGAATGTGCGCGGCATGGTGAAGAACCGGAAGCTTGCCCGCTCGATCATGGACGGCGGCTTCTTCGAGTTTCGCCGCCAGCTTGACTACAAGGCCCGCTTTTATGGTGCGACCGTTGTGGTCGCCAACAG
>NZ_JARFYN010000247.1 GCF_030272695.1 Martinezella calliandrae
TATAACGGCGTCATCTCGACCCGCGTCGGCTATACCGGCGGCGAGGTTCGCAATGCGACTTATCGCAATCATGGCACCCATGCGGAAGCGATCGAGATCATCTTCGATCCCGAGAAAATCGGCTATCGTGACCTCCTGGAATTCTTCTTCCAGATCCATGATCCGAGCACGCGCAACCGCCAGGGCAATGACATCGGCGCGAGCTATCGCTCGGCGATCTTCTATACGAGCGACGAGCAGAAGCGCGTCGCTCTGGATACGATCGCCGATGTCGACGCTTCCGGTCTCTGGCCGGGCAAGGT
>NZ_JARFYN010000248.1 GCF_030272695.1 Martinezella calliandrae
GTTCGAGATCGAACTTGACCTGATCGAACCCCTCCCCCGCAGCCTCGACGCTCAGCCCCGGCAGGTCGAAGGACCCGACCGCATTGTTCTCCCAGGCCAGCATCACCTGGAACAACGGGGTGTGATCAAGAGCCCGGGGCGGTTTGACGATCTCCACCACCTGCTCGAACGGCAGGTCCTGATGCTCCTGTGCCGCCAGCGCAGTGCGCCGCGTCCGGTCCAGAAGCTCGGCGACGCTCGGCGCGCCCGACAGGTCGAGCCGCAGCGCCAGGGTGTTGACGAAGAAGCCGATCAACTCTTCG
>NZ_JARFYN010000249.1 GCF_030272695.1 Martinezella calliandrae
TGTGGTGCTGCATCCTCAAGAACCTGCCCCAACCGGGCGCTCGGATAGGCCGGATCGAGCGGCAGATAGGCGCCGCCCGCCTTGAGGATCGCCAGAACCGCGACGACCATGGCCGGACTGCGCTTCAGGCAGATCGCCACCGGCTGATCCGGCCTGACCCCAAGCGCGATCAGATGATGCGCCAAGCGGTTGGCCTGCGCATTGAGTTCGCCATAACTCAGCTCTTCGTCCTCATGAACCACCGCCACCGCATCGGAGGCCTTTTGCACCTGCTGTTCGAACAGTTCGTGGATGCACT
>NZ_JARFYN010000250.1 GCF_030272695.1 Martinezella calliandrae
AGGGTCAGCGCCGCCATTGTGGACGGCAACATCGAGCGCGCGGAGTTGGTGAAGTCGGTGGCAGAGCGGCCGGAGCAGTTCGGGGAGTTGCTCGGAACGGGCGGCCGCCTGGGAGACAGCAAGGATCGCGCCGCTGCCCGCCACTACGCCAAATCGCTCAGCCATCATGTCGCATCAGCCGCACAGGCTTGGGAGCGCCGTCTGGAAGCAGAACGGCAGTCTGAAGCCTGGAAACGCGAAAGGTGCGATGTCGTCGAAGTGCCGGGCTTGACCAAGAGTAGCGAGGCTATC
>NZ_JARFYN010000026.1 GCF_030272695.1 Martinezella calliandrae
TAGCGGGGAAAGCTGTTGGACAGCGGTTCGACATCGCCGGGGCCGGCAAAGGCGAAGTTGGCAAGCAGCTCTCTGAGGGATGTTCGAATGTAGATGCGCCCACACACAATCTATCCTCCCCTGATGGAAGTTGGTGCGCCGGGTGGTCAGCGCCATTGTTCCATTTACTGTCACCTCGAATTCCGTCGTCAAGGCTTCGCGATCTACTCAGTCAGGCGAACGCCCTGATCGCTTCTAAACTATAGAGGGAAACGAAGTGCTGATTATGATTGTAAGTCAATCGAGGCTGTAGTGAAGTAAACGCACGTAAAGGCAAAACGAATGCCGGCGCGGAGCTGAAACTTTGCCCGTCGTCGCCGACATCCGAAGCGACGGGAACGAGCTGGCGCTTATCAGTTGAACAGAGGAGGACAAAATGCTGCGCACGATTCTGTTGGTTATCCTGATTGTGGTCATGTTCGGCGCGTTGCCGTACTGGCCCTATATGGCGCCGCTCGGATTCGGCTATGGCCCCTCGAGCGTCGCGCTGGTCCTGCTGGCTATCGTCCTCATGCTGGTGCGTATGAGGCGGATATAGAACCTATTGCCGACACCTAGTCGTGAGCGCGGATCGAAGAGGTGACATCGAATGGCTAAGGCAATGGTGCGCCGCCTTTTTGCTTGAAACCAAGGGGATTCGCGGCTAAGCAAAATTCCATGTTGCTCGACCTTCACGGGGTCGGGCGAAGAGAAGCAAAAGGCGGGACTGTCCCGCTTACCCGGAGGCGCTGCAGCGATGCCTGCCAAGATTTACCGTCCCGCGAAAACTGCCATGCAGTCCGGCAAGGCCAAGACCCATTTGTGGGTTCTGGAATTCGACCAGGAGATCCCGCGCAAGATCGATCCGATCATGGGTTACACCTCTTCGGCCGACACGCGTCAGCAGCTCAAGCTGACCTTCGAGACGCAGGAGCAGGCCGAGGCCTATGCCCAACGCAATGGCATCGAATATCGTGTTCTTCCCCCAAAGGACGCCAACCGCCAGGTGGTTTCCTACACCGACAACTTCCGTTTCAATCGCATCCAGCCCTGGACCCATTGAGTCCTGCGGATTGATTTCGGCGCCCATTGAGTTTGATGGAAGTTTCAGGCATGTGTTGTCAGCCGCGACGAGTTCGCGGCGGCTTGGATTTCGGGCCCCTTAGCTCAGCTGGATAGAGCACCTGCCTTCTAAGCAGGTGGTCGCAGGTTCGAATCCTGCAGGGGTCGCCATCTCTTTCACAACTATTTTATTTTTAAGGATTATTTCCTCTGTTCTCCCTTCGCTGTTTAGAAAGCGGGTGGTGGAGGCGACGCCGCCCATCGGTCTTCTGACTAGAATTTCTGGCGAGTTATCAAAAGGGTCGGCGATTTCACCTTTCGGATCACCGCGGCTCAGCACGGCCAGCATGGCATAGCTGCTGTCGCGCGAGGCTCAATGCGTCCCCGCTGGCCATCCGCCGGCATCCGCAGGTCTGGTGGCGTTTACCGCCATGTCGATCAGATCATATCCGGTGATCGAGCCGATCAATTTTATGACGATGACTGCTACGCCGAGAAGCGCAAGCGTAATGACTATCTTGTCGTGTTTTTCCACGGCCCGTTCCCCAACGCCTTGTAAAATCTGCGTTTTATGCAGTCGGCGATAGTATATCGAGTCTGCTGCGGAGCGCTATGGGCATATTCAAGCTGCCAGCCAGCCTGCAGCTACAAGCATAACGCCGCCAGCTATTCTTTCGATCCATCTTCGGCGGCGATCACTGAGGCTGGCATGTGTTCCGACGGCTGCGACTACGAAACTAAGGATGGTGTAGACGATGCCGCATAATCCGATGAAGATCGCCGATAGGACGCACGCTTGCAGCGCGATGTTCTCCTCACGCTGCATGAATTGCGGAAGGATGGCGAAGTAAATCATCATACCTTTGGGATTGAGCAGGGCTGTCAGGAAGCCTCTTTGAAGCTGGTTTGCAGGAGCTCCCGTTGACAGCGTCACTCCGTCTGCTTTCATCGATGATTTGACGAGCTGGAACGCAAGATAGACCAGATAGGCGACGCCCAGCCAACGAAGGGCGGCAAAGAGTGTGGGCGAGGCGGCGATGATGGCTGCAAGACCCAACGCCACAAGGGCCGAGTGGGCCATGTAGCCGATGCACACTCCTGCCGTTGAACGCAGTCCGGCGGATGCGCCGGCGGAAAGTGATTGCGATGCCACAAACAGCATGTCCGGCCCCGGGGTGCAGATGAGAGGCAGGACAGTGGCTGCAAAGAGAAGCAATGTTGTGTTTTCCATGATTGGCATCGTAGACGCAAACGCAGGCAAGCTGGTTGCGAAGAAGCCAATTTTGCCAGAATAATTGGCATTCAAGTTGTGATTGATCGAATTATTGGTAGGGAATGCCAATGCGGCTGGATGAGATCGATAAGCGCATTTTGCGCGCCCTGCAGCGCGACGGGCGGCTCCAGAATATCGAGTTGGCAAAGGAAGTGGGCCTTTCTCCATCGCCCTGTCTGCGGCGGGTCAAGCTCCTCGAGGAGGCCGGTATCATCGACCGTTATGTGGCGGTGCTCAACCCGGTCAAGGCGGGATTGCCGCTCTCCATGTTCGCGCGCGTCTGGCTGACGGCCCAGGACGCTGATACCATCGATCATTTCATGGAAGCGATGAAGAAACTGCCGCAGGTGATGGAGTGCTACATCATGCTCGGAGAAAGCGATGCTTTATTGCGCGTCGTCGTTGCAGATCTCGACGACTACCGGCAATTTCAGTCGACACATCTAACGAGGATCAATGGCATTCAGAACGTCAAGACTGACGTACCGAGCCAGATCGTCAAACAGACCTACGCATTGCCTCTGCGCTGAAGATCGCTACTCGTGGACGCGAGAGCCTTTGCGCGCTGGTGTGATGCGTCAGGCGGCGTTCAGCTCCGCGATTTCGCCGTGCCGTGCGAGGAGGCGGGGGGAGGTCATGTCGCCGGTCTCTTCGTCGACCATGACCGAATAGGCGGCAACGCCGGCGAAACGCGCGGACATGGAGGAGGCGATCTTCTCCGCGCTGGCAGCGCTTGAGGCCTGCCGCATCTCTCCTGGAACCAGATTTCCGCGGTTCTTCTTGTAGGGAAGGATAATGAATTTTTCGCCGGATGCCATTGTGTTTGCCCTGATTTGTTCACACAATGTTCTGGTTTGCCCAGCCTGTCAAGACGGTTAACGGCGAGGCCGGTCGCAATTATCACATGCACATAGAAACGCCGGCTGCGTCACACAGCCGGCGGGTCTTGATTGCCGAGTTGGCCGGATTAATGCAGGATCTGGCTCAGGAACAGCTTGGTGCGTTCGTGCTGCGGGTTATCGAAGAATTCCTTCGGCGAATTCTGTTCGACGATCTGGCCCTGGTCCATGAAAATCACCCGGTTGGCGACCTGACGGGCGAAACCCATTTCGTGGGTGACGCAGAGCATGGTCATGCCTTCTTCGGCAAGGCCCACCATGGTGTCGAGCACTTCC
The DNA here is from genome assembly GCF_030272695.1 of Martinezella calliandrae. Lineage (GTDB taxonomy): Bacteria > Pseudomonadota > Alphaproteobacteria > Rhizobiales > Rhizobiaceae > Rhizobium > Rhizobium calliandrae. The sequence continues at coordinate 3,529 of NZ_JARFYN010000026.1, forward strand.
TTGATCATTTCCGGGTCGAGCGCGGAGGTCGGCTCGTCGAACAGCATGATCTTCGGGTTCATGCAGAGCGAACGGGCGATCGCCACACGCTGTTGCTGGCCGCCTGAAAGCTGCCCTGGATATTTCTTCGCCTGCTCCGGGATCTTGACGCGGGTGAGGAAGTGCATGGCGATTTCTTCCGCCTGTTTCTTCGGCATCTTGCGCACCCAGATCGGCGCCAGCGTGCAGTTTTCCAGGATCGTCAGATGCGGAAAGAGATTGAAGTGCTGGAACACCATGCCGACTTCGCGGCGCACTTCGTCGATCTTCTTCAGGTCGTTGGTAAGTTCGACGCCATCGACGACGATCTTGCCCTTCTGGTGCTCCTCCAGGCGGTTGATGCAGCGGATCATCGTCGACTTGCCTGAGCCGGATGGGCCGGCAATGACGATGCGCTCACCGCGCATCACCTTGAGGTTGATATCGCGCAGCACGTGGAAATCGCCGTACCACTTGTTCATGTTGATCATTTCGACGGCGACTTCCGTGTCGGAAATGGTCAGCTTTTTGGGTTGGACTTCAGCCATATTGTTAGTTCCCTCAATTCTTATCGTTTGTGGCCTGTGTCGAGATGGCGCTCCACGAAACCTGAATAGCGCGACATGCCGAAGCAGAACAGCCAAAAAATGAAGCCGGCGAAGACCAGGCCGGTAATCGGTGTCACGGCGCTTGCCCAGTTTGCGTCGGAGAAGTTCTGGCGAACGATGCCGAGCAGATCGAACATGCCGATGATTGCCACCAGCGACGTGTCCTTGAACATGCCGATATAGGTGTTGACGATGCCGGGAATGACCAGCTTGATGGCCTGCGGCAGCACAATCAGCCGCATTTTCTGCCAATAGCCGAGGCCGAGCGAATCAGCCCCTTCGAACTGGCCCTTCGGTACGGCCTGAAGGCCGCCGCGGATGACTTCGGCCATGTAGGCCGAGGTGAAGATGGCGACGCCGACGACGGCGCGTAGCAGCTTATCCACCGTCCAGCCCTGCGGCATGAACAAGGGCAGCATGTAGCTTGCCATGAACAATACGGTGATCAAAGGCACGCCGCGGATGACCTCGATGAAGATCACGCACAGCATGCGAACGACGGGCATTTTCGAGCGGCGTCCGAGCGCAAGCAGGATGCCGAACGGAAAAGAGACCGCGATCCCGACGAAGGAAAGGACCAGGGTCACCAGCAAGCCGCCCCATCTTTCCGTTTCCACGATCTCGAGGCCGAAGCCGCCATGGAGCAGGAAGTACGAGATAACCGGCAGTACGAAGAATGCCAGGATTGCGTTCAACCCCTTCCTGGGAACCGAAGGTATCAGCAGTGGCACGAACGCAATGATCATCAGGATGGCGACGAGTATCGGCCGCCAGCGCTCCTCCGGCGGATAGAGACCGAACATGAAGATGACGAATTTCGAGCGGACGAAGGCCCAGCAGGCGGCATTCCAGCCATCCGGCTGCGTTCCTCCCTGAACGGTCGTGGCGCAGAATGTGCGATCGGTTCCGTTCCAGACTGCCTGTATGAACAGCCAGTTAACCAGGTGCGGGATCGCCCAGGCAAGGAAGGCGATGGCAAGCACGGTCAGAACGACGTCCTTTGGTGTGGCAAACAGGTTCTTCTTGCTCCAATGCCACGCGCCTCGTTCACTGGCGGGTGCGGGCTGCGGCGACAAAAGCCCCTTGCTGACGAAGTGTTGATCAACGTTGGCCATATTATCTCTCCACCAGAGCCATCTTGGCGTTGAACCAGTTCATGAACAGCGACGTTGCAACGCTCAGGGCGAGATAGATGACCATCCATATGATAACGACTTCGACCGCTCGGCCGGACTGATTGAGGATCACGCCGCCGACAGCGACGAGGTCGGCGTAGCCGATGGCGATGGCGAGCGAGGAATTCTTGATCAGATTGAGATATTGACTTGTCAGCGGCGGAATGATGATGCGCATTGCCTGCGGAATGACGACGAGCCTGGTGATGGCTGAGGCTCGAAGACCAAGCGCACCGGCCGCTTCTGACTGACCCTTTGCCACGCCGCGAATACCGGCGCGCACGATCTCGGCAATATAGGTTGCCGTATAGAGGGAAAGAGCCAGCAGAAGAGCGATGAACTCCGGTCCCACAACCATCCCGCCGGTCAGGTTGAACTTGCCGGCAACGGGATAGTCGAACGAGAGTGGCATACCCGTCGCGAAGAAGGTCAGCAACGGCAGGCCGATCAAGATGCCGATCGACACCCAGATCGTATGGAATTGCTGTCCCGTCGCTGCTTGACGTCTATGCGCCCATCGAGCGACGAAAAATACTGCCGCGATGGCGACGAGGAAAGCAACTCCGACGGCCCACATGCCGGCGCCGAAGATCGGGCTGGGGAAGGCGAGGCCACGATTGCTGAGATAGCTGGATAACGGCAGATGAACGGCATCCCGCGCCTGCGGCAGCAGCACTAGAACGCCGCTGTACCAGAAGAAGATGACGAGCAGCGGCGGGATGTTACGGAAGATTTCGACATAGGTCTGGGACAGCTTCGCAATAAGCCAGTTGTGCGAAAGCCTGCCGATGCCGACGATGAAGCCGACAATCGTTGCGGCAACGACACCGACCGCTGAAATAAGCATCGTATTGAGCAGGCCGACGAGAAGCGCGTCGATATTGGTAGAATCGCTGGTAAAGGGGATGAGCGCCTGTCCGAGATTGAAGCCGGCGCGGCCTGCGAGGAAGCCAAAGCCGAAGGAGCGGTTCAACGCGCGCAGATTATCAACTGTATTTGTGACGACGAACCAGCAGATAAATGCGAGAACGAGGACGGTCAGAACCTGATAGAACACTCCCCGGACTTTGGGATTGTTCAGCGCAGATGCGGATGCGCTATCGCCATGAGGCGAATTCGTAGTAATTGCCATGCAGAAATTTCCCCAATGTGCCTGTTTCAGGCTTGTTTTCTTGAGGTGAGAAAGGCGGCTTGCGGCCGCCTCCCTCCAAATTGGCCGTTTGCGGCTCAGCGAACCGGAGGCGCGTACTGTATGCCGCCCTTGTTCCACAGGGCGTTGAGGCCGCGAGCGATCTTCAGCGGGCTGCCTGCGCCAACATTGCGGTCGAAGACTTCGCCGTAATTACCGACACCCTTGATGATGTTGTAGGCCCACTCATTGGTCAGGCCGAGGTCGGTGCCGATCGTGGAGCCCTGTTCCGTGCCAAGGAAGCGCTTGATATCCGGATTCGGGGAGTTCTTCATCTCATCGACGTTCTTCTGCGTGATGCCGAATTCTTCGGCATTGACGAGCGCATAAGCCGTCCAGCTGACGATGTTGAACCATTGGTCGTCACCCTGGCGAACGGCCGGGCCAAGCGGCTCCTTGGAGATGATCTCGGGCAGAACGACGTTGTCGTCCGGGTTCTTCAGCGTCAGGCGCAGTGAATAAAGACCGGACTGGTCGGTGGTATAGACGTCGCAACGACCGGAGTCATAGGCGGTGTTGACTTCCTCGAGCTTGTCGAAGACGACCGGATTGTACTGCAGGTTGTTGGTCTTGAAGAAGTCGGCGAGGTTCAACTCCGTCGTCGTGCCAGACTGAACACAAACTGCGGCGCCGGAAAGCTCCAGAGCCGACTTCACGTTCAGCTCCTTGCGAACCATGAAGCCCTGGCCATCAAAATAGGTGACGGGGCGGAACTTGAGACCGAGCGCGGTATCGCGGTTGATCGTCCAGGTCGTATTGCGAGAAAGCACATCGATTTCGCCGGACTGTAGCGCTGTGAAGCGGTCTTTCGCGCTGAGGGGGGTGTACTTCACTTTGGTTACGTCACCAAAGACGGCCGCCGCGACTGCCTTGCAGAAGTCGACGTCGAAACCAGCCCAGTTCCCAGATGCATCGGGCTGTGCGAAGCCAAGAAGCCCCGTATTCACCCCGCATTGAACAAAGCCCTTGGCCTTCACATCGCTCAACGTCGAAGCCGACGCGCCAGAAGCGGTGTATGCCAAAGCTGCCGCTCCGAGGAATACGGACAGAGCAATCTTTTTCATCTTTCCCAACCTTTGTCTATTGTTTTATAGTTAAAGCTTATCGCTCCCGAAGCAGGCTCTCGGAGAACCGTGTCCCTCACTCCCCGGTGCGAGTGATCCTATCACAGTCGTAAATGCATTTGCGGTCAAGACACAGCCCAACTTATTGAAGAATAATTCGGCGTTTTCGCTCGGCCTGAGCTGATTATGGGCGCGTGGCATCTATTTGGGCAGCATTTTGCCAAAAAACTGCGCGAAAATGACGGATTGTTCCGTCATTCCCGTATTTTAGCTTATGCATAAATATTAGAATTTTCTGGATCGTTCGGGGGTTGACCCCGCCGCGCTTGGCAGCCACTAATCGAAGTCTCCACAGCGCCAAAGGCATACCCACACATGAAAGACAAAGACACATTGCTGCAAAACGCCGGCATCAACACGCGTTTGTCCCACATTGGCAACTCGCCCTCAGATTTCCACGGTTTCGTCAATCCGCCGGTCGTGCATGCCTCGACGGTGCTTTTCCCGAATGCGCGCACGATGGAGACGCGCGACCAGAAATATACCTACGGCACGCGTGGCACGCCGACGACCGATGCGCTCTGCGAAGCCATCGATGCGCTGGAAGGATCGGCGGGAACCATCATTGTGCCATCGGGGCTTGCGGCACTCACCGTGCCGTTCCTGGCCTTTCTGTCTGCTGGCGATCATGCCCTGATCGTCGATTCGGTCTACGGGCCGACGCGCATTTTCTGCGATACCATGCTGCAGCGTCTCGGCGTCGAGATCGAGTATTACGACCCGCTTGTCGGCGCTGGCATCGAACAACTTATCAAGCCGACCACCAAGCTGGTGCATACGGAAGCGCCGGGCTCCAACACCTTTGAAATGCAGGATATCTCCGCGATTTCGACGGCCGCTCACCGGCATGGCTGCGTGGTCACCATGGACAACACCTGGGCGACGCCGATTTATTTCAGGCCGTTGGATCATGGCGTCGACATCTCCATTCATGCCGCGACAAAATATCCGGCCGGTCACTCCGATATATTGATGGGAACGGTATCCGCCAATGCGGCCCATTGGGACCAGTTGAGGGAAGCCAATATTCAGCTCGGCATCTGCGGCGCGCCTGATGATGCCTATCAGGTGCTGCGGGGCTTGCGCACTATGGGAGTGCGTCTGGAGCGACACCAGGAAAGCGCGCTTGCCATCGCGCAATGGCTTGAGGGGCGCAAGGACGTCGCACGCGTTTTGCACCCGGCGCTGCCGAGCTTTCCGAGCCACGAGCTTTGGAAGCGCGACTTCAAAGGCTCGAGCGGCATCTTCTCCTTTGTGCTGGCTGCCGGCAGCCCGGACAAATACAAGGCCAAGGCGCACGCCTTCCTCGATGCGCTCCGGATTTTCGGCCTCGGCTATTCCTGGGGCGGTTTCGAGAGCCTCGCGGTGCATGTCTATCTTGGCGACCGGCGCATCACTAAGGCTCCGACGGAAGGGCCGGTCCTGCGCTTGCAGATCGGACTTGAGGATGTCGCCGATATCAAGGCCGATATCGAAAAGGGCCTCGCTGCGGCAAAAGAAGCCTGATCAGCCAGTGGCGTGGTAGCCGTAAACCCAATCCAGGTCCGCCGCGAGACTTTGCGGCGGACGCAGGGCGAGGACTAGATCGCGCGCTAGCCGCACTGGTCCGCGGGCATGATAGGCAAATTGGTTGAAAGCGGCGCGCTGGCGCAAGCGCGCAATGCGCGGTGCCCGGTGCTTTTCGAAGAGGTCGAGTGCCTCGGCCAGGGGGAGTGACGCGACCTTACCGGCGAGTTCGAAGGCATCCTCGATCGCCATGGCAGCGCCTTGTGCCGCAAAGGGCATCATCGCATGGGCCGCATCGCCGATTAATATGACGTCCTTGCCATTGTGCCAATGGCCGGCGCTTACCTGATAGAGCGGCCAGAAAGTGGCTTTCTCCTGCTGTTCCAGCAGTCCCGTGATAGCGCCGTTCCAGCCGGAGAAGTGTCGCAGAAGATGCTCGCGTTGGACCTTGGTGGCGGCGCCGCTCCAATCGTTGCCCGTATTGCTTCCGGAAATGATCGCCACGATATTGAAGGCGGCATTTTCCTTGATCGGATAGCTGATGAGATGTGCCGAGGGACCGAGAAAAGCCGTGACGCTTGTTCGGTCGAGGGTTCTCGGCGCCAGAGCCTCGGGAATGGTGAAGCGCCAGGCGATATTGCCGGAAAAATGCGGCGAGGGGCCGCCCGGTACCAGCGAGCGTACCTTCGACCAGACGCCATCGGCTCCGATGATCAGATCAGCATCCTCAGCGATGGTCGCCTCAAGCGCTTCTCGGTTCGTTGGGTCGATAGACCGGCCGAGGTGCAGCGTGCACAGTGGGTTGGCCATCACGGCATCGAGAAGCGCCTTTTGCAGCGTCGCGCGATGAAGGGCGCCATAGGGGGAACCCCAACGCTCTCTGGCGAAGCTGCCGCATGGCACCGATGCGATCAACCGCAGAGATGAACCGGAGACCAGGCGCACCTCTTTTGGCTCCAGCCATAGCGGCCTGAGAGCATCGAGCACGCTGAGCGTGTCGAGAATGCGGGATGCATTGGGTGAAATTTGCAGGCCGGCGCCGACCTCGGTCAGCGCTTCAGCCTGTTCGAAAATTATGGCGCGAACGCCGTGTCTCGCCAGCGCCAGCGCCGCCGTAAGGCCAGCTATGCCGGCGCCAATGATTGCGGCGGTCTTGATCGGCATTCAGTTATGTCCGATCCGGTTTCGGGGTATCAGGCAGCCTTGAAGTGGAAGACGCAGCCGGCCGGATTGGTTTCGTCCGCCTTCAGCGACGGATTGTAACGATAAAGCGTCGAGCAGTAGGAGCAGACCTTCTCGCTTTCATCGCCCATGTCGATGAAGATATGCGGATGGTCGTAGGGAACGGAGGCACCGGTGCACATGAATTCCTTGACGCCGATCTCGATCGCGCGATGTCCGCCGTCGTTCTGGAAATGGGGAATATTGTGGCCGGCCATGATGATCTCCGAATGCGTCTTGCCTTAGATGGCATGAATGTTGCGCCAGACTTGATAGCCCTCTTTATAATCCTTCTTGTCGAATGTGTAGTGCGAAAGTCCGGCTCGGCGCACAGATTTTCGCGAAGGCGGGGTTCACCTGATATTGCCGATAAAATAAGGTCCTGAGCAAAAGAGACGATGTTCACGAAGATCTTGCCATGAATTTGAATAGCCCCGCCTTTTCCTATTTCATCCATGACGGGCTGAAACTGGCCTATTTCGACGAGGGCGATCCGAATGGCGCGCCGGTGCTGCTCGTTCACGGTTTTGCCTCGACTGCGGTTGCCAATTGGGTCAATCCGGGGTGGCTCAAATCGTTGGGCGAGGCGGGTTATCGCGTCATCGCCATCGATAACAGGGGCCATGGTTTCAGCGACAAGGCCTATGACGCCGAAGCCTATCGTCCCTGGGTCATGGCCGAGGATGCGGTCGCTCTGCTCGATCATCTCGGCATTCCACAAGCCCATGTCATGGGATATTCCATGGGCGCGCGCATCTCGGCTTTCCTGGCGCTCGCCCATCCCGATCGCGTCCGTTCCCTGGTATTCGGCGGGCTCGGCATCGGCATGGTCGATGGAGTGGGTGACTGGGATCCGATTGCCGATGCATTGCTGGCGCCATCGGTCGACGACGTCACGCATATGCGCGGCCGGATGTTCCGCGCCTTCGCCGATCAGAACAAGAGCGATCGCATAGCGCTCGCTGCTTGCATCAGAGGCTCGCGCGATCTGGTCGCCAAGGAAGATGTGGCAAAGATCGCGGCACCGACCTTGATCGGCGTCGGCACAAAGGATGACATCGCCGGTTCGCCGCAGGAACTCGCGGCGCTGATGCCGCATGCCGAAGCGCTGGATATACCGAACCGCGACCACATGCTCGCCGTCGGCGACAAGGTATTCAAGCAAGCCGTCCTGGATTTCTACGCGCACCTTGCCAATCGATAGCTGGGTCACTTCCCGGTGAAATGCGGTTTGCGCCGCGCGGTGAAAGCTGCACGGCCTTCGACATAATCGGCGCTGTCGAAGGTCTCGGCGCCGATCACCTCCGCCTCGCGCAGCAGGTCGCTATCCTGTTCGATCACGGCGCGAACCGCCAGTTTTGAGGCATGCAGCGCAATCGGCGCATTAGCGGCAATTGCATGGGCAAGTGCCGAGACTTCGCCATCGAATGCATCGGGCGCGATCTCTTCCAGCAGGAAGCCGGCCGCGACCATCTTGTCGGCCGACATCGGTGCGCCGGTAAAAAGCGTGACCTTGGCCATTTGCGGCCCAAGCGCGTTGACGATGTCCTGCACCGCGTCGGCAGGGTAGGCTATGCCGAGGCGCACGGCGGGAATAGAAAAGCGCGCCCCTTGCGCGGCGACGCGCAGATCGCAGGCAGCGGCAATACCGAAACCGCCGCCGTAACAGATGCCGCGGATCGCCGCGATCGTCGGCACCCGGCAATGTCGGATCGCGGTGAAGGCGGTGCTGTTCAGCGCCTCGTAAACGACCGCGGTCTCGGCATTGTTGCGCAGGCTGTCGAATTCGCTGATGTCGGCGCCGGTCGAAAAATCCTGATCCGCACCGCCGATGACGATGACATGTGCATGTGCCTCGTCGGTCAAAACGCGAATGGCCTGCGGTATGGCGCGCCACATTGCCGCGTTGATGGCATTCTTGCGGCCAGGATTGTCGATGGTGAGTGTACCGATGGCGTCGCTACAGGTAGCGCGCAGGAAACCGTTAGCAAAATCACGCTCGAAACTCATGCGCGCCTGACCCATTTATGTTGTCGGACTTTTACTCTATATAATGTTTTACCGACAGGAAATTAGGAGACCGCCAATGGTCGCAGCATCGGACATTCGCCAGGTCGAAGGCTTAGGCTCGGTAAAGGTCGTCGATCCCATCTGGGACAGCGTGCGCGAAGAAGCTCGCGCAGCCGCCGACAGGGATCCGCTTCTGGCTGCCTTCCTCTATTCCACGATCATCAACCACCGGTCGCTGGAAGAATGCGTCATCTATCGTATTTGCGAGCGTCTCGACCATCCGGACATGCAGGGCATCCTTCTGCGCCAGACCTTCGAGGAAATGCTGTTGGATTGGCCGCAATGGGGTGCGATCCTGCGCGTCGACATCCAGGCTGTCTATGACCGCGACCCGGCCTGCCTGCGCTTCATGGAGCCGGTTCTCTATTTCAAGGGCTTCCATGCGCTGCAGACCCATCGTCTCGCGCATTGGCTCCTCAATCGCGGCCGTCGTGATTTCGCCCTCTATCTGCAGAGCCGTTCCTCCAGTGTTTTCCAGACCGATATCAACCCGGCTGCGCGCATCGGCAAGGGGATCTTCCTCGATCATGCAACCGGCCTGGTGGTCGGGGAAACGGCCGTCATCGGCGACAACGTCTCGATCCTGCACGGCGTCACTCTCGGGGGTACCGGCAAGGAAGGCAGCGACCGCCATCCGAAGATCGCCCATGGTGTGCTGATCGGTGCCGGGGCAAAGATTCTCGGCAATATCCAGATCGGCCATTGCTCGCGCATCGCTGCCGGGTCGGTGGTGTTGAAGGAAGTTCCGCCGAAGACGACGGTGGCCGGCGTGCCGGCCAAGGTGGTCGGTGAAGCCGGCTGTTCGGAGCCGTCCCGTTCCATGGATCAGATCCTTGCTGAACAGGTGGTCGTCGACCAGATCATGGGCGCCGGAATCTAAGGAAAATCACCTGATTTTCAGGGTTTTGCGCTGACGGTAAGGGCTGAAGGCGCGCTTCCGGCCTTTACACCGCCGCTTTTCCTATGCAAGAAGCGGCCAAGCTGAGAATCCTCACGGAGATGAATTGTGAAGCCTGACGAAATCAAGAAGCTCGACACCTACTTCAAACGCACGTTCAACCCGCAAATGGTAGTCAAAGCCCGCCCGCGCAAGAACGATTCCGCGGAAGTCTACCTTGGCGAGGAGTTTCTGGGCGTTGTCTACATCGACGACGAAGACGGCGACCGTTCCTATAACTTTTCCATGGCGATTCTGGACGTCGATCTGTGACAGACGGCTCGGCCGTCGGGCCGGCGTTACGACCCCTGGTCGATCCTCGGTTTCCAATAGAACTGGTATCGTAGAGCCGCATTTCACAAAAATGCGGCTCTTTCTTTGAGAAAGTGCTCTGAAGTAAGCCAAATGCTCGTTATTTGCGAACGAATTTGGCCGATCTGCTGCTGGGTCGCGGATTTTTTCATCGAAATCGAATATTTCTCGTATACCCTAAAGTTGTAGGGCGTTTGATATATTTTAGCAAAAACAGAAGGATGCCTTCGGGCCTACCGCGTGGTCATTCCCCTGTCATCGGAAATGCAATCTTAAGAGGATATTGCGACGCACAAGACTACTTGACTATTTGTGCGCCGCATTTAGATTTTCTTCGGGTAAACCGGCCATCGGCCGACAAGCAAAGGGACGGAGAAAGATGTTCAATTTCGATGAAGCGAACAAGAAGGGCAAGGAAGCCATGGACACGGCGCTGAAGAGCTATTCCGATGTCACCAAGGGTTTCCAGGCGATTGCCGCTGAGGCCGCTGAATTTTCCAAGAAGTCGTTCCAGGACGGCGTTACGCACTTCGAAACGCTGGCCGGCGTCAAGAGCTTCGAAGCCGCCTTTGAACTGCAGAGCAACTACGTAAAGTCGTCCTATGAAAACTTCGTCGCTGAAGCGACCAAGTTGAGCGAGATGTACGCTGATCTCGCCAAGACTGCTTACAAGCCCTACGAAGCACCGGTTGCCGCTGCCACGAAGGCCGTCGGCAAGGCCGCAGCTTCCGTCGCGCCTGCCGCATAAGCGCCTCGCTTCAGGACAGTGATTCCAGAGAGACCGGCTGCGTGACACGCGGCCGGTCTCTTGCGTTTCCGATTGCCGATATCGGTTTGATCGCAGCCACGACTTTTTTGATGACAGCCCCCTTTGGCAACGAATTGTGATTGCAGTGTTTGGCAGGGGGCTTAAAATCGCACCAATATGAACTAAGTTAGGGGTTCGGATATCCGGCCCGACAGAACCAGTACCCAATCCAGTTTGCCAAGTCGGAATGCGATAGCTTCTGCCGGATGATTTGAGGAATGAATGAAATGATCGCTGAGCCGATCCGGATGCAAAACGACAGCGAAAGGAACGGGGACAACGGAAATCGCGGGACCTCGGTGATCACGCGCACCAAGCCCAAAACCAAGAAACCCAACCTCTACCGCGTGCTGCTTCTGAACGACGACTATACGCCCATGGAGTTTGTGATCCATATCCTGGAGCGTTTCTTCCAAAAGGATCGAGAAAGTGCCACCCGCATTATGCTTCATGTCCACAATCACGGCGTCGGCGAATGCGGGATATATACATATGAAGTAGCTGAAACGAAGGTGAGCCAGGTGATGGATTTTGCCCGGCAGCACCAGCATCCGCTGCAATGTGTTATGGAAAAGAAGTGAGGATCTGAACGTGCCAACATTTTCGCCTAGTCTTGAGAAGGCGCTGCATCAGGCACTGACCTACGCGAACGAGCGGCATCACGAATATGCCACGCTGGAACATCTGCTATTGGCTTTGGTGGACGACGCCGATGCCGCAGCTGTCATGGGCGCGTGCAATGTTGATCTCGACGCGCTCCGTAAGACGCTGACTGAATACGTCGATAATGAACTTTCAAATTTGATCACTGGTTATGACGAGGACTCGAAGCCCACATCCGGCTTCCAGCGCGTCATCCAGCGTGCCGTTATCCATGTCCAATCCTCCGGCCGCGAGGAAGTGACAGGTGCCAACGTTCTCGTAGCGATCTTCGCCGAGCGGGAAAGCCATGCGGCCTTTTTCCTGCAGGAGCAGGAAATGACCCGTTACGATGCGGTCAACTATATCTCTCACGGCATCGGCAAGCGCCCGGGTTCGTCCCAGACCCGCACGCCGCGCGGCGCCGAGGATAGTGAAGCCGAAAGCAAGCCGACCTCCCGCGGCGAGCAGGAAGAGGGCAACAACAAGAAGCAGCAGGATGCGCTGAAGGCCTACTGCGTCAACCTCAACGAGAAGGCCAAGAGCGGCAAGATCGACCCGCTGATCGGCCGCAATTCCGAAGTCAGCCGCACCATCCAGGTCCTGTGCCGCCGTTCGAAGAACAATCCGCTCTATGTCGGCGACCCTGGCGTCGGCAAGACGGCGATCGCAGAAGGTCTTGCCAAGCGCATCGTCGAGGGCAAGGTTCCCGAAGCTTTGGCCGACGCAACGATCTTTTCGCTCGACATGGGCACGCTGCTGGCCGGCACCCGCTATCGCGGCGATTTCGAAGAGCGCCTGAAGCAGGTCGTCAAGGAGCTGGAAGAATATCCGGGCGCGGTGCTGTTCATCGACGAGATCCATACCGTCATCGGCGCTGGCGCCACCTCCGGCGGCGCGATGGATGCGTCGAACCTTTTGAAGCCGGCTCTGTCCTCGGGCGCCATCCGTTGCATCGGCTCGACCACCTATAAGGAATACCGTCAGTTCTTCGAGAAGGATCGGGCACTCGTCCGCCGCTTCCAAAAGATCGACGTCAATGAGCCGAGCATCGAGGATGCCATCGAAATCATGAAGGGCCTGAAGCCCTATTTCGAAGAGTATCATCACCTGCGCTATTCGAACGACGCCATCAAGACGGCGGTCGAATTGTCGGCTCGCTATATCTCCGACCGCAAGCTGCCGGACAAGGCGATCGACGTGATCGACGAAACGGGAGCCGCGCAAATGCTGCTGCCGCCGTCCAAGCGTCGTAAGCTGATCACCGAAAAGGAGATCGAGGCAACAATCGCCACGATGGCCCGCATCCCCCCGAAGACGGTATCCAAGGACGACGAGATGGTTCTTGCCAATCTCGAGCAGGAACTGCGTTCGGTGGTTTACGGCCAGGACACGGCCATCGAAGCTCTTTCGACTTCGATCAAGCTCGCGCGTGCGGGCCTGCGCGAACCGAACAAGCCGATCGGCTGCTACGTCTTCTCCGGCCCGACCGGCGTCGGCAAGACGGAAGTCGCCAAGCAGCTTGCTTTGTCGCTGGGCGTCGAGCTGCTGCGGTTCGACATGTCCGAATATATGGAGCGTCACACGGTCTCCCGTCTGCTCGGCGCACCTCCCGGCTATGTCGGCTTCGATCAGGGCGGTCTGCTGACCGATGGTGTCGATCAGCATCCGCATAGTGTCGTGCTGCTCGACGAAATCGAGAAGGCGCATCCGGATATCTTCAATATCCTGTTGCAGGTCATGGACCATGGCGCACTGACCGACCACAACGGCAAGAAGATCGACTTCCGTAACGTCATCCTGATCATGACGACCAATGCGGGCGCATCGGAAATGGCCAAGGCTGCTATCGGCTTCGGCTCATCCAAGCGTACGGGCGAGGATGAAGAGGCTCTCAACCGGCTCTTCACACCGGAATTCCGTAACCGCCTGGATGCGACCATTCCGTTCGCAGCGCTGCCGACCACTGTCATCCATAAGGTCGTGCAGAAGTTCATCATGCAGCTTGAGGCTCAGCTTTCCGAACGGAACGTGACCTTCGACCTGCACGAGGACGCGATCGCTTGGCTGTCCGAAAAGGGTTACGACGACAAGATGGGTGCCCGTCCGCTGGCGCGCGTCATTCAGGAAAACATCAAGAAGCCGCTGGCGAACGAAATCCTCTTCGGCAAGCTGAAGAAGGGTGGCGTCGTCAAGGTCACTGTCGGCAAGAAGGAAGACGGCACGACCGGTATCCTGCTCGACTCGATCGCCGATACCGCGCCGATCCGGCCGAAGCCGGAAGCCGAAGTGGTGGACGCCGTGGTTGAGGTGGACGAGGATGACGGCGATACCGTCAAGACCAGAAGCCGTGTCGGCAAGGCCGGCACCGCTTCCGACGCTCGCCGATCGCCGAAGACGCCGTCCTCTGCCGGCGACGGGCATGAAGGCAAGTCGCCACGCAAGGGCAGCGCCGTACCGAAGGTGCCGCGTAAGTAATCGGCGACTGATCGCCTCAAAAAATAAAACGGCTGCATTGGCGACAGTGCAGCCGTTTTCATATGCTTAAGAGGTATATCAAGAGGTATATCTCATAAAGGGATTTAGGGACTATTCGGCTTGAGATCAGCGCAGAAGCTCGATGATCTTCTTGGCATTCTGAGCCAACACTGCGCCATCTTCCATCTTGCCCGCATGTGGCTTCAAGGCGATGCCCTCATGGCGTGGGATGACGTGGAAATGCAGGTGGAATATCGTCTGGCCCGCGGCCGGCTCGTTGAACTGGGCGATATAGACGCCATCCGCATCGAAAGCTTCCTGAACCGCGACCGCGACTTTCTGGACCGTCGTGATCAGATGCGGCAGGGCGCTCGGATCGGCATCGAGAATGTTGCGCGAAGGTGATGTCGGCAGCACCAGCGTATGGCCTGGCGCCTGCGGCATGACATCCATGATAGCGACGGTGTGCTCGTCCTCATAGACACGATAGGACGGGATTTCGCCTTTCAGGATCTTCGCGAAAATATTGTTGGCATCATAGGCGGGGCTGGTCATCCAGGGTCTCCTCGTCTTCCGATTATAGTTCTCCAGAACAGCTAGATATCTTGCCGCTCGCCTTTGCGGAAGGGGCTGTGCTCGGTCAGGATCTCGCTCATCTCCTCCACTTGCTGGCGTTCGTGCTTGAGGTAGTCGGAAACGGCGCGGCGCAGGCCCTGATGGCCGATATAGTGCGCCGAATGCGTAATGACCGGCAGGTAGCCGCGAGCAAGTTTGTGTTCGCCTTGCGCACCGGCTTCGACCCGCTTCAGCCCCTTGGCCAGCGCGAAATCGATCGCCTGATGATAGCAGACTTCGAAGTGCAGGAAGGGATGATCCTCGATGCAGCCCCAATGCCTGCCATAGAGCGTTTCGCCGCCGATGAAGTTGATGGCGCCGGCGATATAGCGGCCTGCGCGCTTCGCCATGACCAGCAGGACATCGTCGGCCATCCGCTCGCCGATCAGCGAGTAAAATTTGCGGGTAAGGTAAGGCCGGCCCCATTTACGGCTGCCGGTGTCCATATAGAAGGTAAAGAACTGATCCCAGACGCGCTCGGTGAGGTCGCCGCCGGTCAGCCAGTCGATGCTGATGCCACCTTCGAGAGCGGCGCGGCGCTCCTTTTTCAGCGCCTTGCGCTTGCGCGACGCCAGCGTTTCCAGGAAGGCGTCATGATCGGCATAGCCCTCGTTGATGAAGTGGAACTGCTGATCGGTACGGTGCAGATAGCCGTCGCCTTCGAAGACGCCAATCTCGTCATCCGGCAGAAAGGTGATGTGGGCGGAGGAGACGCCGAGCTGCCGGGTCACTTCCTTCAGGCTTTCGGCCAGTGCCGGCTGAATCATCTTGCGATCTGCGCCTTCGGCAACAAGCAGGCGCGGGCCGGTCGCCGGCGTGAAGGGAATGGAACATTGCAGCTTCGGGTAATAGCGGCCGCCGGCACGTTCGAAGGCATCGGCCCAGCCATGATCGAAGACGTATTCGCCCTGGCTGTGGTTCTTGAGATAGCCGGCGACAGCGCCGATCAATTCGCCGCTGTCGGTTTCGAGCAGCAGGTGATTGCCGAGCCAGCCGGTTTTGTCGGTAGCCGAGCCTGACTCCTCGAGTGACGATAGGAAGGCATGCGAAACAAAGGGGTTGTAAGGCAGCACCGTGCCCGCCCTCGATGCCCCGGCGAGCTTCGACCAGCTCTCCGGTGCGATGTTCTTGAAGGAACGTTCTACGCGAATGGATAATTCGTCTGTCATGAAATGAGGGAAGGGCTCTCTCTGGGATCAAAACCTTCGAAGGTCATCTGGTCAGCGTTGGCAAATGTTTGTTTGCGGGCCGCTTCGTCGCGCACGGTCCAAGTGATGACCGGTATACCGCGCTGGCGTTGCGCCGTGATGAACGGGTTCGGCAGGTGGCCATAGAAATACGAAATGAAGTCTAGCCCAAGCTGCATGGCTTCGTCATGCTTAAAAAACGTCTCGGGCTCATTTCCATCCGCCGTCAGGCCGATCGGGTAGGGTGTATCAAGCGCCTTCAGGTCCTTGAGCAGCCAGTGATCGAAGCTCATAAGCGCCACATGGCCCTTATAGCCTTCCAGCACTTCGAGCACGGATTCTGCAAAGCCGTCATCATCGCCCTCGCGGCCTTTGAGTTCGAGCACGATCGGCACCTTGCCGTCGCAGAGATTGAGAAGCTGTTTCAGTGTTGGGACCTTGTCCTTGGTGCCGCCGATTGAAAGCAGGCCGAGCTCGGCCGAAGTGCGGTCGCGAAGCTCGCCGGGAAGATTGCAGACGCGTTGCAGATCATCGTCATGAAAGACGACCGGGACGCCGTCGGCGGCATAATGCAGATCGCATTCGATGGAAAAGCCCGCCTCGATCGCGCGCCCAAAGGCCGACAGCGTGTTTTCCCAAACCTGCCTGTTCATGTCGTGATAGCCGCGATGAGCGACCGGACGTTCGGTAAGCCAGGCAATCTTATTCATTATGCAATTTCCATGATGGCATCGACTTCGACGGCGGCATTGAGCGGCAGCGCCGCCATGCCGACAGCGGCGCGCGCATGCTTGCCGGCGTCGCCCAGTACATTTGCCAGAAGATTGGAGGCGCCGTTGATCACAAGATGTTGTTCGACGAATTCGGGCGCCGAAGCGACGAAGCCGTTCAGCTTTACGAGGCGCTTGATGCGGCCGAGGTCGCCGCCCAAAGCGGCCTTCGCCTGGGCGAGGATATTGATGGCGCAAAGCTCGGCAGCGCGTTGGCCGCCGGCGACATCGACATCCTTGCCGAGATGGCCGGTGATGGCGAGCCTGCCATTTTCCATGGGCAACTGCCCGGACAGATAAAGAAGATTGCCGCTGATGACATAGGGTAGATAGTTGGCGGCCGGCGCGGCAGCCTGTGGCAGGACGATGCCAAGCTCGTTCAGACGGCCCTCGATAGCGTCGGACATTTTCATCTCCGTTTTGTTGTAAAATCTTCAAAAATCCGGCATCAAGGCCAAATTCCCGTGATCGGGGGGTCGACAGCCTCGTTTTTAGCCGAATGCGTTCATATAACATCACGTGCGAGTCCAACAGGAGATAATGAATGTTCCGCTCGAGTCTTGCCGCCGTTGTTGTTTCGAGTTTGGGCGTCGCGTCTCTTTGGGTATCGGCTGCCCAAGCGGCCGGTCCGAGTGGGTTGATCGCCCATCGCGCCGTCTACGATCTCGAACTGAAGGACGCCTCTGACCGTTCCGGCATCGCTGGCATGTTCGGCCGTATGGTCTACGAGTTCGACGGCTCGGATTGCACCGGCTTCACCACCAATTTCCGTTTCGTCACGCGGATCGACACGGGCGATTCAACGCGTGTCAGCGACCAGCAGACGACCACGTTCGAAGATCTCGCCAAGCGGGTATTCCGCTTCGAAACCAAGTCCTACACCGACGATCAGCTCGACAAGGACGTGCGCGGCGCGGCGGCGGACGATCAAAAGGGCATCAAGGTCAACCTGACCCAGCCAAAGGCCAAGCAAGTCGAGCTCATCCAAAGCCGTTTTCCGACGGAACATATGCTCGACATCATCCATAATGCCAAGCTGGGCAAGAATTTCTTCGAGGCCGAGGTTTTCGACGGCTCCGACGATGGCGACAAGTCGTTGATCGCAACCACCATTGTCGGCAAACAGGCGGCGCCCTCAACCGACGATCCCGATGCGGACAAGGCCGGCGCCTTCGCCAAGACGCCGTACTGGCCGGTGACCGTTGCCTATTTCAACGACAAGTCCAAGGGCGACGCCGTTCCGGTCTACCGCATGTCGTTCAAGCTCTATGAAAACGGCATTACCCGCGACCTCACCATGGACTACGGCGATTTCGTGCTGACCGGCAAGCTCTCCAAGCTTGAGGTGCTCGACACCAAGGCCTGCCAATAGGTTTTGTGTAGGCGCAGCCCACAAAGCAGATTCTCCGTCATAAAACCGTGTTCGAAGTTTCACTATTCTGTGAAGCGTTCGGCACGCGGTGAATGAGTCATTCGTCCCGCCGTGCCCATCTGGAATTGTAGCGGGCCGCGCGGGCCGCGTCGTTTATCGTCGCAATAATCGGCTGGTGTTTCGCAGACGGGTCCCGTGTTGATAGACGAGAGAGTACGACCGATGGCCAATACCGATCTCGCCCCTACCTCCAATGCTGCTCTGCCGGTTGTCACTGCCGATCCGGCAGAGATCGCCCGCATCGGCGATACCATCGATCTGAACGATCGCGCCGGCATTTCCGTTTATGGCGACCGCGCTCAGCAGTCGGTCTCCGACTATTCCGACAGGATTCTCCGCGAAGTCCGCAATCGGGATCTTGGCGAAGTCGGCAAGCTTTTGACTGATATCATCATCAAATCGAAGAGGCTCGACCCGGCGTCGCTGAAGGACGAGGGTTTCCTTTCCAGGATGTTCTCATCATTCAAGGCGAGGCTCGAACGCTTCAAGGAGGAGTTCGAGGATGTGGCCGGCCAGATCGACCGCATCGGCCTCGAGCTCGACCGGCATAAGGATACGCTCCGCCGCGATATCGCACTTCTCGACGATCTCCATGAGGAGACGAAGCAGTCCATCCTGAAGCTCGACGCCTATGTCGAGGCTGGCAAGACCTTCGCCGAGCGATTTCGCAGTGTCGAACTGCCGAGGCTGAAAACTGCCGCCGACGCAGCCGCGGCCAATCCCGGCGGTGGCATGCTGGAGGCGCAGACCTATCAGGACAGCCTGCAAGCCCTCGACCGGCTGGAGAAGCGGGTGTTTTACCTGCAGCAGGCGCGCCAGCTCGGCATTCAGCAATTGCCGCAGATCCGCATCGTGCAGGCAGGCGACGAGACGCTGATCGAAAACCTGCAGGCGACGTCGGCGCTGACGGTGCCGGCCTGGAAGCAGAAGATGGTGATCTTACTCGGGCTGTCGCGACAGAAATCGGCGCTTGAGCTGCAGAAGAGCGTCACCGACGCCACCAATGACATGATCCGCCAGGCATCCGAGATGATGAAAGATCAGGCGATCGCGATCGAAAAGCAATCGCAACGCGGCATCGTCGATATCGATACGCTTTCCGCCGCCAACCGTGACTTGATCGACACGATCAACGGTGTCCTTAAGGTGCAGGAGGAGGGCCGCAGGAAGCGGGCCGAGGCCGAGCAGCAGATGGAGAAAATGACCATCGAACTCAAGAAGGCGATGATCGAGGCACTATGAGCGGCATGATGATCCGCACATTTCTCACCGGCCTGGCGCTGACGGCGGCCCTTGCCCTCACGGGCTGCAATTCCGGCATGGGACAGAAGTTCTCGATCGTCTCCGGTTCGGAAAATACGGTTATCCAGCCAATCGTCGAAGAGTTCTGCCAACAGAAGGGCGCGACCTGCAGCTTCACCTACGAAGGTACGCTCGATATCGGGTTGGCGCTAAAGAGCGACAAAGGTGTCGAAGAGGATGCCGTCTGGCCGGCATCGAGCGTCTGGGTCGATATGTTTGATATCAAACGCCGCGTGAAGTCGCTGACATCGGTCGCGCAGATGCCGGTCATTCTCGGTGTGCGCAAATCCAAGGCCGAGGCGCTCGGCTGGATCGGCAAGCCGGTCTATATGAAGGACATATTGGCGGCGGTAAAGAACGGCTCGCTGACGTTTCTCATGACCTCGGCAACCCAGTCCAATTCAGGTGCCAGCGCCTATCTGGCCATGCTTTCGAGCGCGCTCGGCGACAAGCCCGTCGTCGAGCCGGGCGATCTCGACAAGCCGGATGTCCAAGGCACCGTCAGGGCATTGCTTGCCGGGGTCGAACGCTCGTCCGGTTCGTCCGGCTGGCTTGCGGATCTCTACACGGGATCCGCCAGCAAGGGCACGCTCTATGACGCCATGTGGAATTACGAGGCGGTGCTGAAGGAAACCAATGACAAGCTCGTTGGCATGGGCAAGGAGCCGCTTTACGCGATCTATCCGGCCGACGGCGTAGCGATTGCGGATTCGCCGATCGGTTTTGTCGATCACGGACGCGGGCCAAAGGTCGAGAGCTTCTTTAACGAGCTTGTCGCCTATCTGCGCTCCGCAGCAGTGCAGCAGCGCATTGCCGATACCGGCCGGCGCATTCCATTGGGAGGGGCCGCAGCCAAAGCGGACCCGAATTGGAATTTCGATCCGACCCGGCTGGTGACGGCGATTCGCATGCCGGAGCCGGCCGTCATTCGTCAGGCGCTCGATCTTTATCAGAGCGCCTTGCGCAAGCCGTCGCTGACCGCCCTTTGCCTCGATTTTTCCGGCTCGATGGAGGGCAAGGGCGAAACGCAATTGCAAGCGGCCATGCAATTTCTGTTCAATCCGGATGAAACCGGCAGGGTGTTGGCGCAATGGACGCCGGCGGATCGCATCATGGTCGTTCCATTCGACAGCCGCGTGCGGACGACCTTTTTGGCAACGGGTGACCCGGCGCAACAAAAGGGCCTTGTAGACAAGGTGTCGCTGCAGCATGCCGGTGGCGGCACCGATATGTATGCTTGCGCAAGCAGGGCGCTTGGCCGCATGAGGGATACTCCAAACCTGTCATCCTATCTGCCGGCGATCGTCATCATGACTGACGGAAAATCCGAGGATGCGAGCCGCGAATTCCTCGACGAGTGGAAGGCTACTGATCCGCATGTGCCCGTTTTCGGCATCACCTTTGGCGATGCCGACAAGACACAACTCGATGCCCTGGCCAAGGCGACATCGGCGCGTGTATTCGATGGCAGGGATGATCTCGTCAGCGCGTTCCGCGCCGTGCGTGGTTACAACTAGGACAGCAATGCGCAACTGGTTCGGCAATGACTGGAATTGGATCGTGGCGGGGCTCGCCGCGGCGATCGTCGTTCCCGTCTTGAGTTTCTTCGCCGCAATGCCGTTGTGGATCGCGGCCATCATAGGCGTGCTCGTTTTTGCAGGCCTTGTGTTCGCCCTGTCGCCGCGCCGGCTTTTCGAAGGTCTGGACGCCAAAGCGATTGGCAGGGGACGTCTCGATTTCGCGCGTGATCTTTTGACTGCAGCCACTCCGGCGGCGCAGAGGCTGGAAGCCTCGGCCGATCACATCACCAATAAGGAGACGGCAAGGCGGGTGCGGCATCTGGCCGAAATCGCGGCCGACGTCTTCGCCAAGGTGGAGGCGAGCCCGGAAAGTGCAGGCACGGTGCGGCGGTTTCTCAGTTATTACCTGCCGCGCGCGGCCGAAGTCGCCGAGGGTTTTGCCACCCTCGAGGCCAAGCGCGTGCCCGACCAGAAACGGCTGCAGGACGTCGATCTCGTGCTCACCAAGCTCGAGGATGCCTTCGCGCACTATTCGGATAGCCTCGTCGACGACAAGCTCGATACGCTGGACACCGAACTGCGCCTCATACAGGCATCGCTCAAAGAGGATATCGGACGCTGATGGCCATTTCTCGCCGCGCCTTTGGGGTTGGACTACTTGCTGCCGGCGTTGCCGGTACTGGCGGCTTTTTCGCCGTGAAGGACAAGCCCGAGTTCCAGGGACTACTCGGCAACCGCACAAAGCTCTTCGGCTTTATCGGCGGCGAGAAAGAGGCGTTTCTGGCTGACAATGATGTGGTCGGCGCATTGCATGGCTATGGATTGGATATAGACAGCCGTGTGACTGGCTCCGTCGAGATGGTGCGCGAGCAGGCGCTTCTGTCGCAGGCTCCCGCTTTCCTCTGGCCGTCGTCATCGATCATGGTCGATATCGCCCGGCAGAGCGGCGTCAAGATACGCAATGACCGAGTGGTGCTGAACACACCGGTCGTCGTCTACACCTGGCAGCCGGTGGTCGATGGATTGATGAAAGCCGGGCTGGTCAGCGTCACAGCCACGCACCAGTACCAGCTCGATCTCAAGGCGTTGCTCGATGCCGTTCTTGCCGGAACGAGCTGGTCCAAGCTCGGGATCGACGCGCTCTACGGGCAGGCACGCATCGTCTCGACCGATCCAAACCGCTCCAATTCCGGCTTCATGTTTGCCGGACTGGTCCTGAGCCTGTTTGCCGGCAATGTCGCAACGTCTTCCGGTCTCGCCCAATTCGGCGACAAGGCGCAGACCATCTTCCGCAATATGGGCTTCAAGTCGCCATCTTCCGGCAAGCTTTTCGATCAATATCTGGCCGGCGGCCTCGGCGGCGAACCGATGATCGTCGGCTATGAGAATCAGTTGGTCGAGTGGATCATCGCCGATCCGGAACGGTGGAAGCGTGTTCAATCGAGTTCCACCGCGAAGCCGGTCATGCTCTATCCGCATCCGACCGTCTATTCCTCCCATCCCCTCATCGTCGTCGATGAGACCGCCAACCGGCTGATGGATGCGCTTTCAAGCCCGAAGCTGCAGGAACTGGCCTTTACCAAGCACGGCTTCCGTGGGCAGCTGGGCACGGCAACCGGCAATGCCGATAGCGCCATTGCGGGCCTGCTGCCGGCCGAGATCGACGCGGTGCTGCCGATACCAGACGCCAACGTCATGCTGGCGCTGCTCGATAAGCTGGCGGCATGAGGGCAGAAAACCTGCGCATATTTTTCGCCCAAGCCTTGCATTCTCGATAAATCGAATGTATGGGCAGCCGCATTCCACACGTAAGGCATGGGATTGTCCGGGAGAAATCCGGATCGTTCCGCCCGGTGGCATCTTCGAAGAGGATGCTGTTCGCCTTGCGGAGGTTCAACCGGAAAAGGAGTCAAAGGCATGGCATTGCCTGATTTTTCTATGCGCCAGCTTCTGGAAGCTGGTGTTCACTTCGGCCACCAGACCCATCGCTGGAACCCGAAGATGAAGCCGTACATCTTCGGCGATCGTAACAACATTCACATCATCGACCTCGCTCAGACCGTTCCGATGCTGAGCCGCGCCCTGCAGGTCGTCAGCGACACTGTTGCCCGTGGCGGCCGCGTTCTGTTCGTCGGCACCAAGCGCCAAGCGTCCGAACTGATCGCCGACAGCGCGAAGCGTTCGGCTCAGTACTACGTCAACGCCCGCTGGCTCGGCGGCATGATGACCAACTGGAAGACGATTTCGAACTCCATCCAGCGTCTGCGCAAGCTCGACGAGATCCTCAACGGCGAAGCCCAGGGCTTCACCAAGAAGGAACGTCTGAACCTTGAGCGCGAGCGCGAAAAGCTGGACAAGGCTCTCGGCGGTATCCGCGATATGGGCGGCACCCCTGACCTGATGTTCATCATCGACACCAACAAGGAAAAGATCGCGATCGACGAAGCCAAGCGCCTCGGCATTCCGGTCGTCGCCATCATCGATTCGAACTGCGATCCGGACCTGATCGACTACCCGATCCCGGGCAACGACGACGCCTCGCGCGCCATCGCTCTTTACTGCGACCTGATCTCGCGTGCTGCCATCGATGGCATCGCTCGTCAGCAAAGCGCATCCGGCCGCGACCTCGGCGCTTCCATCGAAGCTCCGATCGAGGAGACCCTGGTGGACGGCACCGAAGCCTGATCGCGTCCCGCGGCGGACAGACTTTGTCCGCCCGGGCGTATTGATATCCGGGATAAGGCCGTTTGCGACTTCAAGAAGTTCGAGCGGCCTTGTTCTGTTTTTGGGCATCGCGTTGCCTGGGCGATAAATCCAGGCGTGTCCAACCAAGAATTCCAGTGTATGGCGCGGCTTCATAACGCTGTCATACTTAGGGGTACATTTCGTCCCTCAAATCGGTGCCGCGTCGGTTTAACACCGCTTGCCGCATCGTCCGAACCCACAAGAGGAAGCTTATGACCGAGATTACGGCTGCAATGGTGAAAGAACTGCGCGAAAAGACCGGCGCAGGCATGATGGACTGCAAGAAGGCCCTGGCCGAAACCGCTGGCGACATGGAAGCAGCGATCGACTGGCTGCGCGCCAAGGGCATCGCCAAGGCTGACAAGAAGTCCGGCCGCACCGCCGCCGAAGGCCTCATTGGCGTTGCCGGTGCCGGCACGAAGGCTGTCGTCGTCGAAGTCAACTCCGAAACCGACTTCGTTGCCCGCAACGATGCCTTCCAGGACCTCGTCCGTGGTATCGGCCAGGTTGCCCTTTCCACCAGCGGCTCCGTTGAAGCCGTCGCTGCTGCTACCTATCCGGCTTCCGGCAAGTCGGTTGCCGACACGATCAAGGACGCGATCGCCACCATCGGCGAAAACATGAACCTGCGCCGCTCGGTGCTGCTGTCGGTCGAAGACGGCGTTGTCGCAACCTACATCCACAATGCCGTTTCCGACGGTCTCGGCAAGCTCGGCGTTCTCGTCGCTCTGAAGTCGACCGGCAACAAGGAAGCTCTGAGCGCCATCGGCCGTCAGATTGCGATGCACATCGCCGCGACCGCGCCGCTCGCAATCCGCCCGGAAGAAGTCGACGCCGCTGTTGCCGAGCGCGAACGCAACGTCTTCATCGAGCAGTCCCGCGCTTCCGGCAAGCCGGACAACATCATCGAAAAGATGGTCGAAGGCCGCATGCGCAAGTTCTTCGAAGAAGTCGCTCTTCTGTCGCAGGCTTTCGTCATCAACCCGGACCTGACCGTTGGCGCTGCCCTCAAGGAAGCTGAAAAGACCGTCGGCGCGCCGATCGAAATCACCGGCATGGCCCGTCTGCTTCTCGGTGAAGGCATCGAGAAGGAAGAGACTGACTTCGCTGCCGAAGTCGCTGCTGCCGCCAAGGGCTGATCGGCGAAATCATTTCGCCTGTTGACGAAACGAAACCATACCCCAGATAGGTGAAACCATATCAGGGGAAACCCGTGGGCATCGCGTGACAACGCGGTGCCCTTCGTGTATCCGGCTTTCACAATCAATCCCCCGCGATCACTTCAAGGAACCACGATGTCCCAGCCGATCTACAAGCGTGTTTTGCTCAAGGCCTCCGGCGAAGCTCTGATGGGCAGCCAAGGGTTCGGTATCGACGTTACCGTCGCTGACCGGATTGCATCCGATATTGCTGCAGCGCGCGAGATGGGTGTCGAAGTCGGCGTCGTTGTCGGCGGCGGCAATATCTTCCGCGGCGTCGCCGTGGCTTCCAAAGGAGGAGACCGCGTTACCGGCGACCACATGGGCATGCTCGGGACCATCATCAACGCGCTGGCGCTCGCCACGTCGCTGCGCAAGCTGGACATCGATACTGTGGTGCTTTCCGCCATCTCCATGCCAGAGATCTGCGAAAGCTTTTCGCAGCGCGCCACCCTCTACCATCTCTCGCTTGGCCGTGTGGTGATCTTTGCCGGCGGCACCGGCAATCCCTTCTTCACCACCGATTCCGCGGCAGCGCTTCGCGCCGCCGAAATGGGCGCCGAGGCGATCTTCAAGGGCACGCAGGTCGATGGCATCTATTCCGCTGATCCGAAGAAGTTCCCGGACGCTGAACGTTTCGAGCATCTGACCCATAGTCAGGTACTGGAAAAGGGATTGGCGGTGATGGATGTGGCCGCTGTGGCGCTGGCGCGGGAAAATTCAATTCCAATCATCGTCTTTTCAATTCATGAAAAAGGCGGCTTCGCGGAAATCTTGACCGGCGGCGGCCGTAAGACCATCGTATCAGACAACTGACGTTCCGGTGGCACCGGCTTTGCCCGGCGCCGCCTACTACATGGGAGTATAAGCACATGAGTGAAGGCACCGACCTCAAGGAACTGAAGCGCCGCATGGACGGCGCCATTGCTGCATTCAAGAGCGACATCGCCTCGCTGCGCACCGGGCGCGCATCCGCCAACATTCTCGATCCGGTAACGGTTGAAGCCTATGGCTCGCGCATGCCGCTGAACCAGGTCGCCAACATCACTGTGCCCGAGCCGCGCATGCTGACCGTCTCCGTCTGGGACAAGGCGATGGTCGGGGCTGTAGAGCGGTCGATCCGGGAATCCAATCTCGGCCTCAACCCGATCGTCGATGGACAAAATCTGCGCATCCCGTTGCCGGAACTCAACGAAGAGCGCCGTCGCTCGCTGGTCAAGGTCGCCCATGAATATGCCGAGAAGGCGAAGGTGGCGATTCGCCATGTCCGCCGTGATGGCATGGATGGTCTCAAAAAGGCCGAAAAGGACGGTGTAATCGGGCAAGACGAAAGCCGTGCCCAGTCCGAGCGTGTACAGAAGATGACGGATGATACGATTTCCGACATCGACCGCTTGCTCGCCGAGAAAGAAAAGGAAATCATGCAGGTCTAATTGTAGGCTAGAGCATCCCGCTTTCGATCAGCAAATATTGAAAGCGGCGAGGGTGCGCTAGATTTATAAGCCTAGAGCATTTCCTGCCGAACGAAACCGGATCCATATGTCAATTCCCACCTTCTCTGCGATACCCAATCACGTTGCCATCATCATGGATGGCAACGGACGCTGGGCCAATGCGCGCGGCCTGCCGCGCACCATGGGGCACCGTAAGGGCGTGGAGGCGGTGCGCGAGACGGTGAGGGCGGCCGGTGATGTCGGTGTAAAATACTTGACACTCTTTGCCTTCTCCTCGGAGAACTGGCGCCGTCCCGAGACAGAGGTGAGCGATCTTCTTGGTCTGCTCAAAGCCTTCATCCGGCGGGACCTTGCGGAGTTGCATCGCCAGAACGTCCGCATTCGGGTGATCGGCGATCGCTACAACTTGCGCAGCGATATCCTGCCGTTGTTGATCGAGGCCGAAGAGACCACCAGGAACAATACCGCCCTGACGCTGGTCATTGCCTTCAACTATGGCTCGCGCGACGAAATCGCTCGCGCAGTTGTCAGTCTCGCCAAGGATGTCGAAGCCGGACGACTGCGCCCGCAGGATATCCGCCCCGAATTGATCGATGCACGGCTGGATACCGCCGGGATACCCGATCCCGATCTCATCATTCGGACCAGCGGTGAGGAGCGGCTGTCGAATTTTCTGCTGTGGCAGGCCGCCTATTCGGAATTCATGTTCATACCGGAATACTGGCCGGACTTCAGCCGCGACCTTTTCTTCTCCGCGCTGGAGAAGTATGCCGCGCGCGACCGGCGGTTTGGTGGCCTTTCCGCAAAGCAGGCCGCGGCCGTGGGGTCCTGATGAGCCGTGAACTCAGACTGCGCATTATTTCCGGCATCATTCTTGCCGGGGTGGTTCTGGCTGCCACGTGGTATGGCGGTCTGAGCTTTCGTGTCCTGGCGGCGGCGATCGGTTTGCTTGTCTATTACGAATGGTCGACGATAACGGATCTGCATGGCCGAGATCCCCAGGGCAATGCACTCGGCTGGCTCGGCCTGGTGCTGATAGCCGGCGCGACGCTTGCGGGAGAATCGGTCTACTCACTCGAGGTGTTGGTCGTCTTCGTTGCAATTGCGGCCGTCATGGTCGCCATGCGCCGCAAAAGTTGGTGGCTGCCTGGCGGAATATTCTATGCGGGATTGACGGCCATAACCCTCGCCGAGATCCGCGACGATGACCTGCGCGGCTTCGTGCTGATGCTGTTCATCTTCGCCACTGTTTGGGCGACGGATATTTTCGCCTATTTCGTCGGCCGCGCCATCAAAGGACCGAAGCTTGCCCCACGCATATCGCCGGGCAAGACCTGGTCGGGGGCGATTGGTGGTGCTATCGCCGCCGTTATTGCCGGGACGGCGGTCGTCTGGAGCTTTTTCTCTGCGGAAGGTTTATGGATTCCCGTGCTCGCGCTTTTACTGTCGATTTGCAGCCAGATCGGTGATTTGTTCGAGTCTTTCGTCAAGCGCCGTTTCACAGTGAAAGACTCAAGTCATCTCATCCCCGGGCATGGCGGTGTCATGGATCGGGTCGATGGACTAATTTTTGCTTGTTTTGCAGCGTTTTTGTTGGCTATCGTAATATCGCTGACAATGAGCGGCGAGACCATGTCACTGGGCGGCGTGCTGCTCGGTGTCTGAAATCAACGCGAACAGGATCGTTGCATGGGTAGCGCGGCAGGCATCATCGGCTTCTTGACGAACAACGTCATCACGTTTGTTTTCGTGCTGTCATTGCTCGTTTTTGTGCATGAGATGGGCCATTATCTGGTCGGGCGTTGGTCCGGCATCCGTATCATGGCCTTTTCGCTCGGTTTCGGTCCGGAAATCGCCGGCTTTACCGACCGCCATGGCACCCGCTGGAAACTGTCGATCATTCCCCTTGGCGGCTATGTCCGTTTCTTCGGCGATGAGGACGCATCGAGCAAGACCGATGTCGATCAACTCGCGGCCATGACGGAGGAGGATCGTGCCCGATCCTTCGCCGGCGCTAAGCTCTGGAAGCGGGCCGCAACCGTGGCGGCCGGTCCGATCGCCAATTTCATTCTCGCCATCGCGATCTTTGCCGTGCTCTTCAGCGTTTATGGTCGCACTGTCGCCGATCCGGTTGTCGCCATGGTCACGCGCGACGGCGCCGCTGCTGATGCCGGGATTGAACCCGGCGACCGTCTCGTCGCAATCGATGGCACGAAGGTTTCGACTTTCGACGAGGTGCAGCGCTATGTCGGTCTGCGGCCCGGCCGCAATATCGTGCTGACCGTCGAACGCGACGGTCAGAAACGCGATTTCGGCATTGTGCCGAAACTGGTGGAAGACACGGATCAGTTCGGCAACAAAATGGAGATGGGCCGCATTGGCATCGCCCTCGTCGATCCGCTGGTGACGGCGGTCGCGCCGGGCGGACCGGCGGCCCAGGCGGGCGTAAAGTCCGGCGACCGTCTGATTGCCATCGATGGCAACAATGTCGCAACCTACTACGATATCGCCCGTTACGTCGCCGATCGCCCCGGCAAGAGCCTTGTCTTGACGGTCGAACGCAACGGCCAAACGCGCGATTTGTCGATGGTGCCGGAAACCCTGTCGGCAACCGACGCTTCCGGCAACAAGAAGGATGTCGGTAGCATCGGTATTTCGCCGGTCGACCCGCTCGTTGCTTCGATCGCACCGGGCAGCCCGGCAGAAGCAGCGGGCATCATGATTGGCGACCGTGTCCTGTCCGTGGATGGGCGCAGGATCGAGGCCATCGGTGAGGTGCAGCGTTATGTCGCGTCCCGTCCGGGCAAGACCGTGACGCTGTCAGTCGAGCGCGACGGCAAAACGCTCGACGTCCAGGTGGTGCCGAGGAAGGCGGAGGAACCCGATGCCTTTGGCAACCCGATGGAGATCGGCAGCATCGGTATCACCGACGGCCAGAAGCCGATCAAACTCCGTTATGAGACATATGGTCCGCTCCAGGCGCTGAGCGAAGGCGTCAAGCAGACCGGCAGCATCGTATCCGGTACCTTCGAATATCTCGGCAATGTCATCGGCGGTTACATGAAAGCGGATCAGCTTGGCGGCCCCATCCGGGTCGCACAGCTTTCCGGGCAGATGGCAACTCTGGGTTTTTCGGCGGTGCTTCAGTTCGCCGCCATACTTTCTGTTTCCATTGGGTTATTAAATTTGATGCCGGTGCCGGTACTTGATGGCGGGCACCTGATGTTTTATGCGATTGAAGCCGTAAGGGGAAAACCGCTGGGTGCGCGGGCACAGGATATCGCTTTCCGAATTGGCTTTGCGATGGTGCTGTCACTCATGGTGTTTGCGACTTGGAACGACATCAGCTCCAGGATAGGCTGATGGGGCATTGAAGAGGAAATTACGATTTATTTACGATGTTTCAAAGCTGTAGTGGCGAATGAGCCACTGTTTGAAATGAAGTAAACAGAAATTAACGTGCTCCCTTGCTTGTATGTCAAAAGCGGGTAAAACGACACACGTGGCCGGAATCGGGTTCTCCCGAGGCTGGGGACGACTGATAAAAAGGTAAGAAGTTAAGATGAAGGCTGGTTCAAGATTTTTGAACGCAGTATCGGCGGTAGCGCTGTCTGCTGGTGTTGTTGCGTCGGGCGCTGGTGTTATCACCCTTGCTTCTGTTTCTGTCGCAGAAGCCGCTGTCATACAGAAGATCGACGTCAGGGGAGCTGAGCGCGTTGGTGCAGAGGCTGTCCGGGACAATATCACGATCAAGCCTGGCAAGAGCTTCTCGCCCGCCGATATCGATAATTCGGTAAAGCAGCTCTATGCCACCGGATATTTCTCCGATGTGCATGTGACTGTCTCCGGCAGCACGCTGGTCATTGCTGTTAAGGAAAACCAGTTGATCAACGCGGTGGTCTTCAACGGCAACCACAAGATCAAGGACGACAAGCTGCAGGGGATCGTCCAGACCCATGCCGCTGGTCCTTATAGCGAAAGCCAGATCCAGGCCGATATCAAGACCATCAAGGACGCCTACGCCGCGATCGGCCGTAATGAAGTCCAGGTGACGACGCAGACCGTTCAGGTCGCGCAGGGCCGTGTCAACGTGGCCTTCGTCATCAACGAAGGTGAACGCACCAAGATCGACAAGATCAATTTCACTGGCAACCAGGCTTACAGCAGCGGTCGTCTTGCTTCGGTGATCAGCACCAAGAAGACGAACTTCATGTCGTTCCTGACCCGTAAGGACGTCTATAGCCCCGAGCGCCAGCAGGCCGACCAGGATGCGTTGCGTCAATTCTATTACAATCACGGTTATGCCGATTTCCGCATCGTCAGTGCCGATGCGACGTTGAACGAGCAGACCAACGAATACACGCTGAACTTCAACGTCGATGAAGGTCCGCGCTATACCTATGGCGACATCAACGTCGTTTCGACTGTCGAGGGCATCAATGCCGATGACCTGAAGAGCCTGGTCATCACGCATAAGGGTGATGTCTATAGCGCCAAGGACATTCAGGCCTCGATCGAAAACATTTCCAAGCGCGTTGCGGCTGCGGGCTATCCGTTTGCCCACATTACGCCGCGCGGCAACCGTGACCTCGCGGGCCACACGATTGGCATCGAATATCTGGTTGACCAGGGTGAGCGCGCCTATGTCGAGCGCATCGAGATCCGCGGCAACACACGCACGCGTGACTACGTTATTCGCCGCGAGTTCGATCTCAATGAAGGTGACGCCTTCAACCAGGAAATGATTACCCGCGCCAAGCGCCGTCTCGACGCGCTCGGCTACTTCACCAAGGTCGATATCACCACGGCCCCGGGCAGCGCTCCGGACCGCGTGGTCGTCATCGTCAACGTCGAAGACCAGCCGACCGGTTCGTTCGGTATCGGCGCCGGTTACGCCGTCGGCAACAATGGCGGTCTGCTCCTGGAAGCTTCGGTTGAAGAAAAGAACTTCCTCGGTCGTGGCCAGTACATCCGTCTC
Organism: Martinezella calliandrae; assembly: GCF_030272695.1. Lineage (GTDB taxonomy): Bacteria > Pseudomonadota > Alphaproteobacteria > Rhizobiales > Rhizobiaceae > Rhizobium > Rhizobium calliandrae. Next base: position 34,816 of record NZ_JARFYN010000026.1, read on the forward strand.
GCTGCAGGTGCGGGTACACAGGGTAGCCGTACCTATAACATCTCGTTCACCGAGCCCTATTTCCTCGGCTATCGTCTGGCTGCCGGTTTCGACATCTTCAGGAACCAGACCTCGAGCGACGATAACTACGATTATTCGGAAGAGGGCTTCTCGCTGCGCGTCACCGCGCCGATCACGGAGACCCTCGCCACGACGCTGCGCTACAACTATAAGCGCCTCCAGTACGACGGCACGGGTGATTGGCAGAACAATCTGTCTGCTCCCTATATCAATCTGGTGGAGAATAGCCCCTGGGTTCAGTCGACGGTTTCGCAGACATTCACCTACAATACTCTGGACGACCAGAACCTGCCGCGTGAAGGTATCATCGCCAAGTTCACGCATGAATATGCTGGTCTGGGCGGCGACTCCGACTTCTATAAGCTGAGCGGTAAGGCTCGTTACTATAAGATGATCAGTGACGAGGCCGACATCATCGGCTCGCTGACGGTTGGTGCTGGTTACGTGCTGCCGACGAACGGCAAGCTGAACGTCTTCGATCAGTTCACGATCGGCGGTCGCGAAATCCGCGGTTTCGAGAATGCTGGTATCGGTCCGCGTTCGTCGCATGGCGACCCGCTCGGTGGTACGACCTACTTCACCGCGTCGGCTGAAGCGAGCATGCCGATGCCGGGTGTTCCGCAGGACATCGGTCTGCGTCTCGCAGCCTTTGCCGATGCAGGTACGCTTTATGGCAACAAGGCGGATCTCTTCGGTGACGTATTGCACGACAGCAGCTCGATCCGTGCCTCGCTGGGTGCGGGCGTGATCTGGTCGTCGCCCTTCGGCGTCATCCGTGTTGACTATGCCGTGCCGGTTCTCAAGCAAGACTTCGACAAGACTGAGAATTTCCGGTTTGGCATTGCCAACCAGTTCTGATATCGGCAGCCCAGAACTGCAAGCTTAACACCGTTCTGGAGCTGGTGCTTATGGAACATACTGGTTTTTTCCCGCCCCATGATGGCGTCAGCCTCCGTGCGCTGGCCGAGCATCTTGGGGCGGAGCTTGTTGATGAGGCTTTTGCCGGTGTCATCATCAAGTCCATCGCCCCCGTTTACCGGGCCGGCGAAGGCGAGGTTTGCTATATTCTTTCTCGCAAAAATCGGGCGGAATTGGAGACCTGTCGGGCTTCGGCGATCATTTGTCTGCCGGCGTTGAAGTCTTTCGTTCCCGCGCATATCCCGGTTCTGCTTTCCAAAAAGCCACATACGGATTTCGCATTGGCGGGTGCTTTGCTGCATCCGCAAGCCATGCGTCCCGTTGCGCTGACTTCGACCCCGACGTTGATTTCGCCGGCTGCCTTCATCGATCCGAGCGCCAAGCTCGAGGCCGATGTCGGCGTGGAGCCATGCGCAGTCATCGGGGCGGGTGCCGAGATCGGCGAGGGGACGCGCATCGGAGCCGGCGCCATGATCGGACCGGGCGTCAAGATCGGGCGCAATTGCACGATCAGCGGCGGCGCCAGCGTGCTTTGCTCCTATCTCGGTAATGGCGTCATCATCCATAATGGCGCGCGTATCGGCCAGGACGGTTTTGGCTATGCGCCAGGCCCGCGCGGCATGGTGAAGATCGTGCAGATCGGTCGCGTCATCATTCAGGACAACGTCGAGATCGGCGCCAACACGACGATCGATCGTGGCACCATGGATGATACGGTCATCGGCGAAGGTACCAAGATCGACAATCAGGTGCAGATCGGACATAACGTCCGTATCGGCCGCCATTGCGCCATCGTCAGCCAGGTCGGCATAGCTGGCAGCACGGTGATCGGCGACGGTGTGCAGATCGGTGGTCAGGCAGGCCTGAATGGTCATATCCATATTGGCGACGGCGCGCAGATCGGCGCCAAGAGCGGCGTGATGAACAGCATTCCGGCGGGGGAGCGTTATGCTGGCCTTCCGGCACGGCCGCTGTGGGATTTTCTGAGAGAGTCGGCGGAGATCGCAAAACGGTCAGGAGCCAGGGATAAGAAGGACGGGAGTGCGGAGCATGACTGAAGAAGCCAAGACGTCGATGTCGACGGCGGACGTCATCGAAATCATGAAGCTTTTGCCGCATCGCTATCCTTTCCTGATGGTCGATAAGATCATCGAGATCGATAGCGATAATTCCGCGATCGGCATCAAGAACGTCACAGCGAACGAGCCGCAGTTTACCGGCCACTTCCCGGAATCGCCGATCATGCCGGGCGTCCTGCTAATCGAAGGTATGGCGCAGACGGCAGGCGCGATCTGCGCCCGCAAGGACGGAATTGGCGGCAATCTCGTCTATTTCATGACAATCGACAATGCCCGTTTCCGCAAGCCGGTCGTGCCGGGCGACCGTGTTGAATTTCACGTCGTCAAGCTCAAGCAGCGTGGTACGATCTGGAAATTCCACTGCGACGCCAAGGTCGATGGCTCGCTGGTTGCCGAGGCCGATATAGGCGCGATGATCGTACGGAAGGACCAAGAGCAGGCATGAGCAGCATCGCAAAAAGCGCGCGCATTCATAAGCTCGCGGTCGTCGAGGACGGTGCGGTTATCGGCGAGAACGTTGTGGTCGGCCCGTTCTGCCATGTCGGTCCCAAGGTCGTGCTGCATGATGCTGTCGAGCTGCTGACGCATGCGATCGTGACCGGCCGGACGACGATCGGCAAGGGCACGAAGATATTCCCCATGGCGGTGGTCGGCGGCGATCCGCAGAGCGTGCATCACGGCGGCGAAGAGACAACGCTCGACGTTGGCGAGAATTGCACGATCCGCGAAGGCGTGACGATCAATACTGGCACGGCTGACTACGGCGGTAAGACCGTTGTCGGCAACAACAATCTGTTCCTAGCCAATTCGCACGTCGCCCATGATTGCCGTGTCGGCAACAATGTCATCATGTCGAACAATGTCATGCTGGCTGGGCACGTCACGGTCGACGACCGCGCCATTCTCGGCGGCGGCTGCGCGGTGCATCAGTTCACCCGCATCGGCCGGCAGGCCTTTATCGGTGGTCTCTCGGCCGCGAGCTACGACGTGATTCCTTATGGCATGCTGAACGGAAATCCGGGTGTGCTCTCGGGTCTCAACATCGTCGGCATGACCCGTGCTGGAATTGAACGCTCGGTGATCCATACCGTTCGCCGTGCCTACAAAAGCATTTTCGAAGGCGAAGGTTCGATCCGCGACAATGCTGCGGCGATCCGCGATGAATATGCCGATTGCAAGGAAGTGATGGAGATCCTCGATTTCATCGCCGCCGACAGCGATCGCGCGTTGTCGTCGCCCAATCGTGGCAAGAGCTGAGGTGGCCGCGAGCGGTCAAGACCAAAAGGGCAGGCTGGCGATTATCGCGGGCAGTGGCTTTTTGCCCGCCTATGTTGCAGACGCCGCGCGCCAGGCAGGCGAAAATCCCGTTGTTGTCGCACTGACGGATGAAGCGGATCGGGACTGGTCCGCATTCGATCATGCCAATCTCGGCGTCGGCAATTTTGCCGGTTTGGAGGCCGTGTTCCGCCGCTATGGCGTCGACCGGGTCGTGATGTCTGGCGGCGTTTCGCGCCGCCCGGCCTGGCGCGATGTGCGGCCGACCTGGCGCGTCATCGGGGAGTTGCCCTCCACCATCCGCACCCTTCTTTCCGGCGGCGACAATGCCGTGCTGCAGATGGTGATCCGCCTGATCGAGGCTGGCGGCGTCCGGGTCGTTGGCGCACATGAGATCGCGCCGGATCTGCTGGCGACCACTGGGCCACTTGGTCGTTTCTCGCCGTCGGAAGAGGATCTGCGCGATATCGCGCAGGGTGCGAAAGCAGCCGATGCCCTCGGGCTTCTTGATGTCGGGCAGGGCGCCGTCAGTGTCGGCGGGCGTGTCGTGGCCCTAGAAGGCGCCGAGGGCACGGACAAGATGATCGAGCGTGTCGCGAGTTTAAGGGCCGAGGGTCGCATATCGAAACGTCGCCGAGGCGTATTGGTCAAGCTTTGCAAGCCGCAGCAGGATGTACGCGCCGACCTGCCGTCGATCGGGGTTTCGACGGTCCTCAACGCCAAAAAGGCTGGCCTTGCCGGCGTCGCCGTCGAGGCGGGCAGGGCGCTGGTGCTCGAGCGCGAGGCGGTTATTGCGGCGGCGGACGAAGCTGGGCTTTTCGTCTGCGGCATAGACCGTGGCCTCTCCGCGGAGGGCTTTATGTGAGTAGCGCGCCCTTGAAACTCGCTGTGGTCGCCGGCGAAGTCTCCGGCGATCTGCTAGGCGGTGATCTCGTCGCGGCATTGAAACAACGTTACGATGGTCCCGTGGAACTGATCGGCGTTGGTGGCGATGCTCTGGAGGCGCAGGGCTTGCATTCGCTTTTCGATTATTCCGAACTGTCGATCATGGGTTTTGCGCAGGTCATCAAGCGACTGCCGAAGCTGCTTGCCCGCATCCGCCAGACGGCGGACGCCATTATCGCGGCCAAGCCCGATGTGCTTTTGATCATCGATAGCCCGGATTTCACCCATCGTGTCGCCAAGAAGGTGCGCGCGGCGCTGCCGGACCTTTCGATCGTCGATTATGTCTGCCCAAGCGTATGGGCATGGAAGGAGTATCGCGCGCAGAAAATGCTCGCCTATGTCGATCACGTGCTGGCAATTCTGCCATTCGAGCCGGCGGCGATGCAGCGGCTATCGGGGCCGGCGACGACCTATGTCGGCCATCGTCTGACGGTGGACGCGAGCCTGGTCGAGACCCGTCGCCGGCGCGCGCTTCGCACCATGAGCGGGCCTGATGGCGAGAAGACAATCCTGCTCTTGCCCGGCTCGCGCTCCTCGGAAATCCGTCAGCTTCTACCGGTTTTCGAGCAGGCGGTGCAGGAATTTAGCCGGCGAAACGAACGCGTTCGTTATGTGTTGCCTACCGTTCCGCGACAAGAGGCGTTAGTGCGTTCCCTGCTTGAAAATTGGAGTGTAAAGCCGGAAGTCTACGTAGGCCAGGATGCGAAGTGGAACGCTTTTCGGGAGGCCGATGCCGCGATGGCGGCTTCCGGCACAGTGGTCCTGGAATTGGGGCTTGCCGGTGTTCCCGTCGTCTCGACCTATAAGACCGAGTGGCTGGCGCGATTTGTGATGTCGCGCATCAAGACCTGGACAGCGGCTTTGCCGAACCTGATTGCCGACTATGCGGTCGTGCCCGAGCTGATCAACGATGTGCTGCGACCCGGCCTGCTGGCGCGCTACATGGAGCGCTTGTCCAACGATACGACGGAGCTGGCAGCCATGCTCCAGGGTTATGATCTGGTCTGGCAGCGAATGCAGACCGAAGAGCCACCCGGCGAAAAGGCGGCGGCGATCGTTCTCGATGTCTTGTCAAAGAAAAAACCCGGCCATTTCTGACCGGGTTTTTTGTTGGCTTACTTTTCGGCTTAGCGCTTGGAAACCGGAACGTATTCGCGCTGTCCTGCGCCGATGTAGAGCTGGCGCGGGCGACCGATACGCTGATCGGGATCTTCGATCATCTCGTTCCACTGGGCGATCCAGCCAACGGTGCGGGCAAGAGCGAACAGCACCGTGAACATCGTGGTGGGGAAGCCCAGAGCCTTCAGCGTAATGCCGGAATAGAAATCGACGTTCGGGTAAAGCTTCTTCTCGATGAAATAATCATCGGTCAGTGCGATACGCTCGAGTTCGATCGCGATGTCGAGCAGCGGATCGTCCTTGATGCCGAGTTCGCCGAGAACCTCGTGCGCCGTCTTCTGCATGATCTTGGCGCGCGGGTCGTAGTTCTTGTAGACGCGGTGGCCAAAGCCCATCAGGCGGAACGGATCGTTCTTGTCCTTGGCGCGGGCGATATATTCAGGAATGCGATCGACCGTGCCGATTTCCGTCAGCATGTTCAGCGCAGCTTCATTGGCGCCGCCATGGGCTGGGCCCCAGAGGCAGGCGATGCCGGCAGCGATGCATGCGAACGGATTGGCGCCGGAAGAGCCGGCGAGGCGAACCGTCGAAGTCGAAGCATTCTGCTCGTGATCGGCGTGCAGGATGAAAATGCGGTCCATGGCGCGTGCGAGCACCGGGTTGACCACATATTCCTCGCAAGGGACGGCAAAGCACATGCGCAGGAAGTTCGACGCGTAGTCGAGATCGTTCTTCGGGTAAACGAAGGGCTGGCCGATGTGGTACTTGTAGGCCATGGCGGCAAGCGTCGGCATTTTGGCGATCATGCGCAGGCTCGCAACCATGCGCTGGTGCGGATCGGTGATGTCGGTCGAATCGTGATAGAAAGCCGACAGAGCGCCGACGCAGCCGCACATAACGGCCATCGGATGCGCATCGCGGCGGAAGCCGGTGAAGAAGCGGGACATCTGCTCATGCACCATGGTGTGGTGCACGACGCGATAGTCGAAGTCCTTCTTCTGGGCTGCGGTCGGCAGTTCGCCGTAGAGCAGCAGGTAGCAGACTTCAAGGAAATCGCCGTGTTCAGCAAGCTGTTCGATCGGATAACCGCGATGCAGTAGGACGCCTTCGTCGCCATCAATAAAGGTGATGCTGGATTCGCACGACGCAGTCGAAGTGAAGCCAGGATCATAAGTGAAAGTGGAGGTGTTCTTATAAAGGGCACCAATATCAATGACACTCGGGCCGATGGTTCCGGTTTTCACCGGCAGCTCCACCGTCTTTTCACCCCAAGTTAGTTTCGCGCTTTGTTCCGTCATGCTGATCCTCCAAGATTTGGCGGGATTGACGCCTGAAAAAGCGCCAAAAGGTTAAGCGACTACCGATTAGCTATATGATCCAGAGCCTAATGCCAAGTTATCCTTACGCCTATTTGTGCATTGCGGTATCAACTTTTGGGCACTGCGATAGGCCGATCCGTCCGGTTCGTCCGCAGATTGTCGTCGATTGTTGACGACTGGGTCGATTTCGGTTGAATTCACCGCACGGTGACCGAAAAATCCCGTTATATCTGCAGTTTGCGTCACCGTGGGCGCGAATGCCTAATCTAGAGGCACCGGATCAGCCGGCGGGTAGCCGGGATCTTGCTCCGCTCGCCGTGCGTGGCCGTGGCAAAACGACCGTTATTTTTCGCGCCAAGGCAACCCAACCGCAGGGACGCAAGGCCTGCGCTATGCCCTAAGCCTGTTTTTCGGTCTGGCGCAGGCCAGGCCAACGAAAAAGATTAAAGCCCTCAGCGCGCTGATCGCTGTAACGGCCTACTATCTCATTTCCGGTTTCGGTATAGCGGTGGAACGCGCTTTCACCATGATGGCGATCATTCGGATTCCATCGAAATGGACCTCAGCGCCGACAAACTGGCAGCAAAGACTGTGTTTCAACCTTTGGCGCGGCGTTGAAAATTGCAACGCGCCTATGATTGGCAATCGGGCACGTTTGGAGCGCCGATCGCACCGGTGTCGCCGGTCAGTGATAACGGCGGATGAGGCCGACGAGCTTGCCCTGCACCTTGACGCGATCCGGTCCGAAGATCCGGGTCTCGTAAGCCGGGTTCGCCGCCTCAAGTGCGATCGAGGCACCCTTGCGGCGGAAGCGCTTCAACGTTGCCTCTTCATCATCAACGAGAGCCACAACGATATCGCCGGGGTTGGCTGTCGTGGCGTTACGGATAATCACCGTGTCGCCGTCAAAAATGCCGGCATCGATCATCGAATCGCCCTTGACCTCAAGCGCATAATGTTCGCCGGAACCAAGCATATCGGCTGGAACGGTGATGTCGTGGGTATTGTTCTGGATTGCAGAGATCGGCACACCGGCGGCAATGCGCCCCATGACCGGCACGGAGACGGAGCTGTTATTTTCCTCATTCGTCGGTCTGGCGGGAGCGGGTGGCGGTACCAGCTGCGGCTTGCCAAGGCTGCCCTCGATGACGCTCGGCGAAAAGCCGCGGCGTGGCTGCAGACTTGGACTATAGGCTTCCGGCAGCTTGATGACCTCTAACGCGCGAGCCCGGTTCGGCAGGCGGCGAATGAAGCCGCGCTCTTCCAAAGCGGTGATGAGGCGGTGAATGCCGGATTTGGACGCGAGGTCCAACGCATCCTTCATTTCATCGAAAGATGGCGGGACACCGGACTCCTTCATTCGTTCGTGAATGAAGAGAAGCAGTTCCTGCTGCTTGCGTGTCAACATCGTCTTCGGACCCCAGAATTGAGTAAAGCGTCGTGAAACAAATACAGAACGGACACTATATGTTCCATATGTGTTCCGCAAGCCCTTAAATTTTGGTGAAGGTTTTGTAAGCGCATCAAATAAATGAGAACATAACCGGTCCCAACCGGACGGTTTTTCGGGATATGCATGTGTTAACAAACGGAAATATAAGCAGAATCTGACGCACAGAAATTTTTCTATCGAAAGCCTTATGTCTTCAAGGGGGATGAGAAACCAAAGCTGTCAGCGCGATAAGCTCTTTGGAGGACGATGCTCTCCGAATGGCGGGGAGCAGGCAGCGGATCAAGTTTTGAGGACCGCATCTAAAAGTGGCGCGACTGCGAGTATCTGCGCGATCCGCGGCGAGATCGTGCACGAATTCAACAGGCTGGGCGGAGATTGGATATTTCTCATAACCCCTCCCGGCGACGCTCGAGCAAGGCGCGGTCGTTGGCGATCTGATTCAGCATGCTGCGGCCGGCGAGGAACATCTCGAAGAGAAAGGCGGCGAAAGCGCCCATAAGCGCGACAACGGCGAGGCCGAAGAACCAGAGCAGCAGTTGCTCGCGATACTGCTGGCGAATCGCTCCGCTCATGAGGCCGAGTGTCGCGAGACAAGTGAATACGCCCGATACCGTACCGAAGAGGACGGCAATCTCCAGCGCCAATGTTCGCCGGCGCAGGTAATAGAGCTGCAGTAGGCGCGCTTCATCGGAATTGTCTGAGATCACCCGCTCAAAAAGGCTGTTCACCCGATCCGAGACACGGGCGAGTCTGGTCGAGAAGACATTGAGGCACCCGGCTGTGCCGGCAAGCAGGAAGACTGGCGTCAATGCTACCTGAATAACGTGTGCAGCATCGGGCGTTAGCTGGTCACTCAGCACGGTTGGTCTCCTTCAAATCTAATGTCATCCGCCGACATGACGCACATGTTTCATGTTCGCGGCGATGGCGATCTCGCCATTTGTTCACCCCACTTCTTCTGCAGCGTCAAAGCGGCGGCGTCGGATTTGTCCTCGCCACCCGCCTGCGCGGCCGGCTGGGCGAAATCGATGCCATTTTCGATAAAGGCGTCGCGGATCATGGTATAGGCCTGCCGCCGAATGTAGGTCTGCCGACCGGGGAGGGCTGTAAAGGCGAAGCTGAGTTCGACGCCGAAGTCGCCGATCTGCTCGACACCCTTCATCTCCAGCGTCTTGAGGATCTGCGGGCCGATTTCCGGGTCCTCCTTCAATTGCTCTCCGATTTGCGTGATGATCCTTTTTGCCTTGGCCACATCGGTGTTGAAGGGAAACCGCAGCAGGAATTTATCGGCCACCCAGTCGCGGCTCATATTCTGAACTGCGCCGAGTTCACCGAACGGCACCGTAAACACGGCACCGCGATGATGCCGGAGCCTGACGGAGCGGAGGCTGAAGGATTCCACCGTTCCCATATAATTCCCGCTTTGAATGTATTCTCCGACGCGGAAGGCATCGTCCATCAAGTAGAAAATGCCGCTGACGATATCCTTGACGAGCGTTTGCGAGCCGAAGCCCACGGCCACGCCAAATATTCCAGCTCCCGCGATCAGCGGCCCGATCTGCACGCCCATTTCCGCCAGCACGGTAAGGACGGCAGCGGCGATGACGACGGCCGCCAGCGCGTTGCGGAAAATTGGCAGCAGGGTGCGTAGGCGGCCTGCGCGCGCCACATCCGCCGATGGCGACGATGCGACGCTGTCGGCATCACCCATCCTTGCATCGATGAATGCCTTTGATAGCTGCCAACAAAGATCGGCAAAAATCAGAATGACGATGCTCTTCAACGCACCGCGGACTGCAGCGTCAATCGTTGGATTTTCCCTTACGAGAATATTGGGATTGTATTGCCAGATGAATATGACCCACGCGACCGCCGCGACGATGACGAACGCCCGCGCACCCCGAACGGCCAGGACCGTACGCGCGCTGGTCTTGTTGTCGTTGGGCCAGCGTCCTTTTGCGAAGGCCTCGGCCGTTCGCCCGACGGCGGTCAACAGCCTGGGAAGAACGATGAGATAGATTCCCGCCCAGAAGAGGCCGAGGAAGTTGACCGCCCAGAAAAACCAGAGGCAGATCATGTAAAGCGAATAAAGGACGCTCACAACGGTTCGCTGTTCGGCGGCGCTTGCATTTTCCGGTCGTCGCCAAACGGCCTCGATTGCAATCAGCAATAGGAGAATGGAGAAACCGTAGGACATGATGGTTTCGACATCTCTGTCGATGGAGAGCGGTCTCGCCAGCGAGGTGGTGGCGCCGGCGACCGCCAGGACAGCAATGAAAAGGCGGATCCTGCGAGTGCCGAAAGCCGACAGAGCGCCAGCGTCCGTCAACGGCTTTAAGACGGCAAACGCCAGGCGGGCGATGATGAACGCCAGCAGATAAAACAGGATCACCACGTGTAGAAGTGGTGGCCAGTCTATCGCCAGGAAGATGGCGGAGCTGACGAGCATGAAGGTGACCCACGGCCCGAATTCGCCTACCGCGTATGCAACAAGAGGATTGCCAAATCGCGCCTTGACGACGGCTTTCTTGAAAAACCACTCTGCCGCGAAGCCGACGCAGACCAATGCCGTGAACATTACGGTGGCGGGCGCAAAGCCGCTATTCTTCGCCTGTTCACGCACCCTGCTTGCCGCGGCGGCAATCTGTGCCGGCACGGTTGGAATGGCCGATCGCAGCGCCTGATATCGGGTGCGAGCCTTGGCCTCTCCGCTTTCTATCATTGTCTCGGCGATTGCGGGTGTCGGCTGCTCGGCAGCCTGACGCTTTTCCAGCCATTGGCGCAACTCCGGATCGTTCATCAGGTGAAGCAGTTCCGACACCTTTGCAGGCAGGGGCGCAGGCTGGGGCGCGGGGGGCATCTCCGGCGACTGTGCGTGGCAGGGCTGTTGCGCGATCGCCATGAATAGAAGGGCAAATATAAAGGGGATCAAGCCACGGGAGAAGGCAAGATGAATACGAACCGACAGGAACAAGATCGCGCGTGTGGGCGCCCCCTCGACGAGCATCAAGCGCATGTCTCCCCGCAAACACCCGATAAACCAAATTAAGGACTGCCGCAAAATAGTAGCAGCGGCAGATCGCTGTCTTGTCTTTCCGAACACGGATGGTGAACTGCGCTAGTTTTGGATGATCCGAAACGGAAGAATGCGTATTTTGTGTTGCTGTCGGGAAAGAGGCTTTCGGCGCTATCGTCACCAGCATCAATTACCTGCGACTGCATTCCAGCTCATTTTATTGCAGTACGGTATCAATAGTGATCGAATTATTGTGCGTCCACAAGGGAGAGTTTCAAGCCGGAGCATATGTAATTCGGCTGGGTTGCCCGGAGGCTGCGCAGCGCTTTCATCTTGAATTGAATGGCAGATGAGCGCAAACCTGCGCAGATGTGAAGGAAGAGACCATGACCTCATCGCCGCATCTTTTGGATCATCTCGTTCTGCCAACCATAAACATCGCCGTGGTGCGGGAAAGGCTGGGCAAGCTCGGCTTTACGGTGGCCGCCGAGGCGCGACACCCCTTCGGTACCGAGAACGCATGCGTTTTCCTGTCCGACAAGACCTATCTGGAGCCCTTGGGCATTGCATCACGTGAAAAGTACGAGGCGAGTGTGGGGGAGGGCAATGTTTTCGTCGCCCGCGACCAGGCCTATCGTTTTCGTATCGACGAAGAAGGATTTTCGGCCATCGTTTTCGCAACGGACGATGCGGTTGCCGACGACGAGCGATTCCGGGCCAACGCCATATCGGGCGGAAACATGCTGGATTTTGCCCGACCGATGCGCATGCCGGATGGCTCGGAGGTGACGGCCGGTTTTCGTCTTGCTTTTGCGGCCGATCTTCGTTCGCCGGATTTCTTGACCTTCTGCTGCCAGCGCATCAATCCATTGCCGGCTGATCGCAGTTCCTTGGAGCGCCATGAAAACGGCGTCACGGGAATTGCACGGGTTGCGGTATCGGCGCCGAAGCCAGCAGCCTTTCGCGGCTTTTTCGAACAGGTCGCCGATGGACCGAAGATATCGACGCATTCCTTTGGCATCACCGTCGAGACCGAAAATGCCAAGATCGAGGTGCTGACCCCGGAAGGCATGGAAGCCTTTTACGATCAAACCGTGCCAGATGAAGATCCTGGCCTTCGAGCGCGGGCAATCCTTTTCAAGACCCGCGATCTTTCCGTGACATCGGCGCATTTGGCTGCTAACGGCGTCACATACACGCGTAAGAACAATCGTATTCTGGCAAAACCCGCCCCAGGACAGGGGGCGCTGTTTGCCTTCGAGGAGATAGCATGAGCACCAATTCCGAAGTGATCGTCGGCGAGGGCGCATCCAAGGTTCTGTTTTCCAATACCGCCAAGCTGTCGTTGATCGCTGGCCCCTGCCAGATGGAAAGTCGCGATCATGCCTTCATGATCGCCGGCGTGTTGAAGGAGCTCTGCGACAAGCTTGGCATCGGCCTTGTCTATAAGTCGTCCTTCGATAAGGCGAACCGCACGTCTCTCTCCGGCAAGCGCGGCATGGGGCTGGAAAAGTCCATGGACGTCTTTGCCGATCTGAAGAAGGAGTTCGGCTTTCCGGTTCTGACCGACATCCATACGGAAGAACAATGCGCCATCGTCGCCAAGACGGTGGATATTCTGCAGATCCCCGCGTTTCTGTCGCGACAGACCGACCTTCTCGTCGCCGCAGCCAAGACCGGCCGCGTCGTCAACGTTAAGAAAGGCCAGTTCCTCGCGCCCTGGGACATGAAGAACGTGCTGGCAAAGTTGAATGACAGCGGCAACCCCAATGTGCTTTTGTGCGAGCGTGGTGCTTCCTTCGGCTACAACACCTTGGTCTCCGACATGCGCTCGCTGCCGATCATGGCGGCCATGGGTGCGCCGGTGATTTTCGATGCGACTCATTCGGTGCAGCAGCCGGGCGGCCAGGGTGGCTCCACCGGTGGCGAACGTCGTTTCGTGGAGACCCTGGCACGCGCGGCCGTCGCTGTCGGCGTAGCGGGCGTCTTCGTTGAGACCCATGAAGATCCGGACAACGCTCCGTCTGACGGCCCGAACATGGTCTACCTGAAGGACATGCCGCGGCTCTTGGAAAGGCTTCTTGCCTTCGACGCGATCGCCAAGGCCTGAGAAATAAGAGGCGTTCAACAGGCTGACATCAAGTTGCGCTAAGCGGCCTTTAGGAGTGCCAAATAGGGGCGCGGATCTGCTTTGTAAATTCCGCGTCTTAGACTAAGACGATTTAAATCGATTTATAACCAGCGAGCAGGAAGCTATCATGACCGCAATCACCGACATTATCGCCCGCGAGATTCTCGACAGCCGTGGTAATCCCACCGTCGAAGTCGATGTCTACCTCGAAGACGGCAGCATGGGCCGCGCAGCGGTTCCGTCGGGCGCGTCTACGGGCGCGCATGAAGCCGTTGAAGTTCGCGACGGCGGCAAGCGTTATCATGGCAAGGGTGTCGAGAAGGCCGTTGAAGCCGTCAATACGGAGATCTTCGACGCAATCGGCGGCATCGATGCCGAGAACCAGATCCAGATCGACAATATCATGATCGAACTCGATGGCACGCCGAACAAGTCGCGCCTCGGCGCAAACGCCATCCTCGGCGTATCGCTTGCCGTCGCCAAGGCTGCCGCCCAGTGCGCCAACCTGCCGCTCTATCGCTATGTCGGCGGCGCCCATGCCCGCCTGCTGCCGGTTCCGATGATGAATATCATCAACGGCGGTGCCCATGCCGACAATCCGATCGACTTCCAGGAATTCATGATCCTGCCGGTCGGCGCAGATACCCTGCGCGACGCCGTGCGCATGGGCTCTGAAGTTTTCCACGTCCTCAAGAAGGAACTCGCTTCCCAGGGCCACAACACCAATGTCGGCGACGAAGGCGGTTTCGCACCTGGCCTCTCCAGCGCACCGGCTGCCCTCGACTTCATCATGAAATCCATCGAAAAGGCTGGCTACAAGCCGGGCGAGGAAATCGCTCTCGGCCTCGACTGCGCTTCGACGGAATTCTTCAAGGACGGCAAATACGTTTTGGAAGGTGAAGGCCGAACGCTGGAATCCGGCGCCATGGCAGAATACCTTGCCGAACTCGCCGCCAAGTATCCGATCGTTTCGATCGAAGACGGCATGGCCGAAGACGATTGGGAAGGCTGGAAGACCTTGACCGATCTGATCGGCAAGAAGACGCAACTCGTCGGCGACGATCTGTTCGTCACCAACTCGGCCCGTCTGCGCGACGGCATCCGCATGGGTGTCGCCAACTCGATCCTCGTAAAGGTCAACCAGATCGGCTCGCTCACCGAAACGCTCGATGCTGTCGAAACCGCGCACAAGGCGAACTACACGGCCGTCATGTCACACCGTTCCGGCGAAACCGAAGATTCGACCATCGCCGATCTTGCAGTTGCTACCAACTGCGGTCAGATCAAGACCGGCTCGCTGTCGCGTTCGGATCGTCTTGCCAAGTACAACCAGCTCATCCGCATCGAAGAAGCGCTCGGCCCGCAGGCACAATATGCCGGTCGCTCCATCATTCGCGGCTGATAATTCGTGCCCCTGAAAATCAAAGGGTTTCAGGAAGGCTTGTTCGCACCGGATAACGATCCTGTCGACTTATAAGCCAATATATTCCTGATCTTGAACCGCGCCTTCGGGCGCGGTTTTTTGTTGGAAAAATGGCAGAGTCAACGGATGGTTAATCTCTCACCTCTAGTGTCTTCATGGATGTCTGATTTAGCGTGATCTTATCTGGATTGGCCGCGCATTTCCGCCGCGCGGACCTGAAGTTCGGGATCATTCTCGGTAGAGCGTTTTGAGCAAGCGAGTATGTGGACAAAATATCATAAGAAGCGAAAGTTCGGCCGTTTCATCCTTCCCGCCATCACGGTCGCCTTCGTGAGCTATTTTGGCTATCACTGCATTCATGGCGACTACGGTCTGAAGGCGACCGAGGTTTTCGAGCAGCAGCGCATCGAGCGCAGCAAAGAGCTTGCCGATCTCGTCGCCAAGCGCGAACATCTTGAAAAGGAAGTGGCTTTGCTCAGCGATGGCTCGCTGGACAAGGATATGCTCGACCAATATGCGCGCTATCAATTGACCTATTCCAAAACCGACGAAATCGTCATCTTCAACAAATAGCCACAATTAACCGATTTTAGGTTAATCGCACTTTTTATAAGCATATCAATCGCTTGTGGAGAATATGAGCCATGCAATTATAGCATTGCTGTGGCGAACAATCTTGCCTATGTTACGCGGCGCTACAACACGATGCTACTCACACAGGGAGGGTTGAATGGCGCCGCGAAAATCCGCGTCCGTTTCCAGCCGCAAGACAACATCCAAGCCTGTCAAAGACACCAACGGTGGTGCGATCGCGGAATTCGACCGCGATGCGGAGCTCAAGGCCTATCGTGAGATGCTCCTGATCCGCCGCTTTGAAGAGAAAGCCGGCCAGCTTTACGGCATGGGCTTCATCGGCGGCTTCTGTCACCTTTACATCGGTCAGGAAGCGGTCGTTGTCGGCATGCAGTTGGCCCTGAAGGATGGCGACCAGGTCATCACCGGCTATCGTGACCACGGCCATATGCTGGCGACCGGCATGAGCGCCCGCGGCGTCATGGCCGAGCTCACCGGACGCCGGGGCGGCTATTCCCGAGGCAAGGGCGGCTCCATGCATATGTTCTCCAAGGAAAAGAACTTCTACGGCGGCCACGGCATCGTCGGTGCGCAGGTCTCGCTCGGCACCGGCCTCGGCTTCGCCAACTGGTATCGCGGTAATGACAATGTCAGCGTCGCCTATTTCGGCGACGGCGCTGCCAACCAGGGCCAGGTCTACGAAAGCTTCAACATGGCGGAGCTCTGGAAGCTGCCGGTGATCTACGTGATCGAGAACAACCGTTACGCCATGGGTACGTCGACCGCACGCGCAACCGCGCAAGCCGACTTCTCCAAGCGCGGCGCCTCCTTCGGCATCCCCGGCATCCAGGTCGATGGCATGGATGTTCGCGCCGTCAAGGCTGCCGCCGATGAAGCGGTTGAATATTGCCGTTCCGGCAAGGGCCCGATCATTCTGGAAATGCTGACCTATCGTTACCGCGGCCATTCCATGTCGGACCCGGCTAAGTATCGTTCCAAGGACGAAGTGCAGAAGATGCGCTCCGAACATGACCCGATCGAGCAGGTTCGTGCCCGCCTCTTGGAAAAGGGTTGGGCGTCGGAAGACGAGCTGAAGGCGATCGACAAGGATGTTCGCGACATCGTCGCTGACAGCGCCGACTTCGCCCAGGCCGATCCGGAGCCGGATGCATCCGAGCTCTTTACCGACATTCTGCTCTAAATCGGGGAGGGACGATCCATGCCCATCGATATTCTTATGCCCGCCCTTTCTCCGACGATGGAAGAGGGCACCCTTTCGAAATGGCTCAAGCACGAAGGCGACAAGGTTGCTTCCGGCGACGTTATTGCCGAAATCGAGACCGACAAGGCCACCATGGAAGTGGAAGCTGTCGACGAAGGCACGATCGGCAAGCTTTTGATCGAAGCCGGCACCGAAGGCGTCAAGGTCAACACCAAGATCGCGATCCTGTTGCAGGATGGTGAGTCCGCTTCGGACATTTCGACCGCCAAGGCTGCTCCGGCTGTCGAACCGCCAAAGGCCGAGGCCGCTGCAACCGGTCCGGCGCCCGTAGCCGCCGCACCCGTTCCGGCCCAGCCCAAGGCTCATGCTCCCGCCGATCCGGAAATTCCGGCCGGCACGGAAATGGTGTCGATGACGGTACGTGAAGCGCTGCGCGACGCCATGGCTGAAGAAATGCGCGCCAATCCGGACGTCTTCGTCATGGGCGAAGAAGTCGCCGAATACCAGGGCGCCTATAAGGTTACGCAGGGCCTGCTGCAGGAATTCGGTCCACGCCGCGTGATCGATACCCCGATCACCGAGCACGGTTTTGCCGGCGTCGGCGTCGGTGCGGCCATGGCAGGCCTTCGCCCGATCGTCGAGTTCATGACTTTCAACTTCGCCATGCAGGCGATCGACCAGATCATCAACTCCGCCGCCAAGACGCTCTATATGTCCGGCGGCCAGATGGGTGCCCCGATGGTTTTCCGCGGGCCGAACGGCGCGGCGGCACGCGTCGCGGCCCAGCACAGCCAGGACTATGCAGCCTGGTACAGCCACATTCCGGGTCTGAAGGTGGTCATGCCCTACACGGCAGCCGACGCCAAGGGTCTGCTGAAAGCGGCGATCCGCGACCCGAACCCGGTGATCTTCCTTGAAAACGAGATTCTTTACGGCCAGCACTTCGACGTGCCAAAGCTCGATAATTTCGTTGTGCCGATCGGCAAGGCCCGCATCCATCGTTCCGGCAAGGACGCAACGGTCGTGTCCTTCGGTATCGGCATGACCTATGCCACCAAGGCGGTCGCCGAGCTGGAAGCCCAGGGCATTGATGTCGAGCTCATCGACCTTCGCACCATCCGTCCGATGGACCTGCCGACGATCATCGGTTCCGTCAAGAAGACCGGTCGCCTGGTGACTGTCGAGGAAGGCTATCCGCAGTCGTCCGTCGGCACTGAAATCGCCACCCGCGTCATGCAGCAGGCCTTCGATTATCTCGACGCGCCGATCCTGACGGTCGCCGGCAAGGATGTGCCCATGCCCTACGCCGCCAACCTCGAAAAGCTGGCGCTTCCGAGCGTCGCCGAAGTGGTCGATGCGGTGAAAGCCGTTTGCTACAAATAAGGGGAGGGCTCTTCGATGCCTATCAACATCACCATGCCTGCCCTCTCGCCGACCATGGAAGAGGGCAACCTCGCCAAGTGGCTTGTCAAGGAAGGCGATAAGATCAAGTCCGGTGACGTTATCGCCGAGATCGAGACCGACAAAGCAACGATGGAAGTCGAAGCCGTCGATGAAGGCACCGTCGCCAAGATCGTTGTTCCGGCCGGTACGGAAGGCGTCAAGGTTAATGCGCTGATCGCAGTTCTGGCCGGCGAAGGCGAGGATGTTTCCGCCGCTGCCTCCGGCGCCGCTGCTGCGCCTGCCGCCGCGGCACCAGCGCCAAAGGCGGAGACTGCTCCGGCCCATTCCGCGCCGGCCGCACAGCCTGCGCCGGTTGTGCCTGCGGCCCTTTCGACGGATGGTCATCGCACCTTCGCTTCGCCGCTCGCTCGCCGCCTTGCCAAGGAGTCCGGCATCGACCTGACGGCGCTCGTCGGCTCCGGCCCGCATGGCCGGGTGATCAAGAAGGATATCGAAGCGGCTGTTGCCGGCACAGGCGTTGCCAAGGCCGCTCCGGCGGCTGCTCCTGCCGCTCAACCGGCCGCCGCTGCCCAGGCCGCGGCCGCAGCAGCGCTGAAGGGCATGTCGGAAGACGCCGTTCTCAAGCTGTTCGAGCCCGGTTCCTACGAGCTCGTGCCGCATGACGGCATGCGCAAGACCATTGCCAAGCGCCTGCAGGAATCCAAGCAGACCGTTCCGCATTTCTACGTCACCGTCGATTGCGAATTGGACGCATTGTTGGCGCTGCGCACGCAGCTCAACGATGCTGCTCCAAAGTCGAAGGATGGCGTTGCGGCCTACAAGCTCTCGGTCAATGACATGGTCATCAAGGCTCTGGCGCTTTCGCTGCGCGATGTACCGGATGCCAACGTCTCCTGGACCGACAACAACATGGTCAAGCACAAGCACGCCGATGTCGGCGTTGCCGTGTCCATACCGGGCGGCCTGATCACGCCGATCATCCGCAGCGCCGAGCTGAAGACGCTGTCGGCCATCTCCAACGAGATGAAGGACTACGGCAAGCGCGCCAAGGAGCGCAAGCTGAAGCCTGAGGAATACCAGGGCGGCACGACTGCCGTGTCGAATATGGGCATGATGGGCGTCAAGAACTTCTCCGCTGTCATCAACCCGCCGCATGCGACCATCCTGGCCGTCGGCGCGGGCGAGCAGCGTGTCATCGTCAAGAAGGGTGAAATGGCCATCGCCACCATGATGAGCGTCACCTTGTCGACCGACCATCGTTGTGTCGACGGTGCGCTTGGCGCGGAACTTCTGGCAGCCTTCAAGGGCTATATCGAAAACCCGATGGGGATGCTCGTCTGAGCCTTGTCGTCAAACGGAGGCATGAATGACCAAGACCGTTCTGTGTTATGGCGACTCGCTGACATGGGGCTATAACGCCGAGACGATCGGACGGCATGCCTTCGAAGATCGATGGCCGAGCGTGCTACAGAAGGCGCTCGGCGATCAGGTCCGGATGATTCCGGAAGGGCTGAACGGACGCACTACGGCTTTCGACGACCATCTCGCCGATTGCGATCGTAACGGTGTGAAGGTCTTGCCGACGATCCTGCAGACGCACACGCCGCTCGATCTCGTCATCATCATGTTGGGCACCAACGACATGAAGCCGGTGATCGCCGGTTCGGCCTTTGCCGCTTTGCAGGGCATCAGCCGCTTGATTCAGCTGGTGCGCAGTCATACATCGGGCTTCGAATATGAAGTCCCCGACATTTTGATCGTGGCTCCCCCACCCATCAGCGAGACCGCCAATGCGGCTTTCGCCGCTCATTTCCTCGGCGCGGTCAAGGAGTCGGCAAAGCTTGCAACGCTCTATCGCGATTTGGCCGACGAACAGGGCTGCGGCTTTTTCGACGCAGGCACGGTTGCCGTCACCACGCCGCTCGACGGCGTGCATCTCGATGCAGATAACACGCGGGCGCTCGGCCGCGGCCTCGAGCCGATCGTGCGGATGATGCTCGGGCTTTAACCATTTGATTGAGTGCGATCTTACCTGAAAGCCGCTTCAAATCCCTGCGGTCCTTCGGTTTGGTATCGGGCTTCGGGAAAATTAAGGCAGGCTGGGCTTCGACTGGTCGCCAACCAAAGGCAGGAAACATATGGCTGAGAATTACGACGTCATCATCATCGGCTCTGGCCCTGGCGGCTATGTCGCCGCCGTGCGCGCCGGCCAGCTTGGCCTGAAGACGGCGATCGTCGAACGAGAGCACTTGGGCGGCATCTGCCTGAACTGGGGCTGCATTCCGACCAAAGCGCTGTTGCGCTCGGCCGAAATCCTCGATCATTCCAATCATCTGAAGGACTATGGCCTTGTCCTGGAAGGCAAGGTTACGCCCGATGTCAAGGCGGTCGTCGCCCGTTCGCGCGGCGTATCCCTCCGCCTCAACATGGGCGTCGGCTTCCTCATGAAGAAGAACAAGGTCGACGTGATCTGGGGCGAGGCCAAGATTACCAAGCCCGGCGAAATCGTCGTCGGCAAGTCGACCAAGCCTGTCGTCGAGCCGCAGCATCCGCTGCCGAAGAACGTCAAGGGCGAGGGCACCTATACCGCCAAGCACATCATCGTCGCCACCGGCGCCCGTCCGCGCGCTTTGCCCGGTATCGAACCGGACGGCAAGCTGATCTGGACCTATTTCGAAGCGTTGAAGCCGGATTTCCTGCCAAAGTCGCTCGTGGTCATGGGTTCCGGCGCCATCGGCATCGAATTTGCAAGTTTCTATCGCTCGCTCGGCGTCGATGTCACCGTCGTTGAAATCATGCCGACCGTCATGCCGGTCGAAGACGCCGAAATTTCCGGTATCGCCCGCAAGCAGTTGGAAAAGCGTGGCCTGAAGATCTTCACCAAGACGAAGGTCACCAAGGTCGACAAGAGTGCCAACTCCATCACCGCGCACATCGAGACTGAAGACGGCAAGGTGCAGCAGATCACCGCCGACCGCATGATCTCCGCCGTCGGCGTGCAGGGCAATATCGAGAATCTCGGCCTGGAAGCGCTCGGCGTGAAGACAGATCGTGGTTGCGTGGTCATCGACGGCTACGGCAAGACTAACGTTGCGGGCATCTATGCGATCGGCGACGTCGCCGGCCCGCCGATGCTGGCGCACAAGGCCGAACATGAGGGGGTCGTCTGCGTCGAGAAGATCGCCGGCTTGCCGAACGTACATCCGACCGACAAGAGCAAGGTGCCGGGCTGCACCTATTGCCAGCCGCAGGTCGCCTCGGTCGGTCTGACGGAAGCCAGGGCAAAGGAACTCGGTCGCGACATCCGCGTCGGCCGCTTCCCGTTCACGGCCAACGGCAAGGCGATTGCTCTCGGCGAGGACCAGGGGCTTTGCAAGGTCATCTTCGACAAGAAGACCGGTGAACTGCTTGGCGCACACATGGTCGGCGCCGAAGTGACCGAACTGATCCAGGGCTTCGTCGTTGCCATGAATCTGGAGACGACCGAAGAGGAACTGATGCACACGATCTTCCCGCATCCAACCGTTTCGGAAACGATGAAGGAAGCCTGTTTGGACGCCTACGGCCGGGTGCTGAACGCTTGATAATTTCCTGGTTCGCCCTCTATCCAGAGGGTGGAAAATTTCAAAGGAAATCATCATGTCTATCGGTACTGAGGCTTGGATCGTCTTTCTGCTGATCGGTCTGGTGGCGGGATTTCTCGCCAGCTTGGTTGTTGGCGGTGGCGGCCTGATCAGTTGTTTGTTGAGTGGCGTGATCGGTGCTTTCGTAGGCGGGTTCCTGTTTAATTGGTTTGGGATTTCGCTCGGCATACAAAATGCGCTCGTGGTCGAAATCATCCATGCGACGGTCGGCGCGATCATTGTGGTACTTCTTGCAAGGGCGATAGCGTGGGGGTAAAGGCGCAATGGAAGGCGTAGGCTGGCTTGGTCTGATCATCATTGGCGGCCTTGCGGGTTGGCTCGCGGGCAAGCTCATGGAAGTGCGCTACGGCATCATCCTCAACATCGTTCTTGGCATTGCCGGCTCGGTCGTTGCGGCGGGCATTCTTGTGCAACTGCATGTCGGTGTGCCCGGGGGCCGGCTTGGTTATTTCGTCACCGGTTTCATCGGTGCTTGCATTCTGATATTTCTCGCCAAACTCGTCCGGCGATGAAAAGGCCGCGGGTCAGCGGCGGAAAGTAGACGTTTCATGGTCACGATTCTCGACACCATCAATCCAGAGGCAAAGCGCATCAGGCATCCGGAAAAGGCGCATAGGCCGGATACGGAAGTCCTGCGCAAGCCGGATTGGATCCGTGTCAAGGCGCCGACATCCAAAGGCTATGCCGAGACCCGCTCGATCGTGAAGGAGCACAAGCTCGTCACCGTATGCGAGGAGGCTGGCTGCCCGAATATCGGCGAATGCTGGGACAAGAAGCACGCGACCTTCATGATCATGGGCGAGATTTGTACGCGCGCCTGTGCATTCTGCAATGTCTCGACCGGCAAGCCGAATGCGCTCGATATGGCCGAGCCTGAAAATGTTGCCAAGGCCGTCAAGGAAATGGGCCTTAGCCACGTTGTCATCACGTCCGTTGACCGCGACGATCTGGAAGACGGCGGTGCCGAGCACTTCGAAAAAGTGATCTGGGCGATCCGCGCCGCGTCGCCTGCAACGACGATCGAGATCCTGACGCCGGACTTCCTGCGCAAGCCAGGCGCTCTTGAACGGGTCGTTGCTGCCAAGCCCGATGTTTTCAATCACAATCTGGAAACGGTACCTTCCAAGTACCTGACGGTACGTCCCGGCGCCCGCTATTTCCACTCGATCCGCCTGCTGCAGCGGGTCAAGGAGCTCGATCCGACCATGTTCACCAAGTCCGGCATCATGGTGGGCCTTGGCGAAGAGCGCAACGAAGTGCTGCAGTTGATGGACGACCTCAGGACCGCCGACGTCGACTTCCTGACCATCGGCCAGTATCTGCAGCCGACGCGCAAGCATCATCAGGTCATGAGCTTCGTCACCCCTGACGAATTCAAGTCCTACGAGACGGTCGCCTACACCAAGGGCTTCCTGATGGTCGCCTCCAGCCCGCTCACCCGTTCTTCGCACCATGCCGGCGACGATTTCGCCCGGCTGCGGGCTGCCCGCGAGAAAAAGGTTTTGCTGGCGGCTGAATAAGTCCGACAAGATTAAATCTTGCGTTTCGAACAAACCGCGGCGATTGTGCCGCGGTTTTTGTTCGCGCCGTCACGTGTTCGTCATCGGAGCGGCCTAGGGAACACGCCGCCGCTAGTTACCGGTTTCGGCGCTTTAGAATCATAATGAGGCGGACCGTGGAGCAGACCGTCAAGTCGCAGGCGCCGCCCTATCCCGTCGATAGAGACCACGCGGCTCACATCCTCGAAAAGGCAAAATCAAGATTTGAGAGGCGGTCATGGATCGAGTGACGATGCCTTTGTTGCGTGCGGAAGTGCGCGATCTCGCCGTAGCGGCCGATCATATCCGCAGGGCGAATCGAATGCTCGTCATGGGCTGTTCCGGCGGCGGAAAATCGACACTCTCGCAAAAGATCGCCACCCGCTTCGGCCTTACCTATGTCTCGATCGACCGCGACGTCTTGTGGCTGCCGGGCTGGGTCCAGCGCGAACGGGACGAGCAGCGGGCCATCGTCGTCTCCAAGGTGAACGGCGAGCGCTGGATCATGGATGGCACCAACCCCTCGACTTTCGACGTGCGTCTGCCGCGCACCGATTTCGTCATTTGGGTGCGGATGCCGCGGCTGCTGTGCATCTGGGGCGCCGTCTCCCGCTGGATCAAATGGATGGGCCGCACGCGCCCGGAAATGGCGCCAGGCTGCATCGAGAAAGTCGATTGGGAATTCCTGCGCTTCATCTGGACGTTCGAACAGAATTTCACACCGCGTGTTGTCGCGGGCCTTGTCGAACACGGCCCCGATGTACCCGTTCTACAGCTAAAATCCCGCGGCGAAATGCGCCAGCTCCTTGATCTTCTGAGCCGTCCTGCTTAATTGCCGCTCATGCCTCAGTTTGAAACGCACCGCCCTGTCCCGCACTCGCCTGACCAGATGTTCGACCTCGTCGCCGATGTCGAGCGCTATCCGGAATTTCTGCCTCTTTGCGAGGCGCTGGTTGTCCGCAATCGCAAGGAGCGCGACTGCAAGATCCTGCTGATTGCAGATATGACCGTCGGCTACAAGGCGATCCGCGAGACCTTTACGACGCAGGTGCTGCTGAACAAGCCGGAGCGGGCCATCGATGTGAAATATATCGACGGGCCATTCAAATATCTCGACAACCGCTGGCGCTTCACGCCGTTGGAAAACGGCGGCTGCAGCATTGATTTTTTCATCGACTATGAGTTCAAGAGTCGCATCCTCGGCGCCCTGATGGGATCGATGTTCGATCGCGCTTTCCGTATGTTCACGGATGCTTTCGAGACACGTGCGAAGAAGATCTACGCCTGAGGCGGGAGTAGGTGCTACTTGCCAAGAGTGATCAGCATTTCCAATGCGGCCTTCAAAGTAGCAAGTCGAACCTTGTCGCGGCCAATATCGCCATAACGCATTTCATGATGGATGAGTGAGCCGCTACGCGCCTTGGCGGCGAGGTGGACCAGTCCGACGGGCTTTTCCGCAGAGCCGCCACCGGGTCCGGCAACTCCGGTGACTGCGACGGCGAAGTCAGCCCGGGAGCGGAAAAGGGCGCCGTGCACCATTTGCAGTGCCGTCTCTTTCGAGACAGCACCGAACTGCATCAGCGTCTGCTCTTGAACACCGAGCATCTCCATCTTCGCCTTATTCGTGTAGGTGACGAAGCCGCGCTCGACGACGGCCGATGAGCCGGGAATTTCCGTCAAGGCACCCACGATCAGCCCGCCGGTACAGGATTCCGCCGTGGCCACCATCCAACCCTTCGCCGTGAAATCGGTGATAATGCCGTGGGCGAGCGCCAAAATATCGTCGGGAAAATGGGTCATGCCTTGCCTCCGCGATAAACGACCGTCGCCGTAGCGATGGCCGCAATGCCCTCGCGGCGGCCGACAAAGCCGATCTTTTCATTGGTGGTCGCCTTCACAGAGCAGCGCTCGAGGTCGATCCCCAGGAACTCCGAGAGCTTGGCGCGCATGGCCTCGCGGTGCGGCCCGACCTTTGGAGCTTCGGCAATTAGCGAGACATCGGCATTCATGATTGTGCCGCCGTGATCGCGGACGATCTTCGCCGCATGTTCGATGAAGATGCGGGAAGGGGCTCCCTTCCACTTTGGATCGGAGGGTGGAAAGTGGTCGCCTATGTCGCCTGCACCGCAGGTGGCGAGCAAGGCGTCGGTGAGCGCATGCAGCGCGACATCCGCGTCCGAATGGCCCTGTAGCTTCTGGTCATGCGCAATGAAGACGCCGCACAGTGTCACGCCGTTGCCCGGTCCGAGCTGGTGGACATCGTAGCCGTTGCCGGTGCGCACATCCGGCAGCAGGCCGGCGCAAAGCTTTTCATCGGCCATGGCGATATCCCTTTTGACCGTCAATTTAACATTGTCCGAACTGCCGGCAACAAGCGTCACCGGCAGGCCGCTCCATTCGGCGATCGCGGCGTCGTCGGTGAAATCAGTCTTGTTCTCGCCAGCGGCTTTTTCATGCGCCGCCAGAATATCAGCGTATCGGAAGGACTGAGGCGTCTGCGCGGCGTAGAGCCCAGCGCGGGGCACGGTTTCCGTCACCCGTGCATCGGCGCCCGCCCGTTTCAGCGTATCCGTTACCGGCATGGCGGGCAGGACGGCGGGTGCGCCGGCAGCCAGTGCCGCAGCGACGCGATCGAGCAGAGCATGGTCGAAGAATGGCCGTACGGCATCATGGATCATAACATGTGTGACACCGGCATCTTCCAATTGCCGCAGCCCGGCAAGCACCGATTGCTGGCGGGAAGCGCCGCCGAAAGCCGTCGCGACTTCAGGCGAATCGGCAAGTTGTTGCAGCGCGGCCTGGAGCAGTGCTTCGTCGTCGCGATGGATGACGATCACGATTTTTGACGCCTGCGGCCATGTCACGAATTTTTCAAGCGTATGCGCAATAACCGACCGGCCGCCGATCGGGCGATACTGCTTCGGACCCTCCTCGGGCGATCCCGCCCGCTCGCCACGCCCGGCAGCAACGATTACGATTCCGACCGACATCGGTTGCATTGAGTGCATTTGCGTCATAAACCCCCAGGGATGAAAGGCTTTCGCCCCAGCATGATCTCCAAAGGTGTAGAGCAGTTTTGGGACAGGATCATGCCAGGCAGATCGCCAAAGTGGGATCTCGTTCCAGCAGGGTCTATCGCCTCGAATGCGTATTTTCCAGCATTTGCCCGAAAAATATCGGCATTCTCCGAAACCTCTTGGCAAGCTTCGTAAGACTGTCTAAAAATAGTGCAGATATATGGTGTGCCTGAAAGATAATCATTTGTTTTTGCCCGAGCTTGCAGCCCCATTTTCCATCGGCCCGGTGCCAATCCGCAATCGCGTGATCCTCGCGCCGATGTCGGGTGTGACCGATTTGCCTTTCCGACAACTTGCGTTGCGTTATGGGGCTGGCCTGGTCGTGACCGAGATGGTCGCCAGTCGCGAATTGGTGCAGAACACGGCCGAATCCTGGGCGCGGCTGAGGAGCGCCGGGCTGAAGCCGCATATGGTGCAACTCGCCGGTCGCGAGGCGCACTGGATGGCCGAGGCGGCCAGGATCGCCGCCGATAATGGCGCTGACATCATCGATATCAATATGGGTTGCCCGGCCAAGAAGGTCATCGGCGGCTATTCCGGTTCGGCGCTGATGCGTGATCCGGATCATGCGCTGAGCCTGATCGAGGCGACGGTCAAGGCGGTCGATATTCCCGTGACGCTGAAGATGCGGCTCGGCTGGGACGAAAGCTCCATCAACGCGCCGCACATTGCCCGCCGTGCGGAGGCGGCCGGGATTGAGCTCGTGACCATCCATGGCCGCACTCGCATGCAATTCTACCAGGGCAGGGCGGATTGGGACGCGATCGGCGCTGTGCGTGATGTCATCTCCATTCCGCTGGTCGCCAATGGCGATGTCGACACGCCCGAGGACGCACGAGAGATACTCCGCCGCTCGGGCGCCGATGCCATCATGGTCGGCCGCAGCTGTCAGGGGCGGCCATGGCATGCTGGCGTGCTTGCCGGCCACAGTGAACCGGATCGCAGTGAGATCGCCGATATCGCCCTTGAGCATTATCAGATGATGCTGGCGTTCTACGGCGAAGACGTTGGCATTCGCCATGCCCGCAAACATCTCGGCTGGTATCTGGACCGTTACGCTCCCACCGTAACAGGCGCTGAAAAGGCAGGGATCATGACGTCGAAAGACGGGAGCGATGTGGCGGCATTGTTCCATGCGGCACTGCAGGCCGGGTCCGATCTCGCCCAAGACGTCCAGGAGGCCGCATGAGTTCCAAATCCAATTCCGGAGCGGCGGATAACATGGGCACCGTGGCCATGGCCGTTCTCAACGCGATCCAGAACCCCGTCGTCATGGTCGACGAGGCTGGCCTGATCGCGTTCGCCAATTGGGAGGCTGAAGCCTTCTTCGGCGCCAGCGCCTCACATCTGGCGCGCCATGAAATTTCCACCTTCATTCCCTTCGGCAGTCCGCTGCTTGCGCTGATCGACCAGGTGCGCGAGCGCCGCGGCCCGGTCAACGAATATCGCGTCGATCTCAGCTCGCCGCGCCTCGGTCAGGACAAGCTGGTGGATATCTACGTCGCGCCTGTGTCGAGCGAGCCCGGCGCCGTGGTGATTGTTTTCCAGGAACGGTCCATGGCCGACAAGATCGATCGGCAGTTGACCCATCGCGCCGCCGCTCGCTCGGTGACTGGCCTCGCATCGATGCTGGCGCATGAGATTAAAAATCCGCTTTCCGGCATCCGGGGCGCGGCCCAACTGCTCGAACAGTCGGTAGAGGATGACGACCGCGGGCTGACGCGCCTCATCTGCGACGAGACCGATCGAATCGTCTCGCTGGTCGACCGCATGGAGGTCTTCTCCGACGAGCGTCCGATCGACCGCGTGCCGGTCAATATCCATTCCGTCCTCGACCATGTTAAGGCGGTCGCCAAGGCGGGTTTTGCCCGCAATATCAAGGTCACCGAGAACTACGACCCGTCGCTGCCAGCGGTTTACGCCAACAGGGACCAGCTCGTGCAGATTTTCCTCAATCTGGTGAAGAACGCTGCCGAAGCCATTGGCGACCGGCCTGATGGCGAGATCATGCTGACGACGGCTTATCGACCGGGTATCCGCCTTTCCGTTGCCGGCACGCGCGAGAAAATCTCGTTGCCGCTCGAGTTCTGTGTGATCGACAACGGTCCCGGCGTGCCGGCCGACCTCTTGCCGCATCTATTCGACCCGTTCATCACTACGAAGACGAACGGGACGGGTCTCGGTCTGGCGCTTGTCGCCAAGATCATCGGTGACCATGGTGGTATCGTCGAATGCGATAGCCAGAACCATCGCACCACTTTCCGCGTCCTGATGCCTGCCTCCAAGGGCACCACGCTTGAAGACGCTCCTCTTGCGAACTCTACAGGGACTACTCGATGACAGCTACGATCCTTGTCGCCGACGACGATGCGGCTATCCGTACCGTGCTCAATCAAGCTTTGAGTCGCGCGGGCTACGATGTGCGCATCACGTCCAACGCCGCCACGCTCTGGCGTTGGGTTTCCGCCGGCGAAGGCGACCTCGTTGTAACCGACGTCGTCATGCCTGACGAAAACGCCTTCGACCTTTTGCCGCGCATCAAGAAAGCAAGACCCGAACTGCCCGTTCTGGTCATGAGTGCGCAAAACACCTTCATGACAGCGATCAAGGCCTCGGAAAAGGGCGCCTATGATTATCTGCCGAAGCCTTTCGATCTGACGGAACTGATCGCTATTATCGGCAGGGCATTGTCGGAACCGAAGCGCAAGCCTGCCAAGCTCGACGACGACATGCAGGACGGCATGCCGCTGGTCGGTCGTTCAGCCGCCATGCAGGAAATCTACCGCGTGCTGGCGCGCCTGATGCAGACCGATCTGACGCTGATGATCACTGGCGAGTCCGGCACCGGCAAAGAGCTGGTGGCCCGCGCACTGCATGACTACGGCAAGCGCCGCAATGGCCCCTTCGTTGCCATCAACATGGCCGCGATCCCGCGCGACCTGATCGAATCCGAATTGTTCGGTCATGAGAAGGGCGCCTTCACCGGTGCGCAGACGCGTTCGACCGGTCGCTTCGAGCAGGCCGAGGGCGGCACACTGTTTCTCGACGAAATCGGCGATATGCCGATGGATGCTCAGACCCGTCTTCTTCGCGTCCTGCAGCAGGGCGAATATACGACCGTCGGCGGCCGCACGCCGATCCGCACCGACGTCCGTATCGTTGCTGCCACCAACAAGGATTTGAAGCAAGCGATCAACCAGGGCCTCTTCCGCGAGGATCTTTATTATCGCCTCAACGTCGTTCCGCTGCGACTGCCGCCGCTGCGCGACCGCGCCGAGGACATTCCCGACCTCGTTCGCCATTTCGTGCAGCAGGCGGAGAAGGAAGGGCTCGGCTCGAAGCGGTTCGATCAGGAAGCACTTGAACTGATGAAGGCTTATCCCTGGCCGGGCAACGTGCGCGAGCTGGAGAACCTGATCCGCCGGCTGATGGCGCTCTATCCGCAGGACGTTATCACCAAGGAGATCATCGATGCCGAGCTGCGCGCCGATGTGCCCGATAGCCCGATCGAAAAAGGCCCGGTTCGCACCGGTTCCATGACCATCGCCCAGGCGGTCGAGGAGAATATGCGCACTTATTTTGCCGGCTTCGGCGACAATCTGCCGCCGCCGGGGCTCTATGATCGCGTTCTGACCGAAATGGAGTATCCGCTGATCCTTGCCGCGCTGACCGCGACCCGCGGCAATCAGATCAAAGCCGCCGATCTGCTCGGCCTCAACCGCAATACACTGCGCAAAAAGATCAGAGAACTGGGTGTTTCCGTCTACCGAAGCTCCCGCACGGCTTGACAATGTGATCGGATGCGTTGCATTTTCGCCACAATGCGTTGCTTAAAGGTCACGCAGCCGGTTCACGGTTTTTGCGGTAGCGATTCGTCGAGTGCGTTACTGCGCAAGGGGAAATTGTTCAAAAATTTCAGATCATTGCTCAAGTGGTTTGAAGCGTAGGTTTCGCGTCGGTGCGAAGCCGGATGACGGTTCCAGTCTTTGCCAGTCGCTCGTGCCGCGAAAACAGTGCTGATGCAATTTGGCCAAGGCGTCGACCGTCGCCTGTGCCCGGAGACATTGGGAATGAAGCAGGACGCGGTGTCGCCGGCGGCGAGCGACGAGGCGGTTGTCAAGGTGACGGACCGCCGTGCATCCTTCGCCCTTCCCGGCCTGATCTTGGCCGGCGGCGCGCTGTTGTGCGCGATTGCTACGCTTCTCCTGCTGCTGGGGTTGACGCCGATTGCCCCGACGTCCTCCGTCGTCTTCACCTCGGTCGTGATCAACAGTCTGTTCGTTCTGGGCCTGATCGCCCTGATCGCGCGCGAAGTTGCGCGCCTTCTGAAAGCGCGCAGCCGTGGCCGCGCGGCGGCGCGGCTGCATATACGCATCGTTGTTCTCTTCTCCATCGTCGCGATCACGCCCGCCATCCTCGTGGCGATCGTCGCCAGCCTGACGCTGAATGTCGGCCTTGATCGCTGGTTTGCGTTGCGCACGCAACAGATCATCAGCTCCTCGCAGAATGTGGCGCAGGCCTATCTGATGGAGAACGCCAGCTATCTGCAGGGCCAGACTGTTTCCATGGCGAACGACCTTGAGCGCAATCGCACGCTCTATAGTCTCGATCGCACCGGTTTTTCCGATTTGATGACCCGGCAAGCCAAGGGCCGCGGCATGCTTGGGGCTTTCCTGGTACGCCGTGACGGCACCGCGATTGTTCAGGCCGACATCAAAACCGAGCGCCCCTTGCCGGCAATACCGAAGGACGCGCTCGATGCCTCCGCCGATGGTCAGCCGACGCTCATCCCGCCAGGTGTCACCAACCTCGTCGGTGCGGTCATCAAACTGGACGAAATTCCGGGCGCGTTTCTCTACACGGTCCGCGCCGTTGATCCGCGCGTCATGAACGCCATGCGCATGGTCGAAGACAACACGGCCGAATACAAGACGATGGAAGAGGGGCGTATGTCCCTGCAGATTGCTTTTGCCGTGCTTTACATCGGCTTCGCGCTGATCGTGCTGCTCGCAGCGATCTGGACCGCGATTGCGGTCGCCGATCGGATTGTTCGGCCGATCCGGCTTTTGATCAGCGCCGCTGACAATGTCGCGTCCGGCAACATGAATGTGCTGGTGCCGGTGCGTGCTGCCGATGGCGACGTTGGCAGTCTGTCGAGAACCTTCAACAAGATGATTTCGGAGATTCGCACCCAGCGCGACGAGATCCTTGAAGCCAAGGACGAGGTGGACGACCGCCGCCGCTTCATCGAAGCGGTGCTTTCCGGCGTTACCGCGGCCGTGATCGGCGTCGAACATGACCGGCGCATCACCATCGCCAACACCTCTGCCGAGGAGCTGCTGACCCTGAAGAGCGACGAGCTTGTCGGCAAGAACCTGGCGGACATCGCTCCCGAGGTCGATCAGGTCGTAACCGAAGCGACAACGCGGCACCGCAGCGATTTCCGCAAACAGATCAGTCTGGTGCGTGGCGGCACGGTGCGCACGCTGAGCGTTCAGGTGACGCGCGAAGAATCGCGCGACTCAAATGAATCCTACGTCATCACACTCGACGACATTACCGACCTGGTCATTGCGCAGCGCTCGACGGCCTGGGCCGACGTCGCTCGCCGCATCGCACATGAAATCAAGAACCCGCTGACGCCGATCCAGCTTTCCGCCGAGCGTATTCGCCGCCGCTTCGGCAAGAATATCGCCGAATCCGATCGCGCCGTCTTCGATCAATGCACCGACACCATCATTCGCCAGGTCGGCGATATCGGCCGTATGGTCGATGAATTCTCTTCCTTTGCCCGCATGCCGAAGCCGACCATGGAACCAAGCGACCTGCGCGATATCCTGCGTGACGCGGTGTTCCTGCGCGAAATGGGCAATAACCACGTCAAGTTCGAGCGCGAACTCGGCGATGAACCGCTGGAGGGCATGTTCGACACACGTATGCTCGGCCAGGCCTTCGGCAATCTCATCAAGAACGCCGTCGAGGCGATCGAGGGCGTGCCGAGTGGCGAAAATCGTGAGCAGCCGAAAGTCCTCGTGCGCTCGTTCCTCGATGCCGAACGCGACCGCTTTACGGTCGATGTCATCGATAACGGCCGTGGACTGCCGGTCGAGAACCGGCACAGCATTCTAGAACCCTACATGACGATGCGCGAGAAAGGCACCGGGCTAGGGCTCGCCATCGTCAAGAAGATCATTGAAGACCATGGCGGGCAGCTCGAGTTGCACGATGCTCCCGCCGATTTCGACCAGGGCAGGGGCGCCATGATCCGGGTGCATTTACCGCGCCGTGAGCAGGCCACCGTCGCCCAGACAGCAAGTGATAAGGAAAGTGTATATGGCATCTGATATTCTCGTGGTGGATGACGAGGAAGACATTCGCGAAATCGTTTCGGGAATTCTTTCGGATGAGGGGCATGAGACGCGCACGGCATTTGACAGCGACAGCGCTCTCGCAGCGATCTCAGATCGGGCGCCGCGGCTGATCTTCCTCGATATCTGGATGCAAGGCAGCAAGCTTGACGGTCTGTCGCTGCTGGACGAGATCAAGACGCGCCATCCGGAATTGCCTGTCGTGATGATCTCCGGCCACGGCAATATCGAAACCGCTGTCTCGGCCATCAAACGCGGCGCCTTCGATTTCATCGAGAAACCGTTTAAGGCTGATCGGCTGATCCTGATTGCCGAACGTGCCTTGGAAAATTCCAAGCTGAAGCGCGAGGTTTCGGAGCTTAAGCGCCGCACGGGCGACGCCGTCGAGCTCATCGGCACGTCGGTTGCCGTCTCGCAGCTTCGCCAGACCATCGACAAGGTCTCGCCCACCAACAGTCGCGTGATGATCTTTGGCCCGTCTGGCTCCGGTAAGGAGCTCGTGGCCCGCATGATGCACAAGAAGTCGACGCGGGCCAACGGTCCCTTCGTCGCTCTGAATGCTGCGACGATCACACCCGAACGGATGGAGATAGCCCTCTTCGGCACCGAGGGCTCGCCGGGTCAGCCGCGCAAGATCGGCGCGCTGGAAGAGGCGCATCGTGGCATTCTCTATCTCGACGAAGTCGGTGAGATGCCACGCGAGACCCAGAACAAGATCCTGCGCGTACTGGTCGATCAGCAGTTTGAACGTGTCGGCGGCTCGAAGCGGGTGAAAGTCGATGTGCGTATCATATCGTCGACCGCCTATAATCTGGAAAGCCGGATTGCCGAAAGCCTGTTCCGTGAAGACCTCTACCACCGTCTTGCCGTGGTGCCCGTACGTGTGCCGGCGCTTGCCGAACGGCGCGAGGATATCCCTTTTCTCGTCGACCAACTAATGCGCCAGATTTCCGAACAGGCCGGCATCCGCTCGCGGCGGATCGGCGACGACGCCATGGCGGTGCTGCAGGCGCATGATTGGCCGGGCAATATCCGCCAGCTTCGTAACAATATCGAACGTCTGATGATCCTGGCGCGCACGGATGGCCCGGAGACGCCGATCACAGCCGAGATGCTGCCGACCGACCTTGGTGACATGCTGCCGAAAGTTTCCGCCAAGAACGACTATCACATCATGACATTGCCGCTACGCGAAGCCCGCGAAATGTTCGAGCGCGACTATCTGATCGCGCAGATCAACCGGTTCGGCGGCAATATTTCCCGCACGGCCGAATTCGTCGGCATGGAGCGATCGGCACTGCACCGCAAGCTGAAATCGCTCGGCGTCTGAAGCCATTTGCGCGGTCGTTGCGATCTGCCGCGCAACTCTTTCATATATCTATAAAATTCTGATCAGGATTTGCCATGCCGAGAATAGCTTATGTGAATGGTCGTTATGTCAATCACAGCGACGCGATGGTTCATGTCGAGGATCGCGGCTATCAGTTCGCCGACGGCGTCTACGAAGTCTGCGAAGTCCGGCACGGCTTGATCGTTGATCTTACCCGCCATCTCGACCGTCTCAACCGCTCGCTCGGGGAACTGCGCATTGCCTGGCCGATGAGCCGCGCGGCGCTGATCCATGTGATTCGCGAAACTCTGCGCCGCAATCATGTCCGCAACGGCCTGTTCTATCTGCAGGTCACCCGCGGCGTCGCGCGCCGTGATCATGTCTTCCCGCCGGCCGATACGCCACCCTCGATTGTCGTCACCGCCAAAAGCACCGATCAGTCCGCGATCGCCAAGAAAAATGCCAATGGCATCAAGGCGATTACCGTGCGCGACAATCGCTGGGACCGCGTCGACATCAAGTCGGTCGGGCTTTTGTCGAACGCAATGGTTCGTCAGCAGGCCAAGGAAGCCGGTGCACAGGAGGCGATCTATATCGACCATCACGGCATGGTGAAGGAAGGCGCGGCGACCAACGTCTGGATCGTCGATTCTGATGGTAACCTCGTAACGCGCCCGGCCGAGCATGGCATTCTGCGCGGCATTACGCGCACCACGCTGATGGATGTTGCCGCGAAATTGGAGCTTCCGATCGTCGAGCGCTTTTTCTCCGTCGAGGAGATGATGGCGGCGCGTGAAGTGTTCATCACGGCAGCCACAAGTATTTGTTTTCCCGTGGTTGCCATTGATGGTGAGGCGATCGCCAACGGTCATCCTGGAAGCGTTTCGCAGAAAATTCGTGAAGCCTTTTTCGACGTTGCGGAAAAGACTGCGATTTGATACCTACAGTCGCAGGGGAGGAGAGAGTGAGGATATCTCCTGTCCGGAGGTCTCAGTATATCTTGATATTTCACCGGCTTAGGCTGGCAAAAAAGAAAGAAGCGGCGCGATGGCGGAACGTTCTCAGAATTTGCAGGACCTATTTCTCAATACAGTTCGCAAACAAAAGATTTCACTGACGATCTTTTTGATTAATGGCGTAAAGCTTACGGGCGTCGTTACGTCCTTCGACAATTTCTGCGTGCTGCTGCGCCGCGACGGCCATTCGCAGCTCGTCTACAAGCATGCGATCTCGACGATCATGCCTGGCCAGCCGATGCAGATGTTCGAGAGCGAAGAAGTCGCATCCTAACTAGGATTTGCCGCTATCACGACACGCGATACCAAAAATGATTCCATCATCCCGGAAGCGATAAGGCATCGGGATGACTCGCATGCTGTCGTTATTGTCCCTGTTCTGAAGCAGGCGCGTGCGGTGCGTTCCGCACAGGCCGACAGTGCGATAACAACCTCACGTTCCCCCGAAAGCCGGCTGGAAGAAGCCAAGGGTCTCGCACTGGCGATTGACCTCGATGTCGTCAACGGCTCGATCGTGCCGATCAACGAACCGCGTCCGGCGACGCTGCTCGGCACCGGCAAGATGGAAGAGATCCGCGCGCTGCTCGATGAATTCAATGCCGGCCTGGTGATCGTCGATCATCCGCTGACGCCGGTGCAACAGCGCAATCTCGAGAAGGAATGGAACGCCAAGGTCATCGACCGCACGGGTCTCATCCTCGAAATTTTCGGCCGCCGCGCCTCCACCAAGGAAGGCACGCTGCAGGTCGAACTAGCGCATTTGAACTATCAGAAGGGCCGGTTGGTCCGGAGCTGGACACACCTTGAGCGCCAGCGCGGCGGCGCGGGCTTCATGGGCGGCCCCGGCGAAACCCAGATTGAAGCCGACCGGCGCTTGCTTCAGGAGCGGATCATCCGGCTTGAGCGCGAATTGGAGCAGGTGGTGCGCACCCGCCAGCTTCATCGCGCCAAGCGCAGGAAGGTGCCGCATCCGATCGTGGCGTTGGTGGGCTATACCAATGCCGGCAAGTCGACGCTGTTCAACCGGATTACCGGTGCCGGCGTCTTGGCTGAGGATATGCTGTTTGCGACGCTCGATCCGACGCTGCGGCGCATGAAGTTGCCGCATGGCCGCACCGTGATCCTTTCCGATACCGTCGGATTCATCTCCGACCTGCCGACCCATCTGGTCGCCGCTTTCCGCGCCACGTTGGAAGAAGTCTTGGAGGCCGACCTGATCCTGCATGTCCGTGATCTTTCGGATGACGACAATCAGGCGCAGAGCGCCGATGTGATGCGAATTCTCGGCGATCTGGGCATCGGCGAGGCGCAAGGGGCGGAGCGCATCCTCGAAGTCTGGAACAAGATCGACCGCCTGGAGCCCGAGACACACGACGCCATCGTCCAGAAGGCATCAACCGCCGAAAACGTCATCGCGGTATCGGCAAAAAGCGGCGAGGGCGTCGGTCGCCTGATGGAAGAAATCAGCCGCCGGCTTTCCGGTGTCTTGACCGAAACAACGATCACGCTGCCGGTCGATAGACTGGCGCTGCTTTCCTGGCTCTACAATCATGCCATCGTCGATGCTCGCGAAGACAACGAAGACGGTACGGTCACGCTGGATGTGCGCCTGACCGAGACGGAGGCGGCGGAGCTTGAGCGGCGCATGGGCATCGGCCCGAAACCACAACGCGAAGACTGGGAATAGGCGTCCTATTCCGCGAGCTGACGCTCGATCGCCTTCGCCGCCTGCCAAATATCTTCCATCCGCTCCAGGGAAGCACCGTCCAGGGTTTCTCCCTCGGCTGCAAGTGTCGTTTCGATGTGATTGAAGCGGCGGCGAAATTTCGTGTTCGTGCCGCGCAATGCCTGTTCCGGATCTGCTTTCACATGCCGGCCGATGTTGACGACGGCGAAGATCAGGTCGCCTAGCTCGTCGCTGACCTTGGCCTTGTCGCCGATCGCAAGCGCCACCCGCAACTCGTCGATCTCCTCCTCGATCTTGTCGAGGATCGGTTCGGGCGCTGACCAGTCGAAGCCGACTTTGGCAGCGCGCTCCTGCAATTTCAGCGCCTCGGTCAGGGCGGGGAACGTGCGCTGCACCGAACCGAGAAAACCGGTTCTGAAATCCTCGCCAATACCTCGCCGTGCCCGGCGCGCGGCTCGCTCGCGCTTCTCTTGCGCCTTGATCTCTTCCCATTGCACCTTCACCGCGTCGGGCGTATCGGCGCCGGAGACCGCGAAGACATGCGGGTGCCGGCGGATCATCTTGCGGGTTATGGCTTCCACCACGTCTCCGAATGAGAATTCGCCGGCTTCCTCTGCCATGCGGGCGTGGAAGACGACCTGCAGCAGCAGATCGCCGAGCTCCTCGCAAAGATCGTCCATATCCCTGCGTTCGATCGCGTCGGAAACCTCGTATGCCTCCTCGATCGTGTAGGGCTTGATGGTCTCGAAGGTCTGGACGATGTCCCAGGGGCAACCGGTCTCGGGATTGCGCAGCGCCGCCATGATTTCGATCAGGCGGGATATGTCTCGCGATGCTTCCATCGGGGCCTCTATCAATCTTGTCTTAGTCAGTTCAGTGGAATGTCGTTTTCGCTCTTGGACGCCTGATAGCGGTTGGAGAGCGCGTTGTAGGCGGCCTTGATGCGCGCTGTCTGTTCCTTGAGGGCCGTCTTCAGCGGGTCCGCTTCGGTTTCGATGAGATCGGCGACCGCAAAGCTGTTCCAGAAGGCGTTCTGCCGGCGGTATCCACCCGGTTCCAGTCCGAATACCTCTTTCAGGATCTTCAGGTCATGCGGGATCGCGAAAGCGTCGCGGGAATCCTCGTGGCTGAAAAAATAGTAGAAATTGTCGAAACCGGCCCAGGTGATCGCCGACATGCACATGGTGCAGGGCTCGTGGGTGGAGAGGAAGATCAGGTCCTTGGTCGCGGGCCTTTGGCCGAGTTCGTAAAACCGCTTCAACGCATGGACTTCCCCATGCCAAAGCGGATTTTCGAGCTCGTTGTTCGTTTCAGCGATAACCAGCGACAGGTCGGATTTACGCAGGATCGCGGCGCCGAATACTTTGTTGCCGGCGGCAACGCCCCTTTTAGTTAGCGGCAGGATATCGTCTTCCATCACATCGAGGAGGCGAGGGGCGATGGTGTTGGCGGACAAGCGGCATACTCCGAAACATTTTCCCTATCTTAACGGCATCCCCGGCTATACGGAATGCGCAAATGACGTATGGACACCGTTTGCCACAGGCAATAGGACTGTCTTTGCTGGCAAGAAGTCTTAAAAGTCTATGGATTTCCTGTATTTATCTTGATCCGGGCGTCTGGTGAGTTTTGCTCAAATCGGAGAGATGTCGAGCAAAAGAATACGGGTTCGCCGGGGCATTAGAATTTCTGTTTCTTCATTCTATTGGCTGCTAGGGTGATATTCAGGCAATCTCGAAGTGGAATGATAATGCCTCCCAAGACTGACCAGCTCTCGGTGTTTCCGGCCTTCTTTCGTGTGGAAGGAAGGACGGCGGCTGTTTTCGGAAATGGCGATGAAGCCTTCGCCAAGGCGCGGTTGCTGATGAATACGCAGGCCAAGATCGTTGCCTACGCGCCAGCGCCGGAAGCCGACTATCATTCCTTCCTGATTTCCAACCGCATCGAGACCGTGCGTCAAGCTTTTTCGCCGGATCAGGTCAAGGGCGCCGCCCTGGTATTCGCCGCCACCGGCGATAAAGAGGCTGACCGCGCCATTGTCGAGGCCGCCCGCGCCGAAAGAATACCTGCCAACGCTGTCGATCAGCCGGACTATTGCGATTTCTACACCCCGGCGCTCGTCAACCGCGCCCCCGTCGCCGTCGCCATCGGTACCGAAGGCGCAGGTCCTGTGCTGGCACAGATGATCCGGGCGCAGATCGACCAGATACTGTCGCCCTCGCTCGGCAAGCTCGCGGAACTGGCGACGACCTATCGCAAATCCGTCGATCGCCTGGTGCCGCGTGGGGTCGCGCGCCGGATTTTCTGGCGCCGCTTCTTTTCCGGTCCCGTCGCCGACGCCGTCAGCGCCGGCCATTTGCCGCAGGCAGAACGCGCTGCCGACGGTTTGCTGCACTCGATGCACAAGGTCGAGGGCCATGTATGGCTGGTCGGTGCCGGTCCTGGCGCGGAAGATCTGCTGACGTTGCGTGCTCAGCGCGTCATGATGGAAGCCGATGTCATCGTCTATGACGCGCTTGTACCGCAGGCGATCGTCGATATGAGCCGCCGTGATGCGGAGCGTCTTTCTGTCGGCAAACGCAAGGGCTGCCACACCAAATCGCAGGAAGAGATCAACGATCTGCTGGTGCAGCTCGGCCGCGACGGCAAGCGCGTCGTGCGACTGAAGTCCGGCGATCCGCTGGTCTATGGCCGGGCGGGTGAGGAAATGGCTGCCCTGCGGGCGGCCGGCGTATCCTACGAGATTGTTCCGGGCATTACTTCGGCCTTTGCGGCGGCCGCCGATTTCGAGCTGCCGTTGACGCTGCGGGGCGTCGCTTCATCGCTGGTCTTCACCACCGGTCACGACCTGACCGGCAACGTCCTGCCGGACTGGGCAAGCCTTGCCGTATCCGGCGCGACCATCGCCGTCTATATGGGCCGTACGGTCGCCGCTTCCGTTGCCGGTCGCCTGATGGAAGCAGGTCTTCCGCCAGAGACGACTGTCGCCGTCATCGAAAACGCCAGCCGTTACGACCGGCGTCTCATGCACGGCACACTGAAAGATCTGCCCGACCTCGAGCATCGCGATGAATTGAGCGGTCCGGTCATGGTCATTATCGGCGATGCTGTCGCCGGTGCCAATTTTGAACAGTCCGAGCCGCTGGTCCGTCAGGAGACCGTTGCTCAAGAATTTGCAAGGAGCTGATCCATGGTCGACAAGGTTTTGACCGCAAACCGGCTGACCGATGGTATCGCCGTCTGGTGGAATGCCAATGGTGAGTGGGCGACCTCGCTGCAGGGGGCGTTGGTCGCGCGTCATAGCGAGGCGGAGACCGAACTTGAGGCGATCGGCAAGCAGGCCTATGCCGACAACAAGGTTGTCGACGTCGCTCTGATCGAGATCCAGGAAATCGGCGGCAAGCTTTGGCCGCTGCGTTTGCGTGAGCGCATCCGCGCCGAAGGTCCCACCATGGAATACGCGCCCGGTTATGCCGCGGCCGATCCGGAATTCATTGCAGTTTGAGGAAATCATGTATCGCTACGACGAATTTGACCACGCCTTTGTCGCGGAACGGGTTGCGCAGTTCCGCGATCAGGTGGAGCGGCGCCTTTCGGGGCAACTCGCGGAAGATGCGTTCAAGCCGCTGCGTCTGATGAATGGCGTCTATTTGCAGCTCCATGCCTACATGCTGCGCATCGCCATTCCCTATGGCACGCTAAGCTCACGCCAAGTGCGCATGCTGGCGCATATTGCTCGCACCTATGACCGCGGCTACGGCCATTTCACCACCCGCCAGAACCTGCAGTTCAACTGGCCCAAGCTGTCCGATATACCGGCCGTGCTTACCGAGCTCGCTTCTGTGGAGATGCACGCCATCCAGACGTCAGGCAATTGCATTCGCAACGTCACGGCCGACCATTTTGCCGGCGCCGCTGCCGACGAAGTCGCCGACCCGCGCCCCTATGCGGAAATCCTAAGGCAGTGGTCCTCGGTTCACCCGGAATTCTCCTTCCTGCCGCGCAAGTTCAAGATCGCAGTCACCGGCGCCGAGCGTGACCGCGCAGCGATCCAGGTGCACGACATCGGCCTGCATCTGAAGAAAAACGACAAGGGCGAAATCGGCTTTGCCGTCTATGTCGGTGGCGGACAGGGCCGCACGCCAATGGTCGCCAAGCTGATCCGCGACTTCCTGCCGGAAGAAGACCTTTTGTCCTACACGACCGCGATCATGCGCGTTTACAATCTGCACGGCCGCCGCGACAACAAATACAAGGCTCGCATCAAGATCCTCGTGCATGAAACCGGTGCCGAGGAATTGACGCGCCAAATCGAAGTCGAGTTTGCAAAACTCAAGGATACCGAGCTGAAGCTTCCGGAGGCCGACGTTCAGGCGATCACGACCTATTTTGCGCCGCCGGCTTTGCCCGAGCGTCCGGAAGGTTGGGAAAACCTTGCCCGTTGGAAGAAGGCGGATCCGGATTTTGCCCGTTGGGTGCAGCAGAATGTGCAGCCGCACAAGCACCCCGATTATGGCATGGTGACTGTCTCGCTGAAGCCGATCGGTGGTATTCCGGGCGATGCTTCGGATGCGCAGATGGACGTGGTTGCCGATATTGCCGAAGAATATGCCTTCGACGAGATCCGCGTAAGCCACGAGCAGAACCTGATCCTGCCGCATGTGGCGCTGGCCGATCTCGAAGCCGTCTATCGCGGCCTGGTCGCCGCCGGCCTGGAGACTGCCAATGCCGGTCTGATTACCGATATTATCGCTTGTCCTGGGCTCGACTATTGCGCCCTTGCCAACGCCCGTTCGATCCCGGTTGCGCAGGAAATCTCCAAGCGCTTCGGTTCGGCCGAGCGTCAGGCCGAGATCGGTGAGTTGAAGATCAAGATTTCCGGCTGCATCAACGCCTGCGGCCACCACCATGTCGGCCATATCGGCTTGCTTGGCGTCGAAAAGAAGGGTGCCGAACTCTATCAGATCACGCTCGGTGGCTCCGGCGACGAGCATACGTCGATCGGTGAGATCATTGGCCGAGGCTTCGAGCCGGACAAGGTGACCGACGCGATCGAGACGATCGTCGACACCTATCTCGGCCTGCGCCTGGAACGCTCCGAATCCTTCCTTGCTGCCTATCGTCGGGTTGGACCGCAGCCCTTCAAGGACGCGCTCTACGGCTCGTCCTCGGCCGCGGCCGAAGCGGCATAAGGAGATGGCCATGACGAAAATTTGGCGGGAAACCGGTTTTGTCGCAAACGATCCTTGGGTCATCGAGACCGATGAGGAGAAAGCGAGCGAAGAGCAGAAGCCGCTTCTTGGCCTCGACGCATTGATCGCCAAGGCTGAGGAAAGCAACGATGTCGGCCTCGGTGTGGTGATCAAGCCCGCCGACGACGTGACCAGGCTGGAGCCCTATCTCTATCGCCTGGAGATCGTCGCCGTCGCTTTCCCGGCTTTCAACGATGGTCGCGCCTTCAGCCATGCTTCGCTGCTGCGCCAACGTCTCGGCTACACCAACGAACTGCGCGCGGTGGGCGATGTGCTGATCGATCAGATTCCATTGATGCTGCGCGTCGGCATCGACAGTTTCGCGGTCACGAACGAGACGACGCTCAAGCGGCTTTCGGAAAATCGCCTGCCGGGTATTCCGCACCATTATCAGCCGGCCGTCAGGCACGCAGAAGGCGGCCAGGCCTTTAGCTGGCGGCGGGTATCGGCCAAATCGGCCTGACCTTGCGAAGGTGGCAATTCGCGGCAATTTGACCGGGATCGGATTGCCATCATCCTGCCGATCACCATATGTATTCTGGGGTCGGTTAAATCTAGACCGGAATACGCATATTTCAGCTCCGCAGCGCGGGATGGAATAGAATGCCTTTAAATGCGGGTTATATTATAATATCAGCCCGTAAAGAGCAGACAGCAAGAACGACATAGACGACGAATACGGGATCCGATACCGAATGAACGCCCCCGCCAAGACAGAAGACTTTGTTTCCGCAGTTCCCGCCGGCGTTTTCGCCGAGAAGGTGCTGAGCGTGGTTCATTATACCGACCGGCTCTTTCGTTTCACGATGACCCGGCCGCAGGGCTTCCGTTTCCGCTCGGGCGAATTTGCGATGATCGGGCTCATGGTCGACGGCAAGCCGCTTTACCGCGCCTATTCGATCGCGAGCCCCGCCTGGGCCGACGAGCTCGAATTCTTCTCGATCAAGGTGCCGGATGGTCCGCTGACGTCGCACCTGCAGAATATCAAGCCGGGCGACGAAGTACTGATGCGCAAGAAGCCGACCGGCACGCTGGTGCTCGACGCGCTGACGCCGGGCAAGCGGCTCTATATGTTCTCGACCGGCACTGGCATTGCGCCCTTCGCCAGCCTGATCCGCGATCCCGAAACCTATGAGAAGTTCGAGGAAGTCATCCTCACCCACACGACCCGCGATGTCGCCGAGCTGAAATATGGCTTCGACCTCGTCGAGGAAATTCGCAACGACGAAATCCTGAGTGAAGTCGTCGGCGACAAGTTGCGCCATTATGCGACCGTCACTCGCGAGGAGTACCCCTACAAGGGCCGCATTACCGATCTCATCGAAAACGGCAAGCTCTTCGCTGACCTCGGCGTTCCCGCGCTGGATCCGGCTGTCGACCGCGGCATGATCTGCGGCTCGTCCGCCATGTTGAAGGACACCAAGGACCTGCTTGAAAGAGCGGGATTGAATGAAGGCGCCAACAGTAAGCCGGCCGAATTCGTGATCGAACGTGCATTCGTCGGTTGAGAGTTTTGAAATAGCACAATAGGGAAGGGCGGTCTCGGCAGCAGGGCCGCCTTTTTCATTTGTCGCTGAGATAATCGATCAGTGTCGCCATCGCCTTGCGGGCATCTTCGGCATTGCCCTGATGGATGGCCCTGATGACCCGTACATGCAGCGCGATCGACCGGTCCATGCCGTCGGGCGTCGCGGTCGAATACCAGAGCCGCCGCGAATGGGTCTGCACAGGTCCGAGTGCTGCCATCATGAAGCCATTCGGGCAGGCCTCCTCGAGGATTTCGTCGAATGTCTTATCGGCGGCGAAGAAGCCTGCAAGATCGCCTGTGGCGGCGCAATCGGTCATCAGCCTGGCGCAGTCGAGCAATTGCTCGCGTTGTTCCCGCGTGGCGTGGCTGGCGACCAGCGATGCTGCAATCGGTTCGAGTTCGCGCCTGACCTGCATGACGTGCATATGGTCTTCCGGTCGAATGTCCGCGATCTGCAATCCGACGCGGGGCCGCACATGGATCAGCCCCTGCCACGCCAGCTTCTGGATCGACTCGCGCACCGGCGTGCGCCCATGGCCTGCCAACTCGATCAGCTGCTTCTCCGTTACCAGCGCACCGGGTTTCAGCGCCAGCGTAACGATCAGATGCTCGAGAGCGAGATAAGCGAGGTGGCTTTGCGAATTCTG
This sequence comes from Martinezella calliandrae, assembly GCF_030272695.1. Lineage (GTDB taxonomy): Bacteria > Pseudomonadota > Alphaproteobacteria > Rhizobiales > Rhizobiaceae > Rhizobium > Rhizobium calliandrae. The sequence continues at coordinate 78,840 of NZ_JARFYN010000026.1, forward strand.
CATTCCCAGCTGATTCCGATCAATGCTGATATATCACATATTGCCATGTCGTTCTCGCGATGGCAAGTTGTCGTGATATATCAGGCATATGAGCAGGGTTGTTGCACACCAACTGTCTGGGCGAACGGCATCAACTGCCGCTGTTGAGCCAAGCCCACCGCGAGGTCGTTGCCGCATTCGTGAAGGCACCGACGAACCGTCCGGAAATACCGAAGTTCTCATCTTGGTATGGTCGAAGGGCTCGGCGAGACTTTAATTGCGATCGCCGTGATATCGGATCAACAGCCGATTGCGGAGGAAAGGCTTGGCGGTTTGCGCTTGGCGGCCATCAGCAAATCCAGTTCTGTAGAAGATGGGCCGAATTTGTCATACAGTCGCTTGGCCTCCTTGTCGTCGAGGCGATATTTCCGCGCAAATTCAGCGATGCTATACGGGCGACCGCGTATCACTTTCCGGCCCGTCGTCTGTGTGGCCCTTTCCGTCATGCTTCCTACCTCCTCTTGCGTTCTACCAACGAAGCTAGGGCTGCAGGCGAGGTTGAAAAGGGTTATGACGGTCGTGATGTCACACAAACGCAATAAAAAAGGGAAGACGAACGATCTCGTCTTCCCGTTGATTATCCCAGTGCCGAAGGGCTTTTGCCCGTGAAGCGCGTGTCTACCGTCTGATCAACCGGCCGACGAAAATCAGGATGCAAGCACCGATAAAACCGGTGATCAAATAGTTGATCCACGCGTTGAACGGCAATGCGATGTGCAGGATTCCCAGGAGCCAGCTAGCAACAATTGCCCCGACAATGCCGAGGATGATGTTCATGATGACGCCCATGTTGCTTTCCATGAGCTTCTCGGCAAGCCAGCCAGCGAGGCCACCGATGATGATTGCTGCGATCCAACCGACATGTGCGTCTTCCATGAAGAACCTCCCAAGAGAAATCCGCGGGTTGTTAACAAGCGTTGATATACACCAAAAGCGATTCGCCCCGCAAAACAATTGCGTGCGGCCCGCGATCGTGGCTACTCGTTACAATCGTGATTATTGAGGGGAAATGTTACGGTTGTTCCGGGGTGCCGAGGCAAGCTTTGAGATCGGCAAGCTGTTTATTGAGCTCTTCGGTGATTTCATCGGTTGTGTCGATGAAGCGGTTGTTTTCGACGAGATGCACCCGGATGCGGCCTTGTTTCAGACAACGCAAATGAAAACGCAGAAATTGTTCCTGTGCTTTGCACCATTTATAAAGCTCGGCTTTCTGCTTCATGGCGCCCCCTCGATCCCCCCCCAGTGCCGGACCAAACCTGATACTGAACAGATGACCTCAGAATGCAGCAACAAACTTCAACAATGCCGTATTCGTTCAAACCATCCCATCAAACAGTGGTAACATTCTAAAGTAACGCTCGCCGAGTCATTCGTTTGAATGAGAAAGGCGTAATTGGCACGCAAAAATTGTGGGGCAAGCTCCCAAAAAGGCAAGAATAAACTATAATCTAGTCTTGGAATTGTGGAATTGCTTAGTGCCTTATCATCAAAACGACCGATCGCTGCGTCTTGCGACAAAGGACCCGGTTACACGCTGCCCGTTACACGCAAATTGTCCCGATGCGGCCGTCGAGACGGACTGGTTTCGCCACCTCGGCATGTGCAAACGCATTTTGCGTGAATGCAACGACGATTTTGGGTTGACCGCGATAGGGTGTCTGCATATGTTCCGCGCACTTCCAGCCGGGGTGCAAATCATCCACGGATGGGGAGAGCGTAGCTCAGCCGGTAGAGCAACTGACTTTTAATCAGTAGGTCATGGGTTCGAATCCCATCGCTCTCACCAAAAAAATCAATCACTTAGAGATAATTTTGCTTTTTGGTGAGCTTGCTGGTCGCCACCGAATCGCCACGCGAGATCATTTTGTAGCGCGCAAAAACGCGTGGCATAGCGCGCAACATCAAATGGCAGCAGAAATACTCTAGACGAGTAGCTGGGTGTGTCGCGGTCTTGACCGACTGTCAGAACTCGTCGCCCAAGACAATTCGGCGCCAATCTGGAAACCGACCGGCCGTAAGAATTCTATTCAGTATGGCCACCACGAAGGCTTCCGCGCCGTCCGGCTTGAAGTTTTTTCCGCTCTTGAGATGGCCGGAGTGAGCGACTGAAGACCTATGGCTGTATAGGTCCTGAGCGTCTTTGTAGAACTTCTGCCGATCGTCGACAGACGACCCCTCGTCCGAGTAGCCATGCTGCGCGAGTGGCGATCTTGTTGCTGATCTCTTGATTGTCCTTAGGATTATCGCCGTTCTCGTGCATCAGCAACATTTCTAGCGCAATGCCTAAATCTAGTGCCTTATCTGCCGGGGCCGGAGCAGCTCTCGAACTGCCTATACGATCAATTATCATCTGCAGCGAACGTGAGCTCCCAAATCGATCGAGCAAGGCAAGCGTTTCGATAACGTCACGGAAGTCTACACCGACCAATGAGCCCAATAGTTTCATAGAAGCGCCCAACTGTTGCTTTACGGGCATTCGGGAGTCAGAATTAATCCTGCCATGATAAGGACACCAGAACGCCCGCACCCGGCACAACTGTGACCGTCTGCTGGAAACCACGAAAGGGATCGGAGATCACGCCGCCATTGGTGGAGGCGCCGACGATCTCTTCCTGAAGGAAAGGCTGCACCGTCTCGACGGGTGAATCTACATCTCCAATCAGACTGACGATCGTGGCATAGCTTGCAAGCGCCACGCTGGATATGTGCTTATCCATCGGTAGCGTGAAATGATCGATTGGTGCGGACCGCGATTGTGAGACTGCCGTGAGGCGGTAGTGATAGGGGCCTGACGCAGCGGTAAAATCGCAGACATATTTGACATCCTGATCGCAGCGGCCCTTGCGGAAGGTAAGATGGTAGCCAAGCCTCTTAGCCTGGGCGTTTAGCTTGTTCGCGATATCGGATGAAGTCGTCGTTTGAGCGTGTGCTGTCACTGCAGCAAACGCAAAGATAAAAAACCATACCGTGCGCAACATTTTCACAGCCCTCAAATGGGCTGAATTTATCTTGAGTCGCGCGAATGTCGATGGCGGAAGTCGCCTATAGGTTACGCAATTGGCGCGCCGTCCTGCATCCATCTCAATGAGGAAGAAATGAGAATAGCCGTTGTCACGATTGCCGTCCTGCTGTGCGCTGGCTCGCTCCATGCCGGTCAGCCTGCCGCAGCGAAAGTCTCCGTATGCTTCACGCCGGCCGAGCAGTGCGAGAGCTTGATTGTTGGCGAAGTCGACCGGGCGAAATCATCCATCCGCGTCCAGGCATACGGCTTTACGTCGCTGCCGATCATCCATGCACTGCAGCGCGCCGCGGGCAGGGGTGTGGAAGTCCTGGCGATTCTCGACAAGACCAATGAGCGGAAATATTCGGGTGCCACGCTGCTCGATGCCGCCGGCATTCCCGTCTGGATCGATTATGAGCCCGCAATCGCCCATAACAAGGTCATCGTGATTGACGAGCACCTCGTGATAGGCGGGTCATATAATTACACGGCCGCAGCGCAAAAGCGAAATGCCGAGAACCTCACGTTCATGGAAAGCCGAGAGGTTGCCGGCGAATTTCTGGCGAATTGGGATAGCCGGCTGAAGGTGGCCAGAACGTTCGGCGATACCCTACGGTAGCTGCCTAAAGGCCACTAAATTCCACCGGTAATCACCGCTCGGACACCACACCAAGCCACCGGCTACGTCGTCCCACCCATCTCGCCGTCCTCTTCCATGATTCGGACCGGCGGATAGGCGTTCATTTCAAGCCATTCCTGGATGTTGTAGCGGATCATGTCGTTGCGGGTCTTGCCGAGCTCTGGAAACTCGACCTTTTACGGACTCCGTCCATTTGCGCGTTCCTCTCCCCTTTAGGGGGGCGCCCCACAAAGAGGCCTTTGACAGTTATTTCATTGGAATCAGCTTCAGGTCCGCTAAAGCTGAAATCCCCGTCGTCAGTTTTTGCGGTTATGGTGGGACTACCGATAGGGAAGTTCTGGGTGTAAATCAGCTGGTTGCACAAGCGCTTAGACGTGTCGCCGATCTTGACGTAATAGCTTCGATACGACGACGGATGGTTCGCTTTCTCTGCCGCGTGGCCTGACGACGGATAAGCAACAGAGACGACGACACCGACCGCGAAAATAAATCTCATCATGACAGCCCCAATTGCCGCCATCATTGTCGGGATCCGCGCGAATGTCGATAGCGACGGCGGTGGTAGTAGGCCTCGCCGTGCCTTCTTGCCGAGAATGCAGCGTCGGCGGCTGCGGATCCCGAAGCGGCGGCGACCGCAACCTCTTTGTGTTGCATTCGCAACACTCAACCTTAAATCGGCTCGGGTATACTTCCGTTATATTCAAAAGCACTTGAAATAGAGAAAACTAAAATAGAGCCTCGCTCCCGAGATTGATGCAATGATTCTCGGAGCGATAACATGGCTCACGTAGGTTCGCATTCCTCATGCGCGCGGTTGCGCAATTCGCTATCTGTTTGCACTGCACTGATCCCAATCGCATCTTTTTCTGCGGCGTGGCTGCTTGTCACGCCTGCTGCGTACGCTGCGTGCAATAATGGTCCGAACACTTACAACGGGATCGTCCTTTGCCAGGCGGCCACAGGGGCCGCAAATTTGACGATCACGGGACCGTCGACGGTTACGATTAGCCCCGGCACAAGCACGGAGTTCGCAATTCAATCGTGGGCACAAGGCGGCGCCGGCGCTTCGGTCTCGTTAAACGCCAGCGACGTCACCGTCTTCAACCAGCGCACCGGTACCAACTCCGTCGGCATCTATTCGCTGGCGTCTCCTTCGGTTGGAGGCAATGGAACCTTAACGCTTTCCGGCACGAACAACGTCACGACCAGGTTCGGGACATCGATCCTGATGAACATGCAAGGAACCGGTAGCGCGACGTCGACTATCGGTGGAGTGCTCATTGTCGACAGCCAGGCTACGAATACGGACGACAACGACGGCGTGGAAACGACCACCCATCAAGGCGGCGCTGCGACACTCAACATGACGGCCACCGGATCCATCACCGTCAGGGGCGGCAACGGCATATTCATCGACTCGCTTGCAGGCGGGGGTAACGTCCGCGGCAACATCGCCCCCGGAATGACCGTGAATCTCGACAACACGATTGCCGGCGCGAACAACTCGCTCAATCCCAACTCGGGCATATACATCGTTACCCAAGGAACCGGGACCGTGGATCTCGCCACGGGGGCGGCGATCGACACGCAAGGAGCGCGTGCGGACGGCATCCGGGCGGTCGCGGTCAGAGGTGCCATGAACGTTTCCAACTCGGGGCCGATAGCCACGACAGGCGACAATAGCCGTGGCATCGAGTTGACCACGACCGCCGGGACAAACGGCCCCGGCGGCCCGATCACGGCGTCGAACACGGGGTCTATTCAGACCCAAGGTCTTAACAGCGCCGGCATCCTCGCAAACTCCACCGACGGAAATTTGTCCGTTACGAACACTGGGCCGATCACGACCACCGGGCGCGAATCCAGCGGTATCCAGGCCGTAACGGGCAACGCCGGTATGTCGACAATCGACACGGGTTCCATCGTCCAGGCCAAAGGGCAGTATGCCGTCGGCGTCTATGCATTGGGCAACACCTCCAACGTCACCAACGAAGCGGGAGGGATTATTTCAGGCGGCTGGCAGGCGGGGACGACGGACACGGGAACAGCCGGGCTGCCGTCGGCGGGCGTCGCGATCGGATCGCGGGGGGCTGGATCCACGCTGATGAACAACGGGTCGATTGGCGCCTTGTCGGATCGCGCCATCGTCGAGCTCGACAGGTACGGTATAGGAGCCGCCGAACCGCTGACGATTATCAACAACGGCACGATAACTGGATATGTTCAGCTCGGAGCGGGCGATGCCACGTTCCGCAATCTGACGCCCCATTCCTTCGACATCCGGAACTTCGCCGACACCAATGGCGACGGCGCTCCTGACACGAAGCGGGTCGCGATATCGGATTTCGGAGCCGGCACCGACACCTTCTCCAACGAATCCAACGGCGTCGTCCGTCTCGCCCCCATAGTCGGCGCGGCGACCACAGATCCGAGCGGTTACTACGTGCCGACGACCGGCATCGACAGCCGCCCCCTCGAAGCCTCTTTCTACGATTTCACGCGGGAAGGGCTTCTCCAAGGACAGATGGTCAATCTCGAGACTTTCGACAACGCCGGCACTATCGATCTTAGAGGCGCCGCGCTTGGGAACACGCTCGTCATTACCGGCAACGCGGCGGCTGGAGGCGCCGCCGGATCCGGCGTCTATATCTCCGACGGCGGCCAGCTACTGCTCGACACCCGGCTCAATGATGGCATTCCACTCGCCGGCCAGACTAACTCCTACTCCGATATACTGGTCGTCGATCAGACGCAGCTCGGCGCCGGCGGCGCAACGTCCATAGGGATTACCATCGACCCGGCCTCGGCGGGTGCGGTGACGCCTGGCAATGGCATCGAGGTCGTCGAGGTGCGAAACAAGGCCGGTTCCGCCGACGGGACGTTCACCCTGGGTTCGCGTGCAGCCAGCGGCGCCTACGAATACACTCTCTATCGTAACGGGGTCGGCGCAGACGCGGCCGACGGGAACTGGTATCTCCGGTCGACATTGCCTCCCGAGCCGCCGGAACCTCCAAGTCCTCCCGGACCGCCGACCCCTCCGCCGGATCCGATCCCCGACTATCGCAACGAAGTGCCGCCGGACATCGTCCTGCCAGCGTTGGCGAACCGTCTCGGACTGGGCATGATCGGAACCTATCGTGACCGCGTGGGGATCGACTATCCCGATCCGGTAAAGCCGGCCGAGACCATCTGGTGCAAGGATCCGACGCAGAATTTCCGATGCACTCCAACGGCAGCGGAGAGTTCGGCCTACGCCGACTCGGTCCAACCCCACCGGCATGCGGTATGGGGGCGCATTTTCGGCGAAACGGGAGACGTGGATTTCAACACCTCAAGTCAAAGAGCGGCGGTTCGCAGCCTTGTCGACAATGGTCCTTCCTATGATTTCGACATGTGGGGAATCCAAATAGGCGCCGATCTCTTGCGCAGAGACAATGACAATGGAACGCGCGACGTGGCGGGCTTCTATCTCGGGGCTGGACGGATCACGTCCGACGTCGATACCCCATTCGGGCAGCGCGCCGGCTCGGCGGACATCGACGGCTATTCGCTCGGCGCCTACTGGACAAGACTGGCCGAAAGCGGCTGGTACGTCGACGGCGTGCTCCAGGCGACCTGGTACGACGCCAACACCGCCGCCGAAGGGCGCGGACGACTTCCAGGCGAATCCTTCGGAACGGACGGCTGGGGATTTGCGGCCTCTCTGGAAACGGGCCGGCCTTTCCGCATCACGGACGGGTGGTCTATCGAGCCGCAGGCGCAGTTCATCTACCAGCACGTGTCACTCAACGACGACGCCGACCATTTCGGTCAGTTCGACTATGGTGATACGGACGCGCTCTACGGGCGCCTGGGAGCCCGTCTTGCAAGAGACTGGACCACCGAGGCAGGACGCAGATTCACAGCATGGGCTTCGACCGATATCTGGAGTTCCTTCGGCGCTTCCGCGGATACGACCGACTCCAGCCTGTCGGGTGCCAACCCTGTGACGTTCCATACCGATCTTGGCGGTAACTGGGGACATGTCGGTCTCGGGCTTTCCGGAGAGGTCGCTCAGAACGTGTCCGTTTTTGCCTCCGGCGATTACAACTTCGGTATCGGCCACGGCGATTCCGATAGCTGGGGAGGACGGATCGGCCTCAAGGTGAAGTGGTAGGACCGCTTCTGGAGCGACGCTGGAGAGCTCGGCAGATGCACTACACTCGACTGGCACTGGCACTGGCACTGGCGGTGACGGCGATGGCGCTTGTCGCTTGCCAGGACCAGCCTAGAACTTCGCAGCCGCCGAAGACGTCGGCGTTTGCAAATGAGCCCTATCCGGTGCGACTGGTCAACCGCGCTCGCTTTGATTCCTCGTTCCAGCCGACGCAGGTACCAAACGAGACCGGCATGCCGCCCGGAACGGTCGTTGTGGATACCACGAACAGGCACCTCTATCTGGTGGAGACACCTGCGACGGCCATGCGCTACGGCATCGCGATCGGCCGGACCGGCTACAGCTGGAGAGGAAGGGCGACGATAGGTCGGAAATCGACCTGGCCGGCGTGGTATCCGACAGATGACATGAAGGCTGTCGCCCCGGGAATGCCAGCCCGCATTCCACCGGGCACCGACAACCCACTCGGAGCCCGAGCGCTTTATCTGTATCAGGACGGGCGGGACACGCTCATCCGCATCCACGGGACTTCGGAGCCATGGACCATCGGAACCGAGGCGTCATCAGGCTGCATACGCATGTTCAACGAGGACGTCATCGATCTTTATACCAGGGTGAAGGTGGGGACGGCCGTCGTCGTCCTCTGATCAGGTGGGACTGATGACGTCGTGGAGAGCCACGATGGTTACCTACGAAGTGTTCATTGAACAGGGAACGGAAGGCGCCGACGCGTTCGGCAAGCGGCAAACAGACACGCCACCTGGCTTCCACGAGCCATCCTCGTCTGCCCTAGGCGGTATCGGTCGGCTACTGCTGGCGGCCTATAAGGGCAACGAGCTCGTCTATGTCGGCTGGGTAGGGACGGGCTTTAAGGAACGCGCGACACTCAAGCTGCGCAAGGATCTCGACACACTGACGACGTTAAAGCCAGCGGTGGCTCTAAAGCGTAAAGGTGTCGTGTGGGTACAGCCGTCGCTTATCGCCGAGATTCAATATCGCGCCTGGACGCATGATGGGATGCTGCGGCAGGCGTCCTATAAGGGCTTAAGGGAGAGGCAGGACAACGCCGAGGTGTACAGGATCGAGCCGCCACTGACTACCGTCGAGTTTCCCGCTCAGTCGTGCCGCAAATAGCTTTTCTTGCCTTCATGTGTCATGCAGAAGCGGCCGCCGCGAGGGCCGGTGCAATACTTGCCGCCATCGCAGGAACAGTCACCGGTCTGTGTGGGCGACATTTCGATAGATCCTGATCCTACTGGGAGAAATACTCTGCCAGCCCGTAGCCAAAGCCACAGGCGGCAATAGCCTGTGCAAACGGGAACCCGAAAGGAATGACCTTGCAAAATTGAAGCCGCACGGCGTCACGCACAAAGCTCCATAGACTACCCATATCTTGTCTATCCAGCGGAGCCTTGGATAGCCAACGCCATCATCGATCTTGTCTCAACTCTCGATGCTGGAGCAATGATCGATAGTTCGATCTTCTCTCTCGTACGGCAGCCGGATCACCAGCCGAGACTTGGTGGAGATTCTCCAGAACCTGCTCCCACCAAACCGACAAACGGGCCGAAGAAAAAATGACGGTGTCAAGAAGGTCGCTCATCACTATGGGAAGCAGCAAATGCTCTTTAATGTGTTTGAGGAATAATACAACCAAAACGCATTACAAATTCGCGTTAAGGTTCGCGGTGCCCGCCCGCCCAGATAATTTTTAATAACCGTGCACCGTGCGGTCGGCTAATTGATGATGCAACCTACAACCTGCTGGCACTGAACTGGGCGGAAGTGGGAACATCGGATCGAAGGCAACGAGCGCGCCGATGAGCTATCCAGGATTGGCTAGCGTCTAACGACAACTTCGCCGCCCGCTTCGGAGAAGTCTGCAGTTCATCACTCTGTCATGCCTCGGCTCTACCGTCCCTCCGGGGGATTATCATTTCCATTAAGGAGGCGTGGATGTATAAAGTTATAGCCAGTCTTTTGCTCGGCACATCGCTGACCTGCGCGGCGGCTGCAACTCCGGCGAATGCCAAACCCTATGAACATGTGCTGTTGATCTCGGTGGATGGCCTGCACGCGGTGGATTTGGCGAATTATGTTGCAGCCCATCCGCAAAGCGCGATGGCGGCCCTTCAGAAGACCGGCGTGTTTTATCCGAACGCCGTCACCACCAATCCATCCGATTCGTTCCCGGGTCTGGTCGCGCAAGTGACCGGCGGCACTCCCGCTGTGACGGGTGTATACTATGACGATTCCTTCGATCGCAGCTATTTTGCCGCAGACTCGAAATGCCAAGGCAATCCCGGTATCGAGGTCAATTTCGCCGAGAGCATCGACATCGACGATACCCGCCTCGATGGTGGCGGCACGCCCGGTAAACCGATAACGCAGATCGATCCAGCCAAGTTGCCGCGAGTTCTGGTGAACGGCGAATGTAAGCCGGTATTCCCACATGATTTCGTCCGCGTGAACAATGTGTTTGAGATCGTGCATCAGCATGGCGGCCGCACCGCATGGAGCGACAAGCATCCGGCTTATGAATGGCTGAACGGCCCGTCCGGCGCCGGCGTCGACGATCTGTATGCGCTAGAGCAGGATTCGCTCATTCCCGGCAGCAAGGTGAAAACCACCGGCAGCTTTAAGGCCGAGCGGGAATTCGACGAGGCGCATGTGAAAGCCGTGATCAATGAAATCAAAGGGCTCGACAGCACGGGTGCGAATAGGCAGCCGGTTCCGGCACTGTTCGGCTTGAATCTGCAGGCCGTGAGCGTTGGGCAGAAATTGCCGAAAGCCGGGCCTGGCGATGAGGCCGGCCTGATCGGCGGCTATGCAGATGCCAACGGCACGCCGAACAACGGGCTGGCAGTGCAACTCGATTATGTCGATCACGCTCTGGGCGAATTGGTCGGCGCCTTGCAAGATAATAAGCTCGACGACACCACGCTCGTTGTTATTGCGTCGAAACACGGCCAGTCGCCGATCGATCCGTCGAAGTTCCAGCCGACCGACGAAGACCCTTACACGAAAATTCCCGGCTATGGGTTCCACATCGCCGACGATGCATCGTTAATCTGGCTGAAGCCGGAAGAGCGGGTAAAATCGCTGGCCGCGGCAACTGAGTATCTGAGGGACCAGGGCAAGGCGCTCGGCATCGGCCAATTGCTGACCAGCAATCAGGTGGCGCTAGCCTACCAGGATCCGGCCCGCGATACGCGCGCACCTGATTTCATCGTCACCGTAAATCCTGGCGTCGTCTATACGGGCGGCAATAAAATCGCCGAACATGGTGGCAGCAATGCCAATGACCGCAATGTGGCGCTGCTTCTGAGCAATCCGTCGATCTCGCCGCGCTTGATCACTGCGCTGGTGCAGACGACACAAGTGGCGCCAACGATTCTTCAGGCTCTCGGTTATGACCCGAAGGAATTACAGGCGGTTCAAAAAGAAGCGACGCAGCCACTGCCCGGCACGCCGTTCTGATCCTTGCGGTGGCGTTTCTTCTCCCCGCATTGCGGGGAGAATGTTCCTTGACCGAAGGAGAAGATGGGGGTACCGCGACTGGGAGCTCAATGCGACTTGCCTGTTTTGTATGTGGCATCGACTATGATGGCCCCCTCCTATAAAAAATCTGTATCTAGCGAAACGCCGCGGTGGCGCGATCAGCGAGAAACTATTTGTCCAGAAGGACCCGCGGTTTTTTTGGAGGGGGTGGTTGGTTGCGTTGATGGCCGCTAAAGGCGGCTGACTGTTACGATGCCAGAGGTCTGCCACTCGCCAACAAATTGTGGCGAGTGGCCAAGCTTCAGATTGACGCTGTGTTACCGCGGTTGATCTTCAAGCTTTGGAAGAGATCGCTGTCGCTCGCCTTGACATTAACGGGTTGATCTTTGCTGGTGACGATGACGTCGAGCCGACCGTTCTGCTGTGGCTTGGCGGTCTCGGGCGGCTTCACGGCCCCAGACGCAGGGGAATCGCATTTGAAAAAAGGTGTGGCGGTTTGATGTGATATGGATTCTTTAGGGAGCTCTGTTTTGGAGCTTTCTGATGGTTTCGCTTATTAC
>NZ_JARFYN010000251.1 GCF_030272695.1 Martinezella calliandrae
GTTCCCGACGACGACGCCTATGCGCGACGCACCTATGAGGCGCCGCAAGGCGAGATCGAGACGACGCTGGCGCAGATCTGGAGGGAGCTGCTCGGGCTCGAGCGGGTCGGACGCCACGACCACTTCTTCGAACTCGGCGGCCACTCGCTGCTGGCCGTGCAGCTCTTGAGCCGGCTGTCGCAGGCTTTCGGCGTGGTACTGCCGCTGACGACGCTGTTCGCCAAGCCGGTGCTGTCCGATCTGGCACAAAGCATTGTCGAGGTGTTGAGCCGAGCCGGTCCGCAA
>NZ_JARFYN010000252.1 GCF_030272695.1 Martinezella calliandrae
AGCCAATGTTCCCGTTGTCATCGATGCGGAGCTGACGCGCGACCTGAAGCGGCTGAGCCGGCAGCATGGCACGACGCTGTTCATGACGGTGCTGACGGCGTGGGCGGCGGTGCTGTCGCGTCTTTCGGGGCAGGACGACATTGTCATTGGTGTGCCGAGCGCCAATCGCGGCCGGCGCGAGATCGAAGAGTTGATCGGCTTCTTCGTCAACACCCTGGCGCTGCGGCTCGACCTGTCGGGCGCGCCGAGCGTCGCCGAGCTTCTGGACCGGACGCGGCGCAC
>NZ_JARFYN010000253.1 GCF_030272695.1 Martinezella calliandrae
GGTCCTTCGACCTGCCGGGGCTGAGCGTCGAGGCTGCGGGGGAGGGGTTCGATCAGGTCAAGTTCGATCTCGAACTGAACCTTTGCGAGCATGGCGAGGTTATCACCGGAACGCTGGGTTATGCGAGCGCGCTGTTCGATGAAGCGACGATCGCGCGGCAGCGTGGTTATCTTTTGACGCTGCTGCGGGCGATGGTTGCCGATGCAGGCCAGCCGATCGGCCGCATCGACATCCTGCCGGCTGACGAGCGGACCTACCTGCTGGAGGATCTGAACCG
>NZ_JARFYN010000254.1 GCF_030272695.1 Martinezella calliandrae
AAGGGCGGCCGCGAAAAGCTGCCCTCGATTGTCAGAACCCTTCGAGGACGACCTTGCCGATGGTCGAGCCGCTCTCGAGCTGAGCATGCGCCTTCTTCAGGTTGTCGGCATTAATCGTGCCGAGGCGCACCGTCGCCGTAGAGCGGATGCGGCCGGCATCGGCGGCGGCACCGACCTCGTCGAGAATCCGTCCCTGTTCGATCATGTCGGGCGTCTGATAGATCGAGCGGGTGAACATCAGCTCATGATGGATCGACACTGCCTTGCGCTTGAA
>NZ_JARFYN010000255.1 GCF_030272695.1 Martinezella calliandrae
TGTGGCGTCACGGCGGATATTGGCGATGCGGCTGTGCAGTCGCGCCAGCTTTGCCTTGGCCTTGCGGCGATTGGCCGAGCCTTTTCGCTTGCGAGACAGACTACGGCTCGTCCGCCGCAACCGTTTGAGCAATGCGGTATGCGCCTTGGGTCCAGGAATCGTGCTGCCATCCGAAAGCGTTGCCAGCGTGGCAATGCCCAGATCGACGCCCACGCTGGCCTGAGGCTGCTCTACGGCCACAACATCGGCGGTCTCAACCATGATGCTGACGAA
>NZ_JARFYN010000256.1 GCF_030272695.1 Martinezella calliandrae
CTTCACCTGCTCGTCGTTGCGGCCGAGGAACTCCAGATTGCCGTCCGGCAGATAACGTCCGAGGTCACCGGTCTTGTACAGCCGATCGCCTTCTACAAAGGGACTGGCGATGAACCGCTCGGCCGTCAGCTCCGGCCGGTTGAGGTAGCCGCGGGCAACGCCGGCCCCGCCAATATAAAGCTCGCCCACCGCCCCGAACGGCACCGGTGCACCATGACCGTCCAGCAGGTAGAGCCGCGTGTTGGCGATCGGACGGCCGATCGGGAC
>NZ_JARFYN010000257.1 GCF_030272695.1 Martinezella calliandrae
ATCGAGGAACTGCGTGCAGAGGGGATGTCGGCATGGAAGGCGGTGGTGGAGGCGACCGAGCACCGCATGCGGCCGATCATGCTGACGGCGGCCGCCGCGACCCTGGCCCTCATCCCGATCTCGCACGAGATCTTCTGGGGTCCCATGGCCTACGCCATGATGGGCGGCATCGTCGTGGGCACCGCACTGACACTGCTCTTCCTGCCCGCGCTCTATGTCGCCTGGTTCCGGATTCCCCGTGAGGTCGAGCAGAACTGAGATGA
>NZ_JARFYN010000258.1 GCF_030272695.1 Martinezella calliandrae
CTCGACGCTCAGCCCCGGCAGGTCGAAGGACCCGACCGCATTGTTCTCCCAGGCCAACATCACCTGGAACAGTGGGGTGTGATCAAGAGCCCGGGGCGGCTGGACGATCTCCACCACCTGCTCGAACGGCAGGTCCTGATGCTCCTGTGCCGCCAGCGCCGTGCGCCGCGTCCGGTCCAGAAGCTCGGCGACGCTCGGCGCGCCCGACAGGTCGAGCCGCAGCGCCAGGGTGTTGACGAAGAAGCCGATCAACTCTTCG
>NZ_JARFYN010000259.1 GCF_030272695.1 Martinezella calliandrae
TCCAATATCCCGACTATGCCGCCTGGCAACGCCAATGGCTGTCGGGGGAACGGCTGCAGACCCAGGCGGACTATTGGCGCGAGACCCTGGCCGGCGCCCCCGCCCGTCTTGCGCTGCCGACGGACCGGCCGCGGCCAGCCGAGCAGTCGTTTGCCGGAGCCAATGTTCCCGTTGTCATCGATGCGGAGCTGACGCGCGACCTGAAGCGGCTGAGCCGGCAGCATGGCACGACGCTGTTCATGACGGTGCTGACGGC
>NZ_JARFYN010000260.1 GCF_030272695.1 Martinezella calliandrae
GATCCCTGCGGTCGCCAATCCCGGTCTGTCGACCTTCGTCAAGGACGCGCTATCGACCTCCGATCGTCCGGAACTGACATCTGCGAAGATCATCATCTCCGGTGGCCGTGCGCTCGGTTCGGCCGAGAAGTTCCGCGAGGTCATCCTGCCGGTCGCCGACAAGCTCGGCGCAGCGGTTGGCGCCTCGCGCGCTGCCGTCGATGCCGGCTATGCGCCGAACGACTGGCAGGTGGGTCAGACCGGCAAGGT
>NZ_JARFYN010000027.1 GCF_030272695.1 Martinezella calliandrae
CCTGATTCATATCTTCACTCATAGGATTCCCAGCATGATTCATGCTGAAAATGAACGATTTCCCATCCTGGCGCTACGTGGGATGGCCTACGCGCTTACCTTTCAATTGCGATCACATTGTCCATCACCTGTTTCTCCTGTGCTTTAACACCGGCATGGGCATGGCGGGTCATCAAGCTATTGAATCTACGTACACCTTGACATCAGCGGCATGCGGCCCAGTTGCAATTCAACGGCAAGCTCGCCTTTGCATGCACATTGACTCATACCCAGCTTTGGAACAAATAGGGAACATACTCGCATTTGGACGAGATGAAAACCCGATTTTGACGAAGGCTCCGAATGGCGCAGTATGGCGCGAACCTGATTGTCACCGAGCTTCGAGATCGCATCCAGCATCTTGAGGGTACGGCCGCCCGGCCGAAAACTGTCCTGCCATTTGGCGTGCGGGAGATCGACGAGCGGCTTCCAGGCGGAGGCTTGGCATATGGCGCGATCCACGAATTTGGCGGTGGCGGTGCTGGAGCTATCGACGGAGCCGCCGCAGCCATGTTCGCAGGAGGGATCGCTGCCCGGACGAAGGGCATGGTCGTCTGGTGTCTGGCTCGTCCAGACATGTTCGCTCCCGCATTGGCCCAGGTCGGCCTTCATCCGGATCGCGTCATCTATGTCGAAGCGATCAAGGAAGAATATGTCCTGGAAGCCTTCGAGGAGGCTTTGCGGTTCCGGGGACTGGGCGCGGTCGTCGCCGAAACGGTGCGTTTGCCGATGGTGATTTCGCGTCGTCTGCAGCTGGCCGCCGAAGGTTCCGGCACCATCGGTCTGATAATCCGACGATGGCGACGGCAGACTGAGGCGGGGGATTTCGGGCACCCGACGGCAGCAGCAACGCGATGGCGAATATCGGTCCTGCCGTCCGAGCCGCTTCCGGTGCCAGGTGTCGGGCGAGCACGATGGTTGGCGGAGCTGATCAGGGTCAAAGCGGGTGAAAGTGCGGATTTTGAAATAGGTGCATGTGATGCCCAGGGTCGTATCAGTCTTCTTTCCGACGCTGGCGACGGATCGGATCAGACGCGCCGATCCGTCCATACCGGTTGAGACGCCGGTCGTCGTTGTCGCCAGGAGCGGTTCGAAACGATGGTTGTCGGCCGTTGACGTGAATGCTGCGAGGGTCGGTCTGCATGTTGGCATGCCTGCTGCAAAAGCGCAGGCGTTGGTGCAGGGCCTCCATATGGTCGATGTCGATCCCGCCGCTGATCATGCAGCGCTAGAACGCCTGGCGCTTTGGGCACTGTCTCAATATTCGCCAGTAGTCGCAGCTGATCCACCAGATGGCATCGTGATGGACACCGAAGGAGCCGATCATCTTCAGGGCGGCGAAGAGCTGATGCTGTCCGGTCTCGTGAACCGGTTTCGCGCACGGGGTCTGCAAGCTCGTGCCGTCGTCGCCGATACCTGGGGAGCTGCATACGGGCTGGCACGTTCCATGATGACCGAAACGAAGATCATTCCGACAGGGAAAACGGCAGATGCAGTTGCGCGACTTCCTCTTTCGTCGCTGCGGCTGAATGCCGAGACGGTGATCAGCCTGCGCACGCTTGGCTTCCATACCGTCGGCGAGCTGGCCGCGACGCCGCGTGCGCCATTGGCCCTTCGCTTTGGTCCTGAGATTGGTCGTCGTCTCGACCAGATGTTTGACCGGGTTGCCGAGCCGATTGATCCGATCCGTTGTCCCGAGATCATCGAAGTCCACCGCGCCTTCGCCGAGCCGATTGGTGCGGCAGAGACCATCGCAAAATACATCTCGCGGCTCGTGACCAAGCTCTGTCTGGAGCTTCAGGCAAGGGGGTTGGGTGTCCGGCGTACCGACCTGATCGTCCACCGCGTCGACAACACGATCCAGGCACTCAGGGCGGGGACGGCAAAACCGGTGCGCGACACTATCTGGTTGACGAAGCTGCTGCGTGATCGCATCGAGCGCATCGATCCAGGTTTCGGCATCGAGAAGCTTAGCCTCGCCGCCACCATGGTCGAGCCCCTGGACGACAAGCAAATCGCATCCAGCCTGGTCGAGGACGCCACGGTCGACGTCGGCGCGTTCGTCGATGTATTGGGCAATCGGGGAACCTATCGCATCTATCGCATGGCACCGTTCGCAAGCGATGTTCCCGAGCGATCAATCCAACGCATATCGGCCGTCGCCCCCGACGTTGGGAAAACCTGGCCGATGATCTGGCCCCGTCCTGTGCGGTTGATGGATCGGCCCGAGCTGATCGAGGTCATGGCTCTGCTGCCTGACCATCCACCCGTCTGGTTTAGCTGGCGCGGCAAACGGCGGCGTGTGAAGCGGGCGGACGGACCCGAGCGCATCTTCGGAGAATGGTGGCAACGAACATCGGAATGGGCTGCCGTTCGCGACTATTTCACCGTCGAGGACGAAACCGGCGAGCGCTACTGGATTTTCCGGTCCGGCGACGGCGTTGATCTCGATACCGGCTCGCATCGCTGGTTCATCCATGGAATCTTCGCATGAGATATGCCGAGCTGCAGGTCACCACTCATTTCAGCTTCCTGCGTGGAGCATCATCGGCTGATGAGCTGTTTGCGACTGCAAAGGAACTGGGCATCGAGGCGCTCGGCATCGTCGACCGCAATTCTCTTGCCGGTATCGTGCGGGTGCTGGAGGCATCTCGTGCGACCGGACTGCGGCTGGTCGTCGGTTGCCGTCTCGATCTGCAGGATGGCATGTCGATCCTGGCCTATCCGACAGATCGAGCGGCCTATTCTCGGCTGACCCGGTTGCTGACGCTCGGGAAGGGGCGGGGCGGTAAAGCCAACTGCATCCTCAACCTCGATGACGTCGCGCTCTATTCGGAAGGTCTGATCGGAATCCTGGTGCCGGACCTTCCGGACGAAACCTGTGCGATCCAGCTTCGGAAGATGGCGGAGGTTTTCGGTGACCGGGCCTATGTTTCGCTCTGCCTGCGCCGACGGCCAAACGACCAGATGCGGTTGCACGAAATTTCCAACATGGCTGCTCGACATCGGGTGAAGACCGTCGTCACCAACGACGTCCTGTTCCACGAGCCCGGACGCCGCCAACTGCAAGATGTCGTCACCTGCATCCGCACAGGAACCACAATCGACGACGTCGGCTTTGAGCGCGAACGGCACGCAGACAGGTTCCTCAAACCGCCGGAAGAGATGGATCGCCTGTTCGGTCGCTATCCGGAAGCACTTGCCCGAACAATGGAGATCGTCGAGCGCTGTCGTTTCAGCATGGAAGAGTTGACCTACCAATATCCGGAGGAGGCCATCGTTCCTGGCATGACCGCCCAGCAGTCGCTGGAGCATTATGTTTGGGAATGCGTGCCCAATCGCTATCCCGAGGGGCTGCCTTCCCACGTGGAAAAGATTATCCGACATGAACTGGCGCTGATCGAGACCATGCGCTACGCTCCCTATTTTTTAACGGTTTTTTCAATCGTCCGCTTTGCCCGGTCCCAAGGAATCCTCTGCCAGGGGCGTGGCTCCGCCGCAAACTCGGCCGTCTGTTTTGTGCTCGGCGTCACCTCCATCGATCCGGATACCAACGACCTGCTGTTCGAGCGCTTCGTCAGCCAGGAACGCGACGAACCGCCCGACATCGACGTGGATTTCGAACACGAGCGTAGGGAGGAGGTCATCCAGTGGATTTACAAGACCTACGGCCATCACAAAGCGGCGCTCTGCGCGACGGTGACGCGCTACCGGACAAAGGGTGCGATCCGGGACGTCGGCAAGGCGCTCGGCCTGCCGGAGGACCTGATCAAAGCTTTGTCGTCGGGCGTTTGGGCATGGTCAGAAGCCGTCGGCGAAAAGCAGGTCAGAGACCTCAACCTCAATCCGGATGATCGGCGTCTTGCGCTGACGCTCCAGCTTGCCCAGCAGCTCATGGGAGCCCCACGTCACCTTGGACAGCACCCTGGCGGCTTCGTTCTCACGCATGATCGTCTTGACGACCTGGTGCCCATCGAACCCGCATCCATGGTCGACCGCCAGGTGATCGAATGGGACAAGGACGATGTCGAAGCGCTCAAATTCATGAAAGTCGACGTGTTGGCACTCGGAATGCTGACCTGCATGGCCAAGAGCTTCGCATTCCTCCGCGAGGAGAAGGGTATCGATCTCGATCTCGCGACAATCCCGCAGGAGGACCCGGCAACCTACGCGATGATCCGCAAGGCGGACACGCTCGGCACATTTCAGATCGAGAGCCGGGCTCAGATGTCGATGTTGCCGCGCATGAAGCCAAGGACCTTTTACGATCTCGTCATCCAGGTGGCCATCGTCCGCCCCGGTCCGATCCAGGGTGACATGGTGCATCCCTATCTGCGCCGCAGAGAGGGCAGGGAGAAGCCCGAATATCCTACGCCAGAATTGGAAGCCGTCCTCAGCAAGACCCTTGGCGTGCCACTGTTTCAGGAGTCGGCGATGAAGGTCGCGATGGTCTGTGCCGGTTTTACGGGCGGCGAGGCCGATCAATTGCGCAAAAGCATGGCGACCTTCAAGTTTACCGGCGGCGTCTCGCGCTTCAAGGACAAGCTCGTCTCCGGCATGATCCGCAACGGCTACACGCCAGACTTTGCTGAAAAGACGTTCAGCCAGCTCGAAGGTTTTGGTTCCTATGGTTTCCCCGAAAGCCACGCCGCCTCCTTCGCGCTGATCGCCTACGCCTCCAACTACATCAAATGCCATTTCCCTGACGTCTTTTGTGCGGCGCTCCTAAACTCGCAACCGATGGGTTTCTACGCACCGGCACAGATCGTGCGGGATGCCCGGGAGCACGGCGTCGACGTTCGACCGGTTTGCATCAACCAATCCCGATGGGACTGCACGCTCGAAGCTATCGACGGCTCGGATCGTCATGCCGTCCGCCTGGGCATGCGCATGGTGCGAGGCCTGGCAACGGCGGATGCGGCTCGGATCGTTGCCGCCCGTGCCGATCAGCCGTTCGATAGCGTCGATGATATGTGGCGACGGTCTGGTGTGCCTGCCACTTCGTTGGTGGAGCTTGCAGAAGCGGATACCTTTCTTCCGTCCCTTGGGCTGGAACGGCGTGATGCGCTGTGGGCGATCAAGGCACTCCGTGACGAGCCGCTCCCACTTTTTGCAGCGGCCGCTGAACGCGAGGCAAGGACGATTACTGAGCAGGAAGAGCCAACGGTCGAACTCCGACAGATGACCCAGGGACACAACGTCGTCCTCGATTACGGGCACACCGGCCTGACCCTGCGGGCGCATCCTGTCAGCTTCCTGCGTAAGGAATTGGTCGAGCGTCGTGTCGTTACCTGTGCGGAAGCAATGTCCGCTCGTGATGGTCGATGGCTTATGGCAGCTGGACTGGTACTGGTTCGCCAGCGGCCCGGCTCCGCGAAGGGCGTCATCTTCATGACGATTGAAGACGAGACAGGCGTTGCGAATGTCGTCATCTGGCCAAAGCTGTTTGAGCGGTCGAGACGCGTCGCGCTCGGGGCTTCGATGATGGCGATCAATGGCCGCATCCAGAGGGAGGGCGATGTCGTTCACCTGGTTGCGCAGCAGCTGTTTGATCTGTCTGGAAGCCTGTCAGGCCTTGCGGATCGCGATCTGGAATTCCGATTGCCGACCGGGAGGGGTGACGAATTCGGTCATGGAACGCCCGGCAGGCCGGATTCTCTGAAGCCATCGGACCAAGGAATGAAGTCACGAGACTCCTTCATTCCCGACCTTCATATCGATCAGCTGAAGGTGAAAAGCCGGAATTTTCATTGAGCCAAGAGGGGGTTTCAGAAGAATGGCCCTCCTGATGTTTACTTCGCCGCCCAATTTCCATCACCGGACGAGCGTCCTAGCCTTTCGCCGTATTAAACGCGCTGTTAACCGCCGGACAACTACCGTTGATTGAGCCAGATTCTTATACAGAAAACATTTTGGACCTTGAAATAGTGCGCCATGCGCACTATTAGTATTCGCGGAGTGATTAATGCCGGTGGTGGTCAAATTTGGAAATGTGAAGATTCATGTGTATGCGAACGACCACAATCCCCCGCATTTCACGTATCCACTCCAGATCATGATGCGCTGATTTTGATTTCCGATCTAACTGTCCTTCAAGGTCAAATTACGAAGAAGAACTTTGAGATCGTTGTCAAATGGGCTTCGGAAACTGGGAATAGAGAGAAGCTAGAAAATGAATGGAGTCGCCTCAATGAACGATGACCTCATCTCGATTGGCACCCCTCTCCCTCGCGCCGCAAAGGCTGAGTGGATTGAAAAGCGACTTGTCCGCATCACCTGGAAGTCTGGAAAGACTTCTGTTGTTGACTTGGCACCGGCTCTACTCAGCCGAAGAGTTTATATCCCACTGCGCGACGACGACAGTTTGTTTGCGAAGCTTCGTGTCGACGAGTACGGCACCGGAATCGAATGGCCAGGCGGTCTAGACTTTTCGGCTTTGTGGCTCAGCAAACTTCCATCGGTGGAATTCGACAACGAGTCATTTCGCGACGCCATGGATGACTTGGGAATGACATTGGAAGGTATGGCTGCTGCTTTGGACATCTCTAGGAGGCAAGTAGCTGACTATCGAAAGGCAAAGCCGATTCCGCGAAATGTTGCATATGCGACCCGCTATCTTGTTGAGGCCGCACATAAAAACGAAAAACGTTCGGAAGAGATGACCGCGTAACCTCAGACTATCGAAAGCGCGGCACTGCAGCTCCAGCCGAAGCTGGGTCTCGGCAGCTATAAGACTGCCTGGCTTCTGCTTCACAAGCTCCGCCGGGCGATGGTCGATCCGGACAGGCGTCCGCTGCGCGGCATCATAGAGATCGACGAGACGAACGTGCCGTTTCGCCGTAAGGATGAGCCTGAAGGCGGTGGTCAGGGGCGCAGCCCCATCGGCAAGATTTTCATGATCGGGGCGGTTGAGGTTGAGGTTGGAAAATATCCAGCACGATGCCGCCTGCAGCGCATCGTCAACATCAACCGCGAGAGCCTGCACGCCTTCATCCGGGACAACACCGCCGTCGGCAGCCTGCTTCTCACTGACGGCAACACGGCCTATAGGCGCTTGAAGGATCGTGATCATCAGGCGATCAACCTGAGCGCCGAAGATGCTCCTCCTGCCCATAAAGTCCTGCCATGGGTGCATCGCCTCTTCGCCAATTTCAAGCGATGGAGCTACGGGACATATCACGGCGTCCGCGACAAGCATGTCGACATCTACGCCGACGAGTTTGTCTTCCGCTGGAACCGCCGCCGACATTTTCAGACCAACGTCGATACCATCCTTGGTCTCGGACAGCGGATCGGGCGCATGCAATGGTTGAAATCCTACTTCGCATGCGTTCCCCCATAAATAGTCCTCCCTAAAGGCTGGACTATTCGGTACCTTCCCGCAAGCGCCTCCGATTTCTATATCGAAACTTTTGTGGTTTAGAGCAGCGTTGTACAAGTGACGCTCGATAGGCGAGTAGATGTCGTTGGACGAAGTTTCCGGATCGCGCTCGAAGAACGCGGAGTCGTGTTTACCCCGCAAAGCGAAGCTCCGGCAAGGGCGTCCCTTGGCGCTCGGGCCGGTCGAAATCCAGGTCCATCAGGTATTGTTGAGGATAATGCGGCGGCGCATTAGGGTGCTAGGCGGCTTCCTGATGTCCTTTTTGAACGCGGCGTTCATCGAGAGGAAGCGGGCCGCGGGCAGGGGATTGCGTTCGTGCGGGGATTGCTCTCAAGAATTGATAGTCAGAAGTGAAATGCGTCGCCCTATTGGAGTGAATCCGGCGGTCGCGAGTTTGTCTGAGGCGGTCACCGATGGCGCTTCAACGGTCTGAGAATCTCTAAATTTGTGTAGCATGTTGGAACTTCAATCGGTTGGCTGAATCATAATTGGTTGGTTTCGACAAGCACCCGATCCGGGGGCAGACCGCGGGCGTTGACGTCATCGATCAGATGCGCGGGAAAGCGCGTTGCAATTTCATCGAGCGTGTGCTGCGCCGTGCGCTGGATTTCGCGGGCGCGCATGAGCTTGAATATGCGAGATGCCTCGCGAAGTGCTGTGCCAGCCATGGTCATTGCTCCTTTTCGGCTGCCGCTATCGATTTCGTTAGGACTAATATGGTGCTTCGTTGACATTCAGACAAATGAAATGATATGGTGCTTAAAATCAGAAAAATTGAAGGACACCGTTATGACCGTACCTTTTCGCCGGCCCATACCGCTGCTCGACAATGAAGTTCTGCGCACCTTTGTCGCCATCGCCGAAACCGGCAATTTCTCCACAGCCGCCGATGCGGTTTACCGCACGCCGTCTGCAGTCTCGATGCAGATCAAGAAGCTGGAAGAACAGTTGGGTGTGACGTTGTTCCTGCGTGACGCGCGCTCAGTCAGCCTGACGCAGCACGGCGAGATGCTATTATCCTATGCTCGCAACATCCTGGCTCTCTCCAATGAGGCTGTGTCGCGCTTCATTATGCCCGAGCTCAGTGGCGTTGTGCGGCTCGGCGCTCCTGATGATATCGGCGAGCGCCTGTTACCGAGCATTCTGAAGAGTTTTTCGGAGAGCTATCCAGGCATCATGGTCGATGTGACCGTCGATATGAGTCTCCAGTTGAAGAAGCGCATCGAGGAGCAGCGGCTGGATCTGGCGCTGATCAACTGCGCGACGCGGCCATTCCCGACCGATGGCGAGGTTATCTATACCGAGCGCCTGGTCTGGGCCGGGGCAAAATGCGGTACGGCCTATCGGCGCGATCCGTTGCCGATCTCGATTTGGGAAGATGGATGTATCTGGCGATCAGAGGCTTTGGCGCAGCTCGAGCGGCACAAGCGGCCTTACCGCGTTTCCTACCTTAGTGCCCATACAATGGCACAGCGCGCCGCCGTGGTTTCGGACCTGGCGATTGCGCCGTTTCCGCGCTCCTATGTCACCGATGACATGACTGTCCTTGGCCCGAACGAAGGTCTGCCCGAACTCACCTCCTTCGACATCCGCCTGCTGACGGCATCGCAGATGACCGGGCCGATGAAGGCCGTGGCGGACAGCATCCGCAATGCGTTCGTGGAGATTGCACGCGCTGCAGCCTAAAGCGCATCTCTGGGATGAGACTATTGCACTTTAGGTTCTGAGTTTTCGCATGTCGTTATCGCAATACTGTTGCGCACTGTTTTGCGACTTCTCTGAGGCGGCGCGCTTTTATTATTCGCGGCTGCGGCGACGTCTGCGACCGCCGCCCTCGCTGCCTGCATCGTCGGCAAGCTGCTTGCGTTCCGGCAATGTCACGACCTTCGAAAGTTCCGGGAATGCGTCGACCTTGTTCGGCAGCGCCATGGCGTAGACGAAATGCTCCTGAAATTTTGATTCAAGAGCCGTCTCTATCTTCTCGATCCTGCTGACGGTTTCCTCGATTTCGCGGCGATGGCCGCGATTGAGCAGCGCCATACGCGCGCCGGTGCCGGCCGCATTGCCGACCGCCTTCACCTTGTCGAGGGCGCAATCCGGTATCAGGCCAAGGACCATCGCGTATTTCGGATCAATGAAAGTGCCGAAGGCGCCGGCAAGGCCGATGCGATCGACATGGCTGATGCCTTGCTTGTCCATCAGCAGCTTGACGCCGGCATAAAGGGCCGCCTTGGCAAGCTGGATGGCGCGCACGTCGTTTTGCGTCACACTAATGCGTGGCTCGCCGTCGCGCAGCAGATAGGAGTAGGTCCGCCCATTCTGCAGGATGCGGGGCGAGCGCGCCGTCATGCTGCCGTCGACGACGCCATCTTCAGAGATGATGCCGGTCAGGAACATCTCGGCGACAACCTCGATGATGGCCGAGCCACAAATGCCGGTGACGCCGACCGCAGCGGCTGCGTCTTCGAAGCCCGGCTCGTCTGACCATGGCTCGATACCGATGACACGGTAGCGCGGCTCGAGCGTGCTGGGATCGATGCGCACGCGCTCTATGGCGCCCGGGGCGGCGCGCTGACCGCTGGAAATCTCCGCGCCTTCGAAGGCGGGACCGGTGGGCGAGGAGGCTGCTACGACGCGGTTGCGGTTGCCGAGCACAATCTCGGCATTGGTGCCGATATCGACCAGCAGCATCATTTCGTCCTGCCGGTGCGGCCCCTCGGCCAGCGTCGCGGCTGCGGCGTCGGCGCCGACATGGCCGGCGATGCAGGGTAGCATATAGACGCGGGTGCCGGCATTCATCGGCAGGCCGACTTCCGTCGCCGTCAGATGCACAGCCCCGGAGACGGCGAGCGCGAAGGGCGCGCCGCCGAGCTCGGTCGGATCAATGCCGAGGAAGAGATGATGCATGATCGGATTGCCGACGAAGACTGCATCCAGAATGTCCTGGCGCGAGACACCGCCCTGGGCGCAGACCTTGTCGATCAGTCCGTTCAGCGCTTCGCGCACGGCATTGGTCATGGCGCCACGGCCATCGGGGTTCATCATGACATAGGAGACGCGGCTCATCAGATCTTCGCCAAAGCGGATCTGCGGATTGGATGCGCCGGCAGATGCCACCGTGCGGCCCGACAGCAGCGAGGAGAGGTGCATGGCGATCGTCGTCGAGCCGATATCGCAGGCGATGCCATAGGCTTCGTTCTTCAGGCCCGGATAGAGTGCGATGAGGCGAGGGCGGTCGCCCTCATGATCCCGGTGGATCGCGGCGGTAACCTTCCATTCGCCCTTGCGCAGGATCGATTGAACCTGGGGGATGATGTGAAAGTCGACTTCGAGATTGTCGTATTTCCAGTCGGCCGCCAATGCGGCTTTCAACCGGTCGAGATCGCCTGATGGCTTGTGCATATCCGGCTCTTCGACCTCGACGTAGCACATATGCACCGCCGTATCGCGAGCGATGACGCGCTCATCGGCGGCCTTGCGCACCACCTGCGCATTGATCACCGTATCCTGCGGCACGTCGATGACGAGATCGCCCTTTATGAGCGCCGAGCAGGAGAGGCGTCGTCCTTCGGGAAGATCGCGGACCTCGGCATAGCGCCTCTCTTTCGGGCCGATTGGCGAGAGATGGTCATTGGCGGAGACGATCTTGTGCTTGGCGAAATTGCCCTCCTGCACCGAGACCTGGCAACGCCCGCAGGTCGCGCGACCGCCGCAGACGCTCTCGACATAGACGCCAAGCTGGCGAGCCGCCTCCAGCACCGGTGTTCCGACTGCGAAACGGCCACGCTTGCCGGAGGGCATGAAAAGGACGAGGGGATTGGTGCTGTCGCTGGCTTCGGCCACGGATCAGCCTTTCTGTTTGGTAAGGCGGCGCACATTCGATCGAACGCGCTTGCTGTAGGGCTTTACGGTCGCCCGGGCGATTGCATCGGCGGCGCGCCGCGATGAGGTGGCGCCGCCGGTTGCGATCGCTGTTGTTGCCGTGATGTTCTGTTGGGCCATGGCGATATTGGCCGCGACGGCGCTTTCCGCCGCAGCCATCATCTTTTCTAAGACCATCCGGTTGAGTTCTGCGGTGTTCATGGCACCGCCGGTCAATGCCGCCGTCCACATTTGTTGCGTGCGCATCGCGATCACCATCGGCGCCTGAAACCAGAGCGTCGCGAGATCGTTGGAAAGCCGGCGGCTCGGATACATCGCTATTCCCTCGCAGCTCCGGTGCCCGCACGCGCAGCGCGACCGCCGCGACGTCCGCCGCCAGCGGCGGGAGCGGCCGATGAGGGTGCTGCGGCACCGCCCTCGGCCGGCTTGTAGTCGCGATACGTCATGATCCAGTTGGTGCAATTGGCGTCGGTGCCGTTCAGTACGTTTGCGGCGCGGACGGCTTCCATTTCCTGCGGGCGGCAGGGATTCATGATCGCCGAGGTCATGCCGGCGCCGATGACCATCGGGATGAAGCCAGCATTGATGCCATGGCGGTGCGGCAGGCCGAAGGAAATATTGGAAAGGCCGCAGGTGGTATTGACCTTCAGCTCGTTGCGCAGGCGGTGCAGCAGCGCGAAGACCTGACGGCCGGCGTCGCCCAGCGCACCGATCGGCATGACGAGAGGATCGACGACGATGTCATGCGGCTTGATGCCGTGATCCATGGCGCGTTCGACGATCTTTTTCGCGACGGCGAAGCGGACATCGGGGTCCATGGAAATGCCGGTCTCGTCGTTGGAAATCGCGACGACGGGCACATCGTATTTCTTCACCAACGGCAGGATGGCTTCTAGCTTTTCCTCCTCGCCGGTGACGGAATTGACCAGTGGCCGGCCCTTGGCGACTTTCAGCGCCGCTTCAATGGCCGCCGTCACCGAACTGTCGATCGACAGCGGCACGTCGACGAGGCCCTGGACGATTTCCAGCGTCTGCACCAAAAGGCCCGGTTCCGTCTCGTTCGGATTGACCGAAGTGACCCCGGCATTGACGTCAAGCATGGTCGCGCCGGCGGCTACCTGTTCCAGCGCGTCCTTGATGACGGTATCGAAGTTGCCCTCGATCATCTCGGCGGCCAGCTTCTTGCGCCCCGTCGGGTTGATGCGTTCGCCAATCACGCAAAAAGGCTGGTCGAAACCGATGACGATTTCGCGAGGGGCTGAAGCAACGATGGTGCGCGTCATATCTGATCCTCTGGTCAGTTTGCCCGATAGAGGTGGTCTATCGTGCGATGATTTGGGTTACAAGCCAGGCCGGCTCCTGCGCCCGCCTGTTGCGAATATTCTCGTTCAATGCGTTTGGTGCGGCGGATGATGGGCGGCCGCTTCGGCCATTTGCTGCTGGTTCTCCTCCATGCCCCCGCGGATATGTTCCAGGCGCTCGGCGACAAGCACGTCGGTTCGGTTCGCCTCGTGCTTCCATGGCTGGCGGCCTTTCAGCACGCCCGATTCATGCACCATCTCTGCGACATATTCTTCCTGGCGATAGGCCATGACATGGATGCCGGAAACGCCCTCGATCTCCTTCACCTCGTTGATGATGTCGATACAGAGCTTCTTGCCTTCCTTCTTTTGATCCTCGGCACCTTCGATGCGCTTGATGATCGCGTCCGGAATGTGCACGCCCGGCACGTTCGAGCGCATCCAGCGCGCGGTTCTGGCGGAAGCCAGCGGTCCGACACCGACGAGGATAAAGCACTTCTCATCAAGGCCGAGATCCCTGACCTTTTTCATGTAGTCGCGGAACATCGCCACATCGTAGCAATATTGGCTTTGGACGAACTGCGCGCCGGCTTCGATCTTCTTTGCCAAGCGATAGGGCCGGAAGTCATAAGGCGGCGCAAACGGATTGATGGCGGCGCCGAGAAAGACTTTCGGCGGTGACGTCAGCTTGCGGCCGGAGAGGAACTTTGCGTTGTCGCGCATGATGCGCACGGTCTCGAGGAGCGACATGCAGTCCAGATCGAAAACCGGTTTGGCGCCCGGCTGATCGCCTGCCTGCACGCCGTCGCCGGTCAGGCACATGATGTTGCAGACGCCCATCGCGGCGGCACCCAGCACGTCGCCCTGAATGGCGATGCGGTTCTTGTCGCGGCAGGCGATCTGCATAATCGGCGCATAGCCCATGCGCGTCAGCAGCGCGCAGATGCCGACCGAAGACATGTGGCAATTGGCGCCGGAGGCATCGACCGCGTTGATGCCATCTACCCAGCCGTCGAAGATCGAGGCGCGTTCGTAAACATCTTCGGCATCGGCGCTGTCGGGCGGGTTCAGCTCCGCGGTGACGGCGAACTCGCCGCGACGCAGCACGCGTTCCAACCGCCCGAGCGAGGAATGGCCGGGCAGGGGATCGAGCGGCAGATGGGCGCCAAGCGGATTTTCATCTATATGCGCCATCGATCAAGCTTCCTTCTTCGCCGCTTCACGCGCGGCTGCGGCCTCTGCTGTCACGCGCAGCCAGGAGGAGGTTTCGCGCAGCGACTGGTTCACCGGCTTCTGTACCTTCAAGATCGCATCGCCACCGACCATGTTGCGCGAGCCGTTCCAGGCCTGCACCCAGACGCAGGGCATGTCGGGCTCCACTTCGCAATTGCCATTGGCACGCACGCCGCCGCAGGGGCCGTTGCGCAATTGCTTCGGACAGTTCATCGGGCAGGACATGCCGGTTGACGACAACGCGCATTGCCCACACATCCGGCAGTCGAAAAGAAATCCCTTCACATTGCGCTCGACGAAGGTGATCGGTCGTTCGACGCGCTCATAGCCGATCGATTTCCAGAGTGGATGCAAAAGCAGGAACGTATCGGCGAAGCGATGATAAAACCACTCGAGGAAGCGCGAATTGCGTACGGCCCAGAGGCGGACTGTATATTTGCGGCGGGCCCGTCGGTTCGGCGAAACGCCTGATGGCGTATAGGCGCCGCTGGCCGCCTTTGCTCCAGCAGCGGCATTGCCCGGTTTCTGAACTGCATCAGCCATTGTCGCGGCCCCCTGCCTTGACCAGCGCGACGAGACGCTCGCGGTCGTAGGCAGCTTCGAGTTCGCTTGCGGCCTTGTCGGCCTCTGCTTCAAGATCGTCGGAGACGGGCATGGGATCGGCTTTGCGCCATTCTGCCAGATAGTCGTCCGTCTCCGCGGCGCCCGTGCGCATGGCGCACATGTCGATCGCCTCGGTGAAGCGAAGCGACAGTTCGCGCTTGGCTGTCTGCCGTCCCTTCTTGATGATGATCTGGGCGGGAATATCCCGCCAATAGACGACAATGCGATCGGCCATGCAAATTCTCCTCTTTGATCAAGAATGCACGTCCGCCGATCCGGGGACTGCGCTTGCGGCGACGCCGTACATGCTGAAAAACGACGTCGCGCAGAAACCGTCTTCTCTGCTGTCGCCTTTAGTCACCTTTGAGTGACATCGTCTTGTTTTTCGCGGCAATTCACGGATTTCGGCGCCGCCACCATGGTCGCGTCTCGTGGCTGCCTCAGTTAAGGAGACGGGCGGCGATGTCGTAATCAGACGGCCAGCAATTCGCGGGCGAGATCGCCGTAGCCGGTGAAGCGGTATTCATAGTCGAGGCCGAGATAGGCTGCCGCTGCTTTTGCTTTTTCCTGCAGTGCCGGGTCCTCTTCTTGCGACAGATAGACGACCTTGCGGTAGTTGCCGAAATATATTTCCTTCAGCTCCGGATGCCGGTCGAGGCCGAGCGGTACGACGACGAAGGATAAGAACTGGCGGGCTAGGAAATCGGTGAGGAAGAAAGAGGTAACGTCGTCTTCCCGGGCGGCGAAGGCCTCGTTGCCACTGAAGAAGGAATAGCAGTGGGGGCCAGAGAGGCGATCGATTTCTTCGCGCTCGCAGATCTTGTCGATGTCGCCGCCGGTGCCGCAGTCGGCATAACCGACGAAAATCTTCTTAAAGCCGCGCGAGCGCGCGTCCGCGATAGCCTCTTCGAGGGCCGGGGCGATCTTCTGTGGATAGGAGTGATAGATGGCGGGAAAACAGTGCAGGTCGATGTGATCGAGGTTATTGATCCTGGTGATCGCCAGTATCTCGCGCGCGATTGCACCGCACGCGATCACATGAACTTTTTGCGCGATTACGCGTTCATTGGGCGAGGTATTCGTCTCCGCCTTTTGCCGATCAATATCCATTCCGAAAGGGCTCCGATCATGACTGCACCGACACTCACCAAAATCGCGGCCGCCTGCGCAGTCCTTATGGTACTCGCTTCGTGCGCCAACACAATTCGCGGCATGGGCAGGGATACGGCCAATGCGGTTAACGCGACCGAAAATGCCGGTCACCAGGTAAAGAGAGCGGTCGTCAACTGATCTGGGATGCCGGTCGGCCGGCGGCAATCCCTGCCGCCGGCCTTAGCATTCGTCGAAATCAGGCGTTGGCAGCGTGGCTGTTGTGCTTGCGCTTCATGAAATCCTTGGCGGTTTCGACCGCCACGGCTGCGTCACGGCAATAGGCATCGGCACCGACTGCCTTGCCGAACTCCTCGTTAAGCGGCGCACCGCCGACGAGTACGACATAGTCGTCCCGCATGCCCTTTTCCTTCAGCGTATCGATGACGACCTTCATGTAGGGCATGGTCGTCGTCAAAAGCGCTGACATGCCGAGAATATCAGGCTGTTCGCGTTCGATCGCGTCGAGATAGTTTTCGACCGGGTTATTGATGCCGAGATCGATAACGTCGAAGCCGGCGCCTTCCATCATCATGCCGACAAGGTTCTTGCCAATGTCATGAATGTCGCCCTTGACGGTGCCGATCACCATCTTGCCGAGCTTCGGCGCGCCGGTCTGCGCCAGCAGCGGCCTGAGGATCGCCATGCCGGCCTTCATTGCATTGGCGGAAAGCAGCACTTCAGGAACGAAGAGAATGCCGTCGCGGAAGTCGATGCCAACGATGCGCATGCCTTCGACAAGCGCTTGAGTGAGGACATCATAGGGCACCCAGCCGCGTTCGAGGAGGATATTGGTCGCTTCCTCGATTTCTTCCTTCAGTCCGTCATAGAGGTCATCATGCATCTGCTGCACGAGTTCCTCATCCGAAAGTTCCGCGAGAATGATTTCGTCGTCAGACATGCGCTCCATCCCGTTTTCGTGCGATGCATCAGAGGCTTGTATAAAACACTGCTGGCTTTACCGATAGACCCGAAGCCTGACAAAACCCTTTTCGAAAGCGACGTCGCAGGGATCAATCGCGACGCATGGAAATGAAGCAATTTCGCCTTGCCCATGTCTGTCCTATGCTAGTCGCTGGCGCATAAAGAAACGTCCGGGCGACGGAATCGGTTAGCATGGGGCAATGACAGACGCATTCATGCGCAGGAGTGAGGAAGCATCATGGACGATAACATTGAGCAACCGGCCGCTGGCGGTGATGGTGGCGGACGGCGTTCGCGCAGCGAGGGCAGAGGTGCGGCCGCTCGGCGCGCATCGCGCAGCGGCGGTGGGCCGGGTCCGTCGCTTCCATATATTACCCGCAGGATTGGCGTCTACGAAGTATTGGACGAGGAAGGCCTGCAGCTCATCGAGCGCAACGCCGATACCGTGCTTGAAGAAATCGGCATCGAGTTTCGCGACGACGCAGAAGCGCTGGCGCTCTGGAAGGAAGCCGGCGCCGATGTTAAGGGGCAGCGGGTCCATTTCCCGAAGGGGCTCTGCCGGGAACTTTTGAAGACGGCACCGAAGGAATTCACCTGGCATGCGCGCAATAGCGCTCGCAACGCCCATGTGGGCGGCAAGGCGACGATCTTCGCGCCGGTCTACGGCCCACCCTTCGTCCGCGATCTCGAGGGAAATCGTCGTTACGCAACGATCGAGGATTTCCGCAATTTCGTGAAGCTCGCCTATATGGCGCCGTCGATGCATTCGTCAGGCGGCACGGTCTGCGAGCCGGTCGACATTCCCGTCAACAAGCGTCACCTCGATATGGTCTACAGCCATATCAAATATTCCGACAAGCCGTTCATGGGCTCGGTCACCGCGCCGGAACGTGCCGAAGACACGATTGCCATGGCCAAGATCGTCTTCGGCGATGACTTCGTCGAAAACAATTGCGTCACCCTGAACCTGATCAACGCCAACTCGCCGATGGTATTCGATGAGACCATGCTCGGTGCATTGAAGGTCTATGCGCGGCATAACCAGGCCTCCGTCGTCTCCCCCTTCATCCTTTCCGGCGCAATGAGCCCGGTGACGGTTGCGGGCACGCTGACGCAGATCCTGGCCGAAGTGCTGGCCGGCGCGTCCTTCACGCAGTTGATCCGCAAGGGATCGCCGGTGCTCTACGGCACTTTCGCAGCCTCCATCTCGATGCAGTCGGGTGCGCCGACCTTTGGTACGCCGGAGCCGTCGCTGGTTTCCTACGGTTCAGCCCAGCTTGCACGCCGCCTCGGCCTGCCGTTCCGTACCGGCGGCTCGCTCTGCGCCTCCAAGGTGCCGGATGCGCAGGCAGCGCACGAATCTGCCAATACGCTGAACATGACGCTGCTTGCCGGCACGAATTTCGTGCTGCACGCGGCCGGCTGGCTCGAAGGCGGCCTCGTCTCCTCCTACGAGAAGTTCATGATCGACCAGGATCAGCTCGGCATGATGCAGAAAATGGCCGCGGGCGTCGATCTTTCGGAAAACGGTCAGGCGCTGGACGCTATTCGCGAAGTCGGGCCCGGCAGCCACTATCTCGGCTGCGGTCATACGCAGGCCAATTTCCAGACGGCCTTCTACCGCTCGGCGCTCGCCGACAACAATTCCTTCGAGCAGTGGGAAATCGAGGGCCAGAAGCGCATCGAGGAACGCGCCAATGCGCTTTGCCGCTCCTGGCTTGATCACTATGAAGCGCCGCCGCTCGACCCAGCAATCGACGAGGCGTTGCTGGCATATATCCAGAAGCGCAAGGATTCGATGCCGGACGCTTTCACCTGAAGAGAGCCCGAGGCCGCCAGGGAGCAAGGCGGTGCGGTACGCGTCGCCGATCTCATCCAGAAAGAGGTCTGGCGGCCCCACTATCAATATAAGGGGCCGCGATGAGCGGCGGCTCTATCATAGTCAGCAAACTCCGTGCGGCGCTTGCTCCGCACGGAATTTTTATTCGCGGGACCGTCTCCTTTGGCAAGGGCGAGGGACCGGCATTGGCCGACGGGAAGCAGGCGCGGAGCGTGGTTCTGCTCGGAAATATCGGCGGCTCCATCTGGGAGCCGTTTTCCCGGTGGCGGCAATCGACGGAAAATGCCGGCCGCAAGGATCCGCTGGACGACTGGTCGAAGGCGATCATCCGGCCGCTCGCCGCAGCATTCGACGCCACGGCTTATTTTCC
Source organism: Martinezella calliandrae (assembly GCF_030272695.1). GTDB lineage: Bacteria > Pseudomonadota > Alphaproteobacteria > Rhizobiales > Rhizobiaceae > Rhizobium > Rhizobium calliandrae. The sequence goes on from NZ_JARFYN010000027.1 coordinate 18,723, forward strand.
CTCCGACCCACCGTGGCAGCCGTTTCAACGCTGGGCCATACGGGCGGAGGGTTTGAAGGCATCGCCGCTCGGCATCCTGATCCATCCAGACTATGGCTTATGGCACGGCTATCGCGGCGCCCTCGGCTTTGCCGACTTGATCGGAGAAACTGAACCACAGACGGTTGTTTCACACCCCTGCGACCAGTGCGTCTTAAAGCCTTGCCTGACGGTTTGTCCTGTCGATGCCGTCGCGCCCACCGACTTCGATGTTGCCGGCTGTCGGTCGCATCTTCGCTCGGCGGCGGGAAAGGTCGGCTGCATGGTCGATGGCTGTCTGGCGCGCAATGCCTGTCCGGTGGGTTCCGGCTATCGTTACCCCAAGGGGCAGCTTGCCTTTCACATGGCGGCACTTCAATCTTAAAAGGCCGAGGGATTTCCTTCTTTTGTGCTATTTCCCCTTTGCTCCAATGTCTGCGAAATCCGCTGCGGAGTTGTGCGTTTGAGCCGATTGCTGACCATGCTTGCTGTCCTTGCCTGTGCCAGCTCGGCCTTTGCCGATGAAGCCTGCCGCAAGGTCCTGCATCTCGCAGACAGCTATACGGTCTGCACTTTCGATCCCGCCATTGATGGTATCCAGCTTTACCAGAACGACCGCAGCGGCAAGCCCTACGGCTCCTTCCGGGCACTGGAGAGGGATTTGATGCAAGATCGGCTCTTTATCCGCTTCGCCATGAACGGCGGCATGTACCGGGACGATCAGTCGCCTGTTGGCCTCTATATCGAAAATGGTAGAGAGCAGAGAGCGATCAACACCAACAAGGGATGGGGCAATTTTCATCTGCTGCCGAACGGCGTCTTCTACATCCTGCCGGGCCATGCCGGCATCATGGAGAGCAAAGCCTTCATCGCTTCCGGCATCAAGCCGTTCTACGCGACGCAGTCCGGTCCGATGCTGGTGATCGACGGCAAGCTGCATCCGTCGTTCCTCGCCGACAGCACCAGTTTCAAGACACGCAACGGCGTTGGCATTTCGGCGGACGGTAAGGTGATCTTCGCCGCATCCGACGGCGCTGTGCGCTTCCACGATTTCGCGACCCTGTTCCGCGACGACCTCGGCTGCGCCAATGCGCTCTTCCTCGACGGCGGCATCTCCAGCCTCGATATACCGGAATGGCAGAGGCGGGACGGACAGTTTCCGCTCGGCCCGATCATCGCCGTGACGCAGTCGCTGCCGCAGTGAACCGAGCGGCCCACAAGGTTGGAGCCAGCCACATTCGCTAATGGACACGACGGGAGGATCGTAGGTCCTTCGGATGCGCTGTATCGGATTGGGGCTTCGAAATCATCAATGACGGAAATTGCAAACAGGGCAAAGGCTCTGATCTTCATGACGGCGCGCGATTGCGAAATGTATGTGAGGCAATCCCTGGCGAGCCTTTCGCGGCAAACGCACGATGATCTGCACGTCCTTTTCGTCGATGATTGTTCCGAGGATGACACTGGTATCATTGCGGCAGCACTCCTCAACGATCTCTTTTTGAACCGGCACACCTTTATTCGCAACGATGCGCGATGGGGAAAGTCGCGCAACGTCTGGGAGCATCTGAGGCCGCGCACGAATATGGCGGAGTTTATCGTCATCCTCGATGGCGACGATCAGGTGATCATTCCGACCATCATCGAGCAGATGTCGCGGTGCTATGCAGACGGACAGGATGTCGTCTGGACGAACTTCATCACCGACGGCGGCGGGATTGGCGGTAACGGTGCTCTCGATCCCAATCTTTCGCCACGTCGGCAGGGCTGGAAAACCAGCCATCTCTTCAGCTTCCGTGCCTCTTTGCTGGACAATGTTCCCGAGGGCTATTTGCGTGATAGCGCCGGCCAGTGGTACATGGCAGCCTGCGACATCGCGCTTGCCTTGCCTATTCTCGATCAGACGCGCCGCTATGAGTTTATTCCGGTCAATGCGCATCGCTACACGGCGACCAATCCCTATTCTCATCACAATCTCGACCCACAGTCTCGTGGACTGAATTCCACCGCGCAGCAGCGCTCGGCGCAGGAGGTGTTCAACAAGCCGCCCCTGCCGTTGACCCGCCCGGCAAAGAATGCGACGGCGGCGCGGGTCCTTGCTCCGGCGTCCGTCGAGAGCCGCCCGCTCGCCACCGCTGTCGGAGCCGGGCAGGCGTGGCAGGAGACGGCCAGCGAAATCCTTATCGCCGGATATCCGACTTTGCTCGACGCCCAATCGGTCGCCGGTCGGGATCCGTTGACGCCGATGCAGATCTGGGCGCTTCGCCGCGCCACGTTCCAAAGGAGCGAAACGCCGAATATTCTCCATATCGGTGCGCCGCGCTCCGCCTTGGTGCTGGCGTCCCTTATTTCCGGTCTCGAGGCCGGGTTGAACTGCCTGTGTATCTCGCCGGAACAGGTCGCAGACATCGAAGCGCGCTTCATCGCCAGCGGTCAGACGGACAGGATTTCCATCATAGAGACTGAGCCTACCAATGTGAGCTTCGAGAACGTTTCCGCGATCTTTCCGGACACCAGACCGATCGGCGAGGACGTCAAGTTCGACCTGGTCGTCGTGGATCTGAAAAACACCGCCTATCCGGCCGAGAGCGCGTTGCTTGCCCTGCCGGCGCTGGCAAACAATCTGTCGCCTCGAGGTTTTAATCTTTGCGTTTTCGCCGAAGACCGCGCGATCGAAGAGTTGGCCGCCAAGCGTTGGGCGAGCGTCAGTACGGGCCTCAAATTCTGTCTCGATGCCATAGGCGGTAGCGGATTGATGGTCGTCGGCGGCCGCTGACGATGCTTGCGATCGCGCCAGCGCATCACCGTTAAGCCTCCGTGATAAACCTCTGCATATTGGAAAGTACCGCGATGACACTGCAAGCCACGGTCGCCTGTGAAGTGAACAGCTACCGGATCCCGGTCCGGTTCCACCTTCCCAATCCGAACGATCATATCCAGAGGATCATCCTGCATAGCCAAGGCTTTTACGAACGAGCCATGCTGGAGGATATCGGGTCGTCCCTGCCTGAAAATGCTTTCGTGGTCGATGTCGGCGCCAATATCGGCAATCATACGCTGTTCTTCAGCGCAGTGATCGGCGCTCGGACGCTGGCCATCGAGCCGAATGCGGAAGCATTGCGCATTCTTCGCGCCAACATAAGCCTGAACGGCTTGCAGGATCGCGTCGACGTCAAGCCGATCGCGCTGGGTGCCGAAGCGGGCATGGGGGATGTTGTCGAGGAAGACCCGTCCAAGATGGGGATGGCGCGCGTCAGGCTTGCAACCGACGGCCAGGTTCCGGTGGCGCGTCTTGACGATGTCGTTCGGGAGCAGCATGTCGACCTGATAAAAATCGATGTCGAAGGCATGGAGACCGATGTGTTGCGCGGTGCCATGGGCACGATGGTGCGATGCCGGCCGAGGTTGCTGGTCGAGGCGGCGACAGCGCAAGCTTTGCTGGATGTGGAGGCCATTTTGCGGCCGCTCGGCTATCGCAAGATCAAGGTGTACAACGAGACACCAACCTATTTGTTTGAAATGAAATTTGCCGACCCTTATCCGGACAGGCGGATTAAGGCTATTGAACCCGCACATATTGCCGCCCTGCCGCCGACGAAAGTGATCGTGGCGGGCATGGCGACGGTAGCGGGCAACGAGATCGCGCTGCGGGCGGCGGTCATGTCGCTGCTGCCGCAGGTCGATCGGCTTTATGTCTATCTCAACGGCTTTATCGAGGCGCCGCGCTTCATCGCCGAGCATCAGAAGATCCGGCATTTCATCGACACCGATGGCAGCCGTTATGGCGATGCCGGAAAATTCTGGGGACTGGAGCAGGTCGAGGATGCGATCTATGTCACCTGTGACGACGACATCATCTATCCCGACGATTTCGTTGCACGCATGATCGGCGAACTGGCGCAACTGCGTGGTCGAGCGGTCGTCAGCGTACATGGCTCGATCATCCTGCAGCCGAGCCGCGGCTACTACAAGGAACGCGGTCGCGCCGTCTTTCATTATGAGCGTAGTCTCATGCGGCGCCGGCGGGTCCACGTGGCAGCGACGGGTACCAGTGCTTTCCATTCAAGCCTGGTGAGAATGAAGCTCACCGATTTTCGTCACCGCAACATGGCGGACATCTGGCTTGCCGAGTATCTACACCGCCAGGGTATTCCGGCCTATGCCGTGCCGCGAAAGGATGGCTGGCTGCAGACGATAGAGGTGCCGCGTTCGTCGATTTATGCCCAGTCGGCGGCCGGCACCGGTTCAAGCTATGATAGCTCGAGCATGCAGGACGAGGTATTGTCTTCGATATATCCGCTCTCGCTCCTCGGATCAGACGCGGCCGATAGCTCATCGATCATCTATCTTGTCGATACCGACCGGCCGGACGGGCTGGTGGAATTCATCCTGGCGGTTGCCGGGCGCGAGCGCGATCCAACCATTTTCGTCACTTGCGATCACGAGACCGAGGATATGCGCGGTGTGGCGCTTCATCCGGATTTTCTTTGCGAAGTGCACCTCGTTGCCCGCAGCGGCGGCAAAACATCCTCCTACCTGGAACTTTTGTCGAAGAATGCGCAGCGCGTGAGGGGCTGGACCATTCGCAATGGCAATGAATTGAAGCCGGCCGCCGGCAATGAATGGGAAAAATGGTTTGAGCCGATCGCGCCGCAGGCCAGCTAGCCCAGTCATGCTTGGCCAATTGACCCTATGCTGCATCCTGCAGATCGGGGTGGTCTATGCCGCTGACCTTCGCGCTGGCGTTGCGGGTGATCTATCGAGGGCGCCTAAACCAGCAGGCTGATTTCCTTTCCAAACCTGGGGACCTGAAAGTTTCATGATCGATTTCTCCAACGTTGACCTGCTTATCGTCGGCGCAGGTTTCTATGGTGCGACGATTGCCGAGCGGGTTGCAAACCAGCTTCAAAAGAATGTTCTCCTGATCGATCGCCGCAGCCACATCGGCGGCAATGCCTATAGCGAATTCGACAACGAGACCGGAATTGAAGTCCACCGTTACGGCGCGCATCTTTTCCACACGCCGAACGAAACGGTTTGGACCTATCTGAACAGATTCACCGGATTTACCGATTATAAGCATCGGGTCTATTCGACCTATCGGGATCAGGTTTATTCGATGCCGATCAATCTCGGCACCATCTCCCAGTTTTTCAACCGGCGTCTTTCTCCGGATCAGGCACGGGCGCTGATCGCGGACCAGGCGGCCGAGATGGCGGGGCGCAATCCCGCGAACCTGGAAGAAAAGGCGATTTCGCTCATCGGTCGTCCGCTCTACGAGGCGTTCATCCGCGGCTATACCGCCAAGCAGTGGCAGACGGACCCACGCGATCTGCCGGAACATATCATCACGCGGCTGCCCGTCCGCTATACGTTCGACAACAGATATTTCAACGACAAATACGAGGGCCTGCCGATCGACGGATATACGGCGATTTTCGAGAGGATGCTGAAGCATCCCAAGATCAATATCGCCCTTGGCGTCGATTTCTTTTCGCTGAAATCTTCCCTGCCGCCGGGGCTTCCCATTGTCTATACGGGGCCCATCGATCGGTATTTCGACTATTCGGAAGGGGAACTGGGTTGGCGTACGATCGATTTTGAGAAAGAGACCCTCAACACCGGCGACTTCCAGGGCATGGCGGTCATGAACTATGCCGACGAAACCGTCCCGTACACGCGCATCCTCGAGTTCCGCCACTTCAATCCCGAGCGAAGCTATCAGACGGAAAAGACAGTCGTGGTGAGGGAATATTCGCGCTCGGCGCGGCGCAAGGACGAGCCCTACTATCCAATCGACACGCGCCAGGACAAGGACGTCTTCCTGCGGTATCGGGCGCGCGCCGAAGCTCAGACGAATGTCCATTTCGGCGGACGGCTCGGTACCTACCGCTATCTCGATATGCACCAGGCAATCGGTGCGGCCCTGAAGGCTTTCGAGAGCCGTGTCCTTCCGCATTTTGCCGAGGGACAAGCCATTGGCGGCGAGAAATAGGCAGACGGACTGAATTTGGCCGGCCACCGGCGCCTTCGGCGCCGCTTGTCATAGATCGGCGTCGCTTGGACGATGCAGCCATCCAACAAATTATCGAGCGGGATGACCTTTGACGAGGACATCCCGCTCGATTTGTTTCTAGCTCCGCCGACGGCGCTCGCGCGAAGGCGCGGCTCCGCCTTCATTGGCGGTCTTGTTGCGCAGCGGGCCGATCCGCTCGATGATCGTTTCGAGCGTCGGGCGAGGGCCGGGCGTGTAGCTGTCGAGCGCCTGGCGCATGGCGGCGAGATGGCCGCAGGAGGTGCCGCAGCAGCCGCCTATGATCTTGGCGCCGGCGTCGCGTGCAAGGCGCGCATAGTCCGCCATTAGCGGAGGCGTGCCGGAATAATGGATCTCGGCGCCGCGATATTCCGGAATGCCGCAGTTGCCCTTGACGATGACGGTCGCAGCCGGATCGGCATCGGTTATATCGAGCAGGCTCGAGAGAATGTCCGATGCGCCGACGCCGCAATTGGCGCCAACGGCGAGCGGACCTTCGCCGACATCCTTTGCAACGCCGTGAATGTCCTTGGGAGGCAGACCCATCATCGTCTTGCCGGCAGTGTCGAAGGAGCCGGTATAGGTGTAGGCGAGGCCGACCTTGACGGCGGCTTCGGCGGCGGCGTGGATTTCCTCAGGCGACGACATCGTCTCGATCCAGGCGACGTCGACGCCTCCGGCTTTCAGACCCTCGATCTGCTCGGCGAAGGCGGCAACGGCATCCTCATAGGTCAGCGCGCCAAGCGGCATGAGCAGTTCGCCGGTCGGGCCGACGGAGCCGGCGACGATGACTTTGCGGCCAGCCTTGTCGGCGACGGCACGGGCGATCTCCGCTGCCTTCTTGTTCAAGCTGTGGACGCGGTCCTGCGCATGGTGCAGCTTCAATCGATGACGTGTACCGCCGAAGGTATTGGTAAGGATGATGTCGGCGCCGGCATCGACGAAATCCTGATGCAGCTTGGTGATCCGCTCGGGATGCTGTTCGTTCCAGAGCTCCGGCGCTTCACCGGCCTCCAGACCCATGGCGAAAAGATTGGTGCCCGTCGCGCCGTCAGCAAGCAGCACGCCCTTTTCGGCAAGAAGATCGGTTAAGGGGTTGGCTGGGACGGTCATGGCGTCTCCTCGAATGGCTCGGATAAATCGGATCGAAATGTAGATATAAACATTTCTTTATATGAGTACAATACCGGGATGGAGGCAGAGGCTGCCCGATAACAGGATGGACAAGAAAAAAAGCGCCCCTGGGGCAGGGCGCTTTCAGCATTGCGACGATGATGCGCTCAGGCGGCCGCCATCTGCGCCTTTTCATGCGTTGTCGGCGTCACCATGGCGGCGATCATGGCTTGCAGATCGATCATGCCGATTGGCTTGCCAGCGGCGTCGGTGACAACGGCCGCGGTGTGTCCGCCATCGGTCATCTGTTTGGCCGCCACTTCCAGCGTCATGTCAGCGGATATGCGGACCCCATGCGGCTCGCCGGCAATTGGTTTCATGATCGTCTGGGCCTGGATGACGCGGCCGCGGTTCACTTCCTTGACGAAGGCGGTGATGTAGTCATCCGCAGGTCTTAGCACGATTTCCTGGCCGCTACCCTGCTGAACGACCTTGCCGTCGCGTAGGATGGCGATCTTGTCACCCAGCCGCAGCGCCTCGTCGAGGTCGTGGGTGATGAAAACGACGGTCTTCTTCAACTCCTTCTGCAGGTCGAGAAGCACGCTCTGCATGTCGACGCGAATGAGTGGGTCGAGTGCGGAGTAGGCCTCGTCCATCAGCAGGATGTCGGCGTCGTTGGTCAGTGCGCGAGCCAGTCCAACGCGCTGCTGCATGCCGCCTGAAAGCTGATTCGGATAGTGATTCTCGAACCCCTTCAGGCCGACGCGCTCGATCCAGTTGCGGCCCTTCTTCTCGCTTTCGGCCCGGGCCACCCCTTGAATGTGTAGGCCGTAGATGGTGTTTTCGATCACCGTGCGGTGCGGCAGCAGGGCAAATTTCTGAAACACCATCGCCGTCTTGTGACGGCGGAACTCACGAAGGGCATTCTCGCCCATCTTGCAGACGTCGACGCCATCATAAAGCACTTCGCCGACGGTCGGTTCGATCAACCTGTTGATATGCCGGATCAGCGTGGATTTGCCGGAACCCGAAAGGCCCATGACGACCGTGATAGCGCCTGCCGGCATGTCGATGCTGATATCCTGCAGGCCGAGCACATGACCATGGGCCTCATTGAGCTCGGCCTTGCTCATCCCGTTCTTGACTGCGTTCACATAGTCTCGTCCGCGAGGACCAAAGATCTTGTAAAGGTTTTTGATCTGGATCGCGTGACTAGCCATGGATGACCTCCGAGTGCTTCTGGAGCCGTCTGCCGTAGGCCTGGCTCGTTCGGTCGAAAATAATGGCGATGGCGACCAGAGCGAAACCGTTGAGGAAACCTACGGTGAAAAACTGGTTGTTGATCGCCTGCAGCGTGTTCTTGCCGAGCCCACCGACGCCGACCATCGAGGCGACGACGACCATGGCAAGCGACATCATGATGGTCTGGTTGATGCCGGCCATGATTGTGGGCAAGGCAAGCGGAATCTGCACGTTGAACAGTTTTTGCCCATGGGACGAGCCAAAGGCATCGGCCGCTTCCAGCACCTCCTTGTCGACGAGGCGGATGCCGAGATTGGTCAATCGGATCATCGGCGGGACGGCGTAGATGACAACGGCGATCAGCCCGGGGACTTTGCCGATGCCAAAGATCACGACGACGGGGATAAGATAGACGAAGCTCGGCATCGTCTGCATCACGTCGAGGATGGGATTGATGATCGATTGCAGCCGGTCGGAACGGGCCATCAATATGCCGATGGGCAGGCCGATGACGATGGCGATGAGCGTGCAGACGGTCACCATGGCAAGTGTCACCATGGTGTCGCCCCAAAGGCCGCAGACGCCGATCAGAACCATCGAGATGGCCGTGCCGGCAACGATCTTAAGATTGCGGCTGGCCGCATAGACGACGATCATCATGACGAGCAGCACGATGAACCAGGGCGTATTGGTGAAAAGCCATTCCAGGTAGTTCAAGAACCACTGCAGCGGCTGGACCACGGCATCGATGACGTTGCCGTAGGCGCGTACCATTCCCCTGAAGCCGTCATCGATGTTCTTGCGCGCGGCGCGAATGAGAGTGTCGTCGATTGCCGGGAAATTACATAGAACATCCGGCAAAAAACTGCATTGAATAGCCATGGCCTTCCCCTTCTTGTCCGGTTTTGCCCAGCTAGTGCGTGTGGCCGTCACGCCCCGATGGTAGGCAGCACTGCGACCGGTTCGTCAGGCTGCTTCAGTCTTCTTACAACATTCGCCGGCGCCATTCTGCACTTGTTGCGACTTGGGGCTGGGCCGGTCTGTCGGTATGAGTGTCACCGCAGTCGCCGTGAATGCGAAATTGGCGACCGGCAGAGCGCCAGCCGCCAATTAAGGTATCATATCAAAGCGAAGCCTTGACCTTGGTCGCTACTTCCGGAGAAACCCACTTGGTCCACATGTCGGGATAGGTCTTCAGGAAGTATTTTGCACCGTCTTCGTTCGTGCCTTGATTGTCCGTCATCCAGGCGAGAACCTTGCCGACCGTGCCGTTGTCCCATTTGCGGGTCTTGACGTAGTCCATGGCAATGCCTGCCTTAGAGGCAAAGGCCTTGGTCACCACGGTGTAGACGTCCGAAACCGGATAGGAGTTGACCTTCGGGTTGGCGCAGTCCTGGATTGCCGTGCAGGCGTCCCATTCCTTCTTGTCATGCGGCACGTTGAAGCTCAGGCGCACCATGTCGTATTTGCCGAGGATCGCGGTCGGAGCCCAGTAATAGCCGAGCCAGCCGGTCTTCTTTTCGAAGGCGCTGGCGATCGAGCCGTCAAGGCCGGCGGCCGAACCGGTGTCCACCAGCGTGAAGCCGAGCTTTTCGGCGCCGAGCGCCTTAAAGAGATTGGCCGTGGAAATCTGGCAGTTCCAGCCCGACGGGCAATTGTAGATGGCGGCCTTCGAGGGATCTTCCGGGGCGGGGAAGAGCTCCGGATGCTTCAGCGCGTCCTGGACGGTCTTGATGTCCGGATGGGCATCGGCGAGGAACTTCGGTATCCACCAGCCTTCGACGCCGCCATCGCTCAGAAGAGGCGCTGCCTCGATCAGGCGGCCTTCGGAAACGGCTTTGTCGAGCGCCGTGCGGACTGCGTTGACCCAGAGTTCGGGTGCGACGTCAGGCTCGCCCTTTTCGTTCATGGAGGTGAAGGTCGGCTGCGTGTCGCCGGTGACGAGCGTCACGTTGCAGCCATAGCCGTTCTGCAGGATGATCTTGTCGACCTGCGCGGCGACGCCGGCCGATGCCCAGTTCATTTCTGCGATCGAAACGTCGCCGCATTGCGCAGCATGTGCCGAGCCAGCCAAAGCATAGGCACCGAGTGCGAAGATGGCGGAAGCAATCAGCTTCTTCATTGGATAATGTCTCCCAGTTTCTCGTTAAGTTACCAAAATCGTCTCCAGGCAGACGCCTGTCGATTCGGCGTCAGCATGGTCGAACCACAACCGTTCATCCGCGCTGACGACGTTTGCCCGGTCCCCTGTCATGCTGTCGTGCGTTCCCTCGTTTTGCGGCGGCAAAACCCTGTCGCAGCCGTGTTCTTTTCGCATCGACTGCAAGCAGCCTAAGGATTTGAGTGAAGAAATCAACCTGTCGTCAGGCGAACGGGCTTATTGCGGCTTGTCGAAAAGCTTATATAAGCGCTTGAATTGGCCCATTTTCTACTATTCGTGGCTGTAAAATGGGCATTGAAGGTGCGCCGCGCGCGCCGCGAGCGGCGCGAAATCAATGATCGCTAAAATATCGTGTCCGACGAAGACTTTTTATATTCCATTCGCGTCGTTTTCGTCTCTCGAGACAAACCAGAAAAAATTTCGAAAAAATTTTCTGATTCATCCTTATTTAAGACCTTAATAACCGTCCGGTAACGATGTCCGGCTATCTATCGAAGCGTGGCGGGGGACACCGCTGCTTCTCCGGATCAGGTTGAGCGTACCGGAGAAAGCGAGCCTTGCAGTGTGAGAAGCAAGCGAGCCGGCGTTTTTGGCAAACCGTGTCGATCCTCGGATCGCGCGGTTTTCGCGTTTCAGGGCTTGCCCTAACGGCCTCATCGAGAATCGATGTAGGATCTCAATTGAATGATCAGGGGTGCGATGGCTGCGTGCAGCCGAATGGCGGAAAGCGCAAAGCCGCCAATGCGGTCGCATGGCGGCTTGCGGTACGATGGGCTGGTACGATGGGCTGGCGGCTTGACGGCCAATCAACCGACGCTATAGGTGCGGATGAAGCCGATTGGGCCGAAGCGGGTATCGAGCTGCTCAAGACGGCTCTCGGGGCGGCGTGACGGCAGTTTCGAGTTCCAGGCGATCTGGATGGAATTCTTGTTGTTGAAGATGAAGAGCATCGGGGTTTCCTCGGGCCGGATCGGCCGGCTGTCGTTGTTTGAATTGGTGCTGAGATAATCATCTTCAGGATGGCGAACAATGGATGAAGTCGTCATCCGATGTCGCAAATAGAATATATAAGAAAGTGATGCTTTTTTGCCTCGGAGATCTGGTTTTTGCTGTTAATCATCGCGGCGGAATCAAGGCGAAAACCCGGGGTTTTCGGTGGTAGTGCCATATCGGAGCGATGAGGGATGACGAAGGCGATCATGCTGCAGGGGACCGGCTCCGATGTCGGAAAAACGGTATTGGTCGCCGGGCTGTGCCGCCTTTTCGCCAACCGAGGCGTTCGGGTGCGCCCGTTTAAGCCGCAGAACATGTCGAACAATGCAGCGGTCGCCGAGGATGGCGGCGAGATCGGCCGGGCGCAATGGCTGCAATCGCTCGCCGCGAGGGTACCGTCGTCGGTGCATATGAACCCGGTGCTTCTGAAGCCGCAATCGGAGACCGGCAGCCAGATCATCGTGCAGGGCAAGGTCTGGGGGCAGGCAAAGGGCAGGGATTATCAGGCGCTGAAGCCGCAACTGCTCGGCGCCGTCCTGCAGAGCTTTGCGACCATGCGTGCCGGAACCGACCTGGTGATCGTCGAAGGCGCCGGTTCGCCAGCCGAGATCAACCTCAGGAAAGGCGATATCGCCAATATGGGTTTTGCCACTCGCGCCAATGTTCCCGTCGTGCTGGTCGGCGATATCGACCGTGGCGGCGTGATCGCTTCGCTGGTCGGCACGCATCATATCCTGCCGGATGAAGACCGGCGGATGATCCGCGGCTACCTGATCAACAAATTCCGTGGCGATCTCTCGTTGTTCGGCGAAGGGGTCGATGCCATCGGGGGCTTCACCGGCTGGCCATGCTATGGTGTCGTACCGTGGCTGAGGGCGGCAAGCCGGTTGCCCGCCGAGGACTCAGTGGTACTGGAACGGCTGGCGCGCGGTTCGGACGGTGCGCTGAAGATCGCCGTGCCCGTTCTGCCGCGCATCTCCAATTTCGATGACTTTGATCCACTACGCGCCGAACCGGATGTCGATCTCGTCTTCGTTCGCGCCGGCGAGCGGATACCCGCGGATGCGGGCCTCGTGGTCCTGCCGGGCTCGAAGTCGACCATCGGCGATCTCATGGATCTGCGGGCACAGGGGTGGGATCAGGATATAGCGGCTCACGCCCGCCGTGGCGGCCGCGTCATTGGCATTTGCGGTGGCTACCAGATGCTCGGCCGCAGGGTGCATGATCCGCTCGGCATCGAGGGATTGGTGACGGAGATACCGGGGCTCGGCTTGCTCGATGTCGAGACCGAGATGGCGCCGGAAAAGACCTTGCGCAACAGCCTGGCTTTTTCCAGGGAATACGATGCGCCGCTTTCAGGCTATGAGATCCATCTCGGTGTGACGCACGGCGTCGATTGTAATCGGCCCTCGACCATGATCGACGGCCGGCCGGATGGCGCGCTCTCCAGCGACGGCCTGATCATGGGCACCTATCTGCACGGGCTTTTCACCAGCGATGCCTACCGGGCAAAGCTGTTGGCGAGTTTCGGCCTAACGGGCGAGCGGGTTGATTATCGCGCCGGCGTCGAAGCCGCGTTGGACGAGATTGCGGCAGAGCTGGAAGCGGTGCTCGACCCTGCCTGGCTCGACAGCCTGGTGCATTAAATCTCGCCCGAAACCTCGCGGCGCCGACGGTCGAGTTCTTCGCTGTAGCGGCGCAGAGTGTAACTTTCCGTGAGTAGACCGATCACCTTGCGCTCGATCAGATCGTTGATCACTACCAAAGCTTCGCTTTCGGTCTCGTCGAACAGCGCTGCCGCTTGTTTCGCGTTCATCTGCGGCTGCAGGAAGTCGTTGCGATGGCGAATGAAGTCGGCAAGGCCGTGCTCTTCATCGTCCTTCTCGACCGGGCTCGCATAAATGTCCGGCATAAGCACCATGCCGGCATATTTCTCGTCCTTGTCGATGAGAATGACACGCTGGGCCGAGCCGATCGGAAAGCGCTGGCGAAATTCCTCGATGCTCATGTCGACGCGAGCTGTGTGCACATCCGGACGCATCATGCGGGCGACCGTCAGGTTGCGGATCCAGCCGACGTCATGGGCGCTGCGGATACTTTCGCCGCGCAGATGGAAGCGCCAGGTCGCGAACGAATAGCCGAATGTGGTGCGCACCACCAGCGACGACGTGATAACGGCCGCGAGTACCAGCACGGTGATCGGAAAATCGCCGGTGATTTCCAGCGCCAAAAAGGTCATGGTCAGCGGCCCACCGATAATGGCGACGGCCAGCGAACTCATGCCGACGACGGCATAGATGACCGGCGTCAGCGTGGCATGGTCGAAATAGGGAGCGCAATAGGCGAAGATTTTCCCGAGCAAGGCGCCCATGAACAGCGAAGCGAAAAACAGGCCGCCTCTGAAGCCGGAGCCGATCGATACCGCCGAGGCGAGCGACTTCAGCAAGAACAGGCCGACAAGGGCCGACAAGGTGACCTCGTTGGCAAGGTTCAGATGCAAGGCGCCATGGCCGGCGGAGAGAACCTGCGGCGAAATCATCGCCAGAAGCCCGACGACCACACCGCCGAGCGCCGGGCGGAAGGGCGGCGCGATCGAACTCTTGCGCGCCATTTCTTCAATGAAAGCGACGCCCTGCATGATCAGGATGCCTACGCCGGCGCAGAAGCCGCCAAGCAGGATCGCCGGGATGTAGTCGGCTGGGACGACCGCGCCGAATCGATTGACATCAATGGCGAATTCATCGCCCGCCAGCAGGCGGGCTATAAGGGTCGAGATCAGGGCCGAGACGACGACGGGCGTCAGCGTTAGGATCGAATAGGTGCCGATGATCAGTTCGAAAGCATAGAAGGCGCCGGTGAGCGGCGCATTGAAGGCGGCCGCGATGGCACCGGCGGCGCCGCAGCCGACCAGCATTCTAAGGTCGGCGCGGCGGAACTGCAGCTTGTGGCCGATTTTCGAAGCTATGCCGGCGGCAAGCTGAGTGTAGCCGGCCTCAAGTCCCACCGAGGCGCCGAAACCATTGGATAGGAGGTTCTGCACCGCCACCAGGATGCTGTCCGTCAAGGACAGGCGGCCCCCATGCAAGGCATTGGCTTCGATCGGGTCGACCATCGGCTTCTTGCGCGTTCGCGACAAGATGAAGATCATGAGGCCGAGCAGGATGCCGCCGGCGATCGGGGCCATCAGCAATAGCGATTTGTCGGTAATGTTGACGGCGGCTGCGCTCAGTCGGTCGTCATCGGCGATGCCGTAGACGAGGCTGTGCAGTTCGCGTGAGATCAGGCTCATCGCCGTGACGGCACAGCCGGAGGTGATGCCGACCAAGGCGCCGGCAAAGACCAGACCGAGCTCGCCACGACGGAAAAGTGCCCTTAGCCGGCTAGCGCTGACAAAGGCGGAGAGAACGCCTAGACGGCGCGGCTGGAATTTTTGCAACATGGGGAACGGACGACAGTTTTGTGCTCAGCGACATACACTCAGCTTCTATAAACTCCTAACATCAAAGAAATACGGCAAAAAGATCGCCGAAACCCGTGACTTTTGCGCCAATTTCGCTGTCGGGACAGCCGATGTCGTATCTGTCGCCTTGATTGACTTGCGGGGGGCGAAAGCCTAATCATTGCAAAATAACGAATGGTTCCTGAGCGGCGATCTGCCGCATGGGATGAAAAGGGAATGTGAAGGAGCGGACCCAAGTCGGGCGTTCTCATCACAGCCGACCCCGCGACTGTAGAGCGGTCAGGGTCTTCCATCCGGTCCGTGGGTGTTTCGCTGATGGGTCTCGCATGGTGCGGGCAGGCAAAGCAGCTTTGGGACGGAAAAGCCACTGGCGTGGCATCATGATCAACCAGGGCTGGACGCCTCTAATTCTACGAATCGTCCGCCTTTTCATGATGTTTGCCGGGAAGGTGAGGGAGATCCGCTGGTGCAGGGTCGGGGGCGACCGGTTTCGGTCCGCCCCCGCTTGCTGCGCCTCATCCGCGAGCCAGGAGACCTGCCATACGTGCCGGGCACGAGGCCCACCCCAGGGACGGATGTCCCGGCTGCCAGCACGGAGGTTGTCATGGCGCGAAACGAGTTTTTGGCGTGCAAGCGCCTGCTTTTCGGCTTCCGCGGCGTCGTGCCGGCCGTCGCCTTTGTGTTGGGACGGATATAGCCGATGCCATCCTCAACCTCTCGCGCCGTTCTTGTTCTCGGCGGTGCACGCTCCGGTAAATCCCGGCTCGCCGAAAAGCTGATCTCAGACACCGGCCTTGAACGTCACTATCTGGCGACGGGCCAAGCCTGGGACGACGAAATGCGCGATCGCATAGCGCAGCATCGCGCCGATCGCGGCGATCTTCTCTGGACGACGCATGAGGAGCCGCTTGATCTGACTGCGCGGCTGGCGGCAATCGACGGCGAGGGCAGGGCCGTTCTCGTTGATTGCCTGACGCTTTGGGTTACGAACCTGATGATGGCCGAGCGCCATATCGCGACGGAATTTGCCGCTCTCACCGAATTTCTACCAGGCGCAAAGTCGCGGCTCGTCCTCGTTTCCAATGAGGTCGGGCTCGGCATCGTGCCCGAAAACCCTATGGCGCGCGCGTTTCGCGATCATGCCGGCCGGTTGCACCAGATGATCGCGGCGGCGAGCGCCGAAGTCTATTTTATCGCGGCGGGGCTGCCGCTGAAAATGAAGGGTTGATCCGCATGAACCAGGAAAAGATTCCCGCCACCGTCATCACCGGCTTCCTTGGCGCCGGCAAGACGACGATGATCCGCAACCTCTTGCAGAGCACCGGCGGGAAGAAGATCGCCTTGATCATCAACGAGTTCGGCGATCTCGGCGTGGATGGCGACGTGCTGAAGGGCTGCGGCGCGGACAACTGCACCGAGGACGATATCATCGAACTGACCAATGGCTGCATCTGCTGCACCGTCGCAGACGATTTCATCCCGACCATGGCCAAGCTTTTGGAGCGTGAGGCGCGTCCCGACCATATCGTCATCGAGACGTCGGGTTTGGCGCTGCCGCAGCCGCTGGTGGCCGCCTTCAATTGGCCGGATATCCGCACCCAGGTCACCGTCGACGGTGTTATCACCGTGGTCGATAGCGCCGCCGTCGCCGCCGGCCGTTTTGCCGATGATCACGATGCCGTCGAGGCCCGTCGCGTCGAAGACGGCTCGCTTGATCACGAAAGCCCGATCGAGGAACTGTTCGAGGATCAATTGACCTGCGCGGATCTCATCGTCCTCAACAAGACCGATCTGATCGATGTTGCCGGCCTTGGCCGTGTCCGTAGCGAAGTTTTCTCTCGCACAGCGCGCAAGCCGACGATCATCGAAGCAAAGAACGGTATCGTTCCGGCGGCCGTCCTGCTCGGCCTCGGTATCGGTACGGAGGGCGACATTGCCAACCGCAAATCGCATCACGAGCTGGAGCACGAGGACGGCGCACCGCACGATCACGATGAATTCGACAGCTTCGTCGTCGAACTCGGCCCGATTGCCGATCCGGCGGTCTTCGTCGAGAAGCTCAAAGGCGTCATTGCCGAACACGATGTGCTGCGCCTCAAGGGCTTCGTCGATGTGTCCGGCAAGCCGATGCGACTGCAGATCCAGGCCGTCGGCAGCCGCGTCGATCATTATTTCGACCGCGCCTGGAGGCCGGGCGAAGCGCGCGCGACGCGGCTCGTGGTGATTGGGCTGCACGAGATGGATGAAGGGATCGTCCGCAAGGCGATAGAAGCGTTGGTCTAAGGCGAAGCCATGCATCTCCTCCTAGCCCAAAAGGGAACGATCAGCGACGGCGAGGAGGCGATCGATCTCGGCCAGTCGCCGGGCGATATCCTGTTCCTGTCGGCGGCCGATACCGAGCTTGCGGCGATCGCCGCCGCCCATGGGCAAGGGGAAGCCGCTCTTTCGTTGCGATTGGCGAGCTTGATGAGCCTCAAGCATCCCATGTCCGTCGACGCCTATGTCGAACGGACGGCGCGTCATGCGAAACTGATCATCGTGCGCGCGCTCGGCGGGGCCAGTTATTTTCACTATGCGCTCGAGGCGCTGCATGCCTGTGCCGCTCGTAGCGGCGCCCTCATCGCGGTACTGCCTGGGGATTCGAAACCTGATCCTGGGTTGACGCCGTTTTCCAATATCGCACTCGAAGACCTCAATGCGCTCTGGTCCTATCTGATCGAAGGCGGCGAGGCCAATTCGCGGGCATTTCTCGCCTATGCCGAGGCGATGCTGTCGGGAGCGGAGAGACCGACGCCGGCAGCGCCGTTGATGAAGGCCGGGATCTGGTGGCCGGGCAGGGGTGTGATCGGGGTCGAGGAGTGGAGCTCGATCTCCGCCTCCAGGATGGCAAGGGGGGCGGGAGTTGAACCCCCGACCGTCGCCATTTCTTTCTACCGGGCTCTTGTGCAGAGCGGCGAAACCAAACCGGTCGAAGCCATGATCGAGGCGCTCATTTTAGAGGGCATGCGGCCGTTGCCGGTGTTTGCCTATAGCCTAAAGGATCCGGTTTCGGTCGGTATTCTCGAAAGCGTTTTCGTGGAGCTGAAGCCGGATGTCGTGATCAACACGACCGGTTTTGCTGTTTCAGCGCCCGGGGCCGATCGCCAGCCGACCGTGCTGGAGGCGAGTGACGCCGTCGTGTTGCAGGCGATCTTCTCTGCATCCTCTGAGGAGGCTTGGGACGCCTCCTCGCTGGGGCTGTCGGCGCGCGATCTCGGTATGAACGTCGCATTGCCGGAGGTGGATGGGCGTGTGCTTGCGCGCGCTGTCTCGTTCAAGGCGGCAGCCCGCTATGATGATCGCGTCGAGGCCAACATCGTTGCCAGCGAGCCGGCCGAGGACCGCATGCGCTACACGGCGCGATTGGCAGCCAACTGGACGCGTCTGCGCAAGACACCGCCGTCTGATCGGCGGGTGGCGCTGGTCATGGCCAACTATCCCAACCGCGACGGACGACTGGGCAACGGCGTCGGGCTCGATACGCCGGCGGCCACGATGGAGGTTTTGAAAGCGATGCAGGCGACGGGCTATCGCCTCGCCGATCTGCCGGTGGACGGCGACGCGCTGATGCGTCATTTGATGGATGGGCCGACCAACTCCGGCCATGACGGCAAGCTCGTTCGCGAGACGCTTTCTCTAAGCGAATACAAAGATTTCCTGGCATCTCTTCCCATCCAGATTCACGATGAGATCGTCAAGCGTTGGGGAAATCCGGAAAGCGACCCCTATGTTCGCGAGGGCGTCTTTGCACTGCCTTTCACCCGTTTTGGCGACGTGCTTGTCGGCATTCAGCCGGCTCGCGGCTACAATATCGATCCGAAAGAAAGCTATCATTCTCCGGACCTCGTGCCGCCACATGGCTATCTGGCTTTCTACGCGTTCCTGCGCCAATCTTTTGCGGCCCACGCCGTCATCCACATGGGCAAGCACGGCAATCTCGAATGGCTGCCGGGCAAAGCGCTGGCGCTATCGGCGACCTGTTATCCAGAAGCAATCCTCGGGCCCCTGCCCCATCTCTATCCCTTTATCGTCAACGACCCCGGCGAGGGCACACAGGCCAAGCGCCGCACCAGCGCCGTAATCGTCGACCATCTGACCCCGCCTTTGACCCGCGCCGAAAGCTACGGCCCGCTCAAGGACCTCGAGGCGCTGGTGGACGAATATTACGAGGCCTCCGGCGGCGATCCCCGCCGTATTCGGCTGCTGCGCAAACAGATCCTCGATCTGGTCGCCGACATCGGCCTCGATCAGGATGCGGGCATTGCCAAGGGCGAAGGCGAGGATGAGGCGCTGAAGAAGCTCGATGCCTATCTCTGCGATCTCAAGGAACTGCAGATAAGGGATGGACTGCATGTCTTCGGCGTCTCGCCGTCCGGTAGGCTGCTGACGGATTTGACGGTTGCCTTGGCGCGCGTACCGCGGGGATTGGGCGAGGGTGGTGATCAGAGCCTGCAGCGGGCGATCGCGCGGGATGGGTTGGCGCAGCTTGCGTCGTTCGATCCCTTGGATTGCGACATGGCGGCAACTTGGACTGGTTACCGCCCCGATATTCTCGCCGATATTTCTGACGCTCCCTGGCGCACGCTGGGCGATACGGTCGAGCGCATCGAACTCCTGGCCGCTCGTCTCGTCTCAGGCGAAATCGCTTGCCCCGAAGACTGGCGTCAAACCCTCGCCGTTCTTGTCGAGATCGAATCCCGCCTGAAACCTTCTATTCTCGTCTGCGGTGATGCTGAAATCTCCGCCTTGCTGAAAGGTCTCGACGGTCGGTTCGTGCCACCCGGCCCTTCCGGTGCGCCGACGCGCGGCAGGCCGGATGTTTTGCCAACGGGCCGTAATTTCTATTCGGTCGACAGCCGCGCCGTCCCGACGCCGGCGGCCTATGAGCTTGGGAAGAAGTCGGCAGAGCTTTTGATCCGCCGCTATGTGCAGGATCACGGCGAGTGGCCGGTCTCCTTCGGCCTGACGGCCTGGGGCACATCGAATATGCGCACCGGCGGTGACGATGTTGCCCAGGCGCTCGCCCTGATCGGCGTCAAGCCGGTTTGGGACATGACTTCACGGCGTGTCACGGGCTATGAGATCGTTCCACCCGCCAAGCTCGGCCGACCACGCGTCGATGTGACGTTACGGATTTCGGGCTTCTTCCGCGATGCCTTTCCAGAGCAGATCGCGCTGTTCGACAGGGCGGTCCGCGCGGTCGGATCGCTGGATGAGGATGCTGCAGACAATCCCATTGCCGCGCGCATGCGGGGCGAGATGGCTCGCCTGGAAGCTGCCGGATTGGACGCGGTTTCGGCAAGCCGGCGTGCCGGTTACCGCATCTTCGGCTCGAAGCCCGGCGCTTACGGAGCCGGCCTTCAGGCGCTGATCGACGAAAAGGGTTGGGAGCGGCGCGCCGATCTCGCCGAAGCCTATCTCGTCTGGGGCAGCTATGCCTATGGTGCAGGCGAAGAGGGCCGTGCCGAGCGCGGCGTGTTCGAGGAGCGGCTGCGCTCGATCCAGGCGGTGGTACAAAACCAGGACAATCGAGAGCACGACCTGCTCGACAGTGACGATTACTACCAGTTCGAAGGCGGCATGGCAGCGGCGGCGGAGCAGCTCGCGGGCACCCGTCCGTCGGTCTACCACAACGACCATTCCCGCCCGGAAAAGCCGGTTATCCGCTCGCTGGAAGAGGAGATCGGCCGTGTCGTGCGGGGCCGCGTCGTCAATCCGAAGTGGATCGATGGTGTCATGCGCCACGGCTATAAAGGTGCCTCCGAGATATCGGCCACGGTCGACTATCTCTTCGCCTTCGCCGCAACGACGGGCGCCGTGCGCAATCATCATTTCGAGGCGGTCTATCAAGCTTTCGTCGTCGACCCAATGGTGCGTGATTTCATGGCGCAGAAGAACCCGGCCGCTTTAGAGGAAATGAAAGGGCGCTTGCTGGAAGCGATCGATCGTCAGCTATGGACGCCGCGCAGCAATTCGGCACAATTCGATCTGCAGGCTTCGACTGGGGATAGGGAGGTCTTGGCGTGAGTGTGATCGATGATCTTCTGCAGAGCTTTCACCATTACATCGCTTCACGGAGCGATCCCACACTGAGGCGTTTCGTCGAGGGCGTCGATTGGCGGATGGATGAGCGGACGCTTGCGGCCCACAGTTTGCCCGTTGTGGACTATCTGAAGGGGCTCCACCGGCCGGCCGACGCCGCGGAGGGTGTCCTGTTTTCCAGCCTCGTGGGCGCTTGCGGCGCATTGCACTGGGCTCAAACCTATAGCATCGCCGATTTCGGCGCTGATTTCCTGCAGAAATACGGTTGGGTCGAGCTTTTTGGCACGCGTGGCCACTTTGCCAGCGACGAAGTCGCCGGTGGCTTCCTGGTGCTCGGACCGGATGTGCACTATCCGGACCATCATCATATCGCCGAGGAAATCTATATCCCGCTGACGGACGGATCGCTATGGAGCAAGGATAGCCAAGCCTTCCTGCCGCGCTGGACAGGCGAGATCATCCACCACCCGTCCGATATTCGTCACGCAATGCGAACCGAGGGGACGTCGCTGGTGGCGCTTTATCTCTGGCGTGGCGGACCGCTGGCGCAGAAATCGATAATTCAAGGGAGAAAAGAATGAGCGAAGAAGTGGTCGAAACAGGTACCGACGCGCCGAAGAATGACGAGGCCCGCCATGCCGACAAGATGGCCAAGAAGAAGGTCGCGCGCGACAAGATCATGGCGACCAAGACAGACGAAAAGGGCCTGATCATCGTCCATACCGGCAAGGGCAAGGGCAAATCGTCGGCCGCCTTCGGCATGATTTTCCGTCACATCGCCCACGGAAAGCAGTGTGCTGTCGTGCAATTCATCAAGGGTGCGATGTGGACGGGCGAGCGCGATCTCATCGAAAAGCATTTCTCCGACATTTGCCAGTTCTACACCATGGGTGAGGGGTTTACCTGGGAGACGCAGGACCGTGCCCGTGACGTCGCCGCGGCACGTGCCGCCTGGGAAAAGGCCAAGGAACTGATCCGCGACGAACGCAATTCGATGGTGCTTCTCGACGAGATCAATATCGCGCTCCGTTACGACTATCTCGATATCAACGAAGTCCTCGACTTCCTGAAAACCGACAGGCCGCACATGACGCACGTCGTCTTGACCGGCCGCAACGCCAAGGAAGCGCTGATCGAGATCGCCGATCTCGTCACCGAGATGGAGCTCATCAAGCATCCGTTCCGCTCCGGCATCAAGGGACAGCCGGGCGTCGAATTCTAATTAGTTAGAGCAGCGATGCACTTCTGTCGGCGGCGGCGATGTCGAGCCTTGGATCGCCGACCCTAAAGGTTGCTGGCGACGCGAACCTCGTTTTCGGCAAGGCTGACTTCTTCGCCGTCCGCCTTGTCCTCGCGGACATGGCAGGACACTGCCGCCGACAGGTCGATGAGTGCGAACTCGATGCTATTCAAAAGTGGCCAGACGCTCGCGGACAATGTCCCGCATCTGCGCCGCCCGTTCAGCGCCGATTGAACCATCTGCCAGCGGCGGCGGCAAAGCAAGAGCGTCGAGGCCGTGCGCAAGGGCCACGGCCAGCTCATCCATGGCGGTATCCGCCGCGGCCGCCGGTATGCCCGCCGTCGCCGCAAAGCGCCTGAAATCCGCTCTTTTGAGCCGTTCGTCCTTGTCGCTGATTTTGAGCGCCATGTGGTCGCTCTGCAGGTTCGGAAACACGCGCGTCGTCACTGCGTCGTAGAGCGGCGCCATGCGGACCGAACCAAAATCCCTCCGTCGTGGCTCCGCTATTTTCAGAACGGCCATGTTCTTCAGATGCATATCGCCATCCGCGATCAGCCAGGCGAAGAGTGCCCGCCGCAAGACCAACAGCAGGTCCGCATCCGGATCAGTAGAGAGCGGGCGGAGGGCGGCCGCGATCCGCTCCATGGTGCCCGTGTATTTATCTTCCGCTCGCACGCCGAGAACGGATGCCATGTCCTCGAGCGCCAGACGGCGCATATCGTCAAGGCTTGTGCGGATATCAAACCGCTCAACTGCGAGGGCGTGCGGCATGCCATCCGGCATAGCGACGAGTGCAATGGCGGGCACGATGAACCCGGCCGCCCGGCCAAGTTCCATGGATTGCCATTCGATCGCGGGCAGCGCCTCAAATCCCGACGTTCCGGCGGGCTTGAGGATATGCGTGAACGGCTTGTTCGTACTGGGCATAAGGCTGCCGTCGGCATCGAGAAACATCGGCGCCTTGATCTGCACTCCTGACAGGCGCGGCGTTTCGCCCGTCGCGAAGATTTTCGCCAGGTTCTGTTCGAACGTATCCTGGATGCTGCCGCGGCCGGGACCGGCATAGCTTCCTGTGAACAGGTGATTTGCCGTGAAGGTGTTCAGCCGCGTCAGTAGAATATCGGCCGGAAGCGCCGTCAGCTCGCTGGCTCGCTCTACAATCGTGATGTTCGACATATACCGCTTGCCGGTGTGTAGTTCCGCCCGCTCGTCGGGGCTGTTCAGCACGCGGTTCAGCCAGCCTTCCGACAGCAGCGACCCAATGAAGGGGGGCAATCTGCCGGGCGTGGTCTGGCGCACAAGCGGCGGCCCGTCCGGATCAGACGCCTTCCATCGCCATTCGAAGCCATCATGCGTCAGGTTGCCGATCGGCGCGCCGTGCCATGCCACGATCAGGTCGAGCGCGGCCTGATTGGGAACGGCGACGGCGGCTGCAGGTTTCCGTTTGAGGAAACGTTCGGCGGCGCTGCCTTCGGCAAGCCAGTCATTGTCGCGGGCAAGCTTAAACACCGCATCCGCGGCGTTCTCCGGACTTCCATATTCTTCAATCAGCCGCGCGGCGATCGCCTCTTTCATGTCTTCGTCGAACGAGGCCGCATGTTCACTACGGATGCGGAAGGCTTCCAGAAAACGCTGGCGCAGTGAAGACACGTCCACGCGGAACTCGCCCATGTCGTCGCCAACCGCCGCTTGGGCGACGGAAGGGTGGTCCGGCGCTTTGTTCTGAATGATTTCGAGCGTCCTGATGCGCTGCCGCTGCACGCGGCGACCGGTAAGGAACAGCCGGCCATCGCGCATCGGGCCAAGTAGAACCGCACTGGCGGCCGACAGGTAGGCGTTCGGATAAAGATATTTGGCGATGCGTACAGCATGGGTCCGCACCGTCTGGTCTATATCGTCGTCGGCATCGACATAGATACCGCGCATGAGCTGGACCAACTTACCGGCTTCCGCCTGGCGATGACCGCGCATTTTGTCAATGTTTTCGCCGACGAGATGGAGAGGCACGTTATGTAACTTTCGCGTATTTCAGATACGGAAAAGTTACGTCAACTTTTTTGAAAATTCAAGAAAATGAAACTATCGCGTATCTGAAATACGCGATAGTTTCAAAATTGAAATTTACTATGGCGTTTTCCTTTAAGTCATTGATAAACAAAAGATGAGGCGGGAGCCTGTTGTGAAAGCCATTCGAAGCTATCACCATGATAAAGCCGCGCCTTGTCTATTTCGAAAGCCTTGGGGTCCGTGCCGAAAGCCGCCTGTCCCCCATCGGCGCAGGTTGTCCTGAACCCGCCCGTCTAAGGGCGTCCGGAGGATAACCCACGGCTCCCATTGAGAGCGCGGCACTGCACGACCGCGCCCTGATCGGCCTGATGATTTATTCCTTTAGCCGCATCGGCGCTGCTTCGAAAATGAAGGTCGAGGAGGAGATCGCCACAGAATGGCTTTGGACATACAATCATGAACGCCCCAACATGGGCATTGGCGGCGTCACACCCGCCCAGAAACTAAAAATGGCCGCGTGAATTCTACCGTCGAACCCCGTTAAAGCGGGGAGGATTACCGGACTAACCGCTGAATACCTTACTTCCGCCGCCTGCCAACTGATTTTGATGGCCTCGATCGGGCGGTTTCAGCTCTTCTGCACGACTGTCGCGATCTCTCTCAACGCCTCGGCTGTCGCCTGATCCGCAGGAAAAAGGGATTCGATCGCCAGTTCCGCCAGGGTAATATCGACGGGCGTGCCGAAGATTGTGGTGGTCGAAATAAACGAGAGGCGTGCGCCGTCGATGATGAGTTCCAGGGGCACGGCAATACCCGCATAATCGCGGCTTTGCGAGCTTGGCCTATGCGTTGTGGGATAGGCCGAGAGTTCCTTCAGCAAATCGGAGAGCACCGGGTCGCCGGTGGCTGTGATCTGCTGACGCAGCCTTTCAAGCAGATGCGCGCGCCACTCCGATAAATTGAAGATATTGGGTGCAAGGCCGTTCGGATGCAGGCTAAGCCGCAAGATATTCACCGGCGGCTTGAGCAGCGCAACGTCAGTGACGCGGGAGAGCAGAGGCGCGACAGCATCATTGGCGGCGATCAGGGTCCAGTGCCGGTCGATCGCCAATGCCGGAAAGGGCTGGTGGCCCTTTAGAATGACATCGATAGCCCGGCGTGCCGGAGCTAACGCCGGATCGTCGAGCGAGCGCTCAGGGAAGACCGGCGCGAGGCCGGCAGCCAACAGCATCGGATTGCGGTCCCTGAGTGGCACGCCCAGGCGCTCGGCGAGATGCATCAGCATCTCGCGGCTCGGAAGTGCGCGCCCGCTCTCGATGAAGCTGAGATGCCGTTGCGATATTTCGGCTTCGAGGGCGAATTCGAGTTGGCTCAAATGGCGGCGCTGCCGCCATTCGCGCAGCAGATCGCCGAGAGAGCGAGCGGGGATCATCATAGGGACGCTGGCGCCTGGTCGAGAAAGCCATAAACCGTTTTCAGCCGCTCGCCGTCGAGAATGGCAAAATCCGTGCCCTTGATCAGAGGCTCGTCGCCCTCTGTGCCGAGGCTCCAGGAGAAACGAAGCTTGTCGCCGTAGCGATCGGCCGGGCCGGCGAGCTTGAAGCGGAAGCCGGGAAGACGGTTATGCACGGCGGCCACCAGCGCATCGATCTCTTCATGTCCCTCACCGCGCATCAGCGGATCGACGTAGCTGCAGGGTTCCGTCCAGGCCTCGGTGATGAGGGCGCGGCGCCGTTCTGCATCGATTTCGTTCCAGACGGCGAGATAGCGTTCGGCAATGGTTGTCGCATCGGTCATCGGGTCAACTCCTTTGGATCGCCTGAACCGTTCAGGCAAGGCGATCATGGGCGAGCCCCTCAGCACTATCAATTACGTCGCAGGTAATCAAAGCCGGCTGATATCAAAACCCCAGCCAGATGCGAACGGGATTGGTCGGGTCGGCCAGCAGCTTGATGGCAAATGCGATGCAGACGATGACCAGCAGCGGCTTGATCAGCTTGGCTCCGATGCGCATGGCAAGCCGCGAGCCCGCCTGAGCACCCAAGAACTGGCCGAGACCCATGGTGAGGCCGACCTTCCAGAGGATGACGCCAGAGAAAGTGAAGACGATTAAGCCACCGAGGTTCGAGCCGAAATTCAATAGCTTGGTGTGAGCCGTCGCCTTCAGCATGCCGAAACCGACGAGTGTCACGAAAGCGAGCATGAAGAACGAGCCCGTGCCAGGTCCGAAGGCGCCGTCATAGAAGCCGATCAACGGTACGAAGGTAAAACCGAGCAGCGCCGCGCTCATGCGGCCGTGTTTTTCCATATCGTTGAGATTGGGCTTGAAGGCGAAATAAAGCGCGATGGCGATCAGCAGGAATGGCAGGACGATGCGCAGGATATCGCCTGGCATGATCGTCGCCAGTGCGGCGCCCAACATGCCGCCGATAACCGCCATTACGGCCATCGGCACTTGCGTGTGCAGCTGCACATGACCCTGGCGGGCATAGGCGATCGTTGCGGAGGCGGCGCCGCAGATCGACTGCACCTTGTTGGTGCCGAGCGTTTGCAATGGCGGGATCCCGGCAAGCAGCATGGCAGGTACGGTGATTAGCCCGCCGCCGCCGGCGATCGAATCGACAAAACCGGCGAAGAAGGCGGCGGCAAAGAGCAGAAGCAGCAGATGAAGGGTGATGTCTTGCAAAGCAGGGAACTCTGGGGGGTGAAATTCAGACGCCTTCTGGCACTAGAGGCGCGCCAGGGCAATTGCCATAGTGACACAGCCGGCGAAATTGACGGGCAGGGGTTGGATCTGTAGATGGTCAGGTGATGCGTTTTTGCCCTATCTTTGTGCATGGCCCCTCATCCTAGCCCTCTCCCGGTTCCCAACGGGGTGAAGGGACGACGGAAAAACCCGCAGGACCTTGTCACTCGATGGTGAGCGAGGAGGTCAAGGCGCTGTCGTTTCCTCTCCCTCTGCATTGCAAAAAAAGGGCTAGGGTGAGGGGCCATGCACAAAGACGCAGCAGGCGAGAACGTGCCCAATCATCACTGCCGTCGCTGAGGCCCCATGACGACCCCTGATCCTATGACCCGCCGCTACTTCCTCGGTCTCGGCTGCGAACGCGGTACGGACTGGAACGATGTGCGCTTGCTTGCCGAGCGCGCACTACAAGAGGGCGGGATAGAAGCCGATCAGATCCTGGCGATCGCCTCGATCGATACGCGCAGCAACGAGAAGGCGATCGTGGAGACGGCTGCATATCTTCGCCTATCGTTGCGCTTTTTCGACGCCGCAACGCTCGAGCGTGAGACGCCGCGTTTGAAGAATCCGTCCGAGCTCGTCTTTGCTCGCGTCGGCTGTCATGGCGTCGCAGAAGCGGCTGCGCTGGCTGCCGCCGGACCCATTGCAGACCTTGTCCTTCCGAAAATCAAATCCAGCTTTTCCACCGCTGCAATTGCGAAAATTGGCTGATTGTTGGTTCGCCGGTCTCGATTTGTCGCAATCTGTGGCGAATTCACGCGAGATTCCATCCGATATTGCAGAACTGGCGGCCGTGGCTATGGTGAGCATTTCGCCGATCGCGGTTCTCGCGTCTCCCGGCGGCCTCGCAAACATGATCCCAAAAAGTGCGGCGCGGTTTTTGGATAAGGTCAACCTTGATCAAAAGGACAATAAGGAAAAATCATGCACAAGGTCATTTACGACACGGACCCTGGTGTCGACGACGCCATGGCGCTTCTCTTCCTGCACCGCCATCCCGATATCCATCTTCTCGGCGTCACCACGGTGTTCGGCAA
This sequence comes from Martinezella calliandrae, assembly GCF_030272695.1. Taxonomy (GTDB): domain Bacteria; phylum Pseudomonadota; class Alphaproteobacteria; order Rhizobiales; family Rhizobiaceae; genus Rhizobium; species Rhizobium calliandrae. The sequence continues at coordinate 46,855 of NZ_JARFYN010000027.1, forward strand.
CGCTTCCGTTGATACGACGACGCGCAATGCGCTGTTTTTAAAGCGCGAGTGGAGCATTCCGTGCCCGGTTGCCCGCGGCGCCAGCGTCACGTTCGATCCTTCACGCAAGGAGCGGGCTTGGCCGACCTACGTGCACGGTCATAACGGCCTCGGGGATATCGAAGTGCCAGCGACGATCGATCTGCCGGTCGATCCTCGCCCGGCCTATCAGTTCATCATCGATACGGTCCGCGCCAATCCGGGTGAGGTGACGCTGGTCGCCGTCGGCCGTATGACCAATCTGGCATTGGCGCTGAAGCACGACCCCGAGATCGCCAGTCTGGTCAAAGACGTCGTCATCATGGGCGGCAGCTTCTATGTTCCGGGCAACGTGACGCCAGTGGCTGAAGCCAATATCCACGGCGATCCGGAAGCCGCCGACGCCGTCCTGACAGCATCCTGGAAAGTCGTGGTCGTCGGTCTCGACGTCACTGCGGTCACGACGATGAGCCGCAGCTATCTTGCCGATATGGCAAAGGCCGGCGGCCCGTCCGTACAGTTGCTGTCAGATCTGTCGCAGTCCTATATCGACTTCTACAGTCATGCGGTGGACGACGGCATGATGGTGCACGATAGCTGCGCTTGCGTCTATGTCGTGGCACCGGAGCTGTTCAATACGGTCGAGGGCTCCGTGCGTGTCGTCTGCGGCGGCATTGCCGACGGCCAGACGATCGTCAAGCAGAACGGACGACGTTTTGCGCCGAACGAATGGGATAATCTACCGAACCAGATAGTCTGCACCGGCATTCGCTCGCAAGCGGTTATCGACCTGATCCGCGACGTGATCCTCGGCAAGTGAACCACTGAAGCCGGATTGAGAGGGCGGCTCGGCTGCCCTCTTTAAAAGCCTTGTTCTCAACGCAAGCCATTTCATAATATTATCAAATGCTTTCGCCGCCTTCCTACAATCCGGATCAAGGATTTGGAGCGATGAATCGCTTTTGCTTCCGGCGTCTTCGTCGTCTTGGGGAAAGCGAATAGCGCAGCACCGCTGCTGCAGAGACCCGCTCTGCCCTATTATCCCCGGATAGAGATGGGGGTCGAACCGAAGCCGCCTTATCCCATTCTCAAGATTGCAATTTTGCCCATCCGGGCATAGGACAGGTGGGATGAACGATACCGCATTTTCCAATCTGCCGGCGCTTGAGCCGGGCTCCGTCTGGCTCGTTGGCGCCGGGCCGGGTGATCCCGGACTTTTGACCTTGCTCGCGGCCAAAGGACTGGCGCAAGCGGATATCATCGTGCACGACGCGCTCGTCAACGAGGATTGTCTGAAACTCGCCAATCCCGGTGCTCTGCTGGAATATGCAGGCAAGCGCGGTGGCAAGCCGTCCGCCAGGCAGCGGGATATTTCGCTGCGTCTTGTCGAGCTGGCGCGCGCGGGCAAGCGTGTGTTGCGGCTGAAGGGCGGCGATCCCTTTGTATTCGGTCGCGGCGGCGAAGAGGCTTTGACGCTGGTCGAACACGGTATTCCTTTCCGTATCGTACCCGGCATCACCGCCGGTATTGGCGGTCTCGCCTATGCCGGCATTCCCGTCACACATCGCGACGTCAATCATGCCGTGACTTTCCTGACGGGCCATGATTCGTCCGGCGTCGTGCCGGACGCGATCAACTGGGAGGCGGTCGGCAAGGGCTCGCCGGTCATCGTCATGTATATGGCGATGAAGCACATAGCTCAGATCAGCGCCAACCTCATTGCCGCCGGCCGTTCGGCCGACGAGCCGGTCGCTTTCGTCTGCAATGCCGCGACGCCTGCGCAGCAGGTGCTGGAGACGACGCTCGGGCAAGCCGAAGCCGATGTCGCCGCGTCCGGCCTGGAGCCGCCGGCGATCGTCGTGGTCGGTGATGTCGTGCGGTTGCGTCCTTGCCTCGATTGGCTGGGGGCTTTGTCCGGCCGCCAGCTCCTTGCGGAGACGGAGGTGCGGGCGGCTGCGGCTCATAAGGTGTCGGCATGAGCGGCCTGCTGATCGCCGCGCCGGCCTCGGGCTCGGGCAAGACCACGGTTACGCTCGGCCTGTTGCGAGCGTTGCGAACAAGAGGAATTGCGGTGGCGCCGGGTAAAGCCGGCCCCGACTATATCGACCCTGCTTTCCTAGCGGCCGCTACCGGTTCGCCCTGTCTCAATTTCGATCCCTGGGCCATGCGCCCCGAATTGATCTCCGCCAATTCGGCGCTGCATCGTGCCGGCGGACGGATGCTGGTCATCGAAGCGATGATGGGGCTGTTTGACGGCGCGGCGGATGGTTCCGGCACGCCGGCCGATCTTGCCGCCTTCCTCGGGCTTTCCGTGGTGTTGGTGGTCGATGCTTCGCGCATGTCGCAGTCGGTTGCCGCCCTTGTCAGCGGCTTTGCCAATTTCCGCGCCGATGTCCGCATCGCCGGGGTAGTCCTAAACCGCGTCGGTAGCGACCGGCACGAGGCGATGCTGCGCCGGGCACTCGAGGCCGTGGGTATCCCCGTTGCCGCCGTCATTCGCTCCGACAAGGGGCTCGCGCTGCCGGAGCGGCATCTCGGGCTGGTGCAGGCGGGGGAACATGCCGGGCTGGAGGCGTTCATCGAACATGCGGCAGAGACGTTGTCGACGGCGTGTGATTTCGGGTTGCTGCTGCGCGCCGCTCACCAGAATATCGTCCGGCCATCCGCCGCCAACATTGCCCGGCTGATGCCGTTCGGACAGCGCATCGCCGTGGCGCGCGATATCGCTTTCGCCTTCTGCTACGAGCATATGCTGCTCGGCTGGCGGCGACGGGGGGCGGAGATTTCGTTTTTCTCGCCGCTTGCCAATGAGGCTCCGATAGCGGACGCCGACGCTATCTACCTGCCCGGCGGCTATCCGGAACTGCATGCTGGCAAGCTTGCGATTGCGACCCATTTTCACGGGGCAATACAGGCTGCAGCCGAGAAGGGCGTGCGAATTTATGGCGAGTGTGGCGGCTATATGGTGCTGGGCGAGGGATTGGTGGATGCCACCGGTACGCGCCATGAAATGCTCGGCCTGCTGCCGGTCGTTACCAGCTATGAGAAGCGCCAACGGCATCTCGGTTACCGGCGCGTGGCGCCGCTTGCCGGCTCATTCTTCGACCGGCCGATGACCGCGCATGAATTTCACTATTCCACCATCGTCTCCGAAGGCGAGGCGGATCGGCTATTTGCGGTCAAGGACGCGCTCGGGGCCGATCTCGGCACGGCGGGCCTGCAGCGCGGCAATGTCGCCGGTTCCTACATGCACCTGATCGACCTTGCCGGTGATAAGGTATGACGAGCAGGATCGTGCACGGCGGCGGCATTACGGCGGCGGCTCGTCTTTACGGCGGGCGACCGGAGGACTGGCTTGATCTGTCGACTGGCATCAATCCAAATCCCATCGCTTTGCCGGAGATCCCTTTGTCCACATGGCATCGGCTGCCGGACCAGCATCTGGCCGAACGGGCGAGGGAAGCCGCGCGGACCTATTATCGCAGTGGCGATATCCGGCCTTTGCCGGTCCCTGGTACGCAATCGGTGATCCAGCTTCTGCCACGGCTTGGATCGGCCGGTAATGCCGCCATCCTGTCTCCGACCTATGGGGAATATGCCCGCACCTTCGCGCTCGCCGGCTTGCCTGCCCCTGGGATTGCCAAGATCGATGATCTTACCCCCGAACACAAGCTGGTCGTCGTCGTCAATCCCAACAATCCGGATGGCAGGACGCTGTCGGTCGAGCGTCTGCAGCAATTGCATGATCGGCTGCGGGAACGCGGCGGCATGCTCGTCGTCGACGAAGCATTCGGGGATATGGACCCCGAAAGCAGCCTTGCCCCGCACGCAGCCTTTATGCCGAACCTCATCATCTTTCGCTCATTCGGCAAGTTCTTTGGCTTGGCCGGTCTGCGTCTCGGTTTCGTAATCGCGCAAGACTCGATCTTAGAGCGTTTCGAAGACTGGCTGGGCCCTTGGGCGGTTTCCGGGCCGGCGCTTTCACTGGCCACCTCCTTGATGACTGGCGAGAGCGCCTCCATTCGCAACCGCATTCTCGATCGCAGATCGGCGCTAGCTGCGGTACTTCGCCGGGCCAAACTCAAGACGATCGGTGGCACGGGGTTGTTCGCGCTTGTTGCCGATGATTGTGCAAGCGACATATATTCGCATCTCTGCGGCCATCATATTCTCGTCCGTAAGTTCGACTATGCGCCGAATTGGCTGCGCTTCGGCCTTGCTCCAGACGAGGAAGCCGATCGCAGGCTTGCCCGGGCGTTCGAGGATTATTCGATATGATAATCGACTTACACTTGCTTATCCTCGTTCTGGCCCTGCTGTTGGACCGCCTGATCGGCGATCCCGATTGGCTGTGGCAGCGCCTGCCGCATCCCGTCGTGCTTTTCGGCAGGGCGATTTCCTTCTTCGACCGCCATTTCAACACCAAGCATCTGCCGGGTTCGGTGCGGCGTCGCAATGGGGTGATGTCGATCGTCGCGCTGCTTTTCGGCGCGGTCATAGCCGGCTTTGCCGTGCATGGGCTGCTCGTCTTTTTCGGCCGGCTCGGCATCCTGCTCGAAGCAGGGCTGGTGGCGATCTTCCTGGCGCAGAAGAGCCTTTCCGATCATGTCGGCGAGGTGTCGAAGGCGTTGCGCACCGAAGGACTGGACGGCGGACGTCGCGCCGTAGCACGCATCGTCGGGCGAGATCCTGAAACCCTGGATGAATCCGGCGTTTGCCGCGCCGCGATCGAGAGCCTTGCCGAGAATTTTTCCGATGGCGTCGTGGCGCCAGCGCTTTGGTATGCCATTTTTGGCCTGCCGGGCCTGTTTGTCTACAAGATGCTGAATACGGCCGATTCGATGATCGGCCATAAATCCGAGACCTATATCGATTTCGGCTGGGCCGCAGCCCGGCTGGACGACGTCGCCAACTGGCCGGCGGCGCGACTATCGATCCTGTTGATTGCCGCCGGCGCGCTCGCCAAGAAGGGGATTTCCGCGCTCGGCAACACGATCCGCGTTGCGGTCCGTGACGGTGGGCTGCACCGCTCACCGAATTCGGGCCGGCCGGAAGCGGCGATGGCGGGCGCGCTGGATATCCAGCTTGCAGGGCCGCGTGTCTATGGTGGTGAGATCGTGCGCGAACCGATGATCAACGGTTCGGGCCGCGACACCGCCACCGTCAGCGATGTCGAGGCCGGCATCTCGATCTTTCATGCGGCATGCACGATGCTGACGCTCTTTACCTTTGTCGTCTTCCTGCTGCTGCTATAGATGGAGGATTCTGCGTTAACGAATTACTCACTATCTGTATTAATTTAGTATAATCTGAGAGCTGGTAGATTTGCCTTTCATCGGAATTGTTTCGAAAAGAAGCAACGGTGGAAGGGGACAAGATGAGACGAATACTGGCAGCCGTTGCCGCATGTCTGTGCGTGCAATTTCATGTCGCTTCAGCGCAGGCTGGAAGTGTAATTGCCAAAATTGATCTTCGATCGCAGACGATGACCGTTTCCGAGGACGGCGTTTTGAAGTATCGCTGGAAGGTATCGACGGCGCGCAGGGGCTATGTGACCCCGATCGGCTCCTATACGGCGAAATGGTTGTCGCGCGATCATCGCTCGAAGAAATACGACAATGCGCCGATGCCTTATGCGGTGTTCTTCGACGGCGGCTATGCAGTGCATGGCACCTATGAACTCAGACATCTCGGCCGGCCTGCCTCGCATGGCTGCATACGTCTCGAGCCGCAAAACGCCGCAACCTTCTTCTCTATGGCCTCGCAGGCCGGTCTGAGCAATACTCGCATCGTCATCAGCCAATGATCGTCGCTTGTTCATTGCTCCGGCGGTCTGCTCGTGGTTGTGGTTAATTTGCTCAGCATGGCCTTCAGGCCGCAATACTGCCGCATCTTGCTCGCATGTCGGCCGTTATTCCGGCAATTGTGCACGGCAAGTATCTTTGCTGTTTGAGCAACAGTGCTTGGTCAAATTACTGGGGTCTCAGGCGGAAACCATTGGCTTTTGGAATGGATTTCCCTATGAGGAGGGTTGAATTATCATTTCAAGAGGTATGGGCGTGACTGCTACATTCGACAAAGTTGCCGACATCATCGCTGAGACCAGCGAAATCGACCGTGAAACGATCACCCCAGAGAGCCACACGATCGACGACCTAGGTATCGACAGCCTTGATTTCCTGGACATCGTCTTTGCCATCGACAAGGAATTCGGCATCAAGATTCCGCTGGAACAATGGACGCAGGAAGTCAACGAGGGCAAGGTTTCGACCGAGGAATACTTCGTCCTCAAGAATCTCTGCGCCAAGATCGACGAATTGCGCGCCGCCAAGGGCTGAGCAACGTCTTTGCTTTTTTGACGCCCAGCCGCCCCTGAATATGGCGGCCGGGCGGTTTTGTTCCTAATTATCGCATTCTTCCCGGGCCAAGCGCGCCACCGGGTCGAATCGGAGGCGTTGATGCTGTTGGAATATTTCCAGATGATTGACCGGGTCCAATCGGTCGATCTGTCCAAGGGCGTTTTGAAGGCGCATTCGGTCGTCCCGGCCAAGAGCCCTGTTTTCGAAGGCCATTTTCCCGGCATGCCGCTCGTTCCCGGTGTCCTCCTCATCGAAACCATGGCACAGGCGTCCGGCATGCTCGTGCTCGCCGCGACGAAGTTTGCCTATATGCCGTTCCTGATGTCGGTCGACGGCGCCAAGATGCGCACTTTCGTCGAGCCGGAAGCCGAACTCGACATCGTCGCGGAACTGGAGCATGACGGTTCGGGCTTTGCGGTGACGAAGGCACGGATCACGATCGCCGGCAAGAAGATCTGCGATGCGCAGTTGAAGCTGCGCACCATGCCGTTTAATGAGGTGCCGCTCGCCGATATCGTGCGCAAGCGGGCAGGTGAGGTCGGGCTTCTCGACGCTATCGCTGCCAATGGCTGACGTTTCAGGCTTGCATGGCGCCGCATTCTAAGAGGATTGATGAATGAGCAAGGCTCTAAATGATGTGGTGATCACGGGTATCGGCATCGTCACTTGTCAGGGTGTTGGCAAGGATGTGCACGTCGCCCTGCTGAAATCGGACCAGGCGCCGCCGACCATCGTCGAAACCGAGAAATTCAAGCCCTATCCCGTGCATCCGCTGCCGGACATCGACTGGTCGCAGCAGATCCCGAAGCGCGGTGATCAGCGCCAGATGGAAAACTGGCAGCGCATTGGCGTCTTTACAGCCGGCCTGGCGCTGGATGACGCTGGATTCAAGGACGATCTCGAGGCTTGCGGCAGCATGGACATGATCGTTGCGGCCGGCGGCGGCGAGCGCGACATCAATGTCGATACGCTGATCGTCAATGAAGGCTTGAAACGTAATGATCGCGAAGTGCTTCTAAACGAGAAGCTGACGACGGAGCTTCGTCCGACGCTGTTTCTGGCGCAACTTTCCAATTTGCTCGCCGGCAATATCTCGATCGTCCACAAGGTCACGGGTTCGTCGCGCACCTTCATGGGCGAGGAGGCTTCCGGCATTTCGGCCGTCGAGACCGCTTTTCATCGGATCAAGTCGGGCGAATCGAGCCACGCACTGGTCGGCGGCGCGTTTTCTGCGGAGCGCCTGGACATGGTGTTGCTGATCGAATCGGTGAGCGCGCACGCGACGGGTGATTGGCATCCACTCTGGTCCCGCAAGCCGGAAAACGGCGGCGGCATGATCCTCGGTTCGCTCAGCGCCTTCCTGGTGCTTGAATCGCGCGCCCATGCCGAAGGCCGTGGCGCACGCATCTACGCAACGATCGACGCCATCGAAGGCGATCGCGGCAGCCGCGACGACGGCAAGTTCGAAGCGAGGCTTGAGCGCTTGCTCGAGCCTGCCAAGGGAGCTGAGGGTGACAGCACCGTCATCTTCTGCGGAACGACGGCAATTCAAGATCTCGCGACCCGCGAAAAGTCCGTGCTGGAGGCGCAGCTTCCGGCATCGGCCATTCGCGGCTATGCCGGTATCTCCGGCCATGGGCTTGAAAGCCAGTTTCCGCTCGGGCTTGCCTTGGCAGCGCTCGCGGTTGCCAACAGGGCCAAGGTGCCGCCTTTCGACGTCACGCATGAAAAGCCGATGAGCGCCGGCGCGCAGAAAGCTGTCGTGACCACCGTTGGTCATGCGCGCGGTGAAGGTGTCGCCGTACTTTCCGCCGAAGCGTGAGGAGTTAAGATCATGACCGCATCTGCCTATAAGGATCATCTTGGCCGCCCGATCGTCGCCGTTACCGGCATGGGCATCATCACCTCGCTCGGCCAGGGACTGCAGGACAATTGGAACGCGCTTTCATCGGGGACGTCGGGCATCCATGGCATCACGCGTTTCCCGACCGACGGACTTTCGACGCGCATTGCCGGTACCGTGGATTTCATCGACATTCCGGTGCCGAACGCCGTCGAGCGCTCTTATGCCTTCGCCCGCGAGACCACGACCGAGGCGCTAGCCCAGGCCGGCATTTCCGGCGATTTCAACGCACCGCTTTTCCTTGCCGCACCGCCGATCGAACCGGAATGGAGCGCACGTTTCGAGCTGGCCGACCGGTCGCCGCCGGCGGATCATCCGGGCGACGCCTATGAGCGTTTCCTCGCCGCCATGCGTGAGCGCCCCGATCCGGCTTTCCACGAGGCGGCCCTGTTCGGCGCGATTTCGGAGCGGCTCGCAGATCGTTTCGGCACACGCGGGCTGCCTGTGACCTTGTCCACGGCCTGTGCATCGGGCGTGACCGCGATCCAGCTTGGCATCGAGGCAATCCGGCAGGGCCGTACGACGCGTGCGCTGACGGTGGCGACCGATGGTTCGCTCAGCGCCGAAGCGCTGATCCGCTTTTCGCTGCTTTCGGCACTGTCGACGCAGAACGACCCGCCGACCAAGGCATCCAAGCCGTTCAGCAAGGACCGCGACGGCTTCGTCATCGCAGAAGGTGCCGCAACGCTTGTGCTGGAATCACTGGAGGCGGCGGTTGCGCGCGGCGCCAAGATCCTCGGCATCATGAAGGGGGCCGGCGACAAGGCCGATTCCTTTCACCGTACCCGCTCGTCGCCGGACGGCGGCCCGGCGATCGCAACGATCCGCGCCGCTCTGGCGGATGCGGGGATGGCCGAGGCCGATATCGGCTATATCAACGCCCATGGCACATCGACGCCGGAAAACGACAAGATGGAATACGGTTCCATGTCCGCCGTCTTCGGTGAGCGGCTGTCCAGCATCCCGGTATCGTCCAACAAGTCGATGATCGGCCATACGCTGACGGCGGCTGGTGCGGTCGAAGCGGTGTTTTCGCTGCAGACGATGCTGACCGGCACGCTGCCACCGACCATCAACTACAACAATCCCGACCCGTCGATCATTCTCGACGTCGTGCCGAACAAGAAGCGCGAAAAGCAGGTGGGCGCCATCCTTTCGAACTCTTTCGGGTTCGGCGGGCAGAATGCCAGCCTTGTCATGGCGCTTGAACCGGCTTAATCGGACTTCTGAAAAACCGGATATAATTGCGCCCGAGTGGCGAGGGACTTTGTTATGCGCGCTTTGCAACTGATCGACGACCGCAAACTTGAGATCACCGATCTGCCGGAGCCGGAGGCGCCAGCCGCGGGTGAGGTGACCCTGCGTGTCAAAGCGGTCGCCCTCAATCATATCGATGTCTGGGGCTGGCGCGGCATGGCCTTCGCCAAGCGCAAGATGCCGCTCGTCATCGGTGCTGAGGCTGCCGGCGTCGTCGAAGCGATCGGACCGGGGGTCGCCAACGTGCTGCCCGGCCAGCTCGTGTCGATCTACGGTGCGCGCACCTGCGGGCTCTGCCGCCATTGCCGCGAGGGCCGCGACAATCTGTGCGAACATGTCGGCGGCGTACATGGTTTCCATCTCGACGGCTTCGCGCAGGAGAAGGTCAATCTGCCGGCGCGCTTGCTGGTCCCGGCTCCTCCGGGTGTCGATGCGATCGGTGCGGCGCTTGCGCCCGTCACCTTCGGCACGGTCGAGCATATGCTGTTCGACAATGCCAAGCTGGAGCCGGGTGAGACGATCCTCGTTCATGCCGGCGGTTCCGGCATCGGCACGGCCGCCATCCAGCTTGCAAAGAAGATCGGCTGCACGGTCATCACGACCGTCGGCTCCGACGACAAGATCGAGAAGGCCAAGGCGCTCGGCGCCGATCACGTCATCAATTATCGTACCGACCGCTTCGAAGGCGTGGTGCGTAAGCTGACCAAGAAGATGGGCGTCGACGTCGTCTTCGAACATGTTGGCAAGGATACCTGGGCCGGGTCGATGCTGTGCATGAAACGCGGCGGGCGTCTCGTCACATGCGGGTCGACCTCGGGCGTCTCCACCGACATGAACCTGATGATGCTGTTCCAGCAGCAGTTGAAGTTGCTTGGCTCCTTCGGCTGTCGCATGGAAAATATGGCGAATGCCATGCAGAAGATGGCGCGCGGGCTGGTGCATCCGGTGATCGACACCGAAGTGAGCTTCGGCGATATCGACCGAGCCCTGGAACGGATGGAATCGCGCCAGATTTTCGGCAAGATCATCCTCAAAATGGATTGATCGGCGTGAAGCTCGTCATTACCCGGATCGTGCTTGCCGTCCGGCATTTCCGCCAATGGCTGATCGCGCAGATCATCTTCGGCTTCCTGAACTTCCTAAAACTGTTTCCGGCCGATGGCGGGATCAACTTCGCTGACTGGCTGACCCGCAAGATCGGGCCGCGCATGCGTCGCCACAAGCTGATGCTGGCGAACCTGCACAACGCTTTTCCCGAGAAGAGCGATGCGGAGATCGGGGAGATCGCGCTTTCAAGCTGGGGCAATATGGGGCGCCTGGCAGCGGAATATGTCTTCCTCGATCGGCTGTTCGATTTCGATCCTTTCAGCGAGAAGCCGGGCCGCATCGAGGTATCCGGCATTCCGATCTTTGTCGACCTCATGGAAAATCCGAGGCCCTTTATCGTCTTTACCGGACACACGGGCAATTTCGAACTGCTGCCAGTTGCGGGGGCGGCTTTCGGGCTGAAGGTTACCGTACTCTTCCGCCCCCCGAACAATCCCTATGTGGCGCAGAAGGTTTTCGATTTTCGCGCCAAGCGCATGGGAAACCTAGTGCCCTCGCATGCGGGATCGTCTTTCACCCTGGCCCGGCAATTGGAGGCCGGCAGCGGCGTCGGCGTGCTGGTCGACCAGAAATTTCGCAAGGGGCTGAAGACGTTGTTCTTCGGTCGCGACGTCAAGACCAATCCGCTGTTGCCGAAACTGGTCCGTCAGTTTGATTGCGAGGTTTACCCGGCTCGCTGTATTCGGTTGCCGGATAACCGTTATCGGCTGGAAATCGAGCCGCGACTTGAGATGCCCCGCGACGAGCGCGGCAACCTCAACCTGGCCGCGACGGCGCAGTTGCTGAACGACAAGGTCGAAAGCTGGGTAAGAGAACATCCGGAGCAATGGCTGTGGTATCACGACCGCTGGAATATCAAAAAGTCTGTCTTTTAAAGGTGTTACTTAAATAAGGCCGTTCGTAGCAGAACGGATCAATTTAATCCCTACGAGCTTCCATATTGACCTTAGGTAAGCCTCGACTTTCGGAAAAATTCGCCTTTCCCGGGAACTTCAATCTATCAGGATTGAATGTGAGGGTAAGTCATGTTATCTCAACCGCAAGAAAGTTTGGCGAGATAGCGGACGCCAGGCTGAAGATCCTTGTTCACAGCAGCTTCGGGGTTGAGGCCCGAGGCTAAACTATGGGCAAGGACAGGAGGGCAATTTGCTGGCACTCTTTCATGCCTTCTCCATAAAATGCACCCAGATTCAGCGGGCGATCAAACTGGGTGATGATGAACTGGTTGGTTCACTCGATCGCGAATTGGAGCCGCTCGTAACAGCGATCCTGTCCTATAAAGCCACCAGCCTTCTCGAAATGTACATGCAGCTGCAATTCATGAGCAACCTCATCCGCGAGGAATCGGATGATCGCTCACGGGTGGTGCGTAATTCTGCGTCGCTGTCGTCGCTGATCGATCGCTATTTTGGCGGCGCCAGTCAGGCTGCGGCTGAAGTGCTGATGGCGTTTTCCGCAAAGAAAAACGAGCAAGCAGGCGAGGCCGCGGGTTTCGACGACGACAACGTTTTGAACGATGTCATTCTCGACAGCCTGCCGGACCGTGTCGCTGTCATTACGCGCGATTATCGTTATCTCTATAGCAATGCAGCCAATTCCGAGTTTCTGGAATCGAAACCGATCGAGCTGGTCGGCCGGCATGTTTCCGAATTCATCGGTTCTGAACGGTTTGAAAACGGCGTCAAGTCAAAGCTTGACGCATGCTTCGCCGGTCAGACGGTTGAATGCCTCTATCCGTCCTATCACCCGATGGATGCCAATAAGACCCTCCATTGCCGGATGACGCCGCTGCGTGCCACCAAGTCGAGAGGCGAAGTGACCGGCGCTCTGTTGGTCGTCCATGAAGTCGGCGTCGTTCCGAGGAACATGCTGGTTGCCTGACCGGCCGTTTCAGCATCCTGACAAGGGAGTTGCGATCGCGTGCGCCATGGGGTGGGCGCAGTCGGCTGTCGTTCTCCTCATCGAAGCCTTGAGAAACCGGCCGTCGAGCCTCTATCTGTTAATTCAATTTGCGGTGCTGGAGCGGTTTTTGCGTTTCACAGCTTCGTTTTCCCGCTCTACTGCTTTGTTTTTACGCAATTGCCGGCGGAAAAGTGCGCGCAATAGCTCGCCACCATCGCCAATTGTTACCTGTCTCAGGAGAGGCAGGACTTCAGGGAATTGGCGATGCCTCGCATCAGGTTGAAATAGAGATCCGGTCCTTGCGGCAGCGTCGCAGCTTCCGGATCGAGCACGCCCGACTTAGCTGATGTACCCTGGATGACGACGTTGACAAGTTTCGGCTCGAATTGCGGCTCGGCGAAGACGCAGGTAGCGCCGAGATCGGCGACCTTGCCGTGGATTTCCGCCACCCGTTGAGCGCCGGGGATGCTTTCGGGGCTTACCGTGATCGAGCCTGCGACACGTACGCCGTAGCGGCGCTCGAAATATTGGTACGCATCGTGGAATACGATGAACGGCTTGTCCTTGATCGGCGCGATGGTCGACGCGATTTCCGCATCGAGCGCGTCCAGTTTGTCGTCCAGTGCCTTCTGGTTCGCTTCATAGGAAAGGGCGTTGGCGGGATCGGCTGCGACCAGTGTCGTGGTGATCTCGGCCGTCATCGCTTTGGCATTGTGCGGATCGAGCCACAGATGTGTGTCGAACGCTCCATGATCGTCTGAACCGCCCGCATTTGCCGCCGGTTCGTCGCCATCGTCATCCGCTTCGAACGCGCCGCCCTGGCGGAATTTCAGCTTGGCGATGCCCGGTGCCTTATCGAGTTCGACGACGAGGGCGTTCGAGCCGAGGGCCGAGAGCGGCTTCTCCAGGAAAGCTTCCATGCCGGGACCGACCCAGAAGACCACCTTCGCCGATTGCAGCGCCCGCGCATTGGAGGGTTTCAGCGCATAGGTGTGCGGCGAGGCGGCGCCGTCAACGATCAGATCCGGTGCGCCGACGCCCTGCATGATCGCTGCGACGAGCGAGTGAACAGGTTTGATCGATACCACCACTTCGGGCGGATCTGCGCTTGCCGGGGTAGCCAATAGCCCGAAAAGCAACAAGGAAGCGGTGAGGGGGAGGATGGCCTTTGCCGGGGTCATGCGATACTGACCTTGAATGAGTTTGTTATGTTATTACATCAATTGCGTTATGCTATAACGTGTGCGATAGCAAGGCGCAACAGCACAAATGGAAATTTCATGCTTTCTTCCATGGACAATAAGGGCCAGCCGCTTGTGTCGCTCCATGACGTCGGCGTTCGCCGTGGCGGCCGCTGGCTGGTGCGCGGCGTCGATTTTTCTGTGAGCCGCGGCGAGATCGTCACGTTGATCGGTCCGAACGGTTCCGGCAAGTCCACGAGCGCAAAGACTGCGATCGGCGTATTGAAGCCGGATGAAGGCAGCGTCGAACGTATTGCCGGCCTCAAGGTCGGTTATGTGCCGCAGAAACTTGCCGTCGACTGGACCCTGCCGCTCAGCGTCCATCGTTTAATGACTTTGACCGGGCCGTTGGCCGAAACGGAGTTGAAGGCAGCACTGGAGGCCGTGGGGATCGCCCATCTCGCCAAGGCGGAGGTGCAGCATCTTTCCGGTGGCGAGTTCCAGCGGGCCTTGCTGGCTCGCGCCATTGCCCGCAAGCCAGACCTGCTGGTGCTGGACGAACCGGTACAAGGCGTCGATTTCAGCGGCGAGATCGCGCTTTATGATCTCATCAAATCGATCCGCAATTCCGAAGGCTGCGGCATTCTGCTGATCTCGCATGATTTGCATGTCGTCATGGCCGCGACTGACACTGTTGTTTGTCTGAATGGCCATGTCTGCTGCCGCGGTACGCCCCAGGCGGTTACTCAGAGCCCGGAATATGTGAGGCTGTTCGGCACTCGGGCGGCCCAGTCGCTGGCGATCTACAGCCATCACCACGACCATACGCACTTGCCTGATGGCCGCGTGCAGCATGCCGACGGCTCGATTACCGATGATTGCCGCACTGACGACGGCCATCATGGCCATGGCCATGGCCATGACCATCACGACCACGACCATGAGTATGCTCACCGCGACCATGATCATCATGCCGCGGGAGAACGCCATGTTTGACGATTTCTTCCTCCGCGCCGTCGTTGCGGGCGTCGGGCTGGCGCTGACCACCGGACCGCTCGGCTGCTTCATTATCTGGCGGCGCATGGCCTATTTCGGCGATACGATCTCGCATTCGGCATTGCTCGGCGTGGCGCTGTCGCTGCTCTTCCAGCTCAACCTGACACTCTCCGTTTTCGCGGTCGCGGCGGCCGTGTCGATCCTGCTCCTTTTCCTCCAGCGTCGCCAAGCGCTGTCGGCGGATGCGTTGCTCGGCATCTTGTCGCATGCGACGCTGGCGATCGGCCTCGTCATCGTCGCTTTCATGAGCTGGGTAAGGATCGATCTCATTGCTTTCCTCTTCGGCGACATTCTCGCCGTCAACCGCTCGGATATTGCCCTGATTTGGGGCGGTGGCATTCTGGTTTTGGCGGCTATTGCCTGGCTTTGGCGGCCGCTGCTCGCCTCCACTGTCAATCCGGAACTCGCCGAGGCGGAGGGGCTTGAGCCGGAGCGGGCGAAGCTGTTCTTCATGCTGCTGATGGCCATCGTCATCGCCATCGCCATGAAGATCGTCGGTATCCTGCTGATCACCGCGCTGCTGATCATTCCTGCCGCTACCGCTCGCCGCTTTGCCGCGACGCCCGAGATGATGGCTGTTTTTGCGTCGCTGATTGGTGCCGTCGCCGTGGTTGGCGGGCTGTTCGGTTCGTTGCGTTACGATACGCCTTCCGGCCCGTCGATCGTAGTGGCGGCGCTCGTTCTGTTTATCATTAGTCTGCTGCCCCTTGCCCGCAGGGCCGGCGCGCCGGCGGCGCATCAGGGAGGACAGGAAACATGACCACTCCGATACTCACCAAGAACCAGTCGCTGGTTTTCGATGTCCTGACCAAGGCCGAGGCGCCGCTCAGCGCCTATACCATCCTCGATAAGCTGCGCGATCATGGTTTCCGCGCGCCGCTGCAGGTCTATCGAGCGCTGGACAAGCTGCTGGAATATGGCGTCGTCCATCGCCTCGAGAGCATCAACTCCTTCGTCGCCTGCGCCCATCCGGACGAGAATTGCCATAGCCACGGCCTCGTCGCCTTCGCTATCTGCGAAAGCTGCGGCCAGGTGATCGAATTCCACGACCATGAGGTGGACCATCGGCTGATGCACTGGCTGAAATCGCATAAGTTCAAGGCCGAGAAGTCGACCATCGAAATCCGCGGCCATTGCGCCAGCTGCGCCGCTTGAATTTCAGTGCGGCTTTATCCCTAAAGCGGCGAACTTTCGGGGACGCCACCTAATCCAGTCTCTTGAGGTCGCGTGCAAAACGCTGCCAGTTGGCGATGTAGTTGCGGGCCGAGCGGCGCAAGCCTTCAATCGCAGCATCATCCAGCGTGCGGATCGCCTTGGCCGGAGCGCCAACGATCAATGAGCCGTCGGGAAATTCCTTTCCTTCGGTCACCAGTGCATTGGCACCGACAAGGCAATTCCTGCCAATCTTTGCGCCATTCAAGATAGTGGCGCCCATGCCGATCAGCGAATTGTCGCCGATCGCGCAGCCGTGGATGATCGCATGGTGGCCGATCGTGCAGCCTTGACCGATGGTGGCCGGGAAGGCGGGGTCGGTGTGCACCATCGCCCCCTCCTGGATATTGGTGCCCTTGCCGATAACGATCGGCTCATTGTCGCCGCGCAGGACCGCGCCAAACCAGATGCCGACATCTTCGCCGAGCTCGACCTTGCCGATCACATTTGCGTCGGGCGCTATCCAATAGCGGCCGGGATCGGGCGTCTTCGGCACCAGGCCTGCGAGGGCATAAAGCGGCATCTCGTTTCTCCCCG
The DNA here is from genome assembly GCF_030272695.1 of Martinezella calliandrae. Taxonomy (GTDB): domain Bacteria; phylum Pseudomonadota; class Alphaproteobacteria; order Rhizobiales; family Rhizobiaceae; genus Rhizobium; species Rhizobium calliandrae. The sequence goes on from NZ_JARFYN010000027.1 coordinate 63,387, forward strand.
GTTAAACGACGTTTAGCGTTAAGGCCGCGACGCCATCGACGGCGCAGGTGATCGTGTCGCCGCGCGCCACAGGTCCGACGCCGGCCGGCGTGCCGGTCATGATGATATCGCCCGGCGCTAGCGCAAACAGCTTCGAGAGCTCGGCAATAATTTCCGGCACCTTCCAGATCATCTGCGACAGGTCGCCTCTTTGCGCCGACTCGCCGTTGCGCATCAGCCAGATGGCGCCCTTGTCCGGATGGCCGACGCGTGTTGCCGGGACAAGAGCCGAAACGGGGGCGGAATGTTCGAAGGCCTTGGCGACTTCCCAGGGACGCCCAAGCTTCTTGGCTTCACCCTGCAGGTCGCGGCGGGTGAAATCGATGCCGACGGCATAGCCGTAGATGCAATCCAGCGCCCTCTCGGTCGCAATATCGGCGCCGCCGCCTTTCAGGGCGATCACCAGCTCGACCTCGTGATGCACATCCGACGACAGCGGTGGATAGGGGAAATCACCGTTTGCAAATAGATTGTCCGGATTTTTCTGGAAGAAGAACGGCGCTTCGCGGCTAGGGTCGTGGCCCATCTCGATTGCATGGTCGGCGTAATTGCGGCCGACGCAATAGACGCGGCGCACGGGGAAGAATGCGGTTTCGCCTTCGATCGGCAGTAGGACAGGCGCGGGCAGGGCAATGACGGTGGCAAATTGTTCGGTCATGACAATCTCTTCAAATAGTTCGTCTGCTGCCAGAAGATCCATGTCTTCCGGTTCCAACGCCAACCTAGCACCAATGGGGCAGAGGAGAAAACCAACCTTCGGAAAGGTTTGAGTATAAAGCGTCGAGGGTTTTGCGCTGACACTCTGAGGAACAGTGGCAGGACGTTTGCCCTGGCCCGCCCCCGCTCAGCCCCTGTCGATTGTCGAGATGATGGGAATTGTGGCATAACCAAACCATGGCGATAAATGTTTTGGGGGTCCACATCAATCGCGACGGCACGGGACAGGCGGCGGGCAATTCGCTTGCGTCGGCCTATTGCGTGGCGGTTGTCTGCTGGTTGCTGTCGGCTGGCGTCTATATCGCCGCGAAATGGGTGTCTCACGAAATGCCGCCCTTCGCGCTTTGCTTCTGGCGCGTGCTGATCGCCTGCGCGATCCTGCTGCCGATCGTGCGCCGGCATTTTGGCGCCATGGTTGGCCTTGCGCGGGCTCGTCCGCTCGAACTGCTGTGCATTGGCGGCATCGGGCTTGCGATTTGCCAGGGCCTGCTCTTCACCGGCCTGGAACATGCGGACGCCACGACGGCCGGCATTATCATGGCTCTGATCCCCATCATCACCATGATCTTTGCCCGCCTCATTCTGGGCGAGCCGATGGGAACCTGGCAGGTGACGGGATCTTTGATCGCTTTTCTCGGGATCGTGACCATCGTCGTCAAGGGCAGTCCGGCCGCTTTGATGCGCCTCGATATCAATCCCTCGGAGCTGTGGATCGTCGCCGGCTCCTTCTGCTTCAGTCTTTATACGGTTCTGCTCCGCCGCGCCAAATTCGACATAGAGCGCCTTGCGCTCCTGGTGTTGCTGCTCGGTGCCGCGGTGCTCACGGCGCTGCCTTTCTATATCTGGGAGCTTGCGTCCGACGAGCGCTCCGCACTCAACGGCAACGGCCTGATCGCTCTCGCCTATGTAGCGATACCTGGCGGAGCGCTGACCTATTATCTTTTCAATCGAAGCGTCGAGGCTCTGGGTGCGGCCCGGGCGGGCGTGATGCTCTACCTCCAGACAATCTTCACCGCCGTGCTCGCCTATCTGCTTCTTGGCGAGCAGTTGCAGTTCTATCATCTCGAAGGCGCGGCGATCATCATCGTCGGCCTGCTACTCGTCACCCTGCTGAAACCTAAGACCGAACTCGCGGCGGCAAAGCGCTGATGCTTGCAGTCACGTTGTGGTCAGCCAGTGCCACGCTCTCGCAGATGAGGGCTTGCCGCCTCGTTTGAACTTTGACGCCATCTCGCTTTATTCCTATCTCTGCTGTATATCGCCTCTCGAAATCGTGCCCATCTTGTTGCTATCAGCTTTTTAAGGTCGCTTTGACGCAGCAACAGACGCTTCGAGCGGGCCAGAACAAAGTTTATGCGATGAGACAAGACATGACAAAATCGGCAGAAAAGCCCGGAGTGCCGGCGGATGGCCTCTATAGCCGCAAGCCGGTTTTTGCCGTTGCACCCATGATCGACTGGACGGATCGGCATTGTCGGTATCTGCACCGGCAGATCAGCCGCCACGCGCTGCTCTATACCGAGATGGTGGTGGCGGATGCGATCATCCACGGGCCACGCGACCGGCTGCTCGGTCATGATGCCAGCGAGCATCCCGTGGCGCTGCAGCTCGGCGGCTCCGATCCCGCCAAGCTTGCCGAAGCCGTGCGGATCGCCGGGGCCTATGATTACGACGAGATCAATCTGAATGTCGGCTGCCCATCGGATCGCGTGCAGTCCGGCACGTTCGGCGCCTGCCTGATGCTGACGCCGGAGACGGTGGCGGATTGTATTGCGGCGATGAAGAAGGTTTCCATGATCCCGGTGACGGTGAAATGCCGAATCGGCGTCGATGAGCAGGCGCCGGAACAGGCGCTGCCCGATCTCATCACCCGCGTGCTCGACGCCGGCGCGGATGCGATCTGGATCCATGCCCGCAAGGCCTGGCTGAAGGGCCTGTCGCCGAAGGAAAACCGGGAGATTCCGCCGCTGGACTACGACATCGTCTACCGGATGAAAGAGCGTTGGCCCAATGAATTCATCGGCATCAACGGCGGTATACAGACGCTGGACCAGGCGCAAGCACATCTTGCCCATGTGGACGGCGTCATGCTCGGGCGCGCCGCCTATCAGAACGCGGCCGTTCTCGCCGATGTCGATCATCGCTTCTATGGCGAACCGGCGATCGAGCCGGATTGGAGCGGCCTTTGTGACCGCATGATGGCTTATGCGGAGCGCCATATCGCCCATGGCGGCCGCCTGCAGCATGTCGCCCGCCACATGGTCGGCCTGTTCGCCGGCCTGCCGGGCTCACGCCGCTACCGGCAAATCCTCTCCACCGACGCCAACAAGCCGGGCGCGGGGCCGGAGGTGATCGCGGCGGCATTCGCGGCGGTGGATTTTGTCGGCGAGGGCGAGCGCGTAAGCGCGTAAGGGCACGCCGCCTGCTCGCCCTTGGCGGGCGAGAAAGCAAAAACCTAGGCTTAGATGAGGTTTCGCTCCTCTTCTAAGTCTTTGTTTTTGCGGGATCTGGGGGTCGAAATTCCCAAAAAGAAAGAAATTGCTTTGTCGCCCGCCAGGTGAGATAGGCCATCGCGCTTGTCGTACCGAACGACCCATGGCTTGGGATACCCCCACAAACGCAAAAAAACGGCGCGGTTTTCACCGCGCCGTTCGAAACTTTAGCCAGGTATCAACTCAGACTTAGGAAGCCCGGATGTTGACAGCCTTCGGGCCCTTGCCCATACGATCCGGCTCGGTGTCGAAGGTGACCTGCTGGCCTTCGCGGAGCGACTGGATGCCGGAGGCCTGGAGAGCGGAAATATGGACGAATACGTCCTTAGCGCCGCCGTCCGGGGTGATGAAACCAAAACCCTTGTCCTGGTTGAAAAACTTTACGATGCCCTTGGTGGCCATTGGGATAGTCCTTTTCCCTTCAGTCTGATGTCTGCCCGGGCTGCCCCGAGCGGTTTAGTCTTTGCCCTACGCAAAGACCAGTCGAGAAGTCACGTACGGGGAAAGAACGTCTACGCAGAGGATAAACCTCTGAGGCTGCCTCGCGCAGTCGGCATTGCCAAATCAGTCCAGTCACCGGCAAGCAAATGCCCGAGCGGGCATATGGGTGACAGGATTTGCGACAAAAGGCAAGGGGGAATATTGGGGCAAAGCGAGAACGGCGCCAGATAGGGCGGGAATTTCAAGGGGTTGGAAATGATCCGTTGTCTCGACGCCATGGTGTGCCATGACGGAACACAGATGATGGGGTGGCTTGGCGGCCGCTTGTCTCCTAGCTTGTCTCCTTGGCATGCATTTAAGAGATAGCAGAACCTCCCAGCCGCTACGGCTTCGACGTGGCCGTTTCCCGCTGTGTTCCTCGTGATGACGGCCGGGACGTGGAAAGGGTCGATCGGGCTCCCCGGCTGTCCGCCATCAGGCTAGTTCGCCACACAATCGGCGAAGACCTGTTGACCTCCACGACGACTAATTGGGCATCACGCGATAAACGCACGCAGTTCCTTCAACTCCGCGAAGCGGAGCATCGAAGGCAACCAACCTATGCCCGGCAAGCAGAGGGCCGACGCCCGGCGCCGAAAAGAGCGCTTCGGAAATGCAAATTTCCCCTGCGCCAGCCAGCGACTGCACGCGTGCGGCAACATTGACGGTCTGGCCGAAATAGTCGAGGTTTTCGTTCAAGCTCACTGCGATCGAAGGACCGCAATGGGCTCCGATCTTCAAAATGAGGCTGGGGTCGCCATGAGCAGCATTATAGCGCTCGATAACCCCCAGAATGTGCAGCGCGGCCGAGACTGCATCGGCCGGGTTGTGGAAAGCAGCCATTACGGCGTCACCGATTGTCTTGACGATCGCGCCCGAATGCTCCTGCACCGTCGCGCCGAGCAATGCGAAATGTTCGCGAACCAGCGCATACGCATTGAGATCGCCAAGCCGCTCATACATTGCGGTCGATCCCTTGAGGTCGGTGAACAGCAGGGTCACCTGACGGATACCCAGACCTTCCTTCTCGTCAACGTTTTCCGTGCGGAACAGGCGCCGAAAGGTCTGTCGGGCAAGCAGCATCCCGGCCGACATGTAGGGATCGAAGTCGAGAACCGGCTTGATCGTCTGCGCCAGGATTTCGGGTGGCCAATTGATAAGCAGCAACGAGCCGCGTACGGCACCGGTGTTCTGCACTTCGATGATAACGGGGCCGGGCGGCACTGCCGGCAGCGAAGCGGAAAACCGTTGCCCGTCATAGCCGATCCGCAGGCGTGTCGGGTCTGTTACGGTCTCGCCTGCGATCGGCAATGCGAAACCGGCCTGGGTCTGGACATTGACGCCTGCCAGGGCGCCGGGACCGAGGTCCGCCCGCAACGTCGTGATCGAACCGGGCGGCAGGAAAGAGAGGCCGCGAACCAGTCCTTGCAGGACATTGAGAAAGCGGACTTGTTGGCCGGGTATCCGTGCGTCGCTCAGGAATCGCGCCTTCCAGTGAAAATCCTCGACCGAGAGCGAGCCGGGGTCATGAAAGGCCAGCCGGCGCAGGTGTGGCGACACGGTGAAGGTGACCTCGATGAAGTCGTCGAGATTGGTTTCACCGCTGACATCGCACAGACCGCAGACATAGTGGGTCTTCAACGTTCGCAAGGCGCCGAAACTGTCGAGCACCATACCGGACTGCGGGCACACGACGTCCCAGCTCATCGCGAACAATCCGCTTCGGGTGGCATGGAGAAACAGATCAATACTTTCCGCCTCCGAGATGGCGCGGTCGCGTGCGAATGCGAGGGGATTGACGCGGTAAAGGGACAAATCGTCGCCGCTGCGGATCAGTGATTCGAATTTGGAGATGACGAGGGGACTCCAGGACCGGGCCTGCTCGATCTCAGTGATTTTGCTTTCAAGGAGCCTTTCCTGAACGTCAGTCATGTGGCACCTGCGCTTCAGCAATCGATCAGGTTTGGCCGTGTCGTCGGACCTGTCTTGGCTACCTGAGACTATAGCAAAGAATGGAACGCGCGTCCGCTTGGGCTTAAACAACCCGGCTCCTGCAATCGCCTTGCCGATTAGCCGTGAGGGCGATGCGTCGGCTTGTCTTAAGGCGGCGATCGGGCAGGCGGCGTCCGGCCTCGAGTCTTCAGTGAGAACCCCATTTTAAAAGGACTTTGGATGGATGACTCCGTCCGGTGACAAGATGCCCGGGACGCTTGCCTAAGTCCTTCCCGAAAGCCGGCAGACTGAGCTCAATTTCTATCCTGGGATAGCGTCTCTTTACCTGAGGTCGTGCTCCCTTTTGGCAGAGCGCGACGGCTCTCCAAAAAGCGTAAAACCATACTCCCTCGTCGCCTGTGCGGGGCAAGGTCAATATCACTGACAAGCTTCGCGCCGCCCTCGCGCCGCTCCAATGTGATCTTGCGGCTATGATAGGCTTCCAGCTCGGCGCGATGCGCCACGCTGATGATGGTGACCTTCGGCAATTCGCGGATCACCGTCTCCATCATCTTATCCTGACTCTTCTCATCGAGCGCTGATGTTGCCTCATCCAGTACGATGATATCGGGATTGTGCAGCAGGAGACGCGCAAACGCGAGCCGCTGCTTTTCGCCACCAGACAGCGTCTGGTCCCATGGCGCGTCGTCCTCGATCTTGTCGTTTAGATAGTCGAGCCCGACCTTTTCGAGTGCGGCCTTGATCTCATCGAGCGTCCAGCTGTCGGCGGCGCTCGGGTAAGCGACGGCACGGCGAAGCGTCCCGGAGGGGATATAAGGACGTTGTGGTAGCATGAACAGTCGTCTGTCGGCGCGAAAGTCGATGCTGCCGTCACCCCAAGGCCAAAGACCGGCGATGGCCCGCACCAGCGTGCTCTTTCCCGTACCGGATTCTCCGGCCACCAACACCCGCTCGCCGGGTTCGACCACCACCTGGGTTTCCTTGACCACAGCAGTGCCGTCGTCAAGCGACACGGAGAGCTCGTTCAGGCTGACCATCGCTTCGCCTTCGGTTTCACCGTGCTTGATGCGTCCCACGGCGTCGCTTTGTTCCGCGCGCTCGAGCCCGTCAAGCGAGACCATCAGCGAAGCAATGCGCCGTGCGCAGGCGTTCCAATCGGCCAGACGAGGGTAGTTATCGACCAGCCAGCCGAACGCGCTCTGAACGATCGCAAAGGCAGAGGCAGCCTGCATGACCTGCCCAAGTGTCATGCTGCCTTCGAGAAACTTTGGAGCGCAAAGCAAAATCGGCACCACCGGCGCAAACAGGCTCGACCCCTGCGACACAAGCGTCGTGCGCATGTGTTGGCGCGCAAGGAGCGCCCATTGCCGGAGCACATTGGCGAAGGTCTTTTGGAGATCACTGCGCTCCTCCTCTTCACCGCCGAGCAATGCGATGCTCTCGCCGTTTTCCCGCACATGCGTCAGCGTGTAACGAAATTCGGCTTCCACCTGGTTCTTGACCTCTGAGACATGAACGAAATGACGGCCGATGACTGCCATCGAGCTGGACGTAATCGCGGCATAGAGGACCGCAGTGACGACGAGGAAGCCGGGAATGGTCACGAGCGAACCGGCGATGGTCAGGGTGAGTGCCCCGCCGATTGTCCAGAGCACAATGATGAAGGTCGAGGCCGACAGAAAGGCCGACATGACACCGGCGATGAAATCGACGGGTGATTCCGTGGCAATCCGCAAATCCTCCGAGATGCGGGCTTCGGGATTCTTGTGGTCGCCGCCGATCAAGTTCAGCTGATAGTAACGGCCATTTGCGAGCCAGCGTGTGAGGACGGCGGTCGTGAGCCAGGAACGCCAGTGACGTTGGATCGTCATGCGAAGGGAGACTTGCATGACACCGAGGGCGACGCTTCCGAGCGCGAGCGGCAGGAATACAGCGCTTAGAAAATAGACGGTGCCGGCATTGTGTAGCTCTATGGCGTCAAAAATTGCGCGATTCCAGATATTGATTCCATATTGGAGGCCAACATTGGTGCCGATCAGGGCTAAAAGCCCGATTGAGCACGGCCAAGCGAGCCGGTCGCCGCCGCGGCCCCAATAACCGCGCGCGCTGATCCAGAAACGCGCGAGCAAATACCTCTTGCGCGCCTGCTCTGCCTCCCCAGGTGTCAGTTTTGGGTCGGGTTCGACGACATCTGGCGGCGACACGACCTCGGCAGTCGAGGCCTTTTCGGGGTGCGACTGCTCTTTACCGTGCGGGTTGTTGCCCCCGACCGATATTGGATTGGATTTAGCGTCGGTCATAGCGCGACAACGGCTTAAAAATCGAAAGGTTTCATGGGGCGGGTGTCAAACACGGCGCGGGAGGGCGCGCCTGAGAAAACGAGGCGGTCGCGGCTGCAAGGACGGAGGAAATGCTCGCATGCCGCCATCGACAGCATTTTTTCGCAATTCAGTGGCGATGCCACCAAAGCTCAAGGGCCTCTTCTGGCCCATAAGCTGCCGCCAGAAAACTGAAAACCTCTTACCGTCCAGGTCGACCCGTCTTCCCCTTGGTCCGGCCCTTGCGCTGCTTCTCGTCCACCGCATCCTCATAGGACCCCACACCCGGCTTTGCTCGAATGATCGGCTTTTCCGGTACCTTGCCGAGGACCGGTTTTTCCGTCCTGCCGACGGTCATTTCATCGAGGGTGTTTTTGCGGAAGAGGGGCGTGCCGGCGTCGCTGCCGGAGCGCATCTCGTCGAGACTGGGTTTGGCGAAATAGGAGCGCTGCGTCTCTGCCTCTTTGTTCGAGACGGGCGGGCCTGCCGCCTCACCATGAGGGCTAACTCCTGATGCCGTGCCTGCTCCGTCCAGATCCTGAGGCGCGGCGATTGAAGCCCGGAGCTTCGAAGGATTGGAGCGGCCGCCTTTGCCGCCCTCGATGCTCCTTGCCTCCTCGCGGGCCATCGGGTCGTCCATGACGGCGAGTTCGGCGGCCTTGAGACGCTTGATTTCGTCGCGTAGCCGGGCCGCCTTTTCGAAGTCCAGGTCGGCTGCGGCGTCGCGCATGGATTTTTCCAGCGCATTGAGATGGGTCTGCAAGTTGTTGCCGACGAGGTGGCCGCCATCGGCGAAGCCCTTGCCGGACGCGCCACCGATATCGGCGCGGACGTGGTCCTTCTCGTAGACGCTGTCGAGGATGTCGGAAATCCTCGCCTTCACAGATTCCGGCGTGATGCCGTTTTCCTCGTTATAGGCCATCTGCTTTTCGCGGCGGCGGCTGGTTTCGTCCATCGCCCGCTGCATCGAGCCGGTAATGGTGTCGGCATAGAGGATGACCTTGCCGTCGACGTTACGCGCCGCGCGGCCAATCGTCTGGATCAATGAGGTCTCCGAGCGCAGGAAGCCTTCCTTGTCGGCATCGAGGATGGCCACGAAGCCGCATTCGGGAATGTCGAGGCCTTCGCGCAGCAGGTTGATGCCGACGAGAACGTCGAAAGCACCCAAGCGAAGATCGCGGATGATCTCGATGCGCTCCAGCGTGTCGATGTCGGAATGCATGTAGCGGACGCGCACGCCCTGTTCATGCAAATATTCCGTCAGGTCCTCGGCCATGCGCTTGGTCAGCACGGTGCAGAGGGTGCGATAGCCCTTGGCGGCGGTCTCGCGGATTTCGCCCAAGACGTCGTCGACCTGGGTGCGGGCGGAGCGGACTTCTACCGGCGGGTCGATCAGGCCGGTCGGTCGAATGACCTGTTCGGCGAAGACGCCGCCCGATTGCTCCATCTCCCAGCCGCCGGGTGTGGCCGACACGGCGATGGTGTCCGGCCGCATCGCGTCCCATTCCTCGAAGCGCAGCGGCCGGTTGTCCATGCAGGAGGGCAGGCGAAAGCCGTATTCGGCGAGCGTCGCCTTGCGCCGGAAGTCGCCGCGATACATGCCGCCGATCTGCGGCACGGTGACGTGGCTTTCGTCGATGAAAATGATGGCGTTGTCGGGGATATATTCGAACAGGGTCGGCGGCGGCTCGCCGGGATTGCGGCCGGTGAGATAGCGCGAATAGTTCTCGATGCCCTGGCAGGAGCCGGTGGCTTCCAGCATCTCGACATCGTAACGCGTGCGCTGCTCCAGGCGCTGCGCCTCCAGCAGGCGGCCGGCCTTTTCCAGCTCGGCGAGGCGGAGCTTCAGCTCCTCCTTGATCGCCTTGATGGCGCCGTTGAGCGTCGGGCGTGGCGTGACATAGTGCGAATTAGCGTAGATCTTCACCGATTTTAGGTCGCCGGTCTTCTGGCCGGTCAGCGGATCGAATTCGGTGATGGCGTCGATCTCGTCGCCGAACATGGAGATGCGCCAGGCGGCATCCTCCAAGTGGGCCGGGAAGATTTCGATGGTATCGCCTCGGACGCGGAAGGAGCCGCGGATGAAGTCCATGTCGCGGCGCTTGTATTGCTGCGCCACGAGGTCGGCCAGGAGCTGGCGCTGGTCCAGCCGGTCGCCGACATTCATCTGGAAGGTCATGGCAGTATAGGTCTCGACGGAGCCGATACCGTAAATGCAGGAGACCGAGGCGACGATGATGCAGTCGTCGCGTTCCAGCAGCGAACGCGTCGCCGAGTGACGCATGCGGTCGATCTGCTCGTTGATGGAGGATTCCTTCTCGATATAGGTATCCGAGCGCGGCACATAGGCTTCCGGCTGGTAGTAATCGTAGTAAGAAACGAAATATTCGACCGCGTTGTCGGGGAAGAAGTTCTTGAACTCGGAATAGAGCTGCGCCGCCAGCGTCTTGTTCGGCGCCAGGATGACAGCGGGGCGCTGCGTCGCTTCGATGACCTTGGCCATGGTGAAGGTCTTGCCGGAGCCGGTGACGCCGAGCAGCACCTGGCTGCGTTCACCGCTTTCCAGGCCTTCCACGAGATCGCGGATCGCGGTTGGCTGGTCTCCCGCCGGCTGATAGTCGGAGCTCATGCGGATCTCGATGCCGCCTTCGGATTTTTCCGGCCGGGCAGGGCGGTGCGGCGTCCAGATCTTGCCGTTCTTGTGTAGCGGGTTGCCGCTCTCGATCAGCGCCGACAGCGCCTCGACCGTTGCGGTGACGCCGCCGGGCGAAATCTTGTCGGCATCCTCAAGCGCGATATCCAGGCCCGCTACCGGATTGAGGCCGGCCGCAGCGCGCGTCTTCGGATCGGTCGAGCCGCCGAGGGAGACCCCGCGCGCGGTCTTGCCCGCCGTGATCTCGACCTTCTTGCGGTGCTTGCCGGCCTTGGAGGCGATCTCGCGCTGGCTTTCGACGCTGGTGGCCTCAGCCTCGACTTCGAGCTGCTTGACCCAATCTGCGACGCTGCCCGTTTGCGGCGCGCCTTCAAATGGTGCCTGCGGCGCCTCTTCGAAACCGTTCGGGGCGGGGGATTTCTTCGGTGATTTTGCCATGGGCGGAATATGGAGGGAGTCAGAGCCGATGTGAAGGGGGGAGAGTACAAAAGGGAAACAGAAGGTAGATTTTTCCACTTCCTGCCACGCAAAACATATCACGCGAAATGTGATGGAACCGGCATAAGTTAGATGCGTTGGGGACTGGCTGTCCGAGATATCCGCGACACTACCCTTGCGCGCGCATCGGAGCGGGAGCCGCGCAGCGTCGAGAAAGCCCGACCGCAATGTCGGCCCCCCTTATTTCGACGGCATCCGGAATTGCCCGCCTCGCCGCCGCCATCCGGTCGGAGGAGGACCATGATGTCAGCATTGGATAGTTTGCGCTCTTTGTCCCCACAACAACGCCACACCGTCCTTGCCGCTTATCTCGGCTGGACATTGGATGCCTTCGATTTCTTCATATTGGTCTTCGTTCTCAAATATATCGCAGAGGAGTTTCATACGGATGTCCCGACGGTGTCGGTGGCGATCTTCCTGACGCTCGCCATGCGGGCGGTCGGGGCGCTGGTCTTCGGGCTTGCTGCCGACCGTTTCGGCCGCCGCGTGACCCTGATGGCGAATGTGCTGCTTTATTCGCTGTTCGAGTTCCTCACCGGCTTTTCGACCGGGCTGACAATGTTCCTGGTACTCAGGGCTCTTTTCGGCATTGCGATGGGCGGCGAATGGGGTGTCGGCGCGTCGCTGACGATGGAAACCGTGTCCGCGCAGTCGCGCGGCATCGTGTCCGGCATTCTGCAGGCGGGCTATCCCTCCGGCTATCTGCTGGCTTCGATCCTGTTTTTCCTGCTGTTCCCGATCATCGGCTGGCGTGGCATGTTCATGGTCGGTGCCTTGCCGGCGCTGCTGGTGTTCTACATCCGCCGTAACGTGCAGGAATCGCCGGCCTTCCTGCAACGGCAGGCGGTACCGCAAAGGCCTTTCCTCGCAGTGTTGCGCGAGAACATCCCACTATTCCTGTGGGCGGTGGTATTGATGACCGCCTTCAATTTCTTCAGTCACGGTACGCAGGATCTCTATCCGACCTTCCTCCAGGTGCAGCGGCCGTACAACAGCTACACCGTCGGCGCTATCGCCATCGTCTATAATATCGGAGCAATGATTGGCGGCTTGTTCTTCGGGGCCCTGTCTCAGAGTATCGGCCGGCGGCGGGCGATCGTCATCGCTTCGGTTTTGGCGATCCCGGTCGCACCGCTGTGGGTCTATGGACAGGGGCCGGTGCTGCTCGCCATTGGCGCATTCCTAATGCAGTTCTTCGTGCAAGGCGCCTGGGGCATCGTGCCGGTGCATCTCAACGAATTGTCGCCCGACGAGGTGCGCGGGACGTTCCCTGGTTTCGCCTATCAGCTCGGCAACCTGCTGGCCTCCGGCAATGCAACGATCCAGGCGGGCCTAGCGGCGCATTGGAACGGCGACTATGCCTTTGCGATGTTGATCGTCTTGGTCATTGTCGCCGTGGTCGTGGCGCTGTTTTCCGGTTTTGGTTTCGAGAAGAAGGACGTCCGCTTCGGCGGGAAGGGGACGGAGGAGTCGCAAGGCGCGATGCCAATCTGATCGCAGCCCTCGTCGAAGCATGGCCGGCGGCCAGGAGCCGCCGGCCTCCGGCCTTATTTGCCGCAGATTTCGGAAATCTTCGCCTGTGCAAAGCTGCGGGCCAGTTCCTGTAGTCCACCCACCTGCGAGACAAGGTCGCCGATCGGTCCGCTGACACCGACATGGGAATCGGTGATCTTGCAGGCGCCGGCATCGACCGTCACCGAGGCCTCGAGCTGTCCTTTGACGGTCGCCTGGACGATGCCGTGCGACTTGCAAGCAAGATCGGCGCGGGCGTTGATCTGCACACCGCCGCCGGCGCTGCAGACGTCGAGTGACTTGACTTCGAATTTCTCCTTATGGTCCAGTCCCGGCAGCTTCTTGCAGGGGTCGGCCTCGTTCACCGATTTCTCTATCTGCGGACCGAACTTGCTTTGCAGCAGCGACCAGCAGGAGCCGGGAGCGGTCTCAGCCTGTGCAGATGCTGTGGGCAGGGGCGAAAGCGGCAGGGCGAAGGCGACGGCCAGCGTTGCCATGCGAAGCGACGGAAAGAGCGAAGAGGACAATATCGGGGACTTTTTGATCACGACGGTCGATCCTTGGCGGGTAAAATCCTTGGTGGGTAAGATACGAGATTATTTGTTTTACTCTTCCACGTCTCCAGCCGATCTAGCAATCAAGCCTCTGCGGCAAAGATGAGGCGCGACGACTGAACCCCTCATCGCTTTGCGGTCGCTGAAGTGGTCATGAATCATTTGGCCGCGCCAGACGATCAGGGGATAGATTGTCCGGATGCGTCCAAAGAGCAGAAAACCGCTAGGCAGCGGTATCCATTCATCTTATGAATAATATGTTGCCGGTCCAGCCTTTGAGGAGAGGTCACTGGCGAGTGACATATTCCGGGAGAGCTGAGATGTCGGGTTCGTTGGGCTCAGTGCTGGATGAAGCAGCGTCCGGATTGGCGCCGCTTGAGGCAAACGGCAAGATCCTGTCGATGGCAAAGAACCGTTTCGGCTATCTCGAACCCACCGATGCCGCAACTGATATGGCAACGCTTCGCGCGCAATATCAGGAGCATGGCTACCTCTGGCTCAAGAAATTTCTGAAGCGGCAGGATGTGCTCGATTTTCGCGCCTGGGTGTTTGCGCATCTCATGGACACGGGGCTGCTTCAACCCGGCTTCGACCCTGTGACTGGCATTGCCGCCAAGGGGGAAGCCGACAAGGCACTCGCCGATCGGCGGCTGATGGCGCTCGTACGTTCGGTTGCCTATGAGGGCTTCTGCACCCAGCCGCGGCTGGCTTCGTTCATGGATGAATTCCTTGAGGGCATCTCCTATCTGCACAAGCGCAAGATCATGCGCTTTACCCGGCCGAATACCGGTGTCGTCACCCCTGCACATTACGATCTGGTCTATCTGCGCGGCGGCACGAGCCGCATCGTCACGGCCTGGATACCGATCGGCGACATTCCGGTCGACATGGGCGGCCTCGTCTATCTCGAGGGATCACACCGGATCGGCGCCGATATGGAGAAGGAATTTGCGATCAAGGCTGCGTCGCTCACGCCGGAGGAACGCATTAGCGCCTTCAACAAGAACATGACCGAAGGCGGCTGGGTTTCCAAGGATCTGCCCGACATGGCGGAGCGCTTCAATACACGCTGGCTCGCCGCCGATTATGAGGCCGGCGATATCATGCTGCACAGTCCTTACATGATCCATGCGTCTACGACCAATCGCGACCCGCTCGGCCGCCTGCGCCTCTCGACCGATATCCGCTACCAGAATGTCGAGGACGAAATCGACGCCCGCTGGAACAATCATTGGAGTCTGGGGGATATGCTCTAAGCCGTAGTGTTCCCGCTCAATTCATGTGATCGAGCATGCTTTGCGCCGGCTGATAGCCCTGGGTGGCTGCTTTGCGAAACCAGCCTAGCGCCATGTTGCGGTCTCTCGTGACCCCATCGCCACGCAGATAAGCGAAGCCAAGATGGAATTGCGCCTTGGGCAGACCTTGATCGGCGGCCTTGGCAAACCATGCGATGGCCTGGGCATAATCCTGCGGGACGCCTTTTCCGAGTGCATAAAGGCTGCCGATACCATCCTGCGATGCAGCGTCGCCTCTGTCTGCCAAAGGCTGCCAATAGGCTAGGGCACCGGCATAATCGCCTTTATCATAGGCGGTTTGCCCGTCATCGGCGTGCGCCTGGAAGGCGATCGAGAGCGCCAGCGTTACTCCGAGGCCTATCTGTCTGAGCCGCATCGGCGACCTCCCATCCGTAATTCCTGTTCGGCCAAGAGCTAAAGCGCGTCGCGATCTTTAAGATCGCTCCCTGCGCTTTAGGTTTTTGATTTTGCGCATGTCGTTATCGCAAAACCGCGGGGCAATTTGCGCGACATGCTTTAAGCTCGCCGCGGTGCCGGCGCAAGGCTCGCAGCGGTTCGTCGTGCATCGCAAAGCTCAAATCGGGATGCTCTTCGTCTGCGGCGGCCTGCCCTCATTATCATCGGGCTCATTGTCGTTATCGCCCATGGCCTTGGCCTTGTCGAACCATTCGAAGGATTTCGCCCAGTCCACCGGCACGCCATCGCCATCGCGGTACATGACGCCGAGGTTGAAGGCAGCATCGACATAGTTCTGGGCGGCGGCTTTCTCGAACCAGTCGACCGCCTCCTGCCCGTTCTTGGCGACGCCTTCGCCGTCACGATACATAACGCCGAGATTGTATTGCGCTTCGACATCGTTTTGATCCGCCGCTTTGCGGAACCAGACAACGGCCTCAGCATCGTCTTCAGCAATTCCGTCGCCATCGGCATACATGGTGCCGAGACTATATTGCGCATCTGCGTCACCTTGATCGGCTGCCTTGCGGAACCATGAGGCGGCCTGATTGCCGTCCTTGGGCACGCCCTCACCGTCGCGGTACATTATGGCGAGATTGTATTCCGCTTCGATTTTGCCCTGGTCGGCGGCCTTCTGGTACCAGGTTACTGCCTGGCGATCGTCTGGGGACACACCGTCGCCTTCGTCGTACATAACGCCGAGATTGTATTGCGCGTCGGCGTTGCCCAAATCGGCGGATTTGCGATACCAGGCGATCGCCTCGGTCTTGTCCTGGTTGACGCCTTCGCCATGGTCGTACATGTCCGCGACGTTGAACTGCGCATCGGCGTCACCCTGGTCGGCTGCCTTCCTGTACCAGATGAAGGCTTGCGCCTTGTCCTCTTGCACGCCTTCGCCATTGTCGTACATCAAAGCGAGGTTGTATTGGGCGTCGCCATAGCCTTGTTCGGCGGCCTTGCGATACCAAACGACGGCCTGAGCGTCGTCGGTTGCAACACCTTCGCCTTGGTCATACATGGTGCCGACGTTGAACTCAGCCTGGGCATTTCCCTGGTCGGCCGCCTTGCGATACCAGTTGAGAGCCTGCGTGAGATCCCTCTCGACGCCGTCACCGTCTTCATACATTTCGCCGAGTTTCAGTTGCGCGGCTGCATCGCCCTTTTTTGCGAGCGGGCGCCAATAGTCCAGCGCCGCCTTGTAGTCACCCCGGTTGTAGGCGTCCTGTCCGAGATCGGCATAGGCAATGCCGATACCCGCCAGCGTAAAAAGCAATCCGATGGCCATCCTGTTGAAATGCACGATCTATCCCTCAACTCGTGATCTCTTCATATGTGAATACTAAATAATGCGCCGGGCGATGGAGCAAGACGCCCCTAGAGGCAAAGTTATCGGCTTATGGCAGTAAAAGAAGTCAGCAACTGGACAATGACCCAACCCGGCGCTTTGCTCGTTACCCGGCGAGGGATCATCAGCATAAGCAAGCGAAGTACATGAAAGTGTAAGCGCTAATCCCAATGCAAAGCTGCTGAACTTCAAAGCTACGTCCTCCCGCCTGCAAGCTATTATCGAGGTTTGTAGAATATGGAGATGGCAGCAATTTTACCGACATCGCCAGGTTCGGCGCTATTGCCTGCATGGCCGGCTCTCGATCAACCCGAGAGCACATCATAAAGACGGAAGATCCAGGTAATCTGGTAGATCAGCCCAATCGCCACAAACGCAGCCTGGAAGCGGCGATTGGCGGTGATGGCGGCGACGATGCACAGCAAGATGTAAACAACATTGCGGATCGGGTATTCCCAACCAAGCGACCGGAAATAAACCTCGCCCTTCAAAAGCGTATCGCCGAGATCGACCGCGTAGGTCACAGCGAGGAGCCCGAAGAACCAGCGTCGGCGGGAGATGAAATACTCCTCGAAGCCGCCATAGTCCTCGATCGAGGGAGGGTTCAGCAGCACGCAGAGGAAATAGAATAGGCAGCAGAAGCAGATCAGGAAAAGATAGACGCCGAAGCCTATTTCTGCCACCGATTGCAAGCGATATTCCCACCACCAGAAATGGATAATGAACAGGAACATCGACACTATCCAGCCGATATGGACCAGATAGACGCGGTGCTTGCCAGGCGATTGCACGAAACCGGCGAGGCGCATCAGGAGCTGGGCAAGCGAAAGCCCGATCACCATACTCATGACAGTCCGGATATAGACGTAAACCTCGGGCGTGCGTGCAGCTTCCATCCCGTCAGCTTTCCGAGGGGACGGGTTTTGGCGCGCCGTTCTCGTCGAGTGCCACCATGATGAAGGTGCCGGCCGTAACCTTCTCCAACTTGTTGTAGCGCGAGCGATGCGCCCAAGCTTCGACGTTGAGTGTGATCGAGGTGCGGCCGACACGTTCTATATGGGTATAGACGCTCAGCGTATCGCCGATCTTGACCGGCAGTTCGAAAGCCATTTCCTTGACGGCAGCGGTGACGACACGGCCACGGGCCCGCTCGGCAGCGCGAATGCCGCTTGCCAAGTCCATCTGCGCCATGACCCAGCCGCCGAAAATGTCGCCGGCAGGATTGGCGTCGGCAGGCATGGCCAGTGTGCGTAAAGTCAACTCGCCTTTCGGCCTGACGCTGTCGTTCATTCACTCGCTCCTATCGACAAAGCCCTTGATTCCGGCGCTGAGCCTACGCAATCGAGCTGCGATGGGGAAGACTTCGTTCGCGTTCGACAACAGGTCTGTCGATTGAAGACGGTCTTTTCGAAACGCTTCGCGCTCTTTGGGACCGCCTGCGCTGTCCGCCCTCCATTGGCCGGTAAGTATTCATTCACCGTTTTTATTTAAGTTTAGTAATAGTTGCCGACCGTGGCTGGGGCAGCAGGAGCCGATCTGGAGCATGGTGTATTTGTCCTTTCTGCGGCGGGCTGCATTGCCGTTGCTGGTGTCGTCGACACTGGTCGCCTGTACGGCCGACAGCCTGGTGCCGCCCTCGAACATCGACAGCAGCGCACGTGTCGGCTCGATTACGCCACATCGCAGCGTAGCGCCGAGGCAGTTCAGCTATCAGGGCGACCAAGCCCCCGTTAATTCCGCTAGAGCCAACTACGCCAACAGCTACAATCTTTCCGGCAATCGGCAGAGCGCGACGTCGATGCCAGCCTCGGCCGCCGGAAAACAGGGCCGTCTGCCGATGGGTAGCGGCAATGAGGCCGTGACAACCACGGACGTGGAGCAGGGTTTGGCGCAGCAGTCGGACGTGCCCTCCGAAGGCGTCAACATGGACGCCGAGCTCGGCGTCGGACCGAATGAGGAGGCCCAGTCCGAACAGGTCGTCGGACTGGCCCAGGAGGAAGAGCAAAATATTGCCGAAGGCGAGACCGACCAACCCGTCGTTGGGGGTATCGGCACGGACGCGCCGGTACAGGCCAAACGCTCCATCATTCAACGCCCCACCGCACAGGCCGAACTTAACCAGTCGCCGATCCGGCGCCAGCAGTCGGGCACGCAGGTCGCTATGCTGCCACGCGTCGGCAATCCGATGCCGCGGATCGAACAGCAGGAGGAGGCGCCGCAATCGTTGCCCGGCGGAGCGATGCCTGCTTCGGAGATTGCCTGCCGGCAAGAATTACAGCGGTTGGGCGTCGTCTATAACGACAAGCCGGCGATTTCCGATGGCCCGGCCTGCCAGGTTCCCTATCCGATTTCGCTGAGCGGGCTCTCCGGCAACATCGCTGTCAAGCCGGCAGTGACACTGAACTGTCAGGTGACGCTTGCCTTTGCCAAATGGGTAAAGAACGAATTGGCGCCGGCCGCCCGGACGCGCTATTGGACGGGCATCGGCACCATCGTGCCGCTCGGCGGCTATTCCTGTCGGCGGATGAACAATAGCCACCAACGCTACAATCCAATGTCGGAGCACGCCCATGGCAATGCGATCGATGTCGGTACCTTCATCCTGAAGAACGGCCATGTGATCGATGTCCGCAAGAAAGGGCTGTTTTCCTTCCGTGAAGGCGGGCTGCTAAAGGCGGTGCGCAGCGACAGTTGCAAGTATTTCGACACGGTGCTCGGCCCGGGCAGCAACGCCGAGCATTGGAACCATTTCCACTTCGATCTCAGGGATCGCGGGGGCGGGCGGCGCTACTGCAGCCTGTAATGCCAGGTTCGCGGCGGATTTACCGGGGGTGCAGCTGGTTTACCTCCGGACGAGTTCACAGTTAACTGCGGTTGCCGAGACAGGGAGCCTATTGGATGGCAGAGGTACCGAGAAAGAAGAGAGGTCTGGGGAAGGCGCTGATTGCCGCTCTCGTTGCGATCATTGTCGTGATCGGCGGACGCTGGTATGCCTATGTCGCCTATGCCGACAACCCGTTCGATGAAGTCGGCATCAGCCTCAACTCGATGATGCCAGGCCCGATCCGCGAAAAAGGCTGCGCGATGCTGAGGGCGCGCTTCGAAAACAAGACGCTGCCGCCGGCAGGGTGTGGCGTCAACGGCAATTGGTAAATTGCCGAGGCAACTGGTAGTTTCCCGATCTGTAGCCGGCAAAAAGAAAAGCCGGCGCTTGGCCGGCTGGAGTGGCGCTCAGCAACGACAGGGGATCTTTGCTGGCTCCGGAAAAGAAACTTCATGTTGCAATGACGTGTGCAATATGGATGCGATGGCAATCAATATTGAAGTATCAGAGGCGCGCCGACGCTGTCACCAAGAGGCGTTGGGCGGAGTGCGACAGTCGTTGCTCACCTAAGCAAATATATGCCCGACGAAGGTCACCATTTGATGACAGATTTCGTACTGTTTCTTGTCCTTAAGCGAACGCACTGTTCCATTCCCACGGGGTGGTAAAAGCCGCCGGGCGGCTATATAGCGGGCAAACGCCGCAAAACTCATCAGAAAAGCCGGACTTCGCCTGCATCATGGCCCCGATCATTTCTATTCGTAACCTTACCAAAACCTACTCCAACGGGTTTCAGGCACTGAAAGGCATTGATCTTGATGTCGAGCGGGGCGAGATTTTGGCGCTGCTCGGGCCGAACGGCGCCGGCAAGACGACGATGATCTCCATCGTTTGCGGGATTGCGAATCCGAGCACCGGCACAGTAACCGTCGGCGGCCATGATGTGGTCAGGGAGTTTCGTGCTACGCGTACGATGATCGGCCTAGTGCCGCAGGAATTGACGACCGACCAGTTCGAGACGGTGTGGAACACGGTCAGTTTTTCACGCGGACTGCATGGCAAGAAGCCGAATCCGGCGCATATCGAACAGGTGTTGCGCGATCTGTCGCTCTGGGACAAGAGGGACAATATGCTGCGCCAGCTCTCCGGAGGCATGAAGCGGCGCGTCCTGATCGCGAAAGCCCTGTCGCACGAGCCGGAGATCCTCTTTCTAGACGAGCCGACGGCGGGCGTCGACGTGACGCTCCGCAAAGATATGTGGCATGTCGTCGAACGGCTGCGGGCTTCCGGCGTCACCATCATCCTGACGACGCACTATATCGAAGAAGCCGAAGAGATCGCCGACCGCGTCGGCGTCATCAATGACGGCAAGCTGCTGCTGGTGGAGGAGAAGAAGGTGTTAATGGCCAAGCTCGGCCGCAAGCAGCTGATCCTCGACCTGATGGAGCCGCTGGGCGCCGTTCCGCATTGTCTGGACGGCAACGGCTTGTCGCTGGGGCCGAATGGCACGACATTGGTCTATGATTACGATGCCGAGCACGAGCAATCGAGCATTGCGGCGCTGCTGTCGCGCCTAGCGGCAGAGGGCATTCATTTCAAGGACCTGTCGACGCGGCAGAGCTCGCTTGAAGACATCTTCGTATCGCTGGTGGGAGAGGACAAATGAACTTCGAGGCGATCAAATCCATCTATGCCTTCGAGATGGCCCGCACGCGCCGCACTCTGCTGCAAAGCGTCGTCTCGCCGGTCATTTCCACCTCGCTCTATTTCATCGTCTTCGGTGCGGCGATCGGCTCGCGAATTCAGTTGGTGGAGGGCGTCTCTTACGGTGCTTTCATCACGCCGGGCCTGATCATGCTGACGCTGCTCGGCCAGTGCATCAGCAACGGTTCCTTCGGTATCTATTTTCCGAAGTTCACCGGCACGATCTATGAGGTTCTTTCCGCGCCGATCGCCATGGTGGAAATCATCCTCGGCTATGTCGGCGCCGCCGCGACCAAAGGCATGCTAATCGGGCTGATCATCCTGCTAACGGCGAACTTTTTCGTGCACATCACCATCCAGCATCCCTTCATGATGATCCTGTTCTTCGTGCTGACGGCGGTGACCTTCAGCCTGTTCGGCTTCATGATCGGCATATGGGCTGGGAATTTCGAGCAGCTCAACCTCATCCCCATGCTGGTCGTGCCGCCTCTGACCTTCCTCGGCGGCAGCTTCTATTCCATCAACATGCTGCCGCCCTTCTGGCAGGCTGTCAGCCACCTCAATCCCGTGCTCTATCTTGTCAGCGGTTTCCGCTGGAGCTTCTTTGGCATCGCCGACGTCAATCCGGTGCTGAGCCTTGGCATGATCACGTTTTTCCTCGTCATCTGCCTCGCGACCTTGGGCTGGATATTCAAGACGGGCTATCGGTTGCGGAACTGATGGCGGAGCAGGAGGACATCCGGATACGACCGGCAGCCGTCGCTGATGCCACGGCAATCGCCGTACTGCATGTGGCCGTTTGGCGTGACACCTACCGCGAGCTTGCGCCGGTAGAAGCGTTTCGTGTGCTTGATGAAGCCTACCGGGAAGCCAAATGGGCGGCTGCATTGGCCAAACCCGATCGTCATCAGCTGGTACTCGTCGCTGAACAGGGCAATCGCTTGGTTGGCATCGGCGCGCCATCGCAGGCCGCCTTCGAAGGGCGGGGGGAAGTACGGTCTCTCTATGTCGATCCTGCTATTAAGCGCAGGGGTGTCGGCCGCCGTCTAATGGGCAAACTGGCAGCATATCTTGCCGGCCTGCATTATCCCGGCGCCGCGCTGGGGGTTGTCGTCGGCAACGATCCGGCGATCGCATTCTATCAGTCGCTGGGCGGACGGATGATTGGGCTCTATGCCGATCCTGGACCGATCTGGCGATCGGATAACATTGTCGTCGCGTGGGACGATTTGTCATTACTGATGATGTAGCCCGCGTCGTTGATGTGTCTGAAGTCCGCCATCTTCTGTCGCTTGAGATGGCTAGGGGCGACTTTGAACCGCTGATCCAGCGCGGGCACGTTCACGAATGCACCGATCGACGCTCACCACAGTCTCGCAGAGACGGCGACACGGGTGCCCAAAGGTGTGGTGTGCCTCGGATCCGTTGTCCGTGGTTCACACGGGGAATGTCGGGTCAATAACTTTTAATGGTCCATTGCACGTTTCCTTCGGTCGCTCCTTCGGCATCCAAGGCTGAGCCTGTTCGCGTGAACGGGCCTGTTTCCATAGCCGGTTCAAACTCATCTCGAAGAGGGTAGTAGACCAGAAGTATAGTTCGACGTTACTTTAGTATTGAAAATGTAACGCAATATGTATTGCTAAGAAATGCGTTTGGCAGAGTAATGAGAAATCGACCTGAAACATAAACAATCCATTAGCTCTGTAGCTTAGTGGCATCTTATGAGTCTTCTGCCATCGTGCTCATCGTCGTAGGCAACAACGACAGCGCGCACGGTCAACCATATTGACCGCGCACATGATGAGGCTGGCCCGGGTCGCCCGAGCCAGCTTCTAGTTCGGCCGAATGCCGCCTGGAAGTTTCGCGGACACGAGGGCGAGTTCCAGCCGCTCGATCTTCTCTTCCGCTGGGTCGAGATCCTCATAGAGCTCATCGATCAAAGGCGTGGCGCTGCGATAATCATCGTTCTCCTGCTGCAGCGTGGCGATCTGGTCGAGCATATTGCCGACGAACCTGTCGGTTGCATTTGCGCTCTCGGCACCGGAGGAGATCGGGGTATTGATCGTCGCCTGAGCTTCGGCAAGCTCGGCGGCATGTCGGATCTCCATGTCGACCATCTGGCGGCGCATGGCGGTGGCGTTGAGGCGCGAGGCCAGCAGTTCCTTCTGCGCCGCGAGGGAGACGTGGCTGGCGTTGATCTCATGCTCAAGGTTGGCGACGCGGACTGCCGTCTTCGCGATATGCGCATCAAGGCTGCCGACCACCTCATGCCGTTCGGCGAGAGCATTTTCGAGTTCGCCGATGCGGCTTTCGGATTGCGAGAGGGTCATCGGTCGCTCCAGCGGTGGGTCTGGTTTCGACACAGGCGGCAGAGATGCGGGAGCGCGATGGTCGCCTCTTTTGGGCAGCGGCCGGCATTGGGCAGCGGCCGGCATTAGGCAGGCACCGGACATGTCGCGAATTCGATATTGATCAGGAACGACTGCAGCGAAATCAGCGTAAAGCGGTGATCGTGCCCGATAGATGTCGTGAAATCATTTTTGTCAGCGGCGATCGCGGCGGCGATCGCTTCCAAAGTGTCGAAGGGTCGGCTCTCGCGGCACATCCCGCGACTGTTACCGGGCGCATAATAGACGAGATCCGGATAAGCCGTCTCTGGAACTAGTTGCACGGTCGGCCACCAAAAAATACCCAATTTTCCCTGACGTCCACGTCGGCATAAATGGGGAATTTTACTTCGGCACTTCTGAGGAAAATTCACGCGGCATTGACAAGGAGGGACAAACGGTCCGCCCTGCCGCTGTCATTGCGCGCATGGACACATCAAATTTTCAGCCATTCCCCAGTCTTACGCCTGGGAATAGTATGGGTAGAATTACCATGAAGTTTTTGGCCGTCTCAATGAATCTGCCATGTTTGGGAAACTGGAAGCCCTTCTGAGGGCGGCCACGGTCGCCGGAACCGATATCCCTAGTCGGACTGCGGGACGGCCGGTGGCCGCACAGCTCGCTCTGGGACCAAAGTCCAATCCTCTTATCGCTGCTTTGTGTTACAATCCGTAAGTTTCGGTATAGAAAGGAGGCGCAAATGCGCAGTTTCGTTTCACTAATTGCCAGGGCGGCAGCGATTGCTGCCTTTACCTCCGGATCGGTTCATGCGATGCCCATGCCGGAGATCCAGGAATTCGTCGCGGCCGGACCGA
Organism: Martinezella calliandrae; assembly: GCF_030272695.1. GTDB lineage: Bacteria > Pseudomonadota > Alphaproteobacteria > Rhizobiales > Rhizobiaceae > Rhizobium > Rhizobium calliandrae. The sequence goes on from NZ_JARFYN010000027.1 coordinate 87,429, forward strand.
CACACAATATCCAAGTAGTCGACTGGCACGGCGGCTGGAGTGGTGGCCACGGCAGCGGCGGCTGGGGCGGGTGGCATGACGGCTGTGGCAGCTACCACGGCTGTGGTGGCTACTACGGCGGCTATCACCACCACAACGACGATTGGGTTCCGTTAGCGGCGTTTGGAGCAGGAGCCCTGATTGGCGCTCTCGTGGCCCAGCCCCACTACTATTCGCAACCCCACTACTATCACCGGACCTACTATCATCAGTCGGGTCATTATGCGTGGTGCGCAGGGCGATACCACCCCTATCGATGCTATGTTACGCACTATTGATCCGGATCAGCGGCGCTTCGGTGATGCTAAGCAAGCAAGCTGTCGGTTAACGCTCACCGCTCTCCAGAACCTAAACAAACCAGTGCATAGCTGATTAAAGCTACGCCGCCGTCTTGTTGTCTGGTTCCTGCTTCCCGCGCAAGTCCACGACTTGTCGCATCGAGGCTCGTTTCACGCGGGGCTTGCGTCCCGCGCCAGAGCGTTCCTCTCCACA
>NZ_JARFYN010000261.1 GCF_030272695.1 Martinezella calliandrae
GGCCGCATCGCAAAGCATCAGCTGTGGTGCTGCATCCTCAAGAACCTGGATCAGCCGCTGGCTGGGATAGGCCGGATCGAGCGGCAGATAGGCGCCGCCCGCCTTGAGGATCGCCAGAACCGCGACGACCATGGCCGGACTGCGCTGCAGGCAGATCGCCACCGGCTGGTCCGGCTTGACCCCAAGGGCGATCAGATGATGCGCCAAGCGGTTGGCCTGCGCATTGAGTTCGCCATAGCTCAGGTGC
>NZ_JARFYN010000262.1 GCF_030272695.1 Martinezella calliandrae
GCGGTGGTGTTCACGCCGCTTATCGGCGTGACGATCCTGCCGAAGGCGATCAAGAAGCATGCCGAGCACAAGGGCTGGTTCGCGAAGGCATTTTCGAGCCTGCTGCAGTTCTGCCTGCGCTGGCGCTGGATCACGATCGCCGCAACAGTCCTCCTCTTCGCTGGATCAATCGTCGGCTTGTCGATGGTTCAACAGCAGTTTTTTCCGAGCTCCGACCGTCCGGAACTGATTGTCGACTGGAACCT
>NZ_JARFYN010000263.1 GCF_030272695.1 Martinezella calliandrae
GTGTATCTTCTGGACGGCGATGGTGCACCGGTGCCGTTCGGGGCGGTGGGTGAGCTTTATATCGGCGGGGCCGGCGTTGCGCGCGGCTATCTGAACCGGCCGGAGCTGACGGCGGAGCGGTTCATCGCCAGTCCTTTTGTAGAAGGCGATCGGCTGTACAAGACCGGTGACCTCGGACGTTATCTGCCGGACGGCAATCTGGAGTTCCTCGGCCGCAACGACGAGCAGGTGAAG
>NZ_JARFYN010000264.1 GCF_030272695.1 Martinezella calliandrae
AGGCAGATCGCCACCGGCTGGTCCGGCTTGACCCCAAGGGCGATCAGATGATGCGCCAAGCGGTTGGCCTGCGCATTGAGTTCGCCATAGCTCAGGTGCTCGTCCTCATAAACCACCGCCACCGCATCGGAGGCCTTTTGCACCTGCTGTTCGAACAGTTCGTGGATGCACTGGTCCGACGGGTAAGGCGCCTGCGTCCGGTTCAGCTCCTCCAAAAGGTAGCGGCGCTC
>NZ_JARFYN010000265.1 GCF_030272695.1 Martinezella calliandrae
CGCAAGACCAGCGGAATATGATAGTTGGTGCTCGCCTCGTCCAGCTGCGCCAAGAACCAGAGCCGCTGCTGGGCAAACGACGGTACAAGCGGCTCTTGACGCGACACGGCAACAATCGCCGGTAGGTCTTGCGGACCGGCTCGGCTCAACACCTCGACAATGCTTTGTGCCAGATCGGACAGCACCGGCTTGGCGAACAGCGTCGTCAGCGGCAGTACCACGCCGAA
>NZ_JARFYN010000266.1 GCF_030272695.1 Martinezella calliandrae
GCACCTGAGCTATGGCGAACTCAATGCGCAGGCCAACCGCTTGGCGCATCATCTGATCGCCCTTGGGGTCAAGCCGGACCAGCCGGTGGCGATCTGCCTTCAGCGCAGCCCGGCCATGGTCGTCGGGGTTCTGGCGATCCTCAAGGCGGGCGGCGCCTATCTGCCGCTCGATCCGGCCTATCCGAGCGCCCGGTTGGGGCAGGTTCTTGAGGATGCAGCACCACA
>NZ_JARFYN010000267.1 GCF_030272695.1 Martinezella calliandrae
TTTGATCTTTCGCGCGGGCCGCTGATCCGCGGGCGGCTGATCGACATGTCGGACGAGGAGCACGTCTTCCTTTTGACCCAGCATCACATCGTCTCGGACGGCTGGTCGATGGGTGTGCTCGTGCGGGAACTGAGCAGCCTCTACCGGGCGTTTCTGGCTGGACAGGACGATCCTTTGCCGCCGCTCGCCATCCAATATCCCGACTATGCCGCCTGGCA
>NZ_JARFYN010000268.1 GCF_030272695.1 Martinezella calliandrae
GGCCATCCATGCCCATATCCACTACCGCACCTTCCTCAACGGCAACCGCACCATCGTCTTCCCGGCAAGCCCCGGAAGCTATGCCTCGGAGAGGATGGGATAGGTGATGGCTGACATCATCGATGGCAAGCAGGTGGCTGCTTCGGTAATTGATGCGGTGAAGACGGCGACCGCAGCATTGGAAAAAGAGACGGGTGTGAAGACCGGCCTTGCCGTT
>NZ_JARFYN010000269.1 GCF_030272695.1 Martinezella calliandrae
CAGGTTCTTGAGGATGCAGCACCACAGCTGATGCTTTGCGATGCGGCCGGCCGCGCAGCCCTCGGCGCCGCCGCACTTGCCGATCTGACGCTGGTCGATCTGGAGACCGCCACCCCGGCCTTGGCGAAACTACCCGCTTCCGATCCAGACCCCCGCGCCCTTGGCCTTACCGCACGCCATCTCGCCTATATCATCTATACCTCCGGTTCCACCGG
>NZ_JARFYN010000270.1 GCF_030272695.1 Martinezella calliandrae
GTGCTGTCGTGAGCCGGAAGCCGGTCTTCAGCCCTTCCGACCGAGAGGCCAAGATCGATTTGGCGGGAGAGACCGGTTCCGTCTCCAATGTCCCGTCGCGCGGCAAAAGCTTTGGTGTAATCGAGCGTCGTTTCCTTCGCACCCGATCGGCCCATGCTGGCGCTCAGCGCCTTCACGTCTTTCAATTCGTCGCGCCCGACATAGAGCTTTGCGC
>NZ_JARFYN010000028.1 GCF_030272695.1 Martinezella calliandrae
TCAGCCTGTGGAGAGGAACGCTCTGGCGCCGGACGCAAGCCCCGCGTGAAACGAGCCTCGATGCGACAAGTCGTGGACTTGCGCGGGAAGCAGGAACCACACAACAAGGCGGCGGCGTAGCTTTAATCAGCTATGCACTGGTTTGTTTAGGTTCTGGAGAGCGGTTCTCCTTTGGCAGACCGACGGCCGAGCCGGAAACCGATGGCGCCGAGCTGACATTGTTTGTCTGGCGGGAGTTCTGCGAAGTAGCGAAGGCGCCGCCGGTCATTGGGCCGACAATGGCTTTGTATGGTTGAGTATCTCCGATTTCCAATTCATTAGAGAATAGACGAACATCATGCGGATAGAAGAAGCGAATTTCGAACATCTGAATGGATGGTCGCGTCTGCGGGCCGAACTCTGGCCGGAAAGCTCGGCCGAATACCATTGCACCGAGCTCACTGAATTTCTCTCGAGGAAAGGCGCCATTGCCTACCTTGCTAGCGAGCAGGATGACGTCGTGGGGTTTGCGGAGGCGACGCTCCGGCACGACTATGTCAACGGCTGCGAGACGTCTCCCGTGCTTTTCCTGGAGGGCATCTATGTGCTGCCGGAGCACCGGCGGCAGGGCATCGCGCGATCGCTCTGCCGCATGGTTGCGGCCTGGGGACGCGCTGCCGGCTGCCGTGAATTTGGCTCGGATGCGCTGCTCGACAACGTGGAAAGCCACGCATTCCACGCCGCATTGGGTTTCGAGGAAACCAAACGCGTCGTGTATTTTCGAAAGCCACTTTAGGATCAGAACCTATGCCGAGAGGCCGAGGTCTCATTCAAACGTCAGCTTGCTCTTCTGCTGCCCGGCCTCGTCGAAATTCTCAGGGGACAGCCATCTCTCGTAACCGGCCTTCAGGCGCGGCCAGTCGGCGTCGATGATCGCGAACCAGGCGGTGTCGCGATTCCTGCCCTTGGCGACCATGTGCTGGCGGAAAATGCCTTCAAATGTGAAGCCGAAACGCTCAGCGGCACGCTTCGACGGTTCGTTGAGATTGTGGCATTTCCACTCGAAGCGGCGGTAGCCGAGCGTGTCGAACACATAGGTGGCGAAGAGATAGAGCGTTTCGGTGGTAACGCGGCTGCGGGCGATGGCGGGCCCCCAGAGAATGCTGCCGATCTCGATAACGCCATGCACGGGATCGATGCGCATTAACGCCTGCCGGCCTTCGGCCTTGCCGGTCCGCTCGTCGATCGTGGCGAAGAACAGGGGATCGGTGCTGGCAGCGGCCTTTTCAAGCCAGGGCGTGAAGGCGGCAAGATTGGCCGGTGCATCCTCGAACAGATAGCGGAAGCGATCTTCGCCGCCGGGCGCTTGCGCCGAGTTATAGAGATCAGCGCCATGGCGCGCCACGTCGAGCGGCTCAAGCCGGACATAGCGGCCTTCCAGGGTGATCCTTTCCGGGCGCGGCACGCCGTTCCAATTCGTGAGGTCCATATCAAAGTCCTTTGGTATCAAATGCGAAGGCAATCTATCGAATCCGGCCCGATTTTATCAGCGCAGCGAGCGGTTCGGGTAGCTCTATCCCATCAGGCAATCCGGGTGCAGCTTCTGCCGAAACCAGATGACTGCGCACCGGCAGGACGCCCGCCCAGACGGGAATTTCCGCCTCGTCGCTATCGCCTGGCGGGCCGTTGCGGACCTTGGCTGTCGCCTCCTCGATTTCCAACCGTAACACTGACGTTGCTTTCACCTCCTGGCCTGTCATCGGCCGCAAGCTATCCCAGCGGCCAGGAAACAGGTTTTCGACGAAGCGGTGCAGTGCCTCGGCCTTTTCCTCGGCGTCCTCCAGCAGGCGGGCCGTTCCGAACACCATGGCGGAACGGTAGTTGACCGAATGGTTGAAGGCGGAACGGGCGAGCACATAGCCGTCCAGGATGCTGCAGGTGAGACAGACGGGCATATCCTCTGCTGCACGCAGAAAGCGGCTTGCGGCGGAGCCGTGCCAATAGACGTGGTCGCCTTCGCGCCAGTGCAGCGTGGGCGTCACATATGGGGCGCCATTGATGACATAGCCGACGTGACAGAGCGGCGTGGCGTCCAAAACCGCATAGACATCGGCACGGGCATGACTACCGCGATGATGTTCGCGCCGCACGCGCGAGCGTTCGGTGGTCGGATAGTCGTCGGCTTGCGGCGGGTAAAGATCGGCCATGGTTCCCTCATCGATATTCTTTTGATCTTTGCTGCCAAAGAGGTAGGTTATAAATAGCCAGTTTTTCTATTTATAGCAGACCAGTTGAGGGCGTATCATGGATTCTGTTGCGCAATGGCCAGCGCTCGATCGGGCCGCAGGCGACCTGGAGGGCCAAGTATATCGCTTGATGCGCGACCGCATTCTCCAAGGGCAAATGCCGCCGGGCCAACGATTGCCGTCGACAAGGCGGCTGGCGGTCTCGATCGGCGTCGCGCGCTCCACCGTTGTCAACGCCTATGAGCGGCTGAAAGCCGAGGGTTATCTGCAATCGACGACGGGTGCTGCAACCCGTGTCGCCGCATTCGCCACGCCGCGGTTACAGGGGCAAGCCGCGCCGACACCACTGAGCCCGGTGCCAGCGATCGAGACCGGCGCGGGCGGGCTCTTCGAGCCCGGCGTACCGGATGTTGCAGCTTTCCCGCATGCCGCCTGGGCGCGTTGCCTCGGCACTCGGGGCCGTTCGCTGCGGGTGCATGACCTCGGCTATGGTGCGCATAGCGGCATTCGCGATCTCCGCGAGGCAATCCTCGAGCATATTTCCGCCACGCGCGGCGTGATCGCCCACCCCGAACAAGTCCTCATCGTTCCCTCGACAGGAGCCGCCATCGATCTTTTGGCGCGCGTCCTGTTGCGGCCCGATCGTCCGGAGGGGACGGTCGCTTGGATGGAGGAGCCAGGCTATGGGACGGCGCAGGCTTTGCTGCGGCTGGCAGGTGCGGATCTCGTGCCGGTGCCCTGCGACGAGGCGGGCATCGATGTTACCAAGGCTGCGGGTCCGCCGCCGCGCCTGATCTATGTCACGCCCTCCCACCAATATCCGACCGGCGTGACGATGAGCCTGCCGCGCCGCCTGGCTCTGCTCGAATTCGCTCGTGCCAATGGCTCGGTGGTGCTGGAAGACGACTATGACAGCGAATTCCAGTACGCGTCACGTCCGATTGCTGCGCTGCAAGGCATCGATCGAGGCGAAGTGGTCGTCTATCTCGGCACTTTCTCGAAAACGCTCGCGCCCGGCCTGCGCGTCGCCTACGCGGTCGTGCCATCCCGGCTCGTGTCCGAGACCGCGGCCGCGCAGCGGTTGCGGGGAGCCGTCGTGCCGATCCATATTCAGGCAGCTCTCGCCGATTTCATTCGCGAAGGCCGTTTTCGCGCGCATCTAAGACAGATGAATGCGATCTATGCTGCTCGCATGGCGGCTGTTGTTTTCGCGTTGCGCCGTCATTGCGAAGACCGGCTCGAGATCGGCGAGGGCACCGGCGGGCTACAACTGGCTGCCTGGTTCCGGGACACAGGCATCGATGACCGGGCGACAGTTCAGAAGATCAATGTCCAGGGTTTCGCACTTCGCGCCATGTCCGCCCTGCATCTTGGGCCGGCAAGGCCCGGACTGTTGTTCGGAATCGCGCGCATGCAACCCGAGGCAGCGGACGTCGCGGTGGCAAAGATTGCCAAGCTGATTCGATTTCCAGTCGTCACTGCCTGACGAACAATCGCCTATACTGTCGCGGCGTCATGCCCTTCAGGGTTTTGAACTGCCTGTTGAAATTGGCGATGGAATTATAGCCGACGGCATCGCTGATATGATGAACCGCTTGATTGGTGGAGGAGAGGCGAGCGCAGGCATCGCCAATACGCATGCGCATCAGGTAATCGGAAATCGCGGTGCCGGTGTGGCGGCGGAACATCCGATGTAGACCGGAAACACTGAGTGCGGCGATATCGGCCAATTCGTCCAGGCTGATGGGGCGCACATAGTTGAGATGCATGTGTGTCAGCACACGGTCGATGCGTTCCCGGCTCTCTCTCACTTCCTGGGATTGGCCCGGCGCGCTCGCAAGTGGCGTTGCCTGCCTGTCACCGGCGATCCTGACGAGGATGCTCAAAAGCGACAGCAGACGTTCGACCGGCGGTTTTTCAAAAACTGCCTCGAACTCCACCCGTACAGCAGCAGCGATCTCTTTCGAAAATTGCACGCCGTTATCGGCTCGCATCAGCAACGCCTCGATCGGCCGAAATTCGACAGCACCGCCCGATATCTGCAACAGCCACTCGCGATGGAACCAAAAGACAAGAGCAACATGCGGCTTATGCTCATCGATCTTTGCGCGTGAGGCCCATGTATGCGGCAGGTTAGGGCCGACGAGCACGAGATCGCCGTCGCCATAGTCGCCGCTATGATCACCGATGAAACGCTGCCCGATCGAGTTCAGCGTGAGCGTGAGTTCGAATTCGGGATGATGATGCCATTGGAAGGGGATGACATCGTCGAGCCGCCGGTTCAGCATGCTCCATGACGTTTCCGGCGACTGTGGCAAAATTTCAAGATAAGGTCTCATCGGGCGTCTAGATCAATATTGAAGCCAGAATAGTATCAGAAAAGGCCAGAGCCAAGCAACACGACCGACCCACATCCCATTATTGTTGGGGCACCTGAAATGGCAGGGATCAACGAGATGGGAGACGCATATGCAGCAAGGTTTGAAACGGGACGCGCATCCAACCGCTTCTTCGACCATGACGCAGCTGAAGGACATAAAGAAGACGTTGCCACTGCGGGTTCTCTCACAGCAAGACTGGCGGCATTGGATCACCAAAGGTTACGTGATCGTACGGCAGGCCGTCCCTCCTGCGAATGTCGAGAGGCTTGCAGAGGTGCTTTGGGCCTTCGACGAGAAAGACCCGAACGACCCATCGACCTGGTATGCGCCGCAACGTCGCGAGCATAAGATGAAGGAGCTCAACAACACCGGCATGTTGGAGATCTATAACCATCAGTATCTTTGGGACAATCGCATGGAGCCGCGCATCTATGGCGCCTTCGTCGATATTTGGGACCGCGAAGACCTGTGGGTGACGATCGATCGCGCCAATCTCAATCCGCCGAAGAAGATCAAAGGCAATCCGAACGGCTTCATTCACTGGGATGTCGACACATCCCTTCGTCCCCTGCCGATAGGCGTTCAGGGCGTTTTGAGCTTGAAGAAGCAGGACGGCGATGTCGGCGGTTTTCAGTGCGTGCCGGCGTTGTTCGAGCAGTTTGAGGAATGGGAGAAGACGCAGCCCGCAGACCGGGACCCGATGCACCCCGCCATGGCCGGCCTCTCGGTCGTCAACGTCGACATGGAGCCCGGCGATCTGATGATCTTCAATTCACTGCTTGCCCATGGCGTACGGCCAAACCATGCCGAAAATCGCGTCCGCATGGCGCAGTATATCTCGATGCATCCGGCCGAGTTCGACAATGTCGCCGAGCGTGAGGAGCGCATTCGCTTATGGCGGGAGCGCGATCATCCGAAGCGCGAGGCGTTTCCCGGCGATCCCCGCGAGTGGGAAAAGCACAATGCGACGACGGCCGTTCTGACGCCGCTCGGCGAAAAGCTGCTCGGGCTGACTGCCTGGTAAAAGTGGTTGCGAAACTTTGATCGAGCGGCCTTGTTGCCGCTCGATTTCTGTCCGTCGACGACCGAAGCCACGACGATCCGTTAGACCTGGTTCCAGCGGCGGATGACCGGTTCGGAGAGGTCGTGTTCATAGCCAAGAACGCTGATACTGGTGGTGTCGAGCACGAAGTTTGCGCCGCCTTGCGGCGGCAGGTCGAGCCAGCGGGCGGCGAAGACCCTCAGGAAATGCGCGCTAGAGAAGATCAGAGCGCTGCCGTTCACATCCCGGAGCTGGCTGATGATCCGGTCAGCTCTCGCTCCGACATCGGCCGCCGTTTCGCCATTGGGACATCCGTCGCGAAACAGTTGCCAGCCGGGACGCTGAACCAGGATTTCCTTGGTGGTGACGCCCTCGTATGCGCCGTAATCCCACTCCGCCAGATCCTCCTTGATGACACGCGTCTCGCCGAAGCCTGCCAGCGCGCTGGTGCTCTTGGCGCGCTGCGAGGGGCTCGACCAGACGGCTGCGAAATCGATGGCGGGGAGGCGGCCGGCGACTTTGCGGGCGGCTTCTTCACCGGCTAATGTCAGGGGGATGTCGGTTCGCCCGGTATGCCGGCCGGACAGGCTCCATTCCGTCTGTCCATGCCGAACCAGGTAGATTTCTGGATGCGAACTGCTCATTTGGACGCCTCTCAATCGCGCTGAAACTTCCGACGATTCTTCGCATCTGCGAGACGCTCTGTCGAGGGACGATCGCTATTGTTCACGCCTGGCTGGCGGCCTGCAGCAATGGAAACCTCGGCACCCGGCGACCCGGTGGTTTGTAGGGAAAATTTACGTCATCGTTTCACGGCACGGCGAACGCTGTACACGAGAATGGCAAGGCAACCGAGCAACAACAGCAGACCGCCGACGAGCGGCGGCAATGCGAGAAGCTTGATCGCACCGGCGACGACGATGACCAGTATCAGCGAGAAGGCTGCAAGACTGCCGTCGTCGACGAACATGCCGATGAGTTCGGATATGGCGATACGGATAACGTTCATTGGGCTGCCTTTGCTGTGGAATTGCCGACGGAGCCGCGCAGGCTGCGGATGATGATGAATGACGCCAGGGAAACGATTGCGAAGATGGCGATAAGCGCAAGATCGGCACCCGGCCAGTCCGCGCCGAGGCCTTCACCGGTCCAGAAGATGCCGAAACTGGTCAACATCAGCCCGACGACAAATTTGAGCGTATTTTCGGGTACGGTAGCGAGGGGGCGATGAACCATCAGGCCGATCAGCATGACGAGGATGAAGGCGGCCAGAGCGCCGAGGCCGGCAAAGAGCGTCAAGCCATGGGCACCGCCGACGGCGATGACGATGAAGACCACCTCGACGCCCTCTAAAAGTACCGCCTTGAAGGATGCGAGACCGGCGAGATAGTCGGCGCGCCGGTCTTCGGATTGTTGCCGAAGCGCAGCCGTCTCCTTGGAGAAGGCGGCTTCCTCGTCGTGCAAGGCTATGACTCCGAGCGAGCGCAGAATGGCTTTGCGCAGCCAGCGCATACCGAAAAGGATCAGGAGAACGCCGACGACGAACTGCAGCACAGTGATCGGCACCAGCGCCAGAAGCGGCCCAAAGATCAAAACGAGGGCGGCAAGCACGGCGAGCGCCAGCGCGGCACCCGTCAGCGCCGGACGCCAGCTCCGCGTGACCCCGACGGCGAGGACGATGGTGAAAGCTTCCACGACTTCGACGAAGGAGCCGAGGAAGGAGGCTGTTATGGTGGAGATGATGGGTGTGAGACTGTTCATGCAATGAATCCTGAATAGAGGATAGGTTTTTGATATTGCATGACCTTATCCGAAAGCCGCTCATACTTCTCGGATAAGATCATGCTCCAGAGCGCACATCTTATCCGCTTTCAGTTGTTTCCACCTGAAAGCGGAATGCTCTAAGCGGCAAGGACCACGCAGCGTTCGGGCGGCAAGGAGAAGACCAACGCTGCGCCGGCGGGCATGGCTTGCGGCCAGTCAAGCCGGATGCGATGCGGCCCGATATCGATCATTAAGCGCCAGCAACGCCCCTGGAAAGCGCTGGACTGGACAATACCCTGAAGCAGGTTGTCGGGATAGGCATCGGATGGCCGCGCATCTTCCGGCCGAACGACCAGGAGGGCGCGGCCACTTTGGGCACCTGCCGTACGCAAAGCTTCGATCGGAGCATTCTCGATCTTAAATCGACCGTCGCGCGCCTCCCCCGGAACGATCGAGAAGCCACCGATGAAGCTGGCAACGAACGCGTCCGCCGGAGCTTCATAGATAGCCTGCGGCGTGTCGAACTGCGCGATGACGCCGGAGCGCATGACGGCGATGCGATCGGACACGGCCATGGCCTCGGCCTGGTCGTGGGTGACATAAATCACGGTGGTGGCTTCGCGGCGTACCAGCTCCATCATCTCTACCCTCATGTCTTCGCGCAGCGCAGCATCGAGGTTGCTGAGCGGCTCGTCAAACAGCATCAGTGCGGGCCGGGCGGCAAGGCAGCGGGCGATCGCTACGCGCTGCTGCTGGCCGCCGGAGAGTTCCGCCGGATAGCGGTTGCAATAGGCGGTCAGGCGTGTGACCTCGAGGGCGTGATCCAGGCGCACAGCGACTTCCGTTTCGGATAGGCGTTGTGATTGCAGTCCGAAGGACAGGTTCTGGGATACGGTCATATGCGGCCAGAGCGCATAATCCTGGAACACCATGCCGACACGGCGCTTTTCCGGCGGCACGGCGGATTGCCGGCTCCAGACGACCTTATCGTCGAACTTGACGATGCCACTGTCGGGATTGATCAGCCCGGCAATGATGCGCAGCAGCGTCGTTTTTCCCGATCCACTAGCGCCGAGCAACGATACGACCTCGCCAGCGGCTATTTTCAGATCGAGATTGTTGAGCACAGGGCGGCCGCCGAGCAATTTGCAGATGCCGGTGCAGTCCAGCGAAGCGGTCATTTTACATTGTCTCCCCTGGTAATGCGGCTGCGGGTCGGCATGAGGCGCCGCACCAGCATCCACGCTATAGCCGCGCCGCCGCCGGCAACGGTCATCGCCAGCAAAGCTATGGCGCAGGCGAGGCCGTCTTGATCATGGCTGAACAGTTTGAGGATCAGCGTCGGGGCAGCCGGGCCGCTCAGCGGGATAAGCATTTGTGACATCGGCAGCTCGAAAACGGTGCGGATGAAGGTCAGGAGGAAGGCCGTCACAACGCTCAGGAAAACCAGCGGCAAGGTGATGGCAAGCAGGCGACGTGTAGCTCCGACGCCCTGCAGTCGCGCTGCATCGGTGAGGCTTGGCGCCAGCTGGCCGATGGCCGAAAGGATGACGACGAGGCAATAGGGTAAGGCGGCCGCGACATAGCCGGTCACCAGCAGTGAGCCGTCGCCGTAATGTGGAAACGGCCAGTCGCGGAAGCCAGGCAGGCGGTTCCAGACAAGAATGTAGCCGAAACCGAGCACGATGCCGGGAATTGCGACTGCGCCGAGCGACAGGCCGACGGTGATCGTGCGCATGAGCGAATTGGAGCGGTCGAGCCTAGCTGCAAGCAGCAGGGCGATCGCGCTGGCGATGATCGCCGTCAGGCCGGCATAGCCGAGGCTGCGCATCAGACCCTGGTTTGCCGCTGTACCGAGGCTCAACGCCGTCTGGACGTTGACCAGTGTGAAGTTGCTCCAGTCCAGGCCCTGGCCGAGGGTCTGGCTCAGTGCCCGTATGGCGACCGCGACCAATGGCAGGATCAGCGCAAGGAAGACGACGGCGAGCGCTGCGATGGTTACGGGCCAGCGCCAGAGACCAAGCTCGTACCTGTTAGCGGGCCGCGCTCTCCCGGAGATCAGGCGAGGATCAGCCCGGTGGCGAAGCATTCGGTCGGCAAGCACCACGAGCAGGACCAAAGCAAGCAGGATCAACGCCTGGGCGCCTGCCGAAGCAAAGTCGACGGGATAATCGCTGGTCGCGGAATAGATGCCGTAGGTCAGCACGCCGAAGTTCGAGGTTCGGGCAATGGTCGAGGCTAGCCCAAAATCCGACAGGACCTCTGCGAAGGTGGCGATGATGCTGAGCGCGATGGCCGGCGCGAGCAGGGGGCCATTGATCCGCAGCCATATCCTCAACGGAGACGAGCCGTAGAGCCGCGCCGCATCCTCGAGTTCGCTGCCGAGTCCGGCAAGCGCGCTGGCGATGATGAAGCTCGCCAGCGGGAAAAGGCCGAGCGTGTGGACGAAGACCAGGCCTTCAAGCCCAAAGAAGGCTTCGCTCCAAGCCTGCGGCAGAACGCCGAGCTGCGCCAGATAGCCGCCGGACGACATCAACAGCACCCAGGCCAGCGCCTTGAGATAGGAGGGCGTCAGGAATACCAGCCAGGGCGTGACGGCAATAAAGCCGCGCAAGGGTACATTGCATCGCTTTACGAGGACTGCGAAGACGCCGCCAAGGGCGGTGGTCGTCAAGGCTACGGTTGCGGCCAGCTCCAACGAATTCAGGATCGACTGAAGGATGCGCGGCGAGGAGAAGGCATGCGCCAGCGGCTCCAGACTGAAGGCGGTGCTGCCGGCTTGAACGTCGAACAGCCGCGGCATAACGGCCTGGATCAGCACAAGTGCCAGGGGTAGCCCGATCAGCAGGAAGAACACGACGTAAATGGCAATCGCCCCGCCGAGGCGGCCAAGGAGAGGCAGCAATCCATTCGGCGACAAGCGTCTACTGCTGGAGCCGCAGGCGAATGCTGCGGCTCCTTCATGATGCAAAACGGTCATCATGAGCTCCGTTCGATCATGGGACGAAGTGATCCTTGTACCATTGTTTCCATTCGGTCTCGTGCGCGGAAGCAACCTTGTCGTCGAGATGGACGAAGGCGACTTCGGTCTTGCGGCCGGGCTTTGCCTTGACGCCCGCAATGATGGGCATGAAGAAGAAGTCGGTATCGTCGCCGTCCTGCATGACGGCTTGGCCTTCAGCACTGGTCACGAAATCGATGAATTTCCGGGCGGCATCCATATGTGTCGTCTTAGCGCTGATGCCGAGACCCTGCGGCAAGGCAATCGAACCCTCGGCCGGGTAGACGGCGATCACCGGTTCGCCGCTGGCGATCTTGGCGAAAATGGCGCTGTCCTGATTGATGCCGACGGAGGCATTACCGGTCAGCACGGCTGTATTGACCTTGCCGCCGCTGGAAAGACCCGAGAGCGACTTCGTCGTCAGCACTTTGCCGAGCAGATCCTTGCCGGCGTCGGTGCCGTTCGTCTGGAAGAAGCCTGCGAGCCACTGGTAGGCCGGGCCCGAGAGGTTCGGATCCTTGGCGGCGACTTTGCCGGCGAATTGCGTGAGATCGGCCCAGGATTTCGGCGTCTTGTCGGCGGCAACTTTTTTGGTGTTGACTTCCAAAGCCGTCGTGCTTGCGCCGGTCGGCAGGAAGGCATGGCTTGCCGGGATCAGCGACTTGCCGAAATCGGTGAAGGCGGCCTTGTCATAGATATCAGCCGGGATCGGCTGCAGGACGCGATCTGCCGCCATGCGCTCCATCACGGCCGAGCCGTCCAGCCAGACGATGTCGAATTGCGGATTGTTGCCTTCCGCCGCAATCTTGCCAAGCACTTCGCCGGTGCTGCCCGGCTCAACGACATCGACCTTGAGGCCGGTCTTGGCTTCGAAAGCCTTGGCAACCTTGCCGCTGAAATCGAGTGCGTCGTAAAGGACCAGGTCTGCGGCAAAGGCCGGAGCGGCCGCGCACGTCACCGCAACGCCAAACGCAAGCCCAGCTATAGTCTTAGTAAGCATTTCTTTCTCCCGTATTGTTAGAAAGGATGAATTTCTGTTAATTTATACTATCGTTCTTCTTTGAATTTTTTGTGTATGTTGATGATTTATTTATTATTTCTTTTTCTTCGTGCCGCGCTTTCTCCATGCCTTGTCGATGGAGCCGCGCAGGACACTGAGTTGGTCGAGGCTGTCGAAGGCAGCTTCCTGGCAACGGCCTGCCAGGCCGACAATCATGGCTTCGATCAGCACCATGGTGCCGCCATGCATCGCCAGATGATCGGCCTTGCCGCGTGGAATGGGGATAATTTCCGCCACCTTGTCGGCGACCAGCGGGCCGAGATTGTCACTGATGAGGATCACCGGCACGTCATGCCGGGCGGCCTGGTCGAGCACGACCTCGACCTCGCGGTAAAGCGGCGCATAGGCCATCATCAGAACGGCATCGCCCTTGCCGAGCCAGAGAAGGCGGTCCGCCAAGCCAACGCCCGATGCGGAGAGCGCGCTGGTCGGCAGTCCGATGCGATTGAATTGTAGGCTGGCATAATCTGCCATAGCGCCGGAGGGGCCGATGCCGAAGACATGACGCCTCGTTGCGCCCGCCAGAATATCGATTGCGCGCGCAAAGCTTGCGGCAATCTCCGGACGCCGCAAAACGTCAAGCACGCTCTCGTGGATGCCGATGACATGGTGGAGGGCGCCGGCGGCATCGCCGCCCGTCTCCGCGAGAGTTCGTTCCAGGCGATTGCCGGGCGACGACGTCCCCGTCAGTTCCGAGAGCATGGCCGCGCGAAGCGCCGAGAGGCTTTCGAAGCCAAGCGCGCGTGCGGTACGCACAACGGTCGCATCGCTGGCGCCGGCAAGCTGGGCGATCTGTGCGGCTGAACTCAACAGCACCATCTGCTTCTGATCGACGAAGAAACGGGCCACGCGTTGTTCAGCGGGCGCAAGGTCCTCAAGCACGGCGAGAATCTGAGCGTCGAATGTCGCCTGCGGCTGAGTATCTGTTGTCATGCTGGTTGCTGGTCCGTACGTAGTAAATGCTACCAATTGCCATATAGGTAACGTTTGTTACATGAGCATGACAGCGACGAGACGGCAACGATATTGCTCGCCGCAGAGGCAGCCTGGCGATTTCGAGAAAATTATCGGCAAATCCTTGTTCGCCTGCCGTTTAGCCGTTACCGTAATATTTCATTGTATATAACGATTGAGGGCCACATGTCGCTTTTGGCTGACTATAACCGCCACCGTCCGGCGCAGGGGTTTGGTCGAAATGTTGTCAACGAATTGACCTTGCCGTCAACAGGGGTGGGCCGCTCTACGCAGATGCCAAGCGGGCGCACCTGCTTTTTCTACCGGCTCCTAGAGTGGCGCGCAAAGCCGATCCGCCTTCACGTTTCAGTGCTTCACGCACCTATATGTAACAAAATCCTCGTCCGTGCCGTATTATCTACCGGACAGATGATCGTCCCCCTTTAGGGAGGTTCCAAGGATGTTGAACAGACGTTTGCTTCTCATCGCGGCCGGCCTCGGCGCGGTCGCTACCCGACTTGGTTTGGCATCGGGACCGGCCGTTGCGACAGAGAAATTTGCCGTCACCCATACCGATGAAGAATGGCGCAAGCTGCTGACGTCGGAGCAGTATGACGTTCTGCGTGGCGAGGGAACAGAATATCCTTTTTCCAGCGCGCTGCTGCATGAAGAACGCAAGGGTAATTTCGCCTGTGCCGGCTGCCAGCAGGATGTCTTCTCCTCGAGCACGAAATTTGACAGCGGCACCGGCTGGCCGAGCTTCTGGGCGCCGATAGCCGGCGCGGTCGGCACGACTGAGGACCATTCCTTCGGTATCGTACGCACGGCGGTCCATTGCAGCCGCTGCGGCAGCCATCTCGGCCACGTCTTTGCCGACGGGCCAAAGCCGACGGGGCTGCGCTACTGCATCAACGGCATTGCCATGACATTCCACGCGGTTTCGGCCTGATCGCCGAAAGTGAAGTTTTCGGCTAAAGAGGCCGGGCCTCAGGTGTCGCCGTTTATCTTAGCCCGCACCGCGGGAATCACTTTCTGGCCGTAGAGTTCGATGCAGCGCATCAGTTTGCGATGACTGAGCGTGCCGGCGCTGTATTTTAACTGGAAGCGGCGGACGCCGAGCGTCTTGATGACCGGCGCCAGCTTTGCGGCGACAGTTTCCGGCGAGCCGACATAGAGCGAGCCGTGTTCGATCTCGCTTTCGAATTCTTCGCGCGTCATCGCCGGCCAGCCGCGCTCGCGGCCGATGCGGTCACGCATGGCCTTGTAGCTCGGCCACAATTCGTCGCGGGCTTGATCGTCAGTGTCGGCGATATAGCCCGGCGAATGGATGCCGATCGGCTGAGCCGTTCCGCCCAATTGCGCGAACGCCCTGTGATAGAGATCGATATAGGGCTGAAAGCGGTAGGGGCTGCCGCCGATGATCGCCAGCATCAGCGGCAGGTTATATTGCGCAGCCCGCACGACCGAAGCCGGACTTCCGCCGACGCCGATCCAGGTCTTCAGATGGCCCTTTTCGATCGTCGGGAAGACCTGTTGATTGCTGAGCGGCGGGCGGATCGTTCCCTTCCAGGTGACCGGCTCATTCGCAAGCAGGGCGGCGAATAGGTCGAGCTTTTCTTCGAACAGCTTTTCATATTGCGACAGCTCGAAACCAAACAGGGGGAAGGATTCGGTGAACGAACCGCGGCCGAGGATCACCTCGGCGCGCCCGCTCGACGCCGCGTCCAGGCTGGAGAAGCGCTGGAAGACGCGGATCGGATCATCGGAACTGAGAACGGTGACGGCCGACCCGAGGTGAATGTGTGATGTGCGGCCGGCGATCGCCGCCAGTACGATCTCCGGAGAGGAGACGGCGAAATCCTGGCGATGATGTTCGCCGATCCCGAAGAAATCGATCCCGAGCTTGTCCGCGAGCACGCCTTCTTCGATGACGTTACGGATGACCTGTGCGTGGGGTTCCGGTTTTCCACTCTCGTCGTCGGTAACATCGCCGAAAGTATCGAGTCCGAATTCGACAATATTTGCCGTCATGATTTTTCCATCGCCTATCGCAATTGTGTTTGGGAGGGATTTACCTGCGTTCTCCGGTTGGAACTACCCGCAAAGTTTCGCAGGTACCGTTCGAAGAATTCGATATGGCCATGGTGGCAACAATAGATCGCGGAGTAGCGCCCGTGAATTCGCCGGGATACGTTGCGTTTGGTGGAGCCGCCGTCAATAGTGCTCCTGGCATTCGATTGCCAACGCAAGAAGGAGGAAGCGCATGCCGGAGCTGAAAAAAGTCAATCTCACAAAGGCCTTTGCGGGTCTCAGCGAGACCTGGAGCCCGCGGATCGGCGGCGATATCAACGATTTCCAGATCAAACTCGTCAAACTTGAAGGCGCCTTTCATTGGCATCATCATGACGAAGAAGATGAGCTGTTCCTCGTTGTCAAAGGCACGCTGCGCATGAGGCTGCGAAAAGAGAACGGCGGCGATATCGTCCTCGGTCCCGGCGAATACATCATCGTGCCGCATGGCGTCGAACATTGTCCGACCGCGGAGCCGACATGTGAGGTCTTGCTGCTGGAGAGGAATACGACGCTCAACACCGGCAATGTGGAGAACGAGCGCACCATACGTCAGCCGGCCCGGCTTTGAACGCTGCGGGGCGAATTGCGATCTCAGCTTGTTCCTACGCAGTTCCAGGAAAACCGCTTTGCACTTTTCCCGGAATTGCTCTGGCAAGACCGCAATTCGAGTTCATGGCTGGCCGGCCGTCAATTCAACTGCGCTAGCTTGTTCGGCGGACGGCGGCATTCGGCAAACACATCCAGGCTGGGGTCGTAAACCGCCGTTGCGACGTCCATCAGGCCGAGGACGCTGTGGAAGATGTTGTCGTGTGAATAGGTGCCATCAGCGGCCCGTTTTGCAAGGCAGGCCATGTCATAGCCGCCGGTCTTGGCCAGATCGTCGGCCAGCCAGACCAAGAGCGGCACATGGGTCTGCTGCTCCGGGGCGATGATATAAGGCGTGCCGTGCAGGTAGATCCCGTTCTCGCCGAGCGACTCGCCGTGATCTGAGAAGTATAGGACTGCGCCGGACAGCGAACTTGAGCGCTGCTTCAATTTGTCGATCACCGCCGAAACGATATGGTCCGTATAGAGGATCGTATTGTCATAGGCGTTGGTAATCTCCTCCGGCGTACAACTGCCGAAATCATTGGCGCGGCAGTCGGGCGTGAAGCGGCGGTATTCGTCGGGATAGCGCTGGAAGTAAGCCGGGCCGTGACTGCCGAGCTGGTGCAGCACAAGGACGCTGTCTCCTTTAACGTGGTCCAGCCAGTTGTCGACCTTGTCCACCAGGATTGCATCCAAGCATTCGCCATCCTTGCAGAAGCGGGGATCGGCCGATGTCGGCAGATAGGCGTAGGAAACGCGGTCGGTAACGTGATAGCTGCCCGTATCATTGTCCAGCCAAGTCACGTCGACCTTGGCGTGGGTCAGCACGTCAAGCAGGTTCTGCGTCTCAAGGCCCTTCAGATGGGTATATTGCGCCCGCGCAAAAACGGAGAACAGGCAAGGAATCGAGGTTGCCGTCGCTGTTCCGCAACTGCTGGTATTGGGGAAATAAACGACATTCTGTTTGGCCAATTCCGGATTGGTCATCCTGCCATAACCGCCGAGTGAAAAGTCCTGGGCACGGGCGGTTTCGCCGGCGACGATAATCGTCACGCGCGGCTTGCCGTTGTCGGCCGCGCCGACCCGGTGGGCATCTGTGCCGAGAGGCTGTGCGACGATGCTTGAATCCTTTCGTGAGTCGACGGCGTAGCGGACGGCGTTGGCGATCGGCATAACCGGGTTGAGCGTATCCACCAGGTCGCGGTGCACACGACCGATGCCGGCGAAGGTCCTGTAGAAACTGGTGCCGGCAACCACGAAGATGGCGACGCAAGCGAGGATGACCGCGGTGTTATAGAGGAGCTTTTTGACGATGGGGCGATGGACGATGCGCACCCAGGCAATCGCCAGAGACGGCAAAATACCCGTCAGCAGCACATGCGTTGCAAAGCGCAGCGTGATCAGATGACCCGCCTCGGCGCCTGTCGATACCGCCGCATTGCGGATCATTTCCTTGTCGATGATGACGCCGAACTGATCGTTGAACCACGAGGACACCGACGCTACCAGGACAAAAAAGATAAGGGCCGGTTTCGTGACGTATTTGGCGGAGAAAAGCGTGAGGAGCGCCATGACCGTGACAGAGATACCGATCACAAAGGCGGCAAAGGCGGTCTGTTCAGCGATAAAATAGCCGTACGCCTTGGTCCAAAACGTCTGATTAGTCACGAGAAGGATATAAAGCGTGGTTATGAAGCAGAGAGTAACACTGCCAATTGCTGGCCGGACCTGCCGGCCAGGCTGAATATTATTGTCGTTCAAAGATTTTCTCCAAAATGTTCCTGTAAGGCGGGTCGGAGAACCCGTAAACCGCAGCAGGTGCTGGACGCGGCTTTCACTATTTGAGCGCGGGGCCGTGCTCGCCGTTCCTGACATTTACCTGAATGGCGCTCCCGTTTGCACTGCTGTTTGGCGATTGTTTGGCAGCCAATTTCCCTTATCTGCGCTTTTCGTCGTGGAGCCACACGGATTTCAGGTCGCCGTCAGAAATCCCGCTCATACCTTCACTCTTGGAATAAGGGAGAAATCGTGCGGGTTTTGCTTGTCGAAGACAACGCCACTATCGGCAACGCGGTTCAGGATCATTTGCTGGCCGAAGGCTGGGCGGTTGATTGGTCGATGGACCTTCGGTCGGCAACCGCGGCGGTTGTCGCCGGAGCTTACAGCGTGGTTCTCTTGGATCTTCGCCTGCCGGATGGAAGTGGCCTGGACCTGCTCAAACAAATGACGGCGAGGGGCGATTCCACGCCTGTGATCATCATGTCCGCCTATGATCAGCTATCGGATCAAATGGCCGGAATGGACATCGGCGCGACCGATTATCTCATCAAGCCGTTCGCGCTTGGCGAACTCACGGCGCGTATCCGCAGGGCAAAAACGTCTTCAAGCGCCGGAAAATCAAGGAAGCACCGGCCGAGTATTCTTCCTCAAACCGGCTGACCGCCGCAGTCGCGACGCTACTTTCAAGGGTGGCGCAGCGATCTGGAGTTGAAGAATTCGAAAACGGTCCATACGGCCGCAAATATTACCAATGACGAAAGCCAGCCCAGCACCGCATCGGACAGATAGTGGGCGCCGGTCAGAACACGCATCGTCGGCATCATGATCGACACAACGGCCAGCGGCACCCCCAGAGGAAGACGCAAGCGCGGCGGCAGCAGGAGGATGAGACAGAGAAGCCATCCGGCTGAAGACGCTTCTCCGGAAATGAAAGAGCAATTCCTGAGGCATTTTCCCGCAAATGAGCCCGCCTGAGCAAAATCCAGCGCTCCGCCGAAGAGATTGGTATCGCGGGGTCGCGGTCGGCCGGAATATGCCTTTAGCACCAGGTTGACGATGAGGCCGCAACCTATGGCCAATGACAGCAGCGCCACCATGCACTGGTCGACCTTCGGCGTGCGCCAATGGGATCCGCCAAGTTTCCTCCAGGAGACAAGCGGGATCGCGAGCAGCACGACGATCGCGATATAGGGCAAGACGAGCGAGATGCTGCGCAGCAAGACGAAGGGTCGAACTTTGTCATAGGCAAACCTGCCGCAGACATCGCCCGCCGAGCCGGTCGAAGTGCAAGGCGCAGTCGTAAAGACACCGCGGGCTACCGAAAGATCGATCTCGGGAAACCTGTTGAACAGGAGAAGCAGCAAACACCAAAGCGCAAAGAGCACGACGAACGCGGCAAGCGGCTTGCCGAACGATGTCGCTCGTTTTGGGTAAGCAGCATAGTCGTCATACATCAGGAAATGCCGTCTTCGGTCATCGCTTTTAGGGATGTTGGGAGGGTCTATCGGCTACCCGCTGAAGTGCGCAGACGATCTCCGTTGCGCTCGTTACGGGAGAATTCTGACAGTAACCTGAAAACATCAATTGCTTAGAAAGCACGGTTTGTTCTCTCAATGAGGGGTGGAAAGGGCCTCGGTTTCGTCGTTGGAAATTCCAAGTCTTGCTTCGATAACGGCTATCTTTTGAGGTGAATCTGCGCCGGTCTCTTCGATGTCTATAAAGAGTTGTTCGCATCCGCCGGGCGGCGGCTTGAGATGCATCTGACCGGCATTGTTGCCTCGATTTGGCTAGCCGTCACTCTCCGGTCTTGAAATAAGCCTCGAGGCGATAGCCGTCAGGGTCGATGACAAAGGCCGCGTAGTAGAATTGGCTGTAGTCCGGCCGGATGCCCGGCTTGCCGTTGTCTTCGCCGCCATTGGCAAGCCCGGCCGCGTAGAACGCGTCGACCGCCGCCTGGCTCGGCGCGACGAAGCAGAAATGCAGCCCGGAGCCGCGATCCGCTGGAACGGGCCGCTCCACTTCCATGACCCAGAATTGCGCCCGTTCCTCACCGTAGCCGATCGTGCCGTCGAAATTCGACAGACGCTCATAGCCGAGCGGCGCTAGTGCCGCATCATAGAATTGCCGGGCCCTTTCCAGGCTTTTGACACCAATCGAGATATGATCGAACATAAAATGCAAAGCTCCATTTGTCCGCTTGTGCTGCGTCGTGCCTGCCAAGGCTGAAGGTATGGCATCCCTTCCAGATCCAATGGCTTCGGCGTTGGTCCCAACCATCTTTCAACGACCGTTCGAAGTCAATGAAGAGTGCCTGGGAAGGGTGCCTGGGAAGAGGGCATGGAAAGAGCGCCCGGCGCCAGCTTGAGATCTTAAGCATGAGGTCCTCGACCCGCGGCATTCGGTAGGTTGCCTGCATGCATGGAATCGATAGGATTAATGGTGCGGCCAGCTTTTTTTCAAAGCACCTGTCGATTTCCAAGGGATTGCTTCGTCGTCCTATTGAGCGAGACAATTCCGTGGCAATGGCGCCAGCGGCTCGCCTCGAAAGGAATAGTCATATGCGTTTCATGTCTATCATCTCTTCCGCTCAGGTCGGCATGCCGACGCCCGAACTCATGGAAGCCATGGGCAAGCTCGTCGATCGCGAGATCAAGGCCGGCCGCATGATCGATACCGCCGGACTCATGCCAATAGAAACTGGAGTCCGCGTCAGCATCAAGGACCGCAAGATCGTCGTCGTCGATGGCCCGTTCGTCGAGGCCAAGGAAGTGGTTGGCGGCTATGCAATATTCGAATTTCAAGACAAAGAGGAGGCGTTGGCGCTGACCGTCGAATTCATGCAGCTCCACATAGATCACATGCCGGGATGGGAGGGCACGTGCGAGGTTCGACCGTTCTTTGCGCCGGATATGAACCCATGCCAAGTGCACTCGGCCGCCGTCGCGGTTGCTTGAAGAAGCGCGCAGCCGAAAGAGGGGATAGGCGGCCGTGACGGCCGCCAACGCCCATCGCACGATCCTGGCCGTCTGGCGGATCGAGCAGCCCAGGCTGATCACCAGCCTGGCAAGGATGCTGCGCGACGTGCCGCTGGCCGAAGACCTGACGCAAGAGGCGCTACTGGCAGCTCTGGAGCGGTGGCCCGAGACGGGCGTTCCGGAAAGGCCCGGGGCGTGGCTGATGGCGACCGCCAAGCGCCGGGCGCTCGATCATCTGCGCCGCCGCCAGATGCTTGAGCGCAAGCATCAGATGATCGCCCTCGAGATGGATGAGGAGCAGCAGGCGATGCCCGACTTAGATGCTGCCCTCGACGACGACATCGGCGACGAACTGCTCCGTCTCGTCTTCACCGCCTGCCATCCGCTGCTATCGCGGGAGGCTCGTGTCGCATTGGCGTTGCGGATGATCTGTGGTTTGACGACAGAGGAGATCGCCAGAGCTTTTCTGCTGCCGGAGGCGACGATTGCCCAGCGTATTGTCCGCGCCAAGCGAGCGCTTTCGGATTCGGGGCTGGCCTATGAGACACCCTGCGGCGAGGAGCTGGCGCAGCGGCTCGCTTCCGTGCTGGAGGTCGTCTATCTAATTTTCAATGAGGGCTATACGGCGGCGCGCGGCGACGACTGGCTGCGGCCGCAACTCTGCAACGAAGCATTGCGTATGTGCCGCATCCTCACCTCTATCGCGCCGCACGAACCGGAAGCCCACGCGCTGCTGGCGCTGATGGAGTTGAATGCCTCGCGAACCGCGGCGCGCACTGACGCGGCCGGCGAGCCGATCCTCCTGCTCGAACAGAACCGCGCCCTTTGGGATCAGCTACAGATCCGGCGGGGACTGCGGGCACTCGCACAGGCGAGGGACCTCGGCGGCGCGGGGGGTGCCTATGCCCTGCAGGCAGCCATTGTCGCCTGCCACGCAGAGGCCCGGACGGCCGATGCGACCGATTGGTCGCGCATTGCCGGGTTTTATAGGGAGCTGGCGATGGTTGTGCCGTCGCCGGTCATCGAACTCAATCGCGCCGTCGCGGTGGGCATGGCGGAAGGGCCGGAAGCGGGGCTGGCGATCGTGGACCAGCTTGCGGACGAGCCGGCGCTTAGGGGATATCACTTGCTGCCAAGTGTTCGCGGCGACCTGCTCCAGAAACTGGCTCGCCACGGGGAGGCGAGAGCCGCTTTCGAAACGGCCGCCACACTTGCCGGAAATCAGCGGGAGCGCGACTTGCTGATGCGGCGTGCCGCCGCGTCGGCGAGGATGTCGTCATAGTGGTATTCGCCCAGCAATAGCAGCTTGCGACAATCAGCTTGGTGCGATCGAAACCGTCTAATCGCGAATACCCGCACTCAAAACGGTGCGGGTATTCGAAACACCAACTATTCCGCCGCTTGGTAGGCATCCGAGCGCGCTGTCGATGTTCTCGGGCCCACGGCTGCCAGCAACGTGATGGCGGCGGCCAATATCGCGACGAAGGCGGTGCCGGCGATATAGGGATTCCAGCCGACGCTGGGTGCCGCTCCAAAAATGGCCGATGCGGCTGCCAGCACGATGCCGCCGCCGATCTGGAAGGAGGCAAACAGCAGGCCGGAGGCCAGGCCCGACTTGTCGTCTTCGACATCGGAAAGTGCCGCCACCTGCACCGAGGGATAGGTCATGGCATAACCGACGCCTAGCAGTATCTGGGAGATGGCGACGAGCAGGATCGGGTTGATGTTCCCGACCGAGAGAACCCAGAAGATATAGCTGATGGCCTGCAGCCCGACGCCAAGTGTCATCAGCCCGGTCGTGCCGCGACTTTGGCCGATCGCCGCAAATCGCGGTGCGAGGAACATCACGCAAACGCCGCCGAAGGCGAAGGAAAAGCCGGTGGCGAAGGCCGACCAGCCGACGACGTTCTGATAGTAGAGCGTCGCGATGAACTGGAAGCCGACATAGGCACCCTGGAAGAGAGCGGCGATGGCATTGGCATGGCTGAGCTTTGCCCGCCGGAAAATGGCAAGCGGCACCATCGGATCCTTATGACGGGACTCGACCAGCAGGAAAAGCACAATCAGAACCAGAGCCGCAATTAGTGCTCCCCAAGTGGGAAATGCCTGCCAGCCGGCGGCCGCGGCATTGGTGATGCCGAAGACGAACAACAGCAGGCCCGGCGTGATCGTCAGCGCACCGGCCCAGTCGAAATGGGGCCGTGGCCCGGTTCGCTCATGGTCGGAAGGCAGGACGATGGGCGCAATCAAGAGCGCGAGGATGGCAACGGGAGCCCCCATGACCAGCGTTGCGCGCCAGCTAATGATCGTTGCAGCCCCGCCCAGCACCATGCCGAGCACAAAGCCGGCGGCGCCGGTGGAGGAGAACACGCCGAGCGCCTTGGCGCGGGCTTTGCCTTCTCCGAACACGGACAGCAACAGAGCGAGTGCGGCCGGCGCGGTGAAGGCGGCGGCAATGCCCTTGATCAAACGCGCGCAGATCAGGGTTGGCGCGCTGTCCACGAAACCGCCAGCAATGCTGGCGGCGGCGAAGATGCCGAGCGACCAAAGGAAGACACGACGGTGGCCGAAAAGATCGGCAACGCGGCCGCCGAGCAGCAGAAAGCCGCCGTAGCCAAGTACGTAAGCGCTGACGGCCCATTGCAGCGATGTCGCCTGAATGCCGAGTTCGGTCTGGATTGCGGGCAGGGCTACGCCGATGGTGGAGACATCCATGGCGTCGAGGAAGTTGGCGGCGCAAAGCAGCAGCAATGCCAGCCCGGCCCCACTTCGCGAATTGGAATTAGTCATCGGGAACGTTCCTTCCTATGCTGCCGCCTCTCGGGAGGTTGGCGGGCGGCAGGGAACGAGAAAATGTACAGCTTCTAACCCTATTGCAAATTGATAGTAACCATGTCAGGTATTACTGGTGATGATGAATGATGCCACGCTCCGAAAAATCGACCTCAATCTGCTGCTCGCCTTTTCCGTGCTCATGCAGGAACGGAATGTGAGCCGGGCCGCCGAGCGCCTGCTGCTCGGCCAGCCGGGCTTGTCTGCGGCGCTGCGCCGTTTGCGCGAGACGCTCGATGATGAATTGTTCGTGCGCGTCGGGCGCGGCTTGCAGCCGACGCCGCGTGCCCTCTCGATTGCTCCCGCCATCGAGGATGCACTTTCGGGCATCGAGCGCGCCATACGCCCGCCGGCCGCTTTCGACCCGGCAAGCTGGCAGGGCGAGTTCCGCGTCGGCATGTATGATAATTTGGAATCGTCATTCTTCGGGCCGCTGGCGGCGCGGATGCGGAAGCTGGCGCCTGACGTTCGGTTGGTCAGCGTGGCGTTTGACAGGCGCGACGCCTCACGGCTCCTGGACGAGGGAGCCTATGAGTTCAGCATCTCCGTGCACGACGAACCTGCCTCCTGGCACATTCGCGCGCCTTTGTTCGAACAGGCCTCGTTGTGCATCTATGATGCCCGGCACCTGACATGCGCGACACCGCTGAGCCTGAAGCATTTCGCAAGCGCGCCGCATGTGACGGTATCACTGGAGGGCACCATATCGACCAATGTCGATGTCGCTCTTGCGCGCCTCGGGCATCGCCGCCAGGTGGTCGCGACAGTTCCGCGCTTTTCCGCCTTGCCACCGACATTGCGCGCCATTCCCGCCATTGCGACAGTTCCGGAGTCAGTCGCCCGCTGCATGGCGCAGCTTCACGATCTGACAATTTCAGCGCCGCCGTTCGAATTGCCGGCGGATCCGGTGACGATGCTCTATCGACGCGTCGATCAGGCCGACAGCCGTTCGGTCTGGCTGCGTCGCCTGTTCGTGGAAGTCGTGAGGGAAGCGCTGGAGGCGAGCGGCTGTAGAATAGGCGTTTCCACGGCTGCCTGCTGCTTCGATCAGGTTCCTTTGGCCGAGGCGGTGTGAATCTCTGGTGCGGTTGCCCGCAATCTCTATGGCAGTCGCGACCGGACCGAAGAGGGCGCGACGTCTCTCTCGTGATATGAATAGCCGCGTAATCATCGAATTCGACGTGGAATTGTCGAGGTAGGGCAACGGGTTAACCGGGTGTGGCGGCGCGGACGCTGTCGAAAGAATTCGATAGTCTCAACCTGTCCTATCATTAAATTACTCGCGCCGCCGAAGCCGAAGGGGTGATCGGCCTTGTCCGTCCCGCGTTGCTCGGTGCGCCAAACAATGTCTTCGCGGCTATGGCATAGTGCCAATCAGTATGACCCCCAAATGGCTGTCATCCTACCCATATGGACGTAGACGAATTGCAGGCTCTTCTTTTTGCCCGTCCCATTCCACAATGGGGTACGACAATTCGCGCCACGCGTGAGTGTGCAAGGGGGAGACCGCGATGACGGAAACTCGTCTCACAGGGGAAGACGCGTCCAATACGAGCATTGGTCAAAACGTGATCTCCGGAACCAGTGCAGGACATCTGGCGCTGGTTCCCACATGGATGCCTTTGGACATCGCGCCGAGCGCGAACGTCAATTCCGCCGGAAGCGGCGGCGATGGTATTGCAACCGGCGTCATCAGCAGCAATCCCCTCGCTATCTTTACCCCATCCAACACGGCGATAGCCGGCCCTCATGCGACAGCGGACGCCTTTCAGGGCAATGGTGCGCTTTTCAATCAACACCCCACCGAAATGGCCGGAATAGGCGGCGATGGCGGCAGCGGCAATGTCGCGATCGGCGGTACCGGCAGCACTTCCGTCAACCATGCCGGAACCGGCGGCAACGGCCTCTTTTTTGGCGGTATGGTGAGCTCCGATGTTGCCGTCTTCGCTCCGGTGAACACCGCTGCCGCTGGCGGCCAGGGATCCATCGCGCATTCGGATCAATCGAACAATGCGGCGTTTCTGCAAGGTGCGACGCAGATCGCCGGCATCGGCGGATCGGGTGGCAATCACAATATTGCCGCTGGTGGCGGCGGGTCGGAGAGTGCCGCTTCAAGCGCTTTACATTCGCTCATTCTCACCGGCGACAACTACGCAGGTCACGGTGGCGATGGCCATTTCATCGGCAGCATGATCGACGTGAACGTTGCCGTCTTTTCGCCGATCAACATCGCGGTCGGTGCCGCGGGAGGCTCTGCGGAAGCCCATCAGACGAACGATGTGATGTTCGACCAAGGCGGTATCCAGATGGCGGGTATCGGCGGCAACGGCGGCGGGTTCAACCTGTCGTCCGATACGATTTTCACCGGGAACAGTGTGGGTGGCGGCGGCGGATCAGGCTCTGCGAACGGTAGTTTCGTCGATGTCAACATCGGATATTTCCATCCCATCAACATCGCAGTTCCTGCCGGCGGCACGGCCGATGCCCAGCAGATCGACCATATCCTGACCGATCAGCATACGCTGCAGTTGGCGGGCCTTGGCGGCCATGGCGGTGAAGGCAACCTGACGGATGCCCATTCGGCCCTCGTCGACGATATCCTCAATTTCATGCACAGCTAGATTGGCGCAGCCTTTTGAGGCAACTGCTACCTGTTTGTTTTTCCCAAGTTGCGACGGAAGGACCGTTGCGCACATTATTTGAAATGCTTCGGATGCGTGTTCGCAGGAACGCGCGTCAATCGTTCCAATTCCGCGTTCCAACTCCCGATGGAAGCGTTCGCAGACGGCATCGTCTCTTCGTCGACCGCTCCACCCGCATTCATTTCGCCATAGCCGTTTGGGATACATCCTCTTTCCCGGCCATACCCCATCCAAAAGGACGTCTCCTAATATCCGGCTGGATCACAGGTTGAATCGCGAGCACTCTCTGGAGGCGGTTTTATTGCCTGGTAATGACGTACCGGCATCGGCCGTGGGAGATATACGGACCGAATAGGAGAGGAGTGACACTATGCCTATTCCACAGATAACTGACACGATCAATTTCACCGATCCCACTGCAGGCAACGCAAATGCCGGCAATGGCGGCGATGGCTACGGCAACGGAGACATCCACTACGATCCCCATGCCTATGTCGATAACTACCAGTATGTCAATGGCGCCTCAACTGATCTCACTAATGGCGATCACGTTCACCAGATGGCTGACTGGGATGCCGGCGGCGGCGGAGCTGGCGGACTTGCCCGCGCTTATGACGCCACGCTTTCCACACTCACCAGCACCGGTGGAGCCGGCGGGAGCGCCACCTCCAACGGCTTCCAGACCTCGACAAGCGGCGGCGACGTAGCAGCGGTTTCTGCAGCTACGACAGCCACGCAAACCAGTACGTCGTTGATCGACCAGCACGCCACCATCATATCCGGCATGGGCGGCAATGGCGGTAACGGCAACACGGCCTTAGGCGGCAGCATCTCGGCTGCTTTGGTTCATACCGATACGCTCAGCCAGACCGTATCGAACGCTTTCGATCATTTCAATAATACCGACGGCAGCATCGACGTGCACCACCTCGGTTCGTGATCGATTATGCCAGCCGACTCATGAAATTGGGTCTTGAGGATCGCGGGTTTCGGCCAGCGATCCTCACATTTATGACAGTTCGACCAAGCGCATTCGCCTTGTCATAGACCAAAGCTGCGAGATCTGATGATGTCAACAAGTCTTGCACAATCCCAGCACCCGCAGACTCCACTGGTCAAGGCCCTGCGGGCCTGCGCCGGGGCATTGGGTTTGGTTTTCCTCTATAGCTGCGGCTACAACCTCTTTCTTCTTGCCCCCTCCATCTATCTCTTGCAAATATACGACCGGGTGATGTCAAGCCGCAGCACCGATACGCTGCTGATGCTGACGCTCATCATTTCCGTTGCGGTAGTGGTTGGCTCCACTTTGGACATCGTGCGCAGGGCAGCGCTTTCGCGCATCGGTAGCTGGCTGGATCATCGGTTGCGTCCGGATGTCCTGAACGCTTCGTTCGAATATGCGTCGCGCGCCGATACCAGCGTGGCAGCCGATTGTTACCGCGACCTTGCGACACTACGCCAGTTCCTCGATTCGCCGGCGAGTGCGCTTCTTTTCGATGTTCCCTGGGCGCCGGTATTCCTGCTGCTGCTCTTTCTCGTTCATCCCTTGCTGGGCGCGATCGGTCTCCTGAGCGCAATCGCGCTCCTGTCGCTCGCCCTGCTGACGGAGCTGGCGACGCAGCAGCCGATCGCGCAGGCCAATCTTGCATTGTCGCGCAGCTATATGCGGCTTGCGACGGCCCTTCGATATATTCAGGTGATCCGAGCCATGGGAATGCAGGATGGCGCGGCACAAATCGTCTACCGCGATGCCGAGTCGGCCAGAAGAGCGCAGGACACCGCCATGCATCGCACCGAGATCATTTTGGGATTCTCGAAGTCCATCAGGACGTTAACCCAAATTCTTGTCATGGGAGCGGCTGCATGGCTGGTCCTCGAGGATAACAGCAGCCCCGGCATCATCTTTGTCTCGAGCCTGCTGCTCGGCCGAGGTCTTGCGCCGGTCGAGGGCGCGATCGGCGCTTGGCGCTCCTTTGCGTTTGCGCGCAATTCCTTCAATCGTCTCAATAAGATGCTGATCGTTGTCGCGTCGCAGGATGATGCCCGAACGATACCCACCCCAGACCCGAGCGGTCTCGTCCTCGACAATGTCGGCTACGCCCCGCCGTTTGTCGATCGGCCGATACTGAGAGGCGTCACGCTGCGCCTGATGCCAGGTGATTGCGTCGCGCTCATCGGCCCGTCGGGGTCCGGCAAGTCGACGCTCGGCCGGATCATGGCCGGCGTCCTGCACCCGACGAGCGGATGCGCGTTTCTTGGAGGCGTTGACGTACAGGCACTGCGCCTGTGTGGCAACACGCATCATGTCGGCTATCTGCCGCAGGATATCGAACTTTTCGGCGGAGCCATCAAGGATGTCATCGGGCGTCTGGATGGCACGGACCCTGCCAAGGCCATCGAAGCGGCAAAGCTCGTCGGGCTGCACGAAACGATCATGCGGCTACCGCATGGCTATGAGACCGATATCGGCGACGGGGGAAGCTTGCTGCTGCGCGCTCAGCGGCAACAGCTCGGACTGGCGCGCGCGGCTTACGGAAATCCGCCGCTTGTTGTGCTCGACGATCCGAATTCCAGTTTGGACTATGAAGGCGAACGCATCTTGTTCAATGCGATCGAACGCATGAGATCCAAGCGAATGATCGTCGTCATCATTACCCATCGGATGGGTGTCCTGCCCGTCACCAACAAGATCGCCATTATCCGCAATGGCATGGTCAATGCGTTTGGAGAGAGCGAGCATATATACGATACTTATCTGCGTCCTCCATCGCCGGCGCCGACCCTGGAAGGAAGGGCTGTGTCATGACCGTCATCCGTGCCGCCACCCCGTCCAAATTCATAAGCCCTTCAAGCCCGAGCAGCCGGTCCGCCCAACGATTAGAGGCCGCCAAGAAGTTCTGGAACTATTCACCCGTACTTGATGCGGATTTCACGACTTTGGCGCCGGCGTCGCCGATGCCAATGCTGCGTTCGGTGAGGCGAACGGGCAACCTGCTGATTTGCGTGTTTATTCTCGGTTTCGGAATATGGGCGATGCTGGCTCCCCTCAAGAGCGCTGCGGTCGCGGCCGGCGTCGTGGAACCGGAGTTCAGCCGCAAGACCGTCCAACATCTGGAGGGTGGGATCATACGGCAGATTCTCGTCAAGAACGGCGATTCTGTCGTCGCGGGGCAGGTTCTGATCGAACTCGACGATACCAAGTCGCGTTCGGAACGCGACAGCATTCAAGGGCAGCTCTGGGACGCCGAGGGCATGCATGCGCGCCTGCTTGCCGAACAGAACGGTAGTGATGAGATCATTTTTCCGCCGGACCTTCGAGCGTTGATGAACAGTAATCCGGCGGTCGAAGCCATTATGAGCGGGCAGCACAGGATATTCGAGACCCGCCGCCAGGTCATGCAATCCGAGATAGCGATCACGCAGGAGAAGATGAGACAGGTCCAGCAGGAAATCATCGGGCTTGGCGCGCAAAAGGCGTCGCTCGTCGACAGGGCCGAAATCTCGCGGCAGGAGATGGAATCGGCCACGAGCCTCGTCAATAAAGGGGCGGAGAGGAAGAGCAGGATCTTCAATCTGGGGCGCGAGAAGGCCGACATCGATGGGCAGGCCGGCGAAGTGGACGCTCAGATATCGCGCGCCTATCAGGTGATCGGCGAGGCGCAGGCCAATCTCGTGAAACTGCAGAACGATCGGCTGAATGAGGTCGCCCAAGGCCTTCGCGACACGGAAAGCCAGATCCTGCAACTGAGCGAACGTCTGCGAGAGATCGACGATCAGCTTTCAAGAACCGATGTCCGGGCTCCGGAGGACGGAGTGATCATGGACCTGCACGTTCACACGGCAGGTGGCGTGGTTGGCGCGGGCGAGCCGCTTCTCGATCTGGTGCCGCGCGAAGCCCGTCTCGTCATAACGGCACATGTACGGCCGGAGGATATCAATTTGGTGCGTCCGGGGTTGGAAGCACAAGTTCATCTTCTACCTTATAATCAGCGGCGGGTTCCGCTGCTGAAAGGTACGGTGGACTATGTTTCCGCGGATCGCCTCGTCGATAAGCAGACCGGCCAGGCCTATTATGCTGCGACGATCCGTGTGACAGATGAACGATTGGCGAAGATGCACGATGTAGCGCTGGTTCCGGGCATGCCCGCCCAAACATTGATCGAAACGGGCAAGAGCAGCGTCGCATTTTACGCAATCAGACCGCTTCTGGACAGCTTCAACAGAGCGTTCCGCGAAGACTGAAGAACTCCAGAGCATCCGGTTCGTAATGCGACGCGAATATGGATTGGTACTCCCACCATTCCTTCCTGGCGCCTCTCAATTTCTCGCATGTCGCCGTCGAAGGGACGCAATGATGGGTAAGAGAAAATTCAATGATGACAGGATCATGGACATTCTGAAGGAGCATCAGAGTGGCATGACGGTGACGGATGTCTGCAGCAAATACGGGATTAGCGAACCGACCTTCTATCGGTGGCAATCCCTGCAACTCAGGAATGCCGGCTTCGACGTTAAAAGACTGAGGGCACTGGAAGAGGAGAACCGAAAGCTCAAGAAGCTATTAGCCGAAACCATGCTCGCAGCAGCGACGCTCAGCGAAATGCTTGAAAAAACATCCAGGGAAAGCGCCTAGCTCACGACGCTGCCACATCATGGCCGTTGGTAAGCACCCTATACCCCAATCGGGCGACGACTTCGGTTCGGTTCTGGACTTGCAGCTTGCGCATAATATGCTGCACGTGCATTTTTACGGTGTGGCCCGACAGGTGGAGCTTCCCCGCAATGACCTTATTCGAGCAGCCGCGTTGCAGCTCGGCCAGCACGTCCGTTTCGCGTGGCGTGAAGTCGGCAAGATCCAAGCCATGCGCGCGCGTCTCTATCATCCTTTGATCGTCATCTGGAGGTTCAACGTGCCTGGTATGGCCGTTCGTAAGCATGTCTAGCGGCTGCGGACAGAATATACCGCCTGCGAGTACGAGCCGCAGCCCGGCAAGGGCGATTTCGATGGGAATTGAGGTCGTGAAAAAGCCGCGAATGCCCATTTTTAGCGCTTGAGACGCGATAGAAATATCATCCGAGCCCGATAGTAGTGCGATAGGCGCTTCGGAAAAGCGTTCCGCGATAGCCGTCAGATCGTCAAGTACGCTGACGCTCTCCACGCTTCTGCCGCCCAAATCCAGAACGATCAGGCGGACATCCATTCCAAGAGCCCTATCAAGACTCTCAGTAGAGACCATATCAACAAGATCCCAGCCGGCGAGTTCGTGCTCAAGAAGCTTCACGATAGTCGTGCGGGCAAGTGTGTGATGATCTATGATGATAACGGTCGGCGCATCGCGCCCGATCCGGCGTTTTGTTCGTGAATTGATGGACACGTGTCGCCCCCCCCAGGTTATATGCGTTCCATCTCGCTACAAATATTATACCCCGTTGTTGTGTCATGTCATGATAAAATCGGGATTAATCCCAGCACAACCCAATGTGGCGAGATGAGTGAATCGCCCTAACCACAATCCTGAGGCGCATTTCCCTAAACCATCAATTGACAGGGGTGCTGCGTCGGCTATTTCACGATAGCGCCCCTTGGATATTGGCGGCCAGAACATGATTGTGGCTGCGCGATAACAGGCGCTGCGGCTCGAATTTGATCCGGTTGGTACTGAAAAATATAGATCTCCGCGCCGTCCGGCGTGATCTTGGCGAATGGTTTACTTCAAGGGCGGCTGGATCGCCCAACCGCATGCCTGTAGTCAGCCCGAAGGCGTTGCCGATTGAGAATTATGCTTAAAAGGCCGGGTGAATGGCTGCCATTCCAA
Organism: Martinezella calliandrae; assembly: GCF_030272695.1. Taxonomy (GTDB): domain Bacteria; phylum Pseudomonadota; class Alphaproteobacteria; order Rhizobiales; family Rhizobiaceae; genus Rhizobium; species Rhizobium calliandrae. Next base: position 31,133 of record NZ_JARFYN010000028.1, read on the forward strand.
GTTGTTAACAACCGAGGCGACAGCCCCAGAGCGATGGTTTGAGTTACGAAAACGACGCAAGAAACCTTGTCGCCCTCTCAACAAGCTTGCTGAAGTTTGAATAGGGATGATCCCCGACCTAACAGGCCGCGCATCCGCCGGATTTTGATAGCGACCGGATTAGACGCGCCCGATGTCGTCATGTCGACGGCCTTCGGGCCGCCGACACTTGCACGCTTCGAGTTGATCACGCAGAACGCGCGCAAGGCTACAGTCTTATGGTCCGGTTCCTCACGTCGGTCCTTCCGGCGTCGGGGCCGCTCAGGCGAGACGTGTTCCATTGCCGTCATAAGGCCATTTCCAGTGACTGATTTCCGGCATGTCTTCGCCATATCGACGAATGTAGCGATGGTGTTCTTCGAGTTTGCCGCGGAAAAGCTTGACCGCATTCAGCCGCTTTTTCCTTCAGTCCCGGCACGCGTTCGATCGCCTCGATGGCGAGATGATAGCGATCGAGTTCGTTGAGAACAGTCATGTCGAACGGCGTTGTCGTTGTCCCTTCCTCGATGAAGCCGCGGACATGGATGTTATTATGGTTCGTGCGTCGATAGGTCAGGCGGTGGATCAGGTAGGGATAGCCGTGATAGGCGAAGATGACTGGTCGGTCCGGTGTGAACAGCCCGTCGAAGACCTTTTCGCTCAGTCCGTGCGGATGTTGTTCCTGGGACTGCAGTGCCATCAGGTCGACGACATTGACGACGCGGATCGATAGCTCCGGGATGTTCTGGCGGAGAAGGTCGACCGCCGCAAGCGTCTCCATGGTCGGCACGTCGCCGGCGCAGGCCATGACAACGTCGGGCTCCCCGGCGCTTTGTTCATTGCCGGCCCAATCCCAGATGCCGATGCCGGCCTCGCAATGTCTGGCGGCTTCAGCCATGGACAGCCATTGCAGTTCCGGCTGCTTGCCGGCGACGATGACGTTGATGCGGTCATAGGTCTTCAGGCAATGGTCGCAGATCCACAGCAGCGTGTTGGCATCCGGCGGCAGATAGATGCGAACGGTGTCGGCCTTCTTGTTTGCGACGAGGTCAACGAAGCCGGGGTCCTGATGGCTGAAGCCGTTATGGTCTTGCCGCCAGACATGCGAAGTCAGCAGATAGTTCAGCGAGGAAATCGGTTTGCGCCACGGTAGCTCGCGCGAGACTTTCAGCCACTTGGCATGCTGGTTAAACATCGAATCGATGATGTGGATGAAGGCTTCGTAGCAGGAAAACAGGCCGTGGCGACCGGTCAACAGATAGCCCTCCAGCCAACCCTGGCACAGATGTTCGCTCAACACTTCCATCACCCGACCGTCACGCGCCAGACTGACGTCATACGGCTTGATTTCCTCCATCCAGACACGGTCGGTCACTTCGAAGACGCTGCCAAGGCGGTTGGACTCCGTCTCGTCGGGACCGAAAATGCGAAAATTGGCACTGTCAGCATTGAGGGTCAAAGTATCGCGGAGATAATGGCCAAGGATTTCGGTTGATTGTACCAGCGTTCTGCCACGCTCCTTAACAGCCACTGCATAAACGTCGATCGCAGGCGTTGTGAGTTCTTGGCGCAAGCTGCCGCCATTGGCATGGGGATTGGCGCCCATGCGTCGTTGGCCCATTGGCGCCAACGCGCGCAAATCGTCCTTCAGGCGCCCGTTGCTGTCGAAGAGATCCTGCGGATCATAGCTTTGCATCCAGTCTTCCAGGATCTTCCGATGGCCGGCATCCTCGCGGCAATTGGAAACCGGCACCTGATGTGCCCGCCAGAAGCCTTCCACCCTCTTGCCGTCTACTTCCTTGGGACCGGTCCAGCCCTTCGGGCTTCTGAGCACGATCATCGGCCAGCGCGGGCAGAAATTGCCGGGTGCGCCGTAGCGGGCCTCATGTTGAATGGCGCGGATGCGATCGAAGGCCTGCTCGAAGGTCGCGGCCATGGCCTGATGCATCTTATGCGGTTCCGAACCTTCGACAAAGAACGGTTCGTAGCCGTAGCCGATGAAGAGGTGGCGCAGATCCTCGTCGCTGGCGCGGCCGAGAAGAGTGGGGTTGGCGATCTTATAGCCGTTGAGATGCAAGATCGGCAGTACGGCACCGTCGCGTGCGGGGTTGAGGAACTTGTTGGAATGCCAACTCGCGGCCAACGGTCCGGTTTCGGCTTCACCATCGCCGACGACGCAGGCTGCGATCAGGTCGGGATTGTCGAAGACGGCGCCGTAGGCATGCACAAGGGCATAGCCGAGTTCGCCGCCCTCATGGATCGAACCGGGTGTCTCCGGGGCCGCATGGCTCGGAATGCCGCCTGGGAAGGAGAACTGACGGAAGAGCTTGCGCATGCCGTCCGTATTCTCGGGAATGTCCGGATAGATTTCGCTATAGGTGCCTTCGAGATAGGTATTGGCGACCATGCCGGGACCGCCATGGCCAGGGCCGCAGACATAGATGATATCGAGATCGCGGTTGCGGATGATCCAATTGAGATGAGCGTAGATAAAATTCAGTCCGGGCGTCGTGCCCCAATGGCCGAGAAGCCGAGGCTTGATATGCTCAGCCCTCAGCGGCTCGCGCAGCAATGGATTGTCGAGAAGATAGATCTGTCCCACCGATAGGTAGTTGGCCGCGCGCCAATAGCGGTCGATCAATGAAAGCTCGGCGGCATCAAGCACGCCGGCAGAATCTGCGATTACCTGTCTTTCCATGTGATTGCTCCGATTCAACGTGGTCGAATGCGAAGCTATCGTCGATGGAGCGAGGTGATTATGATCTTTATCACTCGCCCGCAAAAATCGACAGGGCCTCATCGGCAATGACCTGTTCTTCGTCCGTCGGAATGACGAGCGCAGTCACGGAACTCGAAGAGGTGCTGACGATGGGCGCATTGGTTGCGTTCTGATCGCTGCCGATCTCTAAGCCAAGCCACCGCAGGCGGTTGCAGATCGCCGCACGAATTTCGGGCTGATGCTCGCCGATCCCGGCGGTGAAGATCACACCGTCAAGGCCGCCAAGGGTTACCGCCATCCGGCCGATCTCGCCGGCAATGCGAAGGCAAAACAAGTCGATCGCCTCTCGCGCATCCGCACGCGCGTCCTTCAGCAAATCGCGCGTGTCGGCGCTGATGCCGGAGACACCGATCAGACCGGACTTGTGGTAGAGCATGTCTTCCGCATCCTTCAGCGTCGCGCCTTTTTGCCCGAGCAGATGCAGCAGCACGCCGGGATCGAGCGTGCCGCAGCGCGTCGCCATCGGGATGCCGTCCAGCGTGGAAAATCCCATGCTGCAATCACGGCTTTCGCCGTTGTCGAGGGCGCAAAGGCTAGCCCCGCTGCCAAGATGGGCGACAACGACTTTGCCAGCGGCCGCCTTGGGTTCGCGCCTTTGCAGCTCGGTGGCGATGAAAGCATAGGAAAGTCCGTGAAAGCCGTAGCGTTTGATCCCCTGGTCGTGCAGAGCGCGCGGAAGAGCGAAGCGGCGAACGAGATCACTCTGCGTGGCGTGGAAGGCTGTGTCGAAGGAGGCGGTCTGTGCGACCGCCGGCCGTAGATGTTTGACTGCGCGGATCAGGCGCAGCGCCTGCGGCTGGTGCAACGGCGCGAGCGCCGTCAGCCCTTCAATATCGCGGATACTGGCGTCATTAAGACGCACCGGGCCGCTGAACATATCGCCTCCATGGACCACACGATGACCGATGGTGCTCAATTTAGAGATGTCAAAATGCTCGCCGAGGATCCCAAAAGTTTCCTCCACGACCTCTTGCAACCGTTCGCCTCTGTCCGTTTGCAGGGAGCGATCGAAAGATGTCGGACCTTCCGTCAAATGGAAGGTGAGGGGGCGACGGCGGAAATCGATCAGTCCCTTGCCGATGCGGTGAGCTTTATCCGCCTTGATCTCGAAAAGGCCGATTTTGACCGTCGACGACCCAGCATTGAAAGTCAGAAGCAGGTTTCCGTTCCGCATAGTGCCAGCCTTATCAAAGGAATATCTGTCAGTAGAGAAGTGGACGCACCGTCTCGCACAAAGTCGGGACGGCCGTCAAACTGCAAGGAAACACGGCAGTAAAAGGCATTTGATTGCCGCTTGCTCCGTTGAAACTGGACTGTCAGGCCAGGCGCGACGGCAGAGCCGCGCCTGCAGCAATTTGAAAGACCGGCTTCAGCGGGTCTTCTTGGTCAGTTCTTTCGCCTTTTTATTGTCCTCGACGATTTCATACCACATTGCGTTGAGGACGGCGAAGGCTGCAGCGAGAGGGAAGCCGAGAAGCCAGGCAAAATACCACATGTTTTTTCTCCTATCGTCAAATCAGTAGGCGTGGTGGCTCTTGTCGCTGACTGCCCCGGCGTCGATCTTGCCCCAGAGCACCCGGTAAACCCAGGCGGTATAGAGCAGGATGATCGGCAGGAAGAGCACCGCCACGACGAGCATGATGAACAGCGTCATGTGGCTTGAGGATGCGTCCCAGACTGTGAGACTGGAGCGAGGATCAAGCGAGGAGGGCAGGATAAAGGGGAACATCGAGACGCCAACCGTCGAGATGATGCCGAACAGGGCGAGCTTGCTGAAGAGCAGCGGTGCCACTTCACGCCGGGCAAGCATCGACAGAAGGGCCGCGATCGCGCCAAGGAGGCCGAGGATCGGAGCAATCATCATCCAGGGATGGCTGACATAATTGGCGAACCAGGCGCCAGGCGCGCGATCGACGGTCTTAAGCAGCGGATTGGATGGGCCGGCCGGGTTGATCTCGCTGGTGATGTGATAGCCCTCGACGCCGTACCAGAGGGCAACGCCGCCGAGCGCGAAGAGCACGATCGTTGCGAGCGCTGCCAAGCTGCCATAGCGACGGGCCCGATCGGCGACGACGCCGTCTGTCTTCAACTGTAGCCATGCCGCGCCATGCATTGCAAGCATGGCGACGGAGAGCAGACCGCAGAGCAATGCATAGGGATTAAGCAGTTCAAAAAAAGAGCCCTCATAATAGATCCGCATGTCATCGGCGAAGCGAAACGGCACGCCCTGCAGGACGTTGCCGACGGCGACGCCGAAGATAAGGGAAGGAACGAAACCGCCGATGAACAGCGCCCAGTCCCAGCCTGCTTTCCAGCGAGCACTCTCGCGCTTGGAGCGGTATTTGAACGCAACCGGCCTGAGGATGAGCGCGAAGAGGACCGCAAACATCGCCAGATAGAAGCCGGAGAAGGAGACCGCGTAAAGCGGCGGCCAGGCGGCGAAGATTGCGCCACCCCCGAGGATCAGCCAGACCTGGTTTCCTTCCCAGGTCGCGCCGATCGCATTGATGGCGATGCGCCGTTCGGTATCGGTCTTCGCGACGAAGGGCAGAAGTGTGCCGATACCGAGATCGAAGCCGTCGGTCACCGCAAAGTTGATCAGCAGAACGCCGAGCAGCAGCCACCAGATGATGCGCAAGGTCTCATAGTCGATCAGTTGATGCAGGATCATGATGGTTACTCCGCAGCAGAAACGAGGGTTTCGGAAACAAGGTCGGCTTCGGGCTCGTCGTCCGGTTCCGGGCCATTGCGAATGGCTCTGACCATCAGGCTCATCTCGATGACGATCAGCGCGGTGTAGATCGCAGCGAAGCCGATGAGAGTGAGAAGCACGGCGCCGGCTCCGAGATGAGAGACGGCGGCGGCCGTCGGCAGCACGCCTTCGATAATCCAAGGCTGGCGGCCGAACTCGGCAACGATCCAGCCAAACTCGATGGCAACCCAGGGAAGCGGGATGGCAAAGACGGCGATCGTGAGCAACAGGGGATAGCGGTCGAGCTGGCGGCGGGCGGACAGCAAGAAGAAGGTCGCCGTCAGCAGGATGAAGAACATGCCGAGACCGACCATGACGCGGAAGGTCCAGAAGAGGGTCGGCACGTTGGGAATGGTATCGCGCGCGGCCTGATCGATCTGCGCATCGCTCGCCTGGCGAGGATCGTCGACATAGCGCTTCAGAAGCAGGGCGTAGCCGAGTTCATGGCCGATATCTTCGAATGAGGCGCGCGCCTGCTCGATGGACGTATCCTGCGCTGTGGCACCGGCAGCGGCCGGCTGGGCGGCGCGGATTTTCAACAGTGCGTCGTAGGCCTTGATGCCGTCGCGGATGCGGGTCTTGGCCTGCTCCTCAAGCTGGTTGATGCCGGGGATTTCGGTGGTCAGCGAACGGGTACCGATCAGGCCCATGACCCACGGGATGCGCACTGCAAAATGGGTTTCGCGTGCTTGCTGATCCGGAAAGCCGAAGGCGGTAAAGGCGGCCGGTGCCGGCTCGGTCTCCCACATGGCCTCGATCGCCGCGAGCTTCATTTTCTGGTGCTCGGTCGAGAGATAACCGCTTTCGTCACCGAGAACGACGACCGACAATGCCGAAGCGAGGCCGAAGGAGGCGGCGACCGTCATCGAGCGCTTGGCGATCTCTATGTGGCGGCCTTTCAGCATGTACCAGGCCGAAACGCCGAGCACGAAGATGGATGCGCAGACATAGCCGGCCGACACGGTATGAACGAATTTTGCCTGGGCGACCGGATTGAAGACAACATCGAAGAAGCTCGTGATCTCCATTCGCATGGTCTGCGGATTGAGCGCCGAGCCGACCGGATTCTGCATCCAGCCATTGGCGATGAGGATCCAGAGTGCGGAGAAGTTGGAGCCGAGGGCGACCGCCCAGGTGGTGACGAGGTGTCCGACTTTGGAGAGCCTGTCCCAGCCGAAGAAGAACAGGCCGACGAAGGTCGCCTCCAGGAAGAAGGCCATCAGGCCCTCGATCGCCAGCGGCGCGCCGAAGATGTCGCCGACGTAATAGCTGTAATAACTCCAGTTCATGCCGAACTGGAATTCCATGACGATGCCGGTTGCGACGCCAAGCACGAAGTTGATGCCGAACAGCGTGCCCCAGAATTTGGTCATCTGGCGCCAGATCTGGCGTCCAGTCATGACGTAGGTCGTCTCCATGATGGCGAGCAATACGGAGAGGCCGAGCGTCAGCGGCACGAACAGGAAGTGATAGAGCGCAGTCATGGCGAACTGCAGGCGCGATAGCGCCACGATGTCGAATTCCATAGTATTTCTCCCACGGTCCCACGGGGTTTGGTCTATACGGCGCTATTCGACGCGCCGTCTTTTCACGGTCAGTCTGCCGCCTCAGTCCGGTCGCAGCCGGTTAAGGATGGCGTCGAATTCTTGCTCGCCGCGTCGTGCCGTCGCGGTAATGCGGCCATGTTCGAGCATGGCGATGCTATCGCCGATCGCGGCTTCACGGCGGATATGCGTGGCGATGACGAGGCTGCGGCCGGAGGCATTGGCGGCGATCTCTCCCAACACGGCGCAGGCAGTCTCCGCGTCGAGCCCTTCAGTCGGTTCGTCGAGCAGCCAGAGCGGCGTGTCGCGCAGGAAAAGCCGGGCCAGCGCCAGGCGGCGCGATTGTCCGCCCGACAGGCCGGCGCCGCCTTCACCGAGGCGCGCTGAAAGCCTTTTCGGCAAGGCCTGGATATCGGCGAGAAGGCCAGCGGCCTCCAGCGCCTGACGGAGCCGTTCGTCGCTTGCAAGCGGGTCGGCGAGCAAAAGGTTGTCGCGGATCGTATCGTTAAATAGCTCAGTGCGCTGCGTAAGGGTCGTTGCCCTGAGGCGGGTGATTGTTCCTGAAGCCGGAGCGATTTCGCCGGCAAGCAGGGCTAGCAGTGTCGATTTTCCGGCGCCGCTTGCGCCGACGAGGGCAAGCCGCCCACCGGCGGCCAGCGACAGGGAAAGATTTTCAATCGCCGGATACCGTGCTTTCTCGTAGGACGCGCTGACGGCCTTCAACTGGAATGCATAGCCTTCGGCTGGCTGCGTGATCTCCGAGGCCAGATCTTCCGTCGCCAGGCGCGGGGCGATACGCCGGGCGGCAAGCAGCGTGCGGCCGAGCTCCAACGCTCCGCGACGTAGCGCCGCAAACGGTTCCGTCGCGGCAAAGGCGATCAGCAGACCGAAAGCAGCGGCCGGCGCGCCAATGGTGCCGTATTTTGCCAGTGCGGCAACGGTCAGGAGCGTGGCTGTCAAGAGAAGCGTCGAGGCGAGCGAGAAGCCGGTATTGACGATATATTCGATCCTGTTCAACTCATGATCCGCTTCGCCGAGACGCCGGTCGGCATCGTCAATCGCGACACGTTGCGCAAGCAGGCGGCCGGCCATGGCAAGATCCGTTTGGCCGGCGACCAGATCGATGACGCGCGCACGGAGCGCTTCCATCGCATGGGCACGGCGGCGTCCGGGCTTCATTGCCATCCGCCCGGCGATCAAGGGAATGCCAAGGCCGGTGGTAACGAGCCAAAGGCCGACCAAAATACCCAAGATCGGCTGCATCAAGCCCTGCGCAATGCCGATGGCGAGAGCTGACAGCAAAGCGACGCCTGCCGGCAGCAATACGCGTAGGTAAAGCGAATCCAACGCATCGATATCGGCCGTCAGCCGGAACAGCAGCTTGGCAGGCCGGCGCATCATGTCTGCGGCGGCGCCCGGCGCCGCCCAGCCGCGAAAGAGCCTTTCGCGCAACGCCGCGAGAACGCGCAGGGTAACGTCATGGGTCACCAGCCGCTCGCCATAGCGCGCTGCCGTGCGGCCGATGGCAAGCAGGCGAATGCCGGCCGATGGCGCGAAGACGTCGAAGACGATGGCGCTCGTGGCGGAGACCCCGGCAAGCGCGGTCGCGGTGATGAACCAGCCGGAAAGACCGAGCAATCCTGCACCCGCCAGCACGGCCAAAGCCGATAGCGCCGCACCGAGGTAGAGACCGCGTCCGCGTTCTGCATGAAACAGGCGGATGACCGGCAGAAGCGTTGTGAGGCTCCGTTTCATGCGGCAATCCCCTTGCGTAGTGTTTCGAGATGGATGGTGCGGTCGAGGCGCGCCGCAAGCAGCGGATCATGGGTAGCGACAATCAGCGTCCGGCCCCTTGCCAGCGCCAGCAAAGCCTCTGTCACATCGGCCGCGGTTGCGGCGTCGAGGTGGGCGGTCGGCTCGTCGGCAAGGATGATGTCGGCGTCGTGATTGGCCGCCACGCGGGCCAGCGCCAGGCGCAGTGCCTCGCCGCCGGAGAGGCCGAGGCCGCCTTCGCCGACCGCGGCGATCTCGTTTGCGGCGACCACGCCATCCAGGCGCACAGCGCGAAGCGCATCTTCGATAGCGCCGCTGTCGATACCAGCACGTCCAAGGCTGACATTTCTCTTCAGGCTGCCGGAGAAAATATGTGGCCTCTGTCCGACCCATGCCATGCGGCGGCGAAGGGCGGCAGCGCTATTCTCAGCCAGCGCGATCCCGCCGATCCTGATCGTACCGGCTTGCTGCGGCGCGAGCCCCGCAATCAGGGATAGGATGGTGGTTTTGCCGGAGCCGCTGGCGCCCCAGAGTGCGACATGGTCTCCGGCTGCAACCTTAAGATGGAAGTCATCGATCACCGCCGAAAGATCTGGTGCGTGGCGGAAGACCAGACCGTCGATCTGGACGGAGGGAGCCGCGGGCACACCCTTTATGCCGTCTTGCTCGGCGCCGTCGAGGATCGCAGGTCCTGGCGACGACAGGGCGTCGAATGCGGCAAGCGCCGCTTCGCCGTTGGCGCGATCGTGCCAAACGGCAGAGAGTTCTCGGAGGGCCTCGAAAAACGCCGGTGCGAGCAGAAGGATGAAAAAGCCTTGCGCAAGAGTGAGCCGGCCATGCCATGTGCCGATGTCGATCGAACCCAGCAAGCTGAAGCCGATATAGACGGCTGTTGCGGCAACGCCGAGGGCGGCGAAAAGCTCTAGAACGGCGGAAGATAAGAAGGCGATTTTCAACACCGCCATCGTGCGGTTTCGCAACGTTTCCGCATCGGCGCGCAACCGTTGAGCCGTCATATCAACGGCGTCGAGCGCCCGGATCGTTGCAAGGCCGCGCAAGCGGTCGAGCAAAAAGGCGTTGAGGCCGCCGGTTTCGGCCAGTTGCTTTTCGCTGGCGGCTTTGGCTCGCCAGCCGATCAGGGCGATGAAAATTGGAATGAGCGGCGCCGCGATCAGCAGGATAAGCGCCGCAACCCAGGAAATCGGAAAGATGCACGCAAAGAAGACGAGCGGCACTGTGCTCGCTTTCATACGAATCGGTTGAAAGCGGGCGAGATAGGGCACGACCGCCTCGGCCTGTTCGCCAACGACGCTCGCCGCTAGACCCGAGGCCGGTCTGCCGGTATCGAGGGGCGACCGGGCTGCGAGCGCCGCGACGGCGCGATTGCGTCGCGATGCAAGCTCGTTTCTGGCCGCGCGGAATGCGATGCGCGTGCCGGCGGCATCGACAGCAGCACGAACGATGCCAAGCGCCAATATCGCAACTGCCGCAAGCGCCACGTCCATCGTGCTGCCGCCATCGCTTATGACGCCGACGCTGAAGGCGAGGAGGGCTGCCTGCGGAGCCCAGATCAGCGCTGCAACGGTCTGAAGGCCCGCGGCAAGCCTAAGCCCGGCCGGCTTTCGCTTCGGAGTTGCCGGATTTCGCTTCGCGGCCGGCGCAACGTCGGGCTCTACCGTGCGTGTTTGTCCCGGAGTGATGTCCGGATCGAAGAAGGCAGCCGTCATTATTCAATCCTCTTTCGCCGTCTTGGAACGCCGGCGGCCGAGCGAGACGACTCGATCCTTGGTCTCCAGCAGCTTCGTCACCTTCGAGCCGAGCAGCAGCAGGGTAGCGAGCCGCTCGGTCTCCAGCTTTCTGACGTCGTCGTACCAATTGGTCAGTCGCTCGATCAGGCCGTACATTTCGTTCATCCGCCCCTGGGCATAACGTTCGGCATCGCTCGCCGGCTGCTGCATAAGGGTTTCACGCAGCATCGAGAGTGTCGGATCGACCTCGCGCTTCTTGCGCTCTTCGGCGAGCGTGCGCAGGATCTGCCAGACATCGTCCGGAGTCGTAAAGAAATCGCGGCGGTCGTCGGGCTTGTGCCTGAGGAGCACGAGATTCCAGGCCTGCAGTTCGCGCAGGCTCATGGAGACATTCGAACGAGAAATGCCAAGAGCTTCGACGATCTCGTCAGCGCAGACCGGCGCCGGGGAGACGAAAAGCAGGGCGTAGATTTGTCCGACGGTCCGGTTGATGCCCCAACGCGAACCCATCTCCCCGAAGTGGAGCACGAAGGATTGTACGAGCGGCGGAAGATTCATGGCTGCATCCTGTTGTCAGTGATTTCAGAAATTATTGAAATCACTGTAAGTCGTCCTGTACTGTTTGCAATCGATAAGTCGCCGGTGCGTCAATCTGTGCGAGCAAGCGCATGATTGTCCTCATCCGCGCTCGACCAGAACGGAACACTTCGCGTGCCGCACGATCCGGTCCGCTGTCGCTCCCAGGAAATAATTCGAAAAGTCCGGAATATGAGAGCCGACGATGATGAGGTCGGCCTTCCTCTCGTCGGCGATTGCGAGAATGGCAGTTGCCGGCCTGCCGGTGCGGATGGTGACAATGGCTGGAATCGCCATGCGGTGGCAGAGATTCTCGAAATTTTCCTGCGAATCTCTGATCGCATCGGTAACGACTGCTTGCGGCAGATCGGCGAGATAGCTCGGCACGTTCTCGACGACGTGCACGACGATGATCTCGCCACCGTCGTCCACCAGTGCTGCTGCTCGTCTCAGAAGCCGTTCGCCTTTTTGCGACCTGCCAATGTCAAGGGCACACACAATTTTACGATACATATGATCTCCCGGCACCGGGCTAAGGGCGCACCGGATTTTCCATGCTTTGATTATGCCCGACATGGAGCGGGCAAGCTTTGACTGAAATCAAAGCAGTCGCCTTCAACAACCCTTGCTAGGCTGTGACTTAACCAACCGTCGAAATATACGGGCGCCATGAAAGCTGTGGTCGATCATTTGGAGGGACGCCGGAGAAGCGCCTCTGCAAGTTCTCCAAACAAGCGCCGCCATCGCTTGTTCCTATGGTGTCGCAAACCGGAGAATATCAGCCCGCTTTGGCTGATGATGTCGATCCTTCCATCTGGCCAATCTCTTTGAGATGCTTTTCTAGTGCCAGCCGGTCGATCGAGGCGATCGGAAGGTTGACCAGGAGCATGATCCGATTTTTCAGATAGCGCGCGGCCTGCGCGAAGGCGCGAGCCTTTTCGACATCGGTGCCTTCGACAGTGGAGGGGTCCTCGATGCCCCAATGCGAGGAGGCGGGGTGACCGGGCCAAATCGGGCAGACTTCACCTGCCGCATCGTCACAGACAGTGATGATGAAATCCATAGGCGGCGCCCCCGGCTCGGCGAAAACATCCCAACTTTTCGAACTGAAGCCGGAAGAGGGATATCCAAGCGCTTCAAGTGTCTTCACGGCCCAGGGATTTATATCGCCCTTGGGAGAACTGCCGGCCGAAAAGGCGCGGAAACGGCCCTTGCCTTCGGTGTTCAAGATCGACTCAGCCATGATCGAGCGGGAGGAATTGCCCGTGCAGAGAAATAGAACATTGTAGACGCCATTATCGCTCATTGCGCTTTCTCCCCCATGTATTGTTTTTGTAAAGCAGGTGACGGTCACAGTAGCTAAGCGTCCGGATGGCCGGAACCGCATCCTTCTTCAGGAAGCGCGCCGACTGCCGGAAGCATTAAAGCCAAAACTATACATGATATAAGGGGAAATGCGTCACGCTCGAAGGAATTAGCTGTGATTAAATCTCGACATTTGACTGCAGCAGGCCGACGCGAACAGCAAATCTTTCTCCGGGACCGTGAACTGCCGCAAAGAGCAGGCCGGCCAGAAAGACGAAGTGGTCGACGAAGAAGCCGAATTCCGCCTGATTGCCGCTCCAGCGGTTTGGTCCGTGGAAGCTGAAGGCAAGGAAGATGACGTAGATGCCGGCAGCCAATGCGGCCTCCGAGAAGAAGGCCCCCGTCAGCAGGCAGATCGCCAGCGCGCTTTCGAAGAAGGCGGCGATCCAGGCGAGGAACATCGACAGCGGGAAACCCGCCGAAGCTATATAGCCAGCCGTCGACTGCATGTCCGCGAATTTGAAGCTGGCCGCCATCACGAAGACGGCGCCGAAGATCAATCTGGCCAGGCAGATTGCGATTGTCTTGCTCATGTCGATATCCTCCGTTTTCCAAGTTCTGGCGATCCATGATTGCGGCATCGCCATTCTGACCCAAGGACGGAGGATAGGCCGCGTTCCCGACATTGCGGCTATTGTTTTTGCATTGGCGTTGGATCGCGTGACCCGAACTCTCACGATGCCCCGTTCGAGTTGCCGCGCCAAAGTCACTTCGACGACGAGCGCGCGGAAGCATCGGCTTACGGATTCGGATCACATAGCTTTATGTCGACAAGCACATAGCCACATTGCTTCATTTGGCGAATGAGGGCCTTGTGCTTTTTGCTTCCAGTCAAAACGATCCTGAAACATCTCGTTACGCATCAAGAGGATAATCTGATAGAGTTTCATGAACCGGCCATGGGCGAAGAGATGATCGAATTCGCCGAGGAGAGGGCGCCGGCGCGAAGATATCGAGGTTCGAGCCGGCGAAGCTGATAAATGCGGGTTTCAGCTATGACTTTCGATCGACTGAAACCGCATGGGAGGCTTTCGCCTGCGCGGCGTCCATGCTGTTGAAGAGTTCTTGAACGAGCTGGGCTATCCGCTCCGGCGACGTTCCTTTGGCGCGCTCTTCTTCGATCCGGCGTCTGACGAGTATTTCCAAATTCGTCATGTCTATCATCTCCATTATCCGGCGCGAGAGAAGTTTCATCCTCGACGGGCGGAAGGGCAAGTTACGGTTTGTTCATGGATGCGGTGGGGGAGGTTGCGTTCGGCGGAATTCAAGCTGTCAGGGTTACTATGAGCGCTTCGGGGGTTGTTCTGGCATCACTGCTTTTGGCATTCACAACTGCGAAATCTTCCTGATTAACCGCATGGGCAATGTCGCAGCTTCCGCGTTCGTGGGGGGAAGCTCTCTAAACTTCGAGCCGGGTCTACTGATCAGCGTAGGTATTTCCGGATCGTTAAACCGGGACGAGGTCCGTCTTGAGGACGTCGTGATGTTATGCACCGGACAACGAAAAGAACACCGGCCTTCTTCGCCAAGGCGCTCAACTTTGGCGGGACGAGCGGCGGTAGGATGCGGCTGATATATCTCGAAAAGGCAGCCAACGGCGAGTATGAGCCCATTGAAACACTGCTAACGGGCTCGCTTATTGGCAGGACGATATTGAGGGCTCGCTCGGTATCGTTGGGCATGGACTGCTGGAGGAGATCTGCCGCCGCCAGCCGCTTTCAAAATATACTCGGTCTGGAGGTCATTTTTCATCATGCACGGGCATTTCGGGAAGCAAGCCAGCGAAAGCCAGCAGCGGGCCGAGATCGTGATCGTCGGCCGCTTTCAGTGCCGCAATATAGGTTCTACGGCGTTCGCTCATTTTCTGAAGATCGTATCCCGCCGTCCAGTCGATAACGTCAGTCCCGTATATTGAGACCTCCTATCTCATTCGGATCGAGAGGTGTCGCGCCTTCAGGATATTCGAGCTTGATTTTCACTTCTCCTCCCAGAAGTCGGGCGGCATTTCGTAGATCAGTTCGTTCATCAGGCGGACTACTTCCTGGTTGGTTCTGGCGGCAGATACGGCCTGGTCCTCAAGCGCCATATGCTTGCCGGCTATGCCTGTGATCTTTTGCGCCTTTTTTCGAGCCTGGGCGATAATGACATTTTCGATGGTGTCCGGTGGGACAAAGGCATAAACAAAGTGGCAACCCATAGCTTCGGCTGCTGCCTGCATGGATTTCAGGGTGACTCCGCCTTCCAATTCAGCTTTCTCGGCTTGCGCGATGCGCGCGCGTGTGAGCCCCATGCGTTTGGCAAGTTGGGCGCCCGACATACCAAGGGCTTTACGAACGGTTCGAATCCAGCCTTCGGCCGGGGTTCGAATGTTGGTGCCCTGCGTTGTATCGACAATGATCTGATATTGTTGGCGAACGGCCCGTTTAACGCTCATTGTTAACTCATATGTTGACAATTAACGGCATAGTGCCAACATATTCATATACAAAACTATTCTTTGTGTCAATATTTATATTGACACAAAGCTTTCACGCTTGAGAAGTAAGTAAGGAGTTTGCTGAGGCACAACGAGACACCTCTACGCAAATGGCGCTCCGCCGTCCTCAGTGGGTTTACGTGGTGCTGCGCGGCAGCCTCGTCCGGAACGCCGTCAGGTATCTCGGTGATGTGATCGGCTGGGACGATGGCCTTTTCGCTCCGCGCACCACGGCCACGGAAGAAGGCGACAGACGATAATTGGATGAAAATGGATGGACAAATAGCAAAATCGCTGCTTGAGAGGCTTTTTCACGCCGACCTTCCGGCCAGCGTTCCATGCCGGGCGCCCCAATGCAGCAGGATCATATTTTGCGATACCCATTTGAGTTCTCCTTCGGCCGCCATTGGCCGTTGGAAGAACACACAAATTCCAGGTACGCGGCGGCCGTCACCGGAACGACAGCTTAGGACGGTAAGACTCTTGTAGGTGCGTAACCGAGGAAATCAATCGCTCAGCCCCTAATTTAGGGCGGATTGAACCGCGCCGCACTTGTGATTATCAGACATTGCGACAGCTATCGCGACAATTCCGACAGTTGGCCGATGTCCAAGGGTCAGGATGCCTGATCCGTAGAGGTCTGGCCCGAGCCGAAGCGGTCCAGCACGTTGCGTGTGACCGCGATCACCTGCGCATCGCCTCGGGTCAGGCCCATGACCCATTCACAGGTCGCGGCGGTGAAGATCTCGCCGCGACCCTTCTGCCAGTGGATGATCATGCCGTTGCCGCGCGCGCTGGCGTCCAGCGTTTCGGGTGTGACGGCGCCGAACAGCGCCTTCGCCTTGAATTCGGCGTCGGTTGCGCCGATGTAGAGCGTCTCGCCCCACGCGCCCGTATCGTTCTCGATACTGGTGGCCAGCCCCATCGCCAGGATGACGATCTCCGGCACGGCCCCATCGGTGCAGGCAGGGTAAGGCAGACCATCATCCATCCGGTAGTCCAGCCCGTCGACCTCGTAGCCGAAGATACGACTTCCGGCGCCCAACTGGTCGCCGTACCCCAACCCGGTATTGGCAAACCCCCAGTGACCTGGTCGATAGACCGTAAAGCCACCTGGGCCGTTCCCCACGCAGCGGCCCAGTCCGGCATAGACCCCGCGCAGGGCGTTGACGCCGAAAGTCAGGGCACCGGGGCGGTTGACGGGGGCGACTTCCCAGGCTGCCGTGGTCAGATGCGGCGTGCTGCCCTTGGCCTTCGGGTCGTGCTCGGCGGTGTACTTATAGCAGATCTGGTTCCGGCCTTGATTCTCGATACGGGTCTGCCAGAGGAAGTTACCGGCAAGGCGCGCGACCTTGCCGCCCTCTTCGACGAAGGCGTCGACGGCGTCGCGCATACGCGCACTCCAGTATTCGTCATGGCCGACGAAGATCGCGCAGCGGTGACGGCTCAAAAGGTCGGGGTCGGAGTCCAGGTTATGCAGGGTGGCAAAATCGAAATCACGGTCTTCGGCCTCGGCCCAGCGGGCGAAAGGGCGTTCATAACTGGCCCATCCGCTTGAGGCATACTTCTTGGAATAGCCATAAGCATAGGCCCATTCCATGTAGGGGTAGCGGACCATCTCCCCGGGTTTCTGCGGCAGCTCCGGCAATGCGCGCGGGGCACCGGGAGGCAATTTGCAGAACCCCCGCGTCCAAGGACGCTGTGTCGATAGAACCGGCGAAAAAGCGTTGCCGTCAGGCCCCGTAATGCCCTCGTAATGGTTCGATCCGCCCCAGCAGTTATAGGCCACCCATGTGCCGGTGGCGCAGACCAGCACGTATGGCGCGGGTGGCAGATGTCGCGCACGGCGGATCAGGATCAGGTGATGCTCCTCGATCCGATCACCGTCGCGTTCCGCCCGGAGCGTGATCAGATATCCGCCCGGCCGCCAGTCATCCGGCACGGTGAAGCGTGCACTTTCCGGCCATCCGCAGCCCGTGACCGAACAATCTGCGGGCGTGTCGCGGTGGTGGCCGGGAAGGTCATCCATCTGCAGCAGCGGCTCATACCGTAGCCCGTCGCGCCCCACCTCGAAGGACCACCGCTCGGCGGTGGTCGAGACGTGCAGCACAACCTCGTCGCCCGGAACATAGCTCATCCGCGGTGTATAGCCCCAGACCTCCAGCACACGCGGATCGCGCGCCGGACCTATGTAATAGTGATCGAGGATATGCCGCGCGCGGGCGCGGGTGCGTGGCGTGATGGCGGGTCCGGGTCCTTCGGTCATGGGATCACTCCGGCAAATATTTCTCGGCCCAACCTTCGCCCGCTGCACCAGCGGCGACCATGGCGGCGATTTCATCCTCCGTGTAACCAAGCCGTGCCAGGATCGTCCGCGTCTCCGCGCCGGGTTTGGGTGCCGGGCCGGGAATGGTGATCGCGGCGTGTTCCGGGCGCACGGCATTGGGGGCAACCAGATCGACCCATCGACCCATCGGGTGCTGGTCATGACGGATCGCGCGATAGGTGGCCCGGCGGATGTCGGCGGGGCCATCGCTTTCATGATGCAGGCCTGCGTCGCGGTTGACCGAGAGAGAGCCGAGCGGAACAACGCTGGCTGAGCCACCCCGGAACCGTTCCTGCCAATGGGCAATGGGATGACCGGCGAAACGATCGACCAGGGCCTCGGTCAGCCCCTCCTCTGGCTGGCTGGTCAAATCGGCCAGTTCCGGCACGCGCGCCAGGGCTGCTCCCCTCTCATTAGGGGCGGCGAAGAACATCCAGCCATCGGCGGCGCGGTAGCAGTGATAGAACGGGCCCCAGCCCCGCGTTTTACGTCCCGACGGTTCGTCGAATGGTGCGCGCCCGTCGAAATCATACATGAACTGCGCCTGTATCATCGCGCCGCACCCTGCCAGCGCTGCCCGTGCCACGCCTCCCTTGCCGGTGATCCGCCGCCGCTCCAGAGCCGCGCCGAGCGCCACGCAGGCGGCGTAGCCCGTCAATGCGTCAATTGTGCCGAAATGGGCGTGTTCCTCAGGCGTGTCCGGTCCGCCGCCGAAGCGGACCATGACACCGGTCGCGGCCTGCGCCAGATCGTCATAGCCCAGATGATCCGATTTCGGTCCCCGCAGAGGCCCACCCCATGCGTCGAGTTGTGCGAGGATTGCGCGCGGGTTTATGGCGGCCAGCGCCGCGGGGGTCAGGCCGAGGGCGTCGCGTTGCTGGTCGGTGCCGTTCATCGTCACGACATCCGCTCCCACGATCAACCGTGCGAGGGCCGCGCGGCCCCGTTCGGCGCCAAGGTTCAACAGCACGCTTTCCTTGCCGCGATGAGCGTGCAAGCCGAAAACAATGGCGTTCCAGGGATCGACCGAAGGGCTTACCGGCTGCACCGACGTTACCTGTGCCCCGAACCGCGCCAGCGTCGAACCGATCGTCGGCCCGGCGATCACGTTGGTGAGATCCACGACCTTCAGCCCGTCGAGCCAGCCGCCAGCGCCCTTTCCTAGCGGTTCGGCGCGCGGCGGTTCGGCCAGAAGAGTGGGAAGGTCGGCGCGGAACTCATCCGCCATCGGCCCCGGCCGCTTGTCCATCGCGCCGGTGTCATCGGCAAGCCACGCGAGATTCCCCAATTGCCGCATCCTACCGTGCCGAGGATCGTCCACCTCCAACACCAACCCCGAGGCCAGCGCATGCGGATCGGCGAGCCATTCGCGCGTGCTGCGCTGCGCCGACGCCGGCGCCTTGGCCAACCCGAACAGCTCCTCCCACTCCCAGGACGGGCGGGTGAGGAAGGCAGCCTGCATCGCCTCCGCCACACGGGCGCGGTCGCGCGGCCCGACAGGGTAGTTGCGCATCGCCCACGCATCGGGCCAGTCCTTTTGATCCAAATATGCATCGAAGTCCGGCAGCGTCGCTGCGAGATCATCCAGCCCCAAGACCTCGAGCACCCGACGCGGATGAGTCACAATGGAGCAGGAGACGACGTAGAACCCCCGCCCGTCGGCGCAACGATAGGTGCGGTAGAACGGATCGAGGAATGCGCCAAGATCTACGTAGCTGAGATCAAGCGGCAGGCCCCCGGCGCGGCGGCGATCGAGTTCCAATTCGCGTGGGGACTTGTAGCGAGCGGGATAATTCTCGATCTGCTCGCAGTTATAGACGAGTCCTTCGAACAACGCCGAAGCTAGCGGCACCTCGATATGGTCGCCGCCCATCCGGTCGCGCGCGCCGAGCGCCAACAGCACGGCCATCGCCCCGAAGGTGGCGCCATAGGCCGAGGCCAGCCCAAGCGGCGTGAAGGAGGGGTTGATCCCCATCAACTGCCGGTTCAGGCCCATATCGGTGAACTGCCCGGTGCGCGCGGCGATCACCGCTTCCCAGGCGGCGAGCTTGGCAAGCTCTGGATCAGTCGAGCCAAAGCCCGGCAGCGACAATGACACAATGCCCAGATTGGCCGCACGCAGATCGGCCGGCCCCAACCTCAGCCGTTGCATGACGCCCGGGCGGAAATTGTCGATAACCACATCGGCACGAGCGACCATATCCAGCGCTGTTTTACGGCCTTGATCAGTCTTCAGATCCAGCGTTAGCGCGCGCTTTCCCCGCGATAGCATGGTAAAGGCCGGGTCGTC
This sequence comes from Martinezella calliandrae, assembly GCF_030272695.1. Taxonomy (GTDB): domain Bacteria; phylum Pseudomonadota; class Alphaproteobacteria; order Rhizobiales; family Rhizobiaceae; genus Rhizobium; species Rhizobium calliandrae. Next base: position 50,780 of record NZ_JARFYN010000028.1, read on the forward strand.
CCAACGTGGACCGCCGGGCGGGTCGATACGGATCACCTCGGCCCCCAGATCGGCCAGCATCATACCGACCATAGGACCGGCGAGATAGTGGCCGAAATCAAGTACGCGAATATGAGACAGAGGGCGATCGGTCATGGAAAAACTCCGAAGTGATTTTTTCCAGATTACCCATGGCCGAAATCGGCGGGATAACGGATACTGCCAATAATGAACAAAATCTGCCAAAGTCGCGTGCTGGCATGCGTGTCAACGTTCTGCTGTTCGATGCGTTCTCCAACATGATCCTCGCCTGTCTCATCGAGCCATTAAGGGTAGTGCGGGATGAGCACGGGATGGATATTTCCTGGACCCTTATCACCCCGCATGACAACGTCGTGCAATCATCGAGCGGCCTGTCGCTAGCGCCCGACTGCTCCGTGTCGAAGGCGTCCCCCTGCGATGTCCTGATACTGCTAGGCGGCGACCGTTTCCGTGCCGACGCGACCGCCATCGAAACGCGTCGAGCGTTACGTCTGGCGCGTAAGGCCGACATTGTCTTCGCGGCGGACACCGGGGCATGGCTCCTGGCAGCGGCGGGATATCTGGACGGGCGGCAGGCAACGCTCCACTGGCAGTTGCTGGCCGAGTTTGCCCAGGCTTTTCCTGAAGTTCGGACCATCCATGCCCCCTATGCGATCGATGGTCGCTGGATGACGTGCGGCAGCGCGGCAGGCGCAATGGAGCTGGTCCTGCAAGACATCGCGCGTCGGTTTGGGGCAGCGGCGCGGTTCGACGCGGCCGCCATGTTTTTGCACGCTCCCCGCGTAGCGGCTGGGCAGGATGCAGGGTTCGGAGCGATCCCGTCGCACCCGAACCCGAGACTTCGCCGCGTGATGGATCTGATGGCGGCCTCTATCGAGGCCCCCAGAACTCTGCCTGATATCGCCGCCGCGACCGGGTTGACCCTGCGTACCATGGCGCGACTGTTCGAAGCCGAAGTTGGGATGGCGCCCGGAGAATGCTATCGGCACATGCGATTGGCGCGTGCGAGGGAGCTCATTTTCCAACAAGGAATGTCCGCAACGGATGCCGCCGCGCTTTGCGGGTTTTCTTGCGCCGCATCGTTGAGGCGCGCCCTTGTCCACGCCCAATCCGGGCCGGCCCATTGAAGTTGTCAAGGAAGCCCCGGAGTCGATTGGCTGTTTTTAGCCGCCCGCGACCCGATCATTTCCGTCGCCAGCGCCACCTTGGACGCGTTCAGGGAGTTCATTGCTGCCGCCTGAATGACCAAAAGAACGCTGGATTGACCAGTGCCTTGCTCCCGGTAGGCGGATCAGCCCCCGGGGAAACCGACGATTTCCCGGGACCCTCAAAACGACCATTTATCCAAGCAAAGCCAATCACCACTTCTGGCGCAACCTCGGCCCACGTTGTCGCTTCACAATATCCGCTTTGTGGTGACAGCGACCGGTGGCCAATGACCGGCATACGGGCGCAAAGCTGCCGTCTCTGGGGGGTGTTCTGGAGTGGTGGCGATTTTGGCGCAGCCGACAGGATGAAACTGAGAACCCCTATGCCGTTGTTTGCGCTATATAAATCTTGCGGCAGCCGCGAGCGGATGAATGGAATCAGGCTGTATTTCTCCAAGCCCCTGCGGTTCGAAGCGGCAGAAAAGGCGTCGCAGACTGGCGGCTTTCGGGAGGCGGACGCTTGATCGCGGCTTGATCTCTACTATGGAACTTCAGCATAGCGGATGATGCTCTGGTTTTGTATGTTGGCGACTAATTCATCAGAACGAGACAAAAATCGGCGGAGCAAAGGTGAGGAATTTGAATCGTTGTATCCTAAGGTGAGATCAATTGTCGGAGGCACACCCTCAAGTGCTCTGGCAACGACATTTGGCGTCAGCATATTTTGCGCATAGAGCGGAATGAGCGTTATTCCACCTGTAGACACGACGAGCGACATTGCTGATGGTAGGCCGTCACCTTCGTACTCTGCCTTGAGTGTGATCCCAACTTTCGACGCGTAATCTTGGATCACGGATTGCAATACGGGAGAAATTCTAGCCGAACTGACGTAAGTTTCGCGGGCAAGGTCCTGCGGCCGGATCTTTTTCCGAGACGTCAAGCGATGGTCCGCCGGCATTACGGCAATCAGCGGCTCCTTGGCTAAAAACTTGAAGGACACACCCACACTCTGCGTCTCGGGGCGAAGGAAAGCGACGTCCAGCTTGCCTCGCATCAGTGCCAGCGCAAGGTCCGGGGAAGACTGACTGGACAGTATGATTTCAACCTCTGGCGCTTCCTCACGAATAATGCGTAATGCATGGGGTAGCCACACGACCTCCTGTCCCGCGAGAAAACCGATAGTGAACGACCGCTTTTGCGGCCGTTCCGCCCGCCGTGCGCCTTCCGCAGCCGCCTCGACTTGCAATAAAGCCAGCCGCGCGTGATCAAGAAACACTTTACCGGCGGCGGTGAGCGTCACGCCGCGCGGCTGCCGTTCCAGCAGTTTTACACCGATTTCGGTTTCCAGATCGCGAATTTGCCTGCTGAGTGAGGGCTGGGAAGTGTGTAGCCGCCGTTCGGCTGCGGTCAGCAAGCTTCCTTCCTCCGCAACAGCAACGAAATAGCGCAAATGCCTGAGTTCCATCGGGTCCTCGCTATACATTCAAGGCATAGCTCGAACGTACAAGGTATTTGTCCTTGATAAAGAGGGGATTTAGTCAACGTCGTAGTTTTGGGATATGATCGAACACGCCTCACCGGACGTATTTCGCAATCAACTGTATCCAAAACGAATGTTTAACAGATGGAGCGACACGATGCCTACAATCACGACCACGGACGGCGTAAACATCTTCTACAAGGACTGGGGATCAGGCCAGCCGATCGTTTTCAGCCACGGCTGGCCGCTTTCGGCGGACGACTGGGATGCCCAGATGACCTTCTTCCTTCATCACGGCTACCGGGTAATCGCCCACGACCGGCGCGGCCACGGCCGGTCCGACCAGCCCGGCACCGGCAACGACATGGACCACTGGGTTGCTGACCTCGCGGCCCTGACGGAGCACCTCAACTTGCGCGATGCGATCCACATCGGCCACTCCACAGGTGGCGGTGAGGTGGCTCGCTATGTCGCCCGCCACCAGGAGCGCGTCGCGAAGGCGGTGCTGGTCGCCTCACTGACGCCAAACATGTACCGGAGCGAGGAGAACCCGTCCGGTCAGCCGCCGGAGTGGTTCGAAGCGATTCGCGCGGGCGTGCTGGGCAACCGGTCGGAATTCTACCGTTTCGTCCCTGAGAATCCGTTCTACGGGTACAACCTCGATGGGGCCAAGCCTTCGGAGGCAATCATTGCGAACTGGTGGCGCCAGGGCATGGCTGGCGGCGCTCTCGCTCACCACGCGACTGTCGCCTCCTGGCTGGAAGATTATACCGAAGACCTCAAGAAGATCACCGTGCCGGTGCTGGTGATGCATGGCGAGGCCGATCAAGTCGTCCCCTTTGCAAGTTCAGTGCCGCGTGCGGTCGACCTGCTCAAGAACGGGTCGCTGAAGACCTATGCGGGCTACCCCCATGGCATGCTGACCACACATGCAGATATCCTTAACCCCGACCTGCTCTCGTTCATCAGGGCTTGACGACATCAACCGGACCGTGGCCTTCATCCAACGTCGGCCAGACGATCTGTCACCCGGCAGTGCCGGGTGACACCTGTTGGTGCTGGTACGTGGAGTGTTCAGGAGGGTGCTTCCGACAGTGGCATTTTGCTTGGTGCGTAGTGAAAGATGCAACTTGTCGCGCTTAAATTTTTCGTTGCGGTGGCCGATTACTCCACCGGCCGAAATGGCTCGGCGTCTCGGCTTCGACAACTAGGAGTTAAGAGCAGAGGTGTGTCCGTTGATTTAATGTCGGAAGTACCACCAGCTTCCGAAGTGCTCATTAAAGGCTCGTTTTTCGGCTTCCGGCCTTAGGTAACTTCAGGCAGTGCACGGGCGGCTTGGGAGTCTAAAGAAATACTCGCACACTTAGCTCCCTACGGGGAGCTTTTGTGTTTCTGGGCCCATGTGCGCCCCGCCCTTAAGGTTCGATATCGCATGGCCGCTCGGGCAAACATGCGCGATCCGGGTCTGACGAACAACTCGCGTTTCATTAGTGGCGGTTCGCAGCGCCGTGCGTGATGCGATCGCGTCGCGACGAGTTCAAAAGGCGCGGCACTACGGGCGAGGCCGTTGACTGATGTTCGTCTTCGTCAACAGCCAGTGAAATTCCTCTATCGTCTTGGCGAGCGTCGCCATCGACGCGCTGTCTTCGAACACAAACGAGCCCTCGACGTCTCCTCGTACCGCCTGCCGCTGGCTTCACCGATGCTGACGATCTCAGCAGCTTGGACAGAGAATATCGCCAGATTATGGGGGCTGCGTGACCTCACTCGTCAAAGATATAGACGTCGCCTTCGTCGAGCGCTGCAATGAATGCCATTCGCGCTTCCTCTGCGTTCATCCGTCCGTCATGCGCCGCCAGCAGTGCTTTCTTGCCGGCTTGAAAGGCTTTGCCGTCTTCAAACCTCGGCCATCCGTTCAACATGTAGTCGGCCGCGCGCTCTACATTCGAGATTACCAGCCGCGCGCCGGACTGCCGCGTTTCGACTATCACCGACTTACTCCACCAGTGGGCCATGAGCATTCTCCTTACCATCGTCAACGGGCGGAATCTCGGAATGTTCCGGAGGGTTCTTGGTGAGCAGATCACCGAATGGCATCAACATCCGCCGCTTCCTCTGAAGCTGCCCAACGCCGGCAGACCGAGAGGCGCGCGAAATGCGGCAAAGAGCGGATCAGCCGCATGGAGGAAGCATTCGACTGGATCCGCAAGTACGTGTGGGATGAGGAAGCGCGGCAGGCATTGCTTGCCTACGCCTATGTCAAAGCCCGCGGGTGGGATTGGAGTCGATATCTGAGCACCCGCAATCGCCGCAACCCGAAGAAAAGGGCTTGGGTTAAACGAACGGTTCAGCGGTGGATTTTTAAATCATTGCAAATGATTGAAGCTAACTTGCCCAAGAGTGAAATAATCTTGCGCGGTGAGGTAACTTTACATGTGTCCCACACAGAGGCAAAACACACGGGCAAATCGATAACATCCGGCGATTTGCGCACCCGGGCGATACCTGATGCAGAGCTGCCGGCAGAGGCGGCGTAGATCCAGGCGCTTTGTGAAAAGTCCGGCTTTTAATACTCGATAAAAATGTGGCCAATGGGCTCTCTATAATACATCACAGCATCGTGTCCTGGATCCCGGCCTTCAGATAGCTCGAAAGGGAGCCTTTTCCCCGTCTGACGCAAGTTTATGGAAAGCGTTTCGGGTTCCGCCACGCATGAATTGAATCCACAATCGACACGCAGTCGGCTGGTTTCAGCAACGATTGTGAGCCCTACATCAGGGTTACGATGATCGACCAGTTCGCAATCGCGGTCTAGTCGGCAAGTGACCACACCAAAAAATGGCTCGGCCCCTTCAATCATTACTCCGAAGGCCACTTTTCGCTCAGGAGCATTGTCTTGAGAGAAAGCAACACAGGGCAATGTCAAGAGAGCGGATAGAAGTATGATGAGAGTTCGCAAGGTTACCTCCAGAGAAGCCCAACGCGCCGCTTAAAATCGCGCCAAAATTGTGTTTGATCAAATGGCGGAACGAACAGCTTTGCTTCCTATGTGCTTCCTGTCGATTTTTTCCTCGAAGCGAAAACTCGCTAAAGCCCCTGAAAAATATGGCGCACCCGACAGGATTCGAACCTGTGACCTTTGGAATCGGAATCCAACACTCTATCCAGCTGAGCTACGGGTGCATGCCTTAGGCTATCTGACTCGCCTGTCCGATGAGGTGGTTCTTAGCCTAGGAAGCGCTTGGCTTCAATGCGGAAAATGCGGGAAAGCGCATATCGGCTTTTCTGAATGAAAGAAGGCCGCGATCGCTTGGGGGGCGCGGCCTTGTTTGTTTGCTTGAGAATATCAGGGGCTCAGCTCTTCATCGCGCCGGGGCCGGGGATGGCCTTGGGGGGGACCTTGCCGAGGATGATCATACCGAGGACTTCGTCCTTGGTGACGTCTTCGGTGCGGGCATGGCCGACGACCTGGCCGTTCTTCATCACCGAGACGCGGTCGGCGAGATCGAAGACGTCGTGGATGTCGTGGCTGATGAGGAAGATGCCGATGCCGTCCTTCTTCAATTCCTTGATCAGGTCGCCGACCTGCGCCGTTTCCTGGGGCCCGAGAGCCGCCGTCGGCTCGTCCATGATCAGGATGCGGGCGTTGAAGAGGATGGCGCGGGCGATTGCTACCGACTGGCGCTGGCCGCCGGAGAGCGCCTTCACCGGCTCCTTGAAGCGCTTGAAGTTGGGGTTCAGTCGGCCCATCACTTTGCGGGCCGAGGCTTCCATGGCGACGTCGTCGAGCGTGCCCCAGCGGGTCTGCAGCTCGCGGCCGAGATAGAGATTGGCGGCGGCGTCGACATTGTCGGCGACGGCAAGCGTCTGGTAGATCGTCTCGATACCGTATTTCTTGGCGTCGCGCGGCGTGCGGATATCGGCCGGCTCGCCATTGATCAGGATTTCCCCGCTGTCGCGCTTGTAGGCGCCGGAGAGGATCTTGATTAGCGTCGACTTGCCGGCACCATTATGGCCGAGCAGCGCCACGACTTCGCCGGGGAAGAGGTCGACCGAGGCGTTGTCGACGGCGTGGATGCCGCCGAAGGAGATGGAAATGTTCTTCATTTCCACAAGCGGAGTGGTTTGATCCGTCATGGTTCAGAATTCCTTTTACTTGGCGCGCGAGCGGTAGACGATGTCGAGCCAAACGGCGACCACCAGGACAACACCGACGACGACGTTCTGAATTGGCGTATCGACATTGGCGAGACCCATGCCCGACTGCAGCGATTGCATGACCAGGGCGCCGATCATGGCTCCGGCGACCGTACCGCTGCCACCGGCAAGCGACGTGCCGCCGATGACGGCTGCGGCGATGGTGAAGAGCTCGTAGGTCGTGCCCTGCGAGTTGACGGCCGAGTTGAGGCGCGCTGTGGAAATGGCGGCCGCGACGGCGGCGAGGAAGCCCATCAGCGCGAAGATCCTGACGATGACCCATTTGGTCTTGATGCCAGCGAGCTCAGCTGCTTCCGGATTGCCGCCGATTGCGAAGACATAGCGGCCGAAGCGCAGGCGCGTGGAGATGAAGGTCATCACGATGCCGATGAAGACGGCGATGAGAACTGGAACGGCGATGCCGTAGGGAATATCCAGTCCCGTCTCCGGCCAGGGAATATTATGGTCCGTGGCGTAGCGCTTGGCGATGCCGACCGGCCAATCATAGCTGTTGAAAAGATAGACCGTGCCGAGGACGATCAGGGAGCCGAGGGCGGCGAGAAAATATTCCGCCCAAAGCGGACGGCGCGGAAAGTGAAAGCGCTTTCTCTGCTGGCGCGAGCCGATGATGCCGGCAATGATCAGCAGGCAGGCGATCACACCCACCACCCAGCTCCAGGTCGCGCCGATCGAACCGGTGGCGCCGCCGCCGCCCATGACGACGAAGGTGGAGTCCATCGGCGCCACGGTCTGGCCACTGGTGACATACCAGGCGAGGCCACGCCAGACGAGAAATCCGCCGAGCGTGACAATGAAGGAGGGGACATTCATGAAGGCGGTGATCGCGCCCTGGAAGGCGCCGATGGCCGTGCCGATGACCAGACCGCAGATCAGCGTGATGGCCCAGGTCCAGGAGCTGTCGAAGCCGAGATATTGCGGCAGCCATTTGGCCTGGATGACGCCCATGATCATGGCGACGAAGCCGAGCAGCGAGCCGACCGAAAGATCGATGTTGCGCGTGACGATGACCAGCACCATGCCGGTGGCAAGCACCGCGATTTCGCAGGTCTGCACCGAAAGGTTCCAAAGATTTCTGGCGGTGAGGAACTCCCGGCCGTCGAATATCCGGAGATAAAGATCGAAGCCGATCCAGATGATCAGCAGCGCTCCGATCATGCCGAGCAGGCGGGTATCGATTTCGGTAGCACGCAGGAAGCGGGTGATTAGGCCGACTTCTGTGTCGCGTGGACCGCTCGATGTTGTGGACTGTGTCATGTCGGCCATCGCTTTGCCGTTCTCCCACTGTTGGGCGCGGTCTGCGATGCATTCTGGGCTATCGCTGGCGATACCGCGCCAATCTCAACTATGCGTCATCGCCTGTGTGGCCGGTCTTCGTTCCGGTCCCGTCGACCGCCATCCGGCGGGCCAGCGGGATATGCGATGGCGCAGCACGATGCGGGAAGCGTGGTCTCCAACTACAAGGGAGAGTTGTCTGCTCCTGATCCGCATTCGACGCCGCAACGGAGTGCCGCTGCGGCGTCGGTATTATGATCGGGTCAACCGTTCAAGGACAGCTTATTTGCAGGCTGCAACAGCGCCGGCCTTTACGCCCTGGCAAGCTTCAGCCTTGGTGATCCAGCCGGCGTCGATGACGACGTTCAGGTTGTCCTTGGTGATCGGCTGCGGGGTCAGGAAGACCGACTTCATCGGAACATGCTTCGGGCCGCCGGTGAAAGTCTGGACGCCGGTGATCTGGTCCATGGACTTGCCGTTGGCGAGGTCGATGGCGATTTCGGCGGCGCGCTTGCCGAGCTCACGCGAGTCCTTCCAGATGGAGACGGTCTGCGTGCCGAGCGCGATGCGGTTCAGGGCCGCCTTGTCGGCGTCCTGGCCGGAAACCGGAACGGAGCCGGCGAGGCCCTGGGCGTCGAGAGCGGCAACGGCGCCGCCGGCAGTGCCGTCGTTGGAGGCGACGACCGCGTCAACCTTGTTGTTGTTGGCGGTCAGGAACTGCTCCATGTTGCGCTGCGCGTTCTGCGGCAGCCAGCCATCCGTGTAGGCTTCGCCGACATTCTTGATCTTGCCGGCGTCGATGGAGGGCTTCAGCACTTCCATCTGGCCAGAGAAGAGGAAGTCGGCGTTCGGGTCGGTCGACGAGCCCTTGATGAAGACGTAATTGCCTTGCGGCTTGGCCTTCAGGATTTCGCGAGCCTGCATACGGCCCACTTCCTTGTTGTCGAATGTGATGTAGAAGGCGGCCTTATTTTCGATCAGGCGGTCGTAGCCGATGACCGGAATGCCTTCGTCGGCAGCCTTTTCAACGGCCGGGCCGATGGCGTCGGAGTCCTGAGCGAGAATGATGAGAGCGTTGGCACCCTGGGAAATCAGAGATTCAACGTCGGTCAACTGCTTGGAAGCGGAAGATTGGGCATCAGCGGAAATATACTTGGCGCCAACAGCAGCGAGTGCCTTCTTGATGGCAGCTTCGTCGGTCTTCCAACGCTCTTCCTGGAAGTTTGACCAGGAAACACCGACGACGAGATCCTTCGCGAAGGCCGCTGTCTGCATGGTCAAAACGATGGCCGCGCCGGCAGCCAGCTTGATTAAAGCTCTCATATTATCCTCCCGAGTGAATGCGACCGCACGTGCCCTGAGCTCCCGCCGGCCGCCGCGATAACGCTGTCGAAAAAGGTTCGGATTTTTTTCTCGACAGTCGAGAAATTTAGTGTCAGAGATTTTTTCAACTGTCAACACCGCACTGCCAGGTTTAATCGGCCGTTGAAGAACAGCCGGCTAGAGTTGCCGACAGGAGGAGTGGAATGAGCGGGAGGCTTGATGATGCTGGCCAAATCGAGCACCGAATTGGTCCGCCAGAAAAACAGTGTTCTGGTGCTGACGGCGCTACGCCGCCACGGTCCGCTCGCCCATACTGAACTTTCTGATTTCACCAAGCTTTCATCGGCGACAATATCGGTCATCACCACCGATCTGGAACGGGCGCAGATCATCGAGAAGGCCGAACACCAGACAGCAAGCGGCCGCGGCCGCCCACGCGTCTTGTTTTCGCAGCGGCGCAATTGCGGCTATCTCATCGTTGTCATAATTTCGTCGGATGCCGTTCAATATTCGCTCGTGGACTATGCCGGCCGGCTGATCGACCGGTTCACCGAGGACAGGCAGCAGACCGTTTCGAACGTCGCCTCTTTTGTGCGCGGGCTGCGCGACGCCTTGAACCGGATCGTCGTCCGTTCGCGATTGTCGCGTGACAAGATTATGATGATTTCCATCAGCAGCAAGGGCCTGGTAGAAAGTTCGGAGCCGGTGCTGCGCTGGTCGCCGATATTCGGGCGTGAGCAGATCGATTTTGCCGCTGTGCTGCGCGACGAATGGTCGGCGAAAGTCATCCTCGACAACGAGACGCTGCTCGTCGCTGCAGCCGTCGGCCGCCTGGAGGAAAATAAAAAGGGCCGTGACTTCCGCGCGCTTGCGGCACTCTCGCTCGGCCACAGCATCGGCCTTGGCGTGGTGCGCCGCGGCGATGAAGGAAAGCTCCAGATATCTGCGCCGAATTTCGGCCATATGCTGCATATGCCGGGCGGTGGACTCTGTCGCTGCGGCTCGCGCGGCTGCATAGAGGCCTATGCCGGCTTCTACGCCATTCTGCGCACGGCCTTCGACGTGCCGCTCGACACGATCCCCGCGAAATTCGTGCCGGTCGCCGAACTCGACAAGATCGCAACAAGCGCCCGGCAGGGCAGTCGCCGCAATATCCACGCCTTCCGGCAGGCGGGATTGGCACTCGGCTATGGTCTCTCGCGCGTGCTCAGCCTGCACGAAAGCATGCCGATCGCGATCACAGGCCCCGGGACGCGCTATTACGACTTGCTGCTGGAGGGCATTTCCGAGGGGCTGGCGGAATCGCATGTCGTGCGCATGGAGGGCATGCCGGAGCTGCGGGTGATGGCGGACGAACCGACGCTGGTGTTTGAGGGGCACCTCAACCGGGCGCTGGCGATGATGGACGATGACATCGTCAGATCAGGAGTTGCCGTTGCGGAATTGAATGAGCAGACTGTTTGAGGAGGGGACTATGAAACGAATGGCACTGATGTGCCTCTGTCTTGCCGCGGCGGGATTGCCGGCTATCGCGGCTCAGCCCTGGGAGGAGAAGACCGCGGCAATCGGCCAGGCCGGCGCCGAGGTTTCGGGCCATCAGACGGTCGAACAGCTCAAGAACCTCATCAAGATCGGCGAGGCGCTGTTTACGGCGCGCTTCACGGTGGAGGACGGGGCAGGGCGCCCCGGCGCCACGCAGGCGATCGTGCCGACCAAGCGCAAGCATCCGGTGATAAACGAATTCAGCCGCACGGCCGGTGTCGATGCTAATGCCTGTTCCTCCTGCCATAATATGCCGTTTCCGGGCGGCGCCGGCGATTTCACCAGCAATGTTTTCGTCTCAGAAGGGTTCGAGAGCGCGGATTTCGACACGACCGATCCGCAATTCTCCAACGAGCGCGGCACGAACAGCCTGTTTGGTGATGGTCTGGTCGAGCTTCTGGCACGGGAGATGACCGTCGATCTGCAGCGCCAGCGCGCCGAGGCAATTACGCTTGCGGCGAAAACCGGCCAGCCCCAGCGCGTCCCGCTCGAGACCAAGGGCGTCAAATTCGGCTGGCTGACCGCACAGCCCAATGGCCTGGTCGACATGCAGGAGCTCGATGGCCTCGACATGGATCTCGTCATCCGGCCGTTCAGCCAGAAGGGCGTGATGACATCGCTCCGACAGTTCACCGTCAATGCATTGAACCAGCATCACGGCATGGAGCCGGTGGAACGCTTCGGGGCCCGCTGGACGGGGACCAGGGATTTCGATGGTGACGGACATGCCGATGAGATGAGCGATGGCGATGTTTCGGCGCTCGTCGCCTGGCAGGCAACCTTGCCGGCGCCAGTGCAGAAGATGCCGGACAATGCCCAATGGCGTGATATGGCTGCGGCAGGCGAAAAGCTGTTTGACGGCATGGGTTGCACGGCCTGCCACAGGACGAGCCTGCCGCTCGACAGTCTCTCCTTCTCGGATCCCGGCCCGAACGACGTTGCCGGCACGCTGAACGTCTCGCAGGTCAAAGATCCGGCTGTCTACGACCTGTCGCAGCTTGACTGGACGAAGAAGCTAAAGCGCAACGATAAGGGGCAGGTACTGGTGCCGCTGTTCGGCGATCTAAAGCGCCACACCATGACCGACAGCAGCGTCGATCAGCTCGGCAACGAGCTTCTGGCGCAGCGCTTCGTCGACCGCAATATCTTCATGACGGCGGAGCTTTGGGGTGTGGCCTCGACGCCGCCCTATGGTCATCGCAACGACATCACGACGCTTGACGGTGTGATTCGTGCCCATGGCGGCGACGGGCGCGCCGCTCGCGACGCCTATGTCGGAGCATCCGACGACGATCGCGCCCGCATCATCGCTTTTCTCAAGACGCTGGTCATCGAGCAGGCAGGGGTGAACCAATGAAGAATACCGCAACCCTCCTTGCCGTCGCCGGCATGACTTCGCTCTCATTCGCGCCCGGCAGCTTCGCCGACGACGCGCCCGCGCCGGTGCCATTCCTGATGGATGTCCCCCATTTCCAGGAGGAAGCGGTCGCCGCCGGCATCGACCATCAATATACCGGCGGCTGGGAATATTTCGTCGGTGGCGGCGTTGCCAGCTTCGACTGCAATGGCGACCGCAAGCCCGACCTGATGTTGGCTGGCGGCACCAGTCCGCTGGCGCTTTATGTCAATGAAAGCGAAACAGGCGGCGCGCTGAAATTCAAAGAGAAGCCGATCAATCTTTCCGACAAGGATCTCCGGTCGGTCCTCGGCGTCTATCCGATCGATATCGACAATGACGGCTATACGGACGTCGTCCTTTTGCGGCTCGGTGAAAATATTATCCTGAAGGGCGGTCCGAACTGCACCTTCGAAAAGGCAAATCACACCTTCGCCTTCGACGGCGGCAAGGACTGGACGGTTGCCTTTGCTGCCACCTGGGAGGCCGGCAACAAATATCCGACGCTTGCTTTCGGCAACTACGTCGACCGCTATGCGCCGGGAACGCCATTCGGCACCTGTAGCGACAATGTTTTCGATCGTCCTGTCAGTAATGACAAGGTCGACTATTCCAATCCGCTGCCGCTGAAGCCGAGCTATTGCACGCTGTCAATGCTGTTTACCGATTGGAACCATTCTGGCCAGGATTCGCTGCGGGTCGCCAATGACCGCCAATATTATCGTGGCGGACAGGAGCAACTCTGGGACATCGCGCCGGGGCGGCCGCCGCGGCAATATACGACCGCAGAAGGCTGGGCGTCCTTGAAGATCTGGGGCATGGGACTTGCGGAGGCCGATCCGAGGGCAAACGGCAAGCCGGAATATTTCATCACGTCGATGGGCGATAACAAGCTGCAGGAGCTGGATGACGAGGCTGACAACGATAGCCCGACCTATCGGGACACTGCCTACGAAAAGGGAGCTGCCGCCTATCGTCCCTATACCGGAAACGACCACAGGCCGTCGACGGCCTGGCATGCGCAGTTCGCCGACATCAACAACGATACCAACATGGATCTGTTTCTGACAAAGGGCAATGTCGAGGCTATGCCGGAATTTGCCAGCAGCGATCCCGACAACCTGCTGCTCGGCGGCTTCGACGGAAAGTTCGTAGAAAAGGGTGATGAGGCCGGCATTGCGCTTCCTGGCAAGGGGCGTGGCGCCGTCGTCGAGGATTTCAACAATGACGGCATGCTCGACATCCTCGTCGTCAACCGCATGCAGCGCGCCTTCCTGTTCCGCAATCTCGGCGCAAAAACCAATTGGGGTTATCGCCCGCTCGGCAATTGGACCGAAATCGAATTGGACAATGGCCCGATCAATCATATGGGTATTGGCGCCACCATCAATGTCCGGGCAGGCACGCAGACGCAGGTACAGCGCGTTGAGATCGGAGGTGGTCACGCGTCGGGCCATGTCGGCTTCACGCATTTCGGCCTCGGGACCAATGAACGCGCCGTGGTGCGCGTGCAGTGGCCGGATGGAGAATGGAGCCAGCCATACCGCATCTTCGCCAACCAGCATGTCGTCATCAAACGGGGCACCACTTCGGCCAAATATTGGTTTGCGCCGCCTGCAGGTGACAACCAGGCTGCCGTCGCGGCGCAGCCAACCGCTCAAGCGGTGACCGGGCCGCCGGCGACGAAGTGATGGGATCGAATGAAAATGGCCGGGCGATTGACCCGGCCATTTTGACTTTCAGGACATCGATATTGTCTTAGTCGACCTTGACCAGCTTCCCACCTTTGACGGATTGGAGCGCAGCGTCCGCAAGCTTAAGCGCGGCGAGGCCGTCGGCGCCGGAGGGCGTGATCGCAGTGCCTTTTTCGACGGCGGCGATGAAGCTTGCGATCTCGTTGGCGTAGGCTTCGGTGTAGCGGGTCATGAAAAAGTCGTGCAGGGGCGGGCGGGTATAGCCGTCGCCGTTGGCGACTTCGATCGAAAACGGCCGCTGGTTTTCGGCCGCGACCATGCCCTTCGAGCCGTGGATCTCGATGCGCTGGTCGTACCCATAGGTGGCGCGGCGGGAATTGGAAATGATCGCCTGCTTGCCGGATGCCGTCTGGAGGATAACCGAGACGCTGTCGTAATCACCTGCGTCCCCGATCGCCTTGTCAACGAGGACCGCAGCGGTGGCGGTGACTGCGACCGGCTCTTCACCGAGCAGGAAGCGGGCCATGTCGAAATCATGGATGGTCATGTCGCGGAAAATACCGCCGGAGCGCTTGATATAGTCGACCGGCGGGGCGCCTGGATCGCGCGAGGTGATCGTCACCATCTCGACCGTACCGATGCGGCCGTCGTCGATCGCCTTCTTGACCGCCATGAAATGTGGGTCGAAGCGGCGGTTGAAGCCGACCATCAGCTTGCCTTTCGCTTCTTCCACTACCTTGATGCAGGCTTTGACGCGGGCGACATCGAGATCGATCGGCTTTTCGCAGAAGATCGCCTTGCCGGCCCGGGCGAAGCGCTCGATAAGGTCGGCATGGGTGTCGGTCGGTGTGCAGATCACGACGGCGTCGATGTCCTTGGCGGCCTCGATCGCTTCGATGGTGCGGACCTCGCAGCCATAGGCGGCGGAAATTGCGTCCGCGGCGGAAGGAAACGCGTCGGCCACAGCAACGAGCTTGGCATTGGCATCGCCACTAACGGCCTTTGCATGTACCTTGCCGATGCGCCCGGCGCCAAGCAGACCAAATCTGACAGTCATCTTCATCTCCCTGATTCGGAACAAATAAACCGAATAATAATCTATATGGAATTTTCATTCCATTTTCCAATGGCCGCGTCAAGCTGCCAGCGTTTCACAATTCCCAAATTCATGTGGCGAAATTGGCTTATCCGCAAATCGCCGTCCCGCGCCAGAACTGATTGGCATGATCTTGTTCGAAAACCACTTCGCACTTTTTGGGATCATGCGCTAAAGACAAGCTCACTCCAACAGGCGAACGAGACCCATGCAATTGATCGACCCCAATCATCCTATCTATAAGCCGCTTTGGGTGCGGGTTCTGATCGTTGCCGTCTGCTTCGGCTGGGCAATTGTCGAGGCCTTCGGTCCGCAACCCTTCTGGGCCGTCCTTGCTGGCGGCCTTGGCGCCTACGCCGCCTGGATGCTGCTCCTAAGCTTCAATCCTCAGCCGCCCAAGGCTAAGGCCGAGAGCGCTGCTTTAAGCGACGAAGCAGAAGATGATGGGCCGACGGACGAGAAGAAGTAGCTATCGCGCTTGACGCCTTATGGCCTCGTCGATCAATTGATTGGCGATCATCATGCGTGTCGTCGCCTGTTCGCGAAAGGGCGGGGCGACGCTGTCTGGATGATTGGCCTTGGCGAAAGCGCGGCGTTTTTCATGGAGGGACTGAAGCGTGCTCTTTGAAGAGATCGCCAGTTCCGCCGCCACCTCTTCCCGTGAGGTCCGCGCCAGGTAATCCGGCATTAAGGGCGGCTCCGGTTCCTTCTGTTCGGGCTCCAGCCGCACCTCGGTCAAAGGGATCTCGTTGCCGAGATTGTCGACATAGGCGTCGTCCGGACGAGCAGACGCCGGCGGCTCGCCTCCGAAAACGGTCGCGGCAAAGCTCACATTGAGGCCACGGATGCGATGCGCCGCATCGTCCCTGCCTGACTTGTCTTCTTCTTCCGCGTCGAGACGATCGAGGACGGATTGAAACAGCGATTGCCCGAACAACATGCCTGCCTCCAGAAGCGTCTCAAATAGCCACGCAAGTTGGCGCGGAGCTTATCGCTGCAACAATGATCCTGAACTGGAAGAGGCGGTCTTGAGGCAGGCTCAAGCCAGATCGAGGTTCCTGCTTTCCTGCAGGATCATATCGTGCAACAGCCGGGCACTTGGGGGCATCGCGCGCTCACGGGCGGTAATCAGGCTATAGGGCTTCACTTCAATATCGAAATCTATCGGCAGAATGCAGGATTCTCCGGCCTGCGATGACTGCCCGCACATGAAGTGCGCCATGTCGAGCGCGACTGGCGTGATGGCATCCGTCCTACAGACGATGGCAAGCGTCAGCAGCAGCGAAGAGGTATTGATGACGTTTTCCGGCAGTGGCACGCCGGCCGTGACGAAGATATCCTCCACCTTGCGCCGGAGCAAAGTGCCCGGAGGTTGGAAGACCCAATCGTAGCTCGGCAGATCCTTAAGACTGGCAACGCCCTTCTCCAGCAGCGGATGGCCACTGCGGACCACGAGACAGGCTTTCTCGACGCTGATCTCATGGGCGGTGAACAGGCGCGGATCGAGCTCATCCGGAATGCGGCTGATGATGAAGTCGTGGCGAGCGGCGAGCAGTTCGCGTGCGAGCACGTTGCTGGTCTCCACCTCGATATTGATCTCGAGACCGGGATAGGCGCGCGTCACAAGTTGGATCGCCGGTACGACAAGGCTGATCGCAGGCGCCGTCACGGCGCCCAGAAAAACCGAGCCGCCCTTGCCGGTTCTGAGCTCGCCGATCTCGCGGCTTGCCTCGCGCAGTTCGAGCAGGATCTTGCGCGCGCGCTTGGCGAGCGCCATGCCGAAAGGCGTCAGCACAACGCCGCGGGCGACACGCTCGTAGAGCGGGCTTTTGACGATCGACTCCATTTCCGAGAGCATGCGCGAAGCCGCAGGTTGTGAGATGTTCATAGACTCAGCGGCGGCCGAAATCTGCCCGTGATCCTCGATTGTGACGATCATACGCAGGTGATTGAGCTTCAAACCGGCCTTGAGCAGGGTGTCGTCGCGAAAACTGTCCGAGTGAATCTCGATGCCTTCGCTCGAATAATCGCTATATATTTTCTCCATCACCGCCAAATCTCCCGTTCATCGGCAAAAAAGTACTATTTTTTAACACTATACCAAATTAGGTATATGTCGCGCCAGTTATTCTATTTGACAGTTATACGAAATCGTACGAGTTTGCCGCTCGTGCGCTGGGTGCAGCTCATGCACGTGAGAGCGTGGAGGAGACCTACTTCGTTTCTCACAATTAGAAGTAACCATTCCTTCTACGGAACCTGCCGCAGACTCGGGCGGGCGTTTTTTCGTCCGCCGCATTGTTAACAAGGGAGAGAGTAATGAAATCCATTATCTCATTGATGGCCGGCGCTGCGCTCGGCGTCGCTACGCTGGTTGCCCCTGCCTTTGCGGCAGACAAGGGCACTGTTGGTATCGCTATGCCGACCAAGGCTTCGGCTCGCTGGATCGATGACGGCAACAACATCGTCAAGCAGCTCCAGGCCGCCGGCTACGGCACCGACCTGCAGTATGGCGACGACGACATTCCGAACCAGCTGTCTCAGATTGAGAACATGGTAACGAAGGGCGACAAGGTTCTCGTCGTTGCTTCGATCGACGGCACCACGCTGTCCGACGTTCTGCAGAAGGCTCACGATGCCGGCATCAAGGTCATCGCTTATGACCGTCTGATCCGCAACAGCCCGAACGTCGACTACTATGCGACCTTCGACAACTTCAAGGTTGGCGTCCTGCAGGCGAACTCGATCGTCGACGCACTCGGCCTCAAGGATGGCAAGGGTCCGTTCAACATCGAACTCTTCGGCGGTTCTCCGGACGACAACAACGCCTTCTTCTTCTATGACGGCGCAATGTCTGTTCTGAAGCCCTACATCGACAGCGGCAAGCTGGTTGTGAAGTCTGGTCAGATGGGCATGGACAAGGTCGGCACGCTGCGTTGGGATCCGGCAACGGCCCAGGCTCGCATGGACAACCTGCTGTCGGCTTACTACACCGATAGCCATGTCGATGCCGTTCTGTCTCCTTATGACGGCCTGTCGATCGGTATCCTCTCCTCGCTCAAGGGCGTTGGTTACGGCAGCGGCGGCGTGAAGCTCCCGATCGTGACCGGTCAGGACTCCGAAATTCCGTCGGTCAAGTCGATCATCGCCGGCGAGCAGCACTCCACGATCTTCAAGGACACCCGTGACCTCGCAAAGGTTACCGTCGACATGGTCAACGCTCTGATGGAAGGCAAGACGCCTGAAGTCAACGACACCAAGACTTACGACAACGGCGTCAAGGTTGTTCCGTCCTACCTGCTGACCCCGGTCGCAGTCGACAAGACCAACTACGCAAAGATCCTTGTCGATGGTGGTTACTACAAGGCTGATCAGCTGAAGTAATCTTCCTGCATACCCGGTCAGGGCTCGCTTAAATGCGAGCCCTGGCTTTAATATTTAAGACGATCGCCCGGTCTGCTATGGTCGACCGCGGCGTTGGATACGGACAATGGACAATACCATCCTCGAAATGCGGAGCATCACCAAGTCGTTTCCTGGTGTGAACGCCTTGGAAAATGTTAATCTGAAGGTCCGTCAGGGCGAAATCCATGCTTTGGTCGGAGAAAATGGGGCGGGCAAGTCCACCCTCATGAAGGTGCTTTCAGGCGTCTACCCGGCTGGCACCTATGATGGTGACATCTTTTATGACGGCGCAGTCCGTCAGTTCAAGACCATCAGGGACTCCGAAGAGATCGGCATCATCATCATCCATCAGGAGCTGGCGCTCGTGCCGCTGCTGTCGATCGCCGAAAATATTTTCCTGGGCAATGAGGTCGTCGCCAATGGCATGATCAATTGGCAGGAAACTTTCACTCGCACCAAGCAGCTCCTTGCAAAGGTGGGTCTCAAGGAATCTCCGAACACGCTTGTGACCGACATCGGCGTCGGCAAGCAGCAGCTCGTCGAGATTGCCAAGGCCCTGTCGAAGAGCGTCAAGCTGCTCATTCTCGACGAGCCGACGGCATCGCTTAACGAAAGTGATTCCGACGCGCTCCTCAACCTCCTCATCGAGTTCCGCAACCACGGCATCACCTCGATCATCATCACGCACAAGCTCAACGAAGTGCGCAAGGTGGCCGACGAGATCACGGTGTTGCGCGACGGCATGACGGTGAAGACGCTGAACTGTCACGAAGAAGAGATCAGCGAAGACATCATCATCCGCAACATGGTCGGCCGCGAGCTGGCGGATCGTTATCCGCCCCGTTCGGTTCCGATCGGCGAGACGATCTTCGAAGTGAAGGATTGGAACGCCTTCCATCAACAGCATCGCGACCGCCAGGTCCTGCACAATATCAACGTCAATGTGCGCAAGGGCGAAGTGGTCGGTATTGCCGGCTTGATGGGTGCCGGCCGCACCGAATTTGCTATGAGCGTGTTCGGCAAGTCCTACGGTCACAAGGTCAGCGGCGAAGTCTACGTCGATGGCAAGCCGGTCGACACCAGCACGGTGCGCCGGGCGATCGATGCCGGTCTCGCCTATGTGACCGAGGACCGAAAGCAACTCGGCCTCGTGTTGTCGAACAGCATCCTGCACAATACGACGCTCGCCAATCTGATGGGCGTCTCCAAGGCGACCGTCATTGACGACGTCCGGGAGCTGCAGGTGGCGACAAACTATCGCGCCAAGCTGCGTATCCGCTCGGCAGGCGTCTTCCAGGAGGCGGGCAACCTGTCCGGCGGCAACCAGCAGAAGGTGGTGCTGTCGAAATGGCTGTTCTCTAATCCGGACGTTCTGATCCTTGACGAACCGACGCGCGGCATCGATGTCGGCGCCAAATACGAAATCTATTCCATCATCAACCAGCTTGCCGCCGACGGAAAGGGCGTTCTGATGATCTCATCGGAGATGCCTGAGCTTCTCGGTACCTGCGACCGCATCTACGTCATGAATGAGGGTCGAATCGTTGCCGAGCTGCCAAAGGCAGAGGCAAGCCAGGAGAGTATCATGCGCGCTATCATGCGCTCAGGGGAGAAGCACCAATGAGTTCGGCCAACCCAGCCACAACCACGGAAAGCAGCCACGTCGTTTCGATCGGCGATCATATCCGCAACAACATCCGCGAATACGGTATGTTGATCGCCCTCGTCATCATCATGCTGCTG
The DNA here is from genome assembly GCF_030272695.1 of Martinezella calliandrae. GTDB lineage: Bacteria > Pseudomonadota > Alphaproteobacteria > Rhizobiales > Rhizobiaceae > Rhizobium > Rhizobium calliandrae. Next base: position 71,118 of record NZ_JARFYN010000028.1, read on the forward strand.
TTCCAGTATCTCACGAACGGCGTTCTGTTCAGGCCGCAGAACCTGACCAACATCGTGCTGCAGAATTCATTCATCGTCATCATGGCGTTGGGCATGCTGCTGGTCATCGTTGCTGGTCATATCGACCTGTCCGTCGGCTCCGTCGTCGGTTTCGTCGGTGCGGTTGCCGGCGTGCTGGTTGTGCAGATGCATATGAATCTCGCGCTTGCGACGGTCGTTTGCCTTCTGATGGGAGCCGCGGTCGGCGCCTGGCATGGATATTTCATCGCCTACCACCGCATTCCCTCATTCATCGTGACACTGTCGGGCATGCTGGTTTTCCGCGGCTTGACTTATGCGATCATCAACACGACCGGCAACGGCAGCAGCATCGGCCCGTTCCCGCCAGCGTTCCAGATCGTCGCAACCGGCTTCATTCCCGACTTCATCGATATGGGCACCATCCGCTCCACGTCGATTTTCCTCACCATCGCTATCCCGATCGTCATGTTCCTCCTCTCATGGCGTCGTCGCAATGTTAACGAACAGCACGGCATCGACGTCGAGCCGTTCAGCTTCTTCCTCGGCCAGAACCTGGTTGTAGCTGCTGCGACGATCTTCATCGGCTACCAGATCTCCTCGTATCGCGGCCTGCCGAACGTTCTCGTTCTGATGCTGCTTTTGATTGCGCTCTATAGCTTCGCGACGCAGCGCACCACGATCGGCCGCCGCATCTATGCCATGGGCGGCAACGAGAAGGCGACGAAGCTTTCGGGTATCGATACCCGCCGCCTGACGTTTTACACTTTCATCAACATGGGCATCCTTGCCAGCATCGCCGGCATCATCATCGCCACGCGCCTGAATTCGGCAACCGCCAAGGGCGGCGACGGTCTGGAACTCGACGTGATCGCGGCCTGTTTCATCGGCGGCGCTTCGGCGTCGGGTGGCGTCGGCAAGGTGACGGGCGCCGTCATCGGCGCGTTGATCATGGGCGTGCTTAACCAGGGCATGTCCATCCTTGGCTATCAGACGGACTCTCAGAAGATGATCAAGGGTGCGGTTCTGCTCGCTGCCGTGTTCATCGACGTCTACAACAAGAACAAGGGTTGATCGCAGCGCGATCAGCCGAGGCTTTAAAACCAAATCCATGACAGAGTCCGGCTCTCGACGAGAGCCGGAACGGTGAAGTGCATCCGATCTCTGTCTATTAGGAAAGGCGAAAGATATGCTCATCTCCCAGATCAAGGGTTCGAACGGCGAGATCGTCGTTGCGGTCCGCAATGGGCCCGGCGATGGCGCCAAGGCCGTCATCAACGGCGGCAGCGTTTACAAGCTTGCAATGGAAGCTGCCGATAGCGGCAAGTCCCTCGTTTCGGTCATCGAGGCGCATGGGCTCGGCGAAGCGATCGATCTGGAAAAAGCTTGTGTCGAAGGTCGTTTCCTGTCGCCGATCACTCATCCGGATGCCGCTCACTTGCATCTGACCGGCACCGGCCTGACGCATCTCGGTTCCGCCGCGACCCGCGATTCCATGCACAAGAAGACGACGGAAGCCGCCGAAGAAACGCTGACCGACTCCATGAAGATGTTCAGGATGGGTATCGAGGGCGGCAAGCCGAAGGCCGGCGAAAAGGGCGTCCAGCCCGAGTGGTTCTACAAGGGCAACGGCTATGGCGCCGCCGCGCCGGGTGCCGCTCTCGTTTCTCCCTCCTTCGCGCTCGACGGCGGCGAAGAGCCGGAGATGGCCGGCATCTATGTCATCGCCAAGGACGGCACGCCGTTCCGCATCGGTTTTGCGCTCTCGAACGAATTTTCCGATCATGTCACTGAGCGGATCAACTATCTCTATCTTGCCCACTCCAAGCTGCGTCCTGCAAGCTTCGGTCCGGAAATCCGCATCGGCGCCGCACCAGAGGACATCAGGGGCACCTCGCGCATCAAGCGAGGCGACAAGGTAATCTTCGAGAAGCCCTTCCTCTCGGGCGAGGCGAACATGTCGCATACATTCGCCAATCTCGAATACCATCATTTCAAATACGGCCTGTTCCGTGTTCCCGGCGACGTCCATGTCCATATGTTCGGCACGGCGACTCTCTCTTTCGCGGATGGCATCAAGCCGGAAGCGGGCGACGTCTTCGAAATCGAGGTAGCAGACTTCGGACTGCCGCTTAGCAATCCGCTCGCCGTTGCCGCCGATGAGAATGTGGCGGTTCGCCAGCTCTAATTGTCGGAGCCGGCTGCCCTTGTGCGGCCGGCAATTTCCACGAAGATCCAGGGAGGCATGAAGCCATGACCATTCATCAGAATCTGATCGCCGGCGAATGGACCGGCGCGAGCGGCGCCGAAAATATCAATCCGTCTGATACCAACGAGGTTGTCGGTCTCTATGCCAGCGCCAGCGTCCAGGACGTGGCCGACGCCATTGCTGCGGCCAAAGCTGCTTTTCCCGCCTGGTCGCGTTCGGGCATTCTCGAGCGCCATACCATCCTGAAGAAGGCTGGCGACGAGATCTTGGCGCGCAAGGATGAGCTCGGCGCGCTGCTTGCTCGCGAAGAAGGCAAGACCTTGCCCGAGGCGATCGGCGAGACGATCCGTGCCGCCCAGATCTTCGAATTCTTCGCTGGTGAAGCGCTGCGTCTTGCGGGCGAAGTGGTTCCCTCGGTCCGTCCCAACATCGGCGTCGAGATCACCCGCGAGCCGCTCGGTGTCATCGGCATCATCACGCCCTGGAACTTCCCGATCGCTATTCCGGCCTGGAAGATCGCCCCGGCGCTTTGTTACGGCAATACCGTCGTGTTCAAGCCGGCCGATCTCGTGCCCGGCTGTTCCTGGGCGATCGTCGATATTCTCCACCGCGCCGGCCTGCCGAAGGGCGTGCTGAACCTCGTTATGGGCAAGGGTTCGGTCGTCGGCCAGGCGATGCTCGACAGTCCGGTTCTTTCGGGCATCACCTTCACCGGTTCGGTCGGCACGGGCAAGCGTGTGGCGCTATCCTCCGTCGAGCATGGCCGCAAGTACCAGCTCGAAATGGGCGGCAAGAACCCGATGGTGGTCCTTGACGATGCCGATCTGACGGTTGCCGTCGAGGCCGCGGCCAATTCCGCCTTCTTCTCGACCGGCCAGCGCTGCACCGCTTCTTCGCGCTTGATCGTCACGGAAGGCATCCACGACAAGTTCGTGGCGGCTTTGACCGAGAAGCTGAAGGGACTGAACGTCGACAATGCCATCAAGGCCGGCACCCATATCGGTCCCGTTGTCGACGCCAAGCAGTTGAAGACCGATACGGACTACATCGAGATCGGCAAGCAGGAGGGCGCCAAGCTCGCCTTCGGCGGCGAACTCATCCGCCGCGAAACGCCCGGTTTCTACCTGCAGCCGACGCTGTTTACCGAAGCGACGAACCAGATGCGCATCAGCCGCGAAGAGATCTTCGGGCCGGTCGCCTCGGTCATTCGCGTGAAGGATTACGAAGAGGCGCTCAGCGCTGCCAACGACACGCCGTTCGGCCTGTCGTCCGGCATTGCCACGACAAGCCTGAAACATGCGACGCATTTCAAGCGCAATGCTGAAGCCGGCATGGTGATGGTGAACCTGCCGACGGCGGGCGTCGATTTCCATGTGCCCTTCGGTGGCCGCAAGGGCTCGTCCTTCGGTCCGCGCGAGCAGGGCAAATACGCCGCCGAGTTCTTCACCACGGTCAAGACGGCTTACACGCTCGCCTGATCATCGATTTCAAGGCCCAGGCGCGAACGAGGTGACCTGGGCGACCCAAAGGATACTGAGACTATGAAGAAGAAAGCAGAATGGCCGCGCAAATTGCGGTCCTACGACTGGTTCGGCGGCACCGGCAAGAACGCGATCATGCACCGTTCCTGGATGAAGAACCAGGGCTTGCCGGCAGACACGTTTGACGGCCGGCCGATCATCGGCATCTGTAATACCTGGTCGGAGCTGACGCCCTGCAACGCGCATCTGCGGGATCTCGCCGAGCGCGTTAAGCGCGGCGTTTACGAAGCCGGTGGTTTCCCGGTGGAATTCCCGGTTTTCTCGACGGGTGAAAGCACGCTTCGCCCGACGGCGATGATGTTCCGCAATCTCGCGGCGATGGATGTCGAAGAAGCGATCCGTGGCAATCCTGTCGACGGTGTCGTGCTGCTCGGCGGCTGCGATAAGACCACTCCGAGCCTTTTGATGGGTGCAGCCTCGGTCGACATTCCGGTCATTCTCGTTTCCGGCGGCCCGATGCTGAACGGCAAGTGGCGGGGCAAGGATGTCGGCTCGGGTACGGCGGTCTGGCAGTTTTCGGAAATGGTCAAGTCCGGCGAAATGACGCTGGAGGAATTCATGGATGCGGAGCAGGGCATGGCCCGCTCGGCTGGCAGCTGTATGACGATGGGTACCGCCTCGACCATGGCGTCGATGGCCGAAGCCCTCGGCATGACCTTGCCGGGCAATGCCGCCATCCCGGCAGTCGATGCGCGTCGCCGCGTCATTTCGCAGCTTTCTGGCCGCCGCATCGTCGATATGGTCAAGGAAGACCTGAAGCCTTCCGATATCCTGACCAAGGAAGCTTTCGAGAACGCGATCCGCGTCAACGGCGCCGTCGGCGGTTCGACCAATGCCGTTCTGCATTTGCTCGCGCTTGCCGGCCGTGTCGGCGTCGATCTGTCGCTCGACGATTGGGATCGCCTCGGTCGCGAAGTGCCGACCATCGTCAATCTGCAGCCTTCCGGCAAATATCTGATGGAAGAGTTCTACTATGCCGGCGGCTTGCCTGTCGTCATCAAGGCGGTCGGCGAGATGGGATTGCTGCACAAGGATGCAATCACCGTCACCGGCGATACCATCTGGGCCGGCGTCAAGGACGTCGTCAACTACAATGAGGACGTCATCGTGTCGCGCGAGAAGGCGCTGACGCAGTCGGGCGGCATCGCGGTTCTGCGCGGTAACCTGGCTCCGCTGGGCGCTGTTCTCAAGCCGTCCGCAGCGTCACCGCATCTGATGCAGCACAAGGGCCGCGCCGTCGTCTTCGAAAGCATCGAGGACTACCACGCCCGCATCAACCGCGAGGACCTCGATATCGACGAGAACTGCATCATGGTGCTGAAATACTGCGGTCCGAAGGGTTATCCGGGCATGGCAGAAGTCGGCAACATGGGTCTGCCGCCGAAGGTGCTTAAGAAGGGCATCACCGATATGATCCGCATTTCCGACGCGCGCATGTCCGGCACGGCTTACGGAACCGTCATCCTGCATACGGCTCCGGAAGCTGCCGATGGTGGACCGCTGGCGCTGGTTCAAAATGGTGACATGATCTCGGTCGACGTGCCGGCCCGCACGATCCAGCTCGAAGTGTCGGACGAAGAACTCGCCAAGCGCCGCGCCGCCTGGGTTTCTCCGGTCAAGCCGCTCGTCGGCGGCTATGGCGGCCTTTACGTCAAGACCGTCATGCAAGCTGACACCGGCGCCGACCTGGACTTCCTGGTTGGCCCACGCGGCTCCGACATCCCGATGAACCGCGACAGCCACTGAGATCGTTGCCTGGAATTATCGCGAAAGGGCGGGACGAGAGTTCCGCTCTTTTTCCTAAAGCGCATTGGATCGCAATTATTAAGATTCGCTCCTTGCGCTCCAAATTATGCCGGTCAACACTATCAAATTAACCGGTAAGACGTCGATTCATTCTGAGCCGTCTGCTTTTGGTTTGGCGAAGCGCACCCCGGCGCCGCCGCCGTTTTCGCTGATGAATTCAATTCCAGCTTTTTGAAAAGCCGCGATGATACTCGAGAGATTGTTACTGATGGGCATATGCGCCCCACGTTCAAAATCAGCAATAGTTTGACGAGAAACGTTAGCAGCTTTTGCAAGCTCCGTTTGACTCCAGCCCAACATAGCCCGTGCCCCACGGCATTGCTCCATTGTAAGAAGGCCACTGTTCGTCAATCCGGCGTCTTGAATCGCACGCCGACCCCACCTCCGTTACGTGCGATAAACTCGATACCAGCCTCCTCCAGGGTTATCCTGATCAGCTTTAGGTTGGCCGCTGTAATCGATGGCTGTCCGTCTTCCGATTCTGAGCGGCGTATCGTCGTAACACCAATACTTGCAGCTTTCGCAAGATCTTCTGCGGTCCATCGGAGAAGCGCCCTTGCCGCCCTAATTTGAGCTCCGGTTATTCCGCTCATTTTTTTCGATTTCTCATTGAAGATTTTACAACAACCTGATATGAAAACACCCATAACGGCTGAAACCGGTGATTCGACCACCGACTCCAGCCTGACCACAACCAAGCTTACGGGAGCTCGGATCATGGGTGATTCTGAGAGTAGCAGAATTTTGTCTACAAACGCGTGCAGAAATAACTTGCTGTCAGCCGTGACAGGCTTTCTTGCAAACCCAACCGCGAAAATCTCGCAAAGCCTAATCCAAGGTCCGGACTCCAGCACCAGTGATGATACCATCCTTGAGGCCTGGGAGAGCTGGTATGCCGCCCGAATGCTGCAGGATAAACTGTGCCGGCGACAGCAACGTTTGGAAAGGAAGCTTATGCAAATGGCCGGAGGATTTCCGCACGTTGAACTGACCGTTCCTGGCCGGTCTGCTCCTGTTTTCGCGCGTACGGCGGAGGAAACTGATCGCTGGCTTCCTGGCGTCGAGATGGAAGGGCTTCGCGACCGCGCGAAATCTGAACTGGCGCGAGCTCGAAACGCATGGGACACAGCCGATGCCAAGCTGGGTTATAGCGCTGCCCACGCAGCTGAAAACAAGGCTGGTGCCCGGGCCATCGATCTGGCGGCAACATTGTTAAAGATGCCTGCTCGTTCGATCGAGGACCTGACGGCGAAATTGCATTGCTTGATCGAGATGGAGGACCCGGGCGCTATGGGCGCCGAGACCCCCTGGCTGGAATTGCGTTCGATCCTGCTCGATCTTCTGGAGTTGAATGGACGCTGACCGGGAAAAAGGGGAAGGACGGCGTTGATTTCTGCACCAAGGTTGTAGTGTCAGGACAGGGGCCTAGCGACTAGACGGTTTTGGACTGAATGCATCGGCGGGCGTCTGAACGATCACCCCATACAGGCTTGCCGCATTTGAAGTGCGGTGAATTGGGTCATGCTGCCACCTTTGCTGATATGCTGCTCGGCGCGTTCCTCAGCGCGCGCGTTCTCATGGCGACAGAAGGATGGGATGACAATTTATCATTCCGGGCATCACAAATGTCGCCGAAGCATGCTGTCTGCGATCACGCCTTGCACCGCGACTAAATCAGGCTCTTGATTTTGCGCATGTCGTTATCGCAAAACCGCTGCGCACTTTTGCGCAACATGCTTTCGGTCGCTGCCGTCGGCAGGTTTACGGCGCATGTTCAGGGCCTGCTTCCGGCTGCGCTGCTTCGATCAGCAGTCCATGATATAGTGCCTGAGGATGGCATCTTTAACCCGACATCCGGGGGATCACCATGTCGACCCTGCAGGCAGATATCTATCACCTCTTTGGCAGTCTTTTTCGCTTTCATGCGCACAGCCCCGATACGGGTGGGGCTTATTGCCTTATCGAGACACTGACGGCGCCAGGGGCCGGCTCGCCGCCGAACAGGCATCCTGATGACGATGAGGCGTTTTATATTCTGGAAGGCCTGTTCGAATTCATGGTCGACGGCGAAACGGTCCAGGCGCGAACGGGAAGCTTCGTCAAGATACCAACGGGCGCAATCCATGCGTTCCGCAATATCGGTCCGGCGCCGGGACGACTTCTGATCATCAATTCGCCCGGTCGCGTTCACGACGGCTTTTTCACCGAAGCAGGCGCAGCGATGCCTCTAGGCACGTGCGATTTGCCGCCACCGGGCGGAAAGTTGCCCGATATTGCGCGTGTGGTAGAAATCGGGCGGCGCAACGGGCTGGAACTCCTAATGCCCGATGGCGAGTTGCACTAAACTCGAATGTCCCAAGCAGCCACGACCGTGCCTTTGGCGACCGGAATCGGCCGGTGTTGGTCGGTCGCCACAGAATATCCCTTGCCGCAGCGAACCCCGAAGATGCCGATATCAGCTCTGGCTCTGGCTTTGGCTTTGTCCCTGGCTCGCCACCGTCACCTTGACCGCGAGGCTTTCGCCCGGCGTGCCGACACGCATGCCGGAGACGGGCGCGGCGTCGCGATAGCAGAGGCCGGTGGCGATGCGAACGTAGCGCGCATCGGGGCAGACATCATTGGCCGGGTCGAAGCCGACCCAGCCGAGGCCGGGAACATGCGCTTCGGCCCAGGCATGGGTGGCGGTCTGCTCGGCAGTGCCTTCCATCAACAGGTAGCCGGAGACATAGCGGGCCGGGATCTGTAGCGCTCGAGCGCCGGCAATGAAGATGTGGGCGTGGTCCTGGCAGACACCGCTCTTCATTTCCAGCGCCTGTTCGGCGGTCGTTTCGGTGTCGCTGGTGCCGGGCTTGTATTCCACCGCGCGGTGGATCGCCCCCATAAGAGCATGCATCTTGGCGAGTTCATTATCGCCGGAAAGGCTGCGCAAGAGTTCCTTGGTCAGCTTGCCAGCCTTGGTGCGTGGTGTTTCCCTGAGGAAGAGCCAGCGCGGAGTGAAACCGCTATGTTGGCCGACTACGCCGTTCAGGTCTTGCGTTTCGATCTCGCCAGCGGCGATGATCCGGGTCGCTTCCTGTTGGCCGTCGAGTGAGACGAGCGTCACGCGATTGGCGTACTGGTCGTCGTATTCTACCTCCGGATGAGCACCCTCGACCGTTAGCTTCCAGTCGAGGACGGTCTGGCCAGGGCCGGTCAGCGGCGTCAACCGCAGTCGCTGCAATGAAAATTGCGCCGGTTCGTCATAGCGGTATTCGGTGGTATGGCTGATCGTCAGTCTCATAATGTGATCCGCTTATTCATAGAACCTGTAACCATCGGAGATTTCCGCGCCGAGCTTGTTGTTGCGCGACACAAAATCCTCCAGGAATTCGTGCAGACCCTGATCCATGATGTGCTTGATCGTGAGCGTCTGCAGCATCTTGCGGATGGCGTCAGCGGTGTCGTGCGCCGGGAGCCGCTTGTCGTATTCGGCCCCGAGATAGTTGATATTGCTGACGATCTTTTCGTAGCAATAGGCAAGCGAACGCGGCATCTGGCCGTTGAGGATGAGAAAGTCGGCAATATTGGCCGGCTTGTATTCCGGATCGTACGCCCATTTATAAGCGCGATGGGCAGAGACCGAACGCAGGATCGATTCCCATTGGGCATTGTCGAGCGAAGAGCCGACATGCGAGATCGACGGCAGCAGGACGTAGTATTTCACGTCGAGTATGCGCGCAGTATTGTCGGCGCGTTCAATGAAGGTGCCAATGCGGGCGAAGTTGTAAAGCTCGTTGCGCAGCATCGAACCGTGAAACGCGCCGCGGATCAATCCGGCGCGGCGCTTGATGACCTCGATCATCTCCGGCACCTCGGCGGTCTTCAGGCGCTTGCCCAGCAACGCCTTTAACTCGATCCAGCATTCGTTCGTTGCCTCCCAGGTGTCGCGGGTGAGCGCCGTGCGGACCATGCGGGCGTTGTTGCGGCCATAATCGATGCAGGACATGACGCTCGAGGGATTGGAGCGGTCGCGCATCAGATAGTCGATCGCGTCGGCGCCAGTCAGCTTAGTGTGCACCTCGTCATAGGCTTCACGCACGCCGGCGCTTTGCAGTACGCCGTCCCAGTCGTCGTCCTCGTTTGCCCCACTGCGGGTCAGCGACATCCGCTGGCCGGCATCGACCAGGCGGGCTATATTTTCGGCACGCTCGATGTAACGGAACATCCAGTAGAGGCCATTTGCGGTTCTTCCCAGCATGTCCGTCTCAGTCCTCCAGAACCCAGGTATCTTTTGTGCCGCCGCCCTGGCTGGAATTGACCACCAGGGAGCCTTCTTTCAGCGCGACGCGAGTGAGGCCACCGGGGATGATCCGCACCTTGTCGGAAACGAGGACGTAGGGGCGCAGGTCGACGTGGCGAGGGGCTATGCCCTTGTTTACCAGGATCGGCACGGTCGACAGAGATAAGGTTGGCTGAGCAATATAATTGTTCGGCTTGGTCTTCAGCTTCTCGGCAAACTCGTTCCGCTCCTTCTTCGAGGCGGTCGGTCCGACAAGCATGCCGTAGCCGCCGGAGCCATGAACTTCCTTGACGACGAGATCGGCCAGGTTTTCCAGCACATATTTCAGACTGTCGGGCTCGGAACAGCGCCAGGTCGGGACGTTTTCGAGGATCGGCTTGCGGCCGGTGTAAAACTCGACGATCTCCGGCATATAGGAATAGATCGCCTTATCGTCGGATATGCCCGTGCCGGGCGCATTGGCGATGGTGATGTGGCCGGCCCGATACACGTCCATGATGCCAGGGATGCCGAGGGCCGAATCTGGGCGGAAGGTGAGGGGATCGAGGAAGTCGTCGTCCACCCGACGGTAGAGCACGTCGATCGCCTCATAGCCGCGTGTGGTGCGCATCTTCACCTTGCCGTCGATGACGCGCAGGTCCGAACCTTCGACCAGCTCCACGCCCATCATGTCGGCGAGGAAGGAATGTTCGTAATAGGCGGAATTGTAGATGCCGGGGGTCAAGACGGCGACGCGCGGCTTGCCCTTGCAGCCGGGAGGGGCGAGCGAGGCGAGGCTCTGGCGCAGCAGCAGCGGATAGTCCTCGACGCGCTGAACCTTGTTCTGATGGAACAGCTCCGGGAACATCTGCATCATTGTTTCCCGGTTTTCCAGCATGTAGCTGACGCCGGAGGGCGTGCGGGCATTATCCTCAAGCACGTAGAACTGGTCTTCGCCGGTGCGTACGATATCGGTGCCGACGATGTGGGTATAGACGCCGCCCGGGGGACGGAAGCCGATCATCTCCGGCAGGAAGGCGTCGTTCTTCTCGATCAGTTCGCGCGGGATGCGGCCGGCGCGGATGATTTCCTGCTTGTGGTAGATGTCGTCGAGGAAAGCGTTGAGCGCGATGACCCGCTGCTCGATGCCCTGGGCGAGCTTGCGCCATTCGCGGCCGGAAATGATGCGCGGGATGATGTCGAAGGGGATGAGCTTTTCGGCTGAGTCCTCGTGTCCGTAGACTGCGAAGGTAATGCCGGTTTTTCGGAAGATGTTTTCCGCATCCCGGGACTTGGCAATTAGATGGCCTCTGTCCTGGCCGGAGTACCACTCGAAGTATTTTTCGTAAGGCGCGCGCGGACATTCCTCCGCAGTTATCATTTCATCAAATGCCAAAGGTGCGGTCCCCATTTTTTCTCATTTGAATACAACCGTTTTGACAATGCAAGAAGTATGCGCGATTCAGGTCATGAATTTCGAACCTGCCAAAAATGCTGGATTTCCAGGCATTTGGGGCGCTCGCACCAGTAAATGAGAGATTATTGCCGCCGGGTTGCGATCAAAATCTGAGCATTTGCTTATTTTTATAGTCGCTGCACCCTACGACATACCGAATTTCTTCGAGCGTGGGTGTTCACGGACAGACATGAAGAAAAATTGATGGTTGTTTTCAGCGGTTCGATTTTGACGCTTCGACCGTCTTCGGTTATCAGCGGGTGCCCTTCGCACAAGCGACGTTCCGGTTTCAATTCGAACCCGATTCGAGCCTGCAAAATCAATTTCAGTCTGAGCCCCCATGTCCCTCGACACATTCGCGCCGGCGATCTTCGTTTTTCTTTGGTCTACAGGCTGGATCGTTGCGAAATATGCAGCGATGCATTCGGGCCCGTTCACCTTCCTCATGATCCGCTACAGCTTGTCCGCGCTTGCATTCGTCCTGCTCTGCGCTTTTACCGGCGCGAAATGGCCGCGCGATTGGTCCAGCGTCTTCCGCGCCATTTATTCCGGCATCTTTCTGCACGGATTTTATCTCGGCGGTCTCTGGTGGGCGATTGCGAGCGGCGTGCCAGCGGGAATTTCGGGCATTATCGCGGCCATGCAGCCGCTGATGACGGCGATGGCTGCGCCTTACCTGGTCGGGGAACGCCTGCAGCCGGCGCAGCGCCTCGGCCTGCTGCTCGGCTTCGTCGGCATTGCGATCGCCATCTCGCCGAAGCTTTTGACAGCGGATACCGCCAATCTCTGGCAATCGGCGATCCCGCTCGGGGTCAATCTGCTGGCGATGGTCTCGGTAACCTATGGCACACTTTATCAAAAGCGTCATTTGCAGACTGGAGACCTTAGAACCATCGCAACGCTGCAATATGTCGGTGCGCTCATTGTCACCGTGCCCCTGGCGTTAACGTTCGAAAACCTGCATTTCGACGGCACGCATGAGGCAATCCTTGCTCTGCTCTGGTCGGTCTTCGGCCTATCGATGGGCGCGGTCGGCCTGTTGCTCTACCTTATCCGCCGAGGGCAGGTGTCGCGCGCCGCTTCGCTGATCTACCTAATGCCACCCGCCGTCGCCATCGAAGCGGCAATTGTCTTCGGCGAGCCCTTGACCCTGCCTGTTGTTGTCGGGACCCTGATCGTGGTGATCGGTGTCTACTTGACCAATCGGCGAATGGCGGACGTGGTGCCGGAATAGGGCGGCCGGCCAGTCGCTCAAAGGCTACTTCGTCCATGACACGACCTCGCTAGCGGCCTAGGGGATGTCCTTAATGTCGAAGCGAACGATCTTGCTGTTCTCCATGCGAAAGATGTGCATCACCTTCTTGTCCCTCAGCCCATGGGTTTGCCCTGTCAGCGGCCGGCCTTCGAGATCGAACACGGACTGGATCACCTCAACGGCGATCACACCATCGTCCGTTGTCTGAATTGCCACCGGCTCGACATGCGGACTGACGACCGCCCACTGGCGTGTCCAATAAGCGCGCACAGCGTCATGGCCAAAAACGTGGCCTCCTTCCATACCGTTTGCCCAAGCAACATTATCGGCAAGCTCGACAAGGACACCGTCGATGTCTCTGGCGTTGAAGCGGTCGTAGATGCGCTCGATGAGTTGCGTGTCAGTCTCCGACATATCGTTTCCTCAAGGTTGGTTAAAAGGATCGTTGGGCTGTGTAGCGCCGAACTTGCCAGCTCGCCCGTCAATATATATACGTACATATGTAGTTTGCGGTCAACCAGAGACAGAGGATAGGCGGAAGATGGAAGACGACGTGCTTTTGACGCCGGGGCATCTCATCAGTCTTGCTGCGCGCGGATTCGCCCGTCTAAGCGAGGCGCGCCTGAAGCCGCTTGGGTTCGGCGTCGGCCACTTGCCAGTGCTGGTCGCGCTGCAGAATGGGAAAGCAAGCACGCAACGCGAGCTCGCCCGCTTCGCCAAGGTCGAACAGCCGCCGATGGCCCAAATGCTCGCTCGCATGGAGCGAGACGGTTTGATTGAGCGAACACCCCACCCGGACGACGGGCGAAGCAGCCGGATCGTTCTTACGAAGGCCGCGCAGGCCCGGATGCCCGACGCGATTGAAACTCTGTTCAAAGGAAATCGTGACGCAATGGATGGGTTTACAAAACAAGAATCGGCACAACTCGTCGCGCTGCTCACCCGGCTGCTTGCAAATCTGGATCAAATCACGAGCGCGGAGCCGTCATCGCCAACATCGTAAAGTTTGCGTTTCCGCGCTTCAGCGGGGGCCTCTCGCCTTTGGATAGGGCCGGGCAGGCTTCAGGTCCGCTTTGGTCGGTGGCGCTTTGGTCGGTGGCGGGCGCGATCAAAGGAATGATTTGGCGAAGACGTTTTACGGCTCGCAACGATAGGCACTCCGCGAAAAGAAAAACCGCTTGCAGTGTCTGTGCTGCAAGCGGTTCGACATTCAAATCGACTTTAGTTCAATATTTCGGTTAGGGGCCAGGCTATCGGCCCCTTCCATCATTCTATCAAGCGCGTTCGCGGCGCTGGCCGTTGCCGTTGCGCGGTCCGCGGCGCTTCATGCCGCCGTTTGCGCCTTCGCGGTGTTCGCCGTGAGCGTGGCCCTGTCCGCGCTCCTCGTTATGCCGGCCCGAGGGGCGGCCATGAGCATGACGCTGGCCGCGATGGGCGCCGGCTTCGTGGGCTGCGCCATTGGCATTGGCCTGGCCGCTATGATGCGGCTTCTTGGCCGGACGGAAATCTGACGTCGAAACAAGATCGTTGTCCACTTCCGGGCGCGGCGTGCGCTCGTTGCGGCGTTGGCCGCGGAAGTCGGCATTGCGATTGTTCTCGCGCTGCGGACGGTCCTCGCGCGGACGGCGCTCGTGGCGCTCGCCGGTCTGGCCGCGAGCTTCGCCGTTTTCGTTGTCATGGAACGGGCGACGAGCAGGGCGAGCGGCACGGCCTTCCGGACGTCCCTGGCCGGTGCCACGGCCCTGACCCTGGCCACCGCGAGCCTGACCACCACGGTTCTTGCCGCGAGCCGGACGGCCACGGTCAGCCGGAGCTTCGCCACTGGCAACGGCGATTTCGATGCCCATCAGGCGCTCGATATCACGCAGCAGGCGGATTTCGTCCGGCGAGCAGAAAGCGATGGCGATACCATCGCGGCCAGCGCGCGCGGTGCGGCCGATGCGATGGACATAGGCATCCGGCACTTCCGGCAGGTCGTAGTTATAGACATGCGAAACGCCGGGAATATCGATGCCGCGGGCGGCGACGTCGGTGGCGACAAGAACTCGGACCTCGCCGTCACGGAAGGCCTTGAGCGCGCGCTCGCGCTGGCCCTGGCTCTTGTTGCCGTGGATGGAGGCGGCGGCAAAGCCGACGTGGTCGAGATGCTTCATCAGCTTCTCGGCACCGTGCTTGGTGCGCAGGAAGACGATGGCGCGGCCATCCGGATTGGCGGAAATCGTTTCCTTCAGGATCTCGGTCTTGTGGTTCTGGCCGGCGACGAAGTGGACATATTGCTCGACCTTGTCGGCCGCCTTGCCGGGCGGGGTCACTTCCACCTTGACCGGATCGGCCAGGTAGTCGGAAGCGAGATCGGCGATCATCTTCGGCATGGTGGCCGAAAACAGCAAGGTCTGGCGCTTGGCGGGCACGAGCCTCGCGATCTTGCGCAAGTCGTGGATGAAGCCGAGGTCGAGCATCTGGTCGGCCTCATCGAGAACGAGATAGCTGACTTGGCCGAGCGACAGGGCGCGGCGGTTGATGAGGTCGAGCAGGCGGCCGGGGGTCGCGACGAGGATGTCGGTGCCGCGTTCGAGCTGGAGCTGCTGCTTGTTGATCGAGGCGCCGCCGACCACGACGTTGATCCTCAGCGGAGTCTTGCGGACAAAGAGCTTAAGGTTATCGGCGATCTGGTTCACCAGTTCGCGGGTGGGGGCGAGAATGAGCGTACGGACGGTGCGGTTGTCGGGGCGCTTCGCGTCCTTCAGCAGCATTTCGATGATCGGCAGGCCGAAAGCGGCGGTCTTGCCGGTGCCAGTCTGGGCGAGGCCGATGATATCGCGGCCCTGAAGAACAAGCGGGATGGCCTGTGACTGGATCGGCGTCGGCGTCGCGAAATTGTTCTGCGACAGCGTATCGACGATCTGCTTGGAGAGACCAAGCGAGTGAAAATTGGTCAATTCAATACCTTTCGGGGGCGCCAAAGCAAGTAGGCCGGGTCGCACCATGCGGTCCGGTCTGTCTCTGGCGTCAAGAACCCCGCGTGAAGTGGGAACTTGTTTGTTGGAAAATGCTTTCCAGCGCATCCGACCGCCTTGGTTGCGGTCTCATTTCAAAGCGCTTTTGTCCTTCTCTTGCGTACGTCAAGTCCCGCAGGGCACGCTCACGCGGCGGCCGGAAGGTGAAAGCTGAGGCGCATTTGGTCTTATTCGGCGCCAAAGTCAAGGGGTGTGGGCGAAAGCTTCAGGGCTATCGCATTTGAGCGATGACAGTTCTTGCGAATTCGTCGGACCATCCGGATCGTTTTCGTTTGCGTCGAATGGAGATATTCGGCCTTGCGATC
>NZ_JARFYN010000271.1 GCF_030272695.1 Martinezella calliandrae
TCGCGCCCGGTCTCGTATCCACAATCGTCGCAATGGAATGTTCGCTGCGACAGCGCCAGTTCGGCCTTGACCGAACCGCAGCAAGAACAGGTCTTGCTCGAAGGAAACCATCTGTTGGCGACCACAACGGTCGCACCATAAAAGCGGGCCTTGTAGTCAAGCTGGCGGCGAAACTCGAAGAAGCCGCCGTCCATGATCGAGCGGGCAAGC
>NZ_JARFYN010000272.1 GCF_030272695.1 Martinezella calliandrae
GCCGCACTGACAGTACTGCTTTCCGCTGGCGTCAGTTTCGCCCAACAAGCCCCCGACACGGCGACGCCGCCAGTTCAACAGCCACCCCAGACCGAAAACGCACCGCCAGCAAACCCGCACCCATCAACAATGGGGCAGCACCGAGCTGATGACGAGGTAATGATGAGAGGCGGTTGGCATGGGGGTCCAATGAGCCATCGCCCGAT
>NZ_JARFYN010000029.1 GCF_030272695.1 Martinezella calliandrae
TATGCCTGGCATGACCGGGCTTGATTTACATCGCCACCTCATTGCGTCTGGCGAACGCATTCCGACCGTTCTGATCACCGCCCATCCGAACGAAAGCACTCGGGCGGGGCAGTCCGGCCCGGGGATCATCGGCTACCTTTTGAAGCCATTTGGCGAGCAGGACCTGCTTGATTGCATACGTTCAGCGCTTCCGCCTGGCCGCTCAGCTGGTTCATGACAGGGAACGCAACCCCAGTCGCACAGGTCGCATTGCTCCCACGAATGAGCGCCCGCCGATATTCTAATTTTAATCGCTGCTGTCGTGGCGTATCTAGAGCAAGGTGAACTGAAATGCAGCACCGCGAGGCGCATTCGCTCTTGTGCGCAGTCGCCGACATGGGGCTCGCCGCCGTGCGCGCATTCACTGCATCCAATATTTCGGCTGTTGCCGTATCCGGGCGTCCGGAATTGAACGGCGGTTGGGGGGCATATTCCAGGCCCAACTGCACGATTTCCGCAACACGCTATCCGCAGCCTTCTTCGCGGACTGGATCGCAATCACTCAGCGTAGAAGCGTTCAAGCCTTATATATACGGTCCAAGCTCCGGCGGCACATCGGCCTTACGCTGGCGCCGCGCACAGCCCGGTTGGTCAGCGCAATGCTGACGACCTGAATTGCTCCTGACCACTCCGAGCCTGCCAATCCGGCCGAAAGATGATGGCGGCTGAGTCGCTTTACGCCCGGCGGACCCGTCGACGGGGGAGACATTTCAGCGCAGCCGCTCGCCCTTCTGGCCAAACACGCGCAAATCCGCAGCGGCGAATCTTAGCTCCAGCCGATCTCCGGTGCGAACCGTACGCTCGTCGCCCAGTTCCACGGTAATTGTCTGCCCGGCTGTTGTATGGGCATAGGCATATGTCGTGGTTCCCAGGTGCTCAACGACATCCACCGTGACCGGTAGCATCAAATCGGCGTCGGTGCGTCCTTTTAGATGTTCGGGGCGAATGCCAATCGTCACCTTTTGTCCAACCGACAATGGCGCCGACAGGCCTGCCATCGAAAGCTTTGTGCCGTCGGCGCAGCGTACCGACCGCGGTCCGCTTGCCTCCGCGTCCAGGAAATTCATCTTCGGAGAGCCGATGAATCCCGCGACGAACAGATTGTCCGGATCGTCATAAAGTTGAAGTGGCGCGCCGACTTGCTCGATCCGTCCAGCTCGCAATACCACTATTTTGTCGGCCAGAGTCATCGCCTCGGTCTGATCATGCGTTACATAGATCATCGTATTGCCGAGTTCCATGTGAAGCTTGGCAATCTCGACGCGCATGGACACGCGCAGCTCTGCATCGAGGTTGGAAAGCGGCTCATCAAAAAGAAAGACTTTTGGATTGCGGACAATGGCGCGGCCGATGGCAACACGTTGGCGCTGACCGCCCGAAAGCTGGCTTGGTCGCCGCTCGAGCAAATGGGTGAGTTGGAGGATGGCGGCGGCTGCCGTGACGCGATTGTGGATGTCGCCCTTTTTTTCTCCCGCCATTTTGAGGCTGAAACCCATGTTCTCAGCAACCGTCATGTGAGGGTAAAGCGCGTAGGACTGGAAAACCATTGCGATACCGCGCTGCACGGGATCGACCTCGTTCACCAGGTCACGATCGATGAAAAGTTCGCCGCGCGAGACGCTCTCGAGGCCGGCGATCATACGCAGCAATGTGGATTTGCCACAGCCGGAAGGACCAACCAGGACGCAAAATTCGCCGTGATCGATGGTCAGATCGAGATCCTTGATGATATCGACCTGTCCGAACGACTTGCAAATATGTTTGAGTTCGACCTCGGCCATTGTTAACCCCCTACACGTCCGTCGTTTTCTTGATAGTGAATAAACGTCTTTGCGGCACGCAGCTCGTAGGCTTCGAAGGTGCCGCTGGCGTCATCGCCACTGGAGGTCATCCGGACGATGCGTATCGGTACCGCGCTGTCGAATCTTTTCGTGCAGCAATGCGCACCGCCATCCGCGAAGATCTCCAGCAGACCCCGATCGATGAGGATGCGCACATCGTTGATCCGACCGGTATGTCGCAGGTATCTCGGGGTTACGCGGTTTCCGGCGTTGAAGTGGAGCTCCATTTCGACGCCGTCATATGTTAGGCGAAGGCCGAATTCCGGATGAACGAACTCGATCTCGAAGCCAACGCCATCGATATTGTCCAGGCGGATGTCGGCCAGCCCGTTCGGCAATTCGAGCGTCGTGAAAGTCGCGAGCGGCCCCTGGGCGAGAAGGTTGGTGCGAAGCCCGTCAACCGCGGCGGCCGGTGGCGTGCGCAGTCTTGTCCCGTCGAAGGATATTGTGCGCGGAAAGGTCATGGCGCTTGGGAAGTCTAGTTCCTTGAATACATCGGCCCAATTGGCCGCCCACGCGATCGCGAGGGGACCTCTCGCTTGCGAGATCGCCTGGAAGGCATAGGCATCCGTTCCGAAATCCATTTCGAAGCGTCTTGTATCAAGGAGCCGATCCCCTTGGAGGCGCCCGACGACGCCGAAGGAAAGGTGGCGGCGGAGCGTCGTTTTGTCACGCATGCCGATGATGCCGAAGATCAACAGATGAAGCCCTTCGCCCGCTCCATGCAAGGGGATGAGACAAGGGCATTCGAGCGGCAGCGATCCGCCGATCGTTTCCCGGTAGAATATGCCGACATACCGCCAGTCCGACGCGGCGTCTTCCGCTGTCGTTTCGTAGAGGTAAATAACCCCGCCTGCCTTGTCGGCCCCGCCGAGAAGAAGTTTCCATCGGCCGTCATCACCCTTAAAGACATATGCGTCGCGATTGTCGCGGACAGCGTCTGGCTCCGGTGGGCGATCCTGAATGATGGTCTGGGGCGCTCCGGCCGTGATCCAGTCCCGGCTGAGCACGGTCTTCTGCCATTCCCAGTTTGGCAAGCGGTCGTCCTCGCGATCCGTGTAGAATGCGCGGAGCGAGCCGTCGGGCATCGGTACGGCCGAGCCGGAGAAAACGCCGCCGGTCATTTGCCGATCAGCGAGCAGTTCTTTGTCTGGGCTCAGGAAGATCGGATAATGCACCCAATCAATCAGGTTGTCCGTGGCTGCATGCCCCCAATGCATCGCGCTCCAGCGTCGTGCATGCGGGTAGTGCTGGTAGAATAAGTGCAAACGATCACCCTGCAGGGACATGCCGTTCGGATCGTTCATCCAGCCGAAAGGTGGTTTGAGGTGGCAAAGGAAGCGATCGCACGCCGGTGCATTCCGGGCCGTGGTGAAAAGGACCGTTATGCCCTCTGTTGCGACCCGTTCACGCCTGAAGACATATGCCAGTGAAACCTCGGTGTCGGATTCGTCCCACTCGATCGTGGCCGGTCCAAAAAGCGCGGCGACATGAAGTTGGAAGTCATGCGTAGGGCCAGCGTCGAGACAATGTGTCCCATCCGAAGCACGGACGCAGACTGAGGATGTTTCCACGCGATTTCCGTCGCCGGAAAGCGGGCGTTGCCAAAGATGGAGCGTAAGGGCTCCCGCTTGCAAGATCTTGAGCTTAATCATCTGTAGGTTCCGAAATTGAAGATCAGCCCTTAACCGCGGAACCGATCATCGAGGCGACGAACCAGCGCTGAAAAAGGAGATAGAACAGGAGAACAGGCGCCATCATCATGACCGATGCAGCGAATGCGCTGTTCCAGTAGACGGTGTCGTGACCAAAATATGAGGCGATACCGACCGAGATTGGACGCGCCCAGTCTGTCTGGGTGACCATCAGGGGCCAGAGATACTGGTTCCACGACTCGATGCCCTGCAGGATAGCCACGGTTGCGAGTGCAGGTGCGCTCATTGGAAGATAAATGCGCCAGTAAATGGAGAATGGCAGAGCACCGTCTACGGTGGCTGCGTCGTAAATATCATCCGGAATCTGGATGAAGAATTGGTAGAGCAGGAATATGTAAAGCGGGCTTGCGACCGACGGCAGGATGAGCGCAGCGAAGCTGTCTGACAGACCAAGCCTGGTGATCAGGCTAAGCAGTGGCAGCACGATTGACTCTTGCGGGACGATATAGAGGCCGATGAGAGCCGACAGAAGAAGCGCGCGACCCGGAATGCGGCCGCGAGCAAGAACAAATGCGGCCATCGAGTTCACTACAATTCCCGCAGCTACCGTGATCACCAATATGATGATCGAATTGACGAGATAGCGGGCCATCGGCGTCGCGCCGGAAAAGGTGGCAATTTCCGCATAGTTGGCAAGTGATGGATTGGCGACCCAAAATGCCCTGAAGCTCCCCATATCGGCAAGGATCTGGAAACGGTCGGGTTTCAGGGATCCCACAAAGAGAGCGAGAAGGGGCGATATCACCACGGCCGCGATGATGACGACAGAAAGGGATTGTACCAATTTGATCCCATTGAAGATGGTGGTGTCGGATTGCCGCGATACTGTGCTTACGGAAAGTCGCGCCATCATTTTTGGCCTCTCGTGGCGTAACGCTGAACGAGCGAGATGGTCAGCACGATCAAGAACAGCAGGATGGAGACGGCCGAGCCGTATCCCAAGCGTTGGTTCACGAAACCTGCAGTGAACATGTATTGCACGATGGTATCGGTGGTACCGCGCGGGCCACCCTGCGTTAGGATGTTGACCTGCACGAACAATTTGAATGCCTGGATGGTGGTGATGATCAACACGAAGACATTCGTCTGTCGCAGCCCGGGGAGGGTGACATGCCAAAAGCGGTTCCAGACATTTGCACCGTCAAGTTGGGCCGCCTCGTAAAGCGAAGCTGGGATGTTCTGAAGTCCGGCCAGATAGACGACCATCTGAAAGCCATAAGCCTGCCAGGCGGAGAGCAGTACGATCGAAGGCATCGCCCAGTGAGGGTCGCCCAGCCAGTCAATCGGTTGGGCATGCCCGAAGGTCAGGAGGCCAACGATCTGATTGAGCGGACCGCTTGGATACTGGAACAATGTTCCCCAGACGGTGCAAACCACGGCCATTGACGTGATCGCCGGCAAGAAAAACATGCCACGGAAGAAATTCCTGAATGGCAGTTTTTGATTCAGCAGAAGCGCAAGCGCCAGCGCAAGTCCACATTGCACCGGTAGAACCATGATGGTGAAGCGGAAGACGTTCCAAATTGCGGTCCAGAAATCGCCATCGGACAGTACATTCTGGAAATTCTCAAGGCCAACGAAGCGTGTCGGGACTGGCCGGGGTATCAAGCGCTCGTTGGTAAGCGCAAGGCGAAAAGAGCTTAAGAAGGGCGCCAACAGGAACACACTCACTAGAAGGCAGGCGGGCGCAAGCATCCCCAACTCCTGGATGTTCGCGCCATAACGTCGCCACAGCCCAGGCCGCGACCGGCTGGCATGGTGCAAAGGCAGAGTGCTCATCTTTTTTGTCCCATTTTTGTGAATCCTTGCGCTTTGGCCGGACTTTGCTATCGGCGATCGTCTATCGTCTTCCGATCCGGGCCGCACTCGTGGCGGCGCCGGATCGGGAAGGCGCGTTCGAAAGTGGGTCGTCTCTATTTGCCGAAAGGCGGATAGCCGCTGTTGTCCTCGATGTCCGCGTCGATCTTCTTGGCCGCCTTCGACAATTCCGTTTTGGCGTCCGCTCCGTCGAATATGTTCGTCATGGCGATCTGGAACGCCAGTGTGATCGTAGGATATGCCGGATGTGGAGGACGTGGCACGGCGCTCTTGCTTGCCTGCTGGAACGCAATCGCCATCGCGCCATCCTCCGCATAGAGTGGGGATTTTGCTGCGAAGCTCTTCAGTCCGGGAAACGACGAATGATCACGATAAGCGGCACGATAGGCCTCATCGCTCAGCATGAAACTCAGGAATTTGCCGGTTAGTTTCGGGTCTTGCGTCGTTTTGGAAACGGCATATATCCAGGTTCCATTCGGGCTGGCGCTCTTGGAGCCGAACTTCGGAAGCGGCAAGACGATCAAGTCGTCGCCCATGGCGGCATGGGCGTCGGCGTAGAACCAGTGCCCACCCCAAGCTAGACCGGCCATGCGCTCCTTAGCGTAGAATTGGTTCTGGCCAGCCGACTGTGGTACAACCCAGCCCTTCTTAACCCAAGAGGCCATTTCCTGCGCGACAGCAACGCAAGCGGCGCTGTCGAGCGTACCCGCAGCCTTCCAGGTCTTGCGGTCAATCAAATCGCAGCCCGCCGACAGCAATGCTGGCTCATAGGCATAGGTGATCCATTCGGTCTTTGTGCCATAGCCACGGAACAGATCGATCGGCCATTTGACGCCGCTCGCAGCAAGCTTTTGCAGCACATCTTCGAATTCTTCGCTGGTCCATGCGTCGTCGACTGAAGTTGGAATACGGATCTTCAGGCTTTCCAATTGTTTGCGACTGGCATAGATCGCGACTGTCGAGTCACTCAAGCCGGTAGCATAGAGCTTACCGTCGAGTGGGTAGGTGCCCTGAGAGATGTTCGAAGGCGTCATGTCCGATAAGACGGCGTCGTCAACGAGGCCCTTGAGAGGCTGAAGATAGCCGGACCAGACGTAATTGGCGAGGAATGGTGCATCGAGCTCCATGATATCCGGCAAGGTATTCGCGCTGATCATCGCACCGAATTTTTCATTATAGGCGTCGTGCGGTGTGTTTATCAGATCGATCGTGGTGCCTGGATTGGCTGCTTCAAAACGCTTGGCGACATCGTTGATCGCGGTGACTTCGTAGGGGTCGCCTTGAAACATCAACTTGATCGATGCCGCTTCGGTTGAAAAAGCCGTGCCGAGCGCCAAGGCGAATATGCCGCCTGCCGCCGTTATTTTGAGTAAACGTTTACCTATATAAGTCATTTCATCCTCCCATTGGATTTCGAGATACTGCCGGATCAGGTGGAAGACCGCTCGACAAGACGGAACGGAATGCGAGCAAGGCCTTGGGGAATTGGCTTCCTCCCGGTGACGATATCGCCGGCAAATCGGCCGATTTCTCTGTGGGGTAGGGCCATCGTGGTCAGCGGTGGATCGAGACGACGGGCAATGTCGACCTGGTTGTCGAAACTTATAATGGCGACGTCGTCGGGAATGATGCGTCCGACCCTGCGCAGGCTGTTATAGACTTCCATTGCCACACGATCGTTGCCGCAGATAATTCCATCGGGCGCCTCCGAAGCGCTAAACCAGGCTTCAATTGTTGCCTTGACAAGACTGCGTGCACGATCCGAATAAAGCGCTCCCTTGGTGGCAGGCATCAGCCAGTCATTCCGTACCGTCTCACCGCGCTCGGACATGGCTCGCCGGAAGCCGGCCGCGCGAAGGCTGCCAGCGATGAGGCCAGGGAGGTCGAGATAAGCGATGCGTTTTCGGCCGCCATCAAGCAGGAAGGTTGCCGCCTCGTATCCTGCAAATTCCTCATCGGGCACAAGGGAAGGGATCTCGCCGTGAATGTCGAAACAATTCAACATGAGGGAGATCTGGCGACGAACCGCCTCCGGCAAGTCGATCGCTTGATGAAACATGCTGGCATAGACGATCTGCTGGGGCATGAGCCGTCTTAGTTCGTTGATGCTTTTCTCTGTATGTTCGCCGCTGTGAATGCTGGTCACGATTACGGTTAGGCCTTGGCTGCGCAGCAGATTGTCAAACTGACGAAGGATCTCCGTGGCAAACGGCTGGGTGACAAGGCCATCCGCGAGTAGGCCAACGATTGGCATCACACCTGCGCGCATTCCGCGGGCTATTTCGTTGGGTTGATAACCCATCTCGTCGGCAAGAGTGCGAATTCGCTCTCGCGTCTCTTCCGACATTCTGATGCTGTTATTGTTCAACGCGCCGGAAACCGTCTTCACGGAAATACCCAGCTTTTCGGCGATATCGCGCAGGGAAACCGGCCGTGAGGTCATCTAATTACTCTGTTCATGGGTTAACGTTTACCCAATGCGCCAGATGACCGTTTTTGTCAAGACTATTCTGAAATGATCCGTCAGGTGGCGATGAGTTGAACATTTGAAGGCTTTCCAGCTTTCACGTTTCGTATCGGGGCCGGCGATGGAAGTCGCCTGGCAGATAAATCGGGTCTTCATCGCTTTGTGTGGAGATCGGACATTTTGATCGTTATCATCATGCGCTAAGAAGCTCAGGGGTGCTGCCAGGTTAATCCAGACCAGCGCGCTTCTGGCAGGCTCGGAGTGGTCAGGCGGCCCTCCCGGCCACGCCCTTCCAATGTGCGATCGCCCTCAAGGCGATGTAAATGGACTTCGATCGCTGCGTGTTTCGAGCGGGCCGGAACGAAGAGATTTCGGACCGCGGAGAAGACGCTGACGAAACGTTGCAGCGCAGCCGGCGAGGAAACCGCCGCATCGCACGCTCCCGTTTTCGCAGAGGCACATACGAGTTTTCGACGCGGTTGTTCAGCCCCTTGTGCGATCGATGCTCGACCGTGGGCATAATCAAGCGCCGTTGGGTGTGGCGGCGCGCGATGAATTTCGATAGCTCACTCGTCTAGTAAGGGGAACGACAATGACCTTTTCCAACCTTTTGAAATCCGCTGTGTTCGGAATTGCCATGCTGGGTGTGACCGTGCCCGCCATGGCCGACCAGCTTGCTGACATCAAGGCCAAAGGCAAGATCGAAACGGCCACCGACATGCACTACGCACCGTTCGACATGATCGATAACGGCACTTACGAAGGCATGACGAAGGATCTCTACGACGGCGTCGCGAAGGAGATCGGCGCCGAGCCGGTCTACCAGGATATTCCTTGGACCGCCGAACTGCCCGGCCTCGAGGTCAAGAAGTTCGACATCATCATCGCGCCGGTCACAATTACACCAGAGCGACTGCAGCGCTACGCCTTTACATTGCCGATCGCCGACGCCACCGTCGCGCTGTTGCGTGCCGCCAACAATACCGACCTGAAGAAGCCAGAGGACATCAAGGGCAAGACCGTCGGCGTGCAGCAGGGCACCGCGCAGTTCAAGCAGCTTCAGGCCTTCGGCGACAAGATTGGCGGGGTGAACATCAAGGAATATGGCACCACCGACGAAGCCTATGCCGATCTCGCCGCCGGCCGTCTGGACGCGGTTGCCGGCTCGCTGCCAAACCTCACCTACCTGGTCAAGACCCGCCCCGAAACATTTGCCATGTTCGATAAGGCGACTTTTGGCCAGCCGACCTATTTCGCCTGGGTCGTGTGCAAGGACGCTGACAGCGAAAGCTTCGTCAAGGCCATCAACGCCGCCATGCTGAAGATGACGGACGACGGGCGCGTCAAGGCCATTCAGGAAAAGTGGCTAGGCGCTTCCGCCGCGCTGCCGCGTGAAGTGCCGACCAAGTGAGGATCCGACGCGGGCGGGGGTGATCCCGCCCGCGTAATAGTTTCCCTTGCCGGGAGCCATCTATTGCGCAGTAGCCCATGCGACGGCCCTGCGTGAACCCGGTCCTGGAGTGGTGATGTTTTCGATCTCGACTTTTCTTGGCAGTTTCCAGCCGCTCTTCTGGGCATCGCGCTTCACGCTGCTGATCTCCATTTTGGGCATCGCGCTCGGACTTGTGGTCGGCGCGCTGATCTGTGCCGCGGCCCTTTCGCGCGCAACCTGGCTGCGCTGGGTCGCGGCCCTTTGGGTCAGCTTTCTGCGCGGCGTTCCGCTGCTGGTCCAGCTGCTCCTGTGTTATTATCTGTTGCCTGTCATCGGCATAAACGTGCCGGCTATGGTCGCGGCCGTGGTCACTGTCGGCGTCTGCTCCAGCGCCTATGTCTCGGAGATTTGGCGCGGCGCAATCACCGCATTGCCCAGAGGACAGATCGAGGCGGCAACTGCTATCGGCATGCGGCCGAGTGACATCTGGCTGCGGGTGATCCTACCGCAGGCGTTTGCCATATCGTTGCCGGCGCTGGTTAATGAGTTGATCCTTCTGGTCAAGGCCTCGTCACTGGTTTCCGTCGTCGGGATTCTGGAGGTAACACGCGCCAGCCAGGCCCAGGCGGCCATGACCTTCCGCCCACTGGAAGTCTATATCGCGGCGGCCTGTATCTATCTGATCATCAATCTATGCCTTGCAGCGCTCGGGCGCTATCTTGAACACAGGGTGGCCGTGTAATGGACCTGAGCATCCTGGTGCATTATTGGCCGACCCTGCTGGGCGGCTTCAAGTTGACGGTCTTCTGCTGGGTACTCGGCACCGTATTCAGCATGGTACTAGGCCTGATCATTTCATTGGCGCAGCGTTACGGACCGCGACCGTTCGGCTGGCTGCTACGGGCCTACATAGAGGTCATCCGTGGCACGCCCTTCCTGGTGCAACTCTTTGTGCTCTACTACGGCGGTCCCTTGCTGGGACTGCGCCTTGACGCTCTGCCGGCCGGTATTCTAGGGCTCACTGTCTATGGCAGTCCCTATTTTGCCGAGATTTTCCGTGCAGGTTAGCTCGCTGTGCCCGTAGGCCTGCTCGAGGCAGCGCGCGCCATCGGCATGTCGGAATTGACCATCGTGGCTCGCATCCTTTTGCCGCTCAGCCTGGTCTCGGCACTCCCGGCACTGGTCAATTTCTCTTTCATTTTGACCAAGGAGACGGTCATCCTGTCCATCATCACCGTCCCCGAGGTGATGTACTCGGTGCAGCGCATGTCCACCGAAACATTCCGCTATCTGGAAGCGAACCTAGTGCTGGCGCTATTTTTCTGGGCGCTGGTCGAAATCATCTCGCGTGCCGGCCGTCTGCTGGAGACACGCATTACCAAACATCTGATCGAAAGGACGTAGGATGGTTGAAGCGTCATCCGTCGAGATCCGCAAGGTCAACAAGTTCTACCGTCCCTTTCAGGCGTTGAAGGAAGTAAACCTGTCGATACTGCCAGGCAAGGTCACCTGCCTTATCGGCCCTTCCGGCTCGGGCAAGTCCACGCTGTTGCGCTGCATCAACTTCCTGGAAGAATACGATTCCGGTGAGATTACCATTGACGGCCGGTTGATCGGCTATGTCAGCCCCGGTGGCCGCAAGATGCCGGGCCGAAAGCTCCGCGAGATGCGGCGTACCATCGGTATGGTGTTCCAGCAATTCAATCTCTGGCCGCATATGACAGCGTTGCAGAACGTGGCGGAAGGTTTGATCCGCGTTCGCGGCCTGCCCAAAACGGAGGCCTTGGCTCGTGCCGCCGAGGCGCTGAAGAAGGTGGGACTGGCCGACAAGTTGGCCAACCATCCCTCACGCCTTTCCGGCGGCCAACAGCAGCGCGTCGCCATTGCCCGCGCAATCGCCATGGAGCCGCGCCTGACGCTGTTCGACGAACCGACCTCGGCGCTCGATCCTGAACTGGTGGGAGAGGTGCTCAGCGTCATGCGGACGCTCGCCGCTGAAGGCATGACCATGGTTGTCGTCACGCATGAGATGGGTTTCGCCGCCCATGTCGCGGACCGGGTCGCCTTCATGGAAAAGGGCGAACTCGTAGGTGTCGATGCGCCGGCCCGCATTCTTCATCACCCCCAAGATCAGCGCATCCAATCCTTCCTGCGCACCTATCACGAGCGCAACAGCTTTTGATTGGCTTTGGTCATCGGTTTCATCGGCCAAAAGAAGGTGAAGACGAGGATCGGACGCCACTCGATGGGGCATCTCTTTCCCGACCGTGTTGGCACGATCGTCAAGGCGTTTGTTGGCGACGTCCTTGAGACATACCACCGAAGACCAGACATAACTCTTGAAGTGGTCAAGCCCGCGCCAGGTACGCGGGCCAGATCACAAAAAATGCCGTTTGTGGCTTTGTCACCCGGGCTGAAATTTACCGAAAGGACGGCGCTCAGCGCGCCCGTCCGATCGTCTTTTTTGGGTGCAGGGAGAAGTCCCTCCCGCTGTGCTTGCTTACGGGCAAGCTTGCGCGCACGGCGAACCGCATCGGCTTTTTCACGCGCACGCTTTTTCTGACGGCTTCGCATAGGCGCTGGGAGCCTTCATTTCGCGGAAGACGCCTTCGCGCTAAAGCTTTTTCTTCAACGCGCGAAGTGCTTGATCGACGTTGTATCCCGCTCAAATACCTGCAAAATATCTCCTGACGCGGCCAAGGCCGCTATTTCCTGATCTTGATCGCGCAAAGTGCCTGTCGATGAATTTTACGTCACGCGATCCATGGATCGATGATATCGATTCCAAATCCATCCAAATCCTTGGTGTTACGGGTCGCGATTGTGAGGTCGTGAACAATCGCCGTGGCAGCAATCAAGCCATCCATGGACGACAGGCCCCGGCCGCTGCGCCTTGCAAGGCCCATAAGGTCACCCCATGCCAGGGCGATCGGTTCATTTACCGCGATCACCCGATTTTCGAAGCGTTCCGGAAGGTCTGTCGCCAGCCACTCAGCCAGCGCATCGCGCTTTCGCCCGGCGTCCATCAAAGCGACGCCTCGACGAATCTCGGCGATCGATACGACACTGATGAACGCACGATCCTCATCGATTCGATCCAGCCATTCCAGAACGCGGGCTTCAGGGATCGGCCTTGTCACTTCGGACAGAACATTGGTGTCAAGCAGAAGTCTCACAGCGACAGATCCCGCGGTTCGTCGCGTTGGCGCTCAACATCCAATTCGGCACCGCGGAGTGGTGATTCCATCAAAAACTCTGCGAGCGAGCCCCTGCGCGCGGTCTTTCTCTGCCATTCTTCGGCAGAGACGACAACGACACTTGGCTTTCCGTTTCGTGTTATCGTCTGGGGCGTGGATTGAGCCCGCTCGATGACTTCGGAAAGTTTTGCTTTTGCGCTGGCGACGGTCCAACTTTTATCGTCGTGTGGTGATGGCTGCATGTACGTGCTCTTTAACCATAGTGACCATAATGACTATATAAGCCAACACAGCAAGTGCCACAAGTGCCTTGTCAGACGGGAGGGACGTTTAAAGCCATCTTGCGATCGTGGACAAGGATGTGCGCCAAGCCCTGCGTTCCGGCGCGAAGCGTCGGCTGCATCAGCCACGGCCGAGGCGGTGAACGCAGCTCCTCGTCTCTGAACGGCATCTGTTTTCGATCGGCATGGGAGGCGGAAGGAAGGCGACCACTTCGCTATGTATTGAAATCCGCATTACAACTATACATCCGCAGCACAGGAGCGCTCTTATGGCAACAATTACAACACCAAGGAAGGAAACACCCGTCTCGATGCGCTTCCGCGATGACGATCTGACTATCATTGATCGCGGCGCGGAGTTGCTCGGCATGTCTCGCACCGAGTTCATGCGTCGTGCGGCTTTGAACGAGGCGCAGGCAGCAATTCTCAACGAGACCGTCATTCGTCTCTCGCCAGATGGTTATGAGGCCTTCATGCTGGTGATCTCGGCTCCTTCTGCCGCTCCTCGACCCAAAGCAGCCGAACGGTTACGCCGCTCAGCGCCGTGGGATCGCTAGGTGGCGCTTTCAGGCATTGAACTGCTAGACGACACCCATCGTTTGGATGAATTCGACTGTGGAAAGCCGGCTCTGAATGCGTGGCTTACCGGCTTTGCTCGGACCAACCAGTTTCGCGGTTTCACCCGCGTTCTGGTCGTTCACGACGACGGGGCCCTCGTCGGCTACTACGGCGTCGCACCGAGTGTCATCCAGCCGAACAGTGTGCCGCGTGCGATCCGTACCGGGCTACCACCGGATCCGATTCCCTGCATCCTAATCGGACAGCTTGCGATTGACCAGCGTTATGCCGGACGAGTCATTGGCAGCGGGTTGGTCAAGGACGCACTGCAACGCTGCATTGCTGGCGCTGATATTGTCGGCGGTCGCGCGCTTGTGGTCCGAGCAATCGACGCCGAGGCGGAACATTACTGGCAGAGCTGGGGCTTCATCGCCTCCCGGGACAATCCTTCCGTCCTCATGCGCTCCATTCAGGACGTCCGACTCTGGTTGGCGGATACACACCCACTAGACCTTAGCGATTGCTTTCCGGCATCTCGGCCTTTGGCACCAGACGGATGTCTCACTTCGCTTTTGACGGCATCAGGTCGAATCACCGGTGGCGCGGATCGACAGTGAGCAGCTTTTGCCGATTTACAGCCATTCTCGCTGACGCGAGTAGATAAAAGAAGGAGCGAGCCCATTTAACTAGCATCGGGACATGCCAAAATCTCCAAAGTGAAGCGATTGAAATCATTGGCATGTCGCACTTGAAAATAGAATGTACCCCGTTGGACACTCAAAAAATTCATAAGCTGAATTATGGAACCGGGAGGTTTTGCCGGTTCGGGCGGTTTCGATCAGCTTTTGTGCCTGGCGGAAAGCTCACACAAAGCTTGACCGACTTTCGTATCCTGCGTTGCGAGCACGACGCCGACTTGCATCGTTGTTGTCGTCAATTCGATCGCAGCCTGGCGCTTTTTCATCTTCGCCGTCGCAATAGCTCGTCGGCGGACGATGCGCCGCGGAGGAAGGAGAAGTGGGTCGTGACCTGCAGCTGGGCGTATCTCATGCGAAGATTCCATGCATGAACCATCGATGCGAGCCCGTCTCCGGATCGATACCGTCGCCGCTGCGATAGATCCAGAACGTCTGGCCAGTCTCGTCCTCGAAGGGGTGTCCCTCACCCGCCCCGGTCTGATCTTGCAACCGGATCAGCCGGTCAGATCGGGGCTGATCGTCGTGCCGCCTGGCGGCCAAGCGGACATTTCTACTTTGCACAAAAGCGGACATTCCAACTTCCCCGCATCAGTTATAACATAACATTTGTCCCGCGCGGCGTCCGTGTGAGAAGATGCCGGGGCGGATAAAATCACCGCTTAGCTCTGCTCGGGCGAGAGATCGTCTCAGATCGACCGATCGAACTTAATCACCGAATAGGACAGCGCCATAGTCGGTGGCGCCATGCAATACATGGACGATGACCACCTTCGCGTTTTCGACGCGGCAAAAGATCAGATAGTTGCCATGACACGCCGATGGATGCCATGGTGTTCGTAGCGGGGGACGAGCGCGAAACCGCTCGGACTATCGGCGAGATCCTCATACTTGCTCCGCAGCTCCCGGACGAATGAAAGGGCGCGCCGGGAATTTTCCCGTGCGATATAATCGGCAATCTGCTCAAGATCGTTTTCCGCCTCGTTGGAAAATTCCAGGATCATACCGATTTTTCGGCCTGGTCAGCCATCGCGCGATATTTTGTCTCGAGCCGCTCGAAGACATCGCTCGCCGGCTTCGTTCGGCCCGCGTCGGCATCGGCAATGCCGCGCATGATGGAAGCATCCAGTGCGGCAAGCCGGGTCTCGCGGTCCTGGACCAGTCGCACACCTTCCCGTAGAACTTCGCTTTTCGAGCCATAGCGGCCTGTATCGACGAGCTGCTGGATATAGCTCTCGAGCTGCTTTCCCAGATCGGCACTAATCATGCTGTACTCCATCGAATGTGATGGAACACAAAATAGGCCGCTTATCAACTATTATCAATCCTCTTCGCGCTCACCCTCATTCCGAATGTGTGAGGTGAGATAAGAAAATGGAAAGAAAGAGGAAAAGCAGAGCAAACCTTCACGGAGACCGAGCTTCCCGGCGCCGTCGGCGCTCAATCGCCCCGGCGCATCCCTGGCCGTCGTTCCCGCAAGGCTTTGCCGCGCTCGCCCTGACTGCCAGGGCCGCTCGGGCGCAGTTGCGCCGATCCGTCCGCCCTGCGGTCCGGGAAGTGTCTTCAAGCAAGCCCTGCAGCTTGGCGGGGCGGTCCGCAGAGGCGAAAGCAGGACGACCGTGGTCTTCGCCAGCAGCTTCACGAAGTCGGAAGACGACGGCAAGGGCGGTGAGATCGACCGGGAAATCCCGTTCCTGAAAGCCTATACCACCTTCAACATTGAGCAAATCGACGGCTTGCCGGATCATTACCATTATCATTCGGCTCTGGCACGAACGATCGATTACACTCGCAAGCAGGGCCTCCTGCATGAAGAGTTCGTCATCCCGGCCAACGCTCCCGAGTGGCTGCAGTTGATGATTGCCGATCGCTCTGTCTCCGGCGCGTCAGAAGCCTTCTGGAACAGGGTCGAGGATTTCGAGAAGCGCTCCGATGCCCAGATCGCCAAAGACGTGACGATCGCGCTGCCGATCGAGCTGACGGCTGCGCAGAACATCGCGCTTGTTCGAGATTTTGTCCAACTGCACATCACAGCCAAAGGGATGGTCGCAGATTGGGTCTATCACGATGCTCCAGGCAATCCGCACGTCCACCTGATGACGACGCTTCGGCCACTCACCGAGGACGGGTTCGGCGCCAAGAAGCTTGCAGTTCTCGGGCCGGACGGTAATCCGATCCGCAACGATGCCGGCAAGATCGTCTACGAACTCTGGGCCGGAAGCCTCGACGACTTCAATGCGTATCGCGACGGCTGGTTTGCCTGCCAGAATCGGCATCTGGCGATGGCCGGTCTCGATAACAGTAATTCGACGGGGCGCGCCACTGGCTGGGCTGTCCCCGCTATTAACTAGCCGTACCGTGAATTAAAATCTGCCGGACGTATACTTTAAATTAGCCGCGAATCCGGTTAATGATAGCCGATGATAGATTCGCCGCAGCCAAAAAAGCTCATTGAGCGCAAAGCCCGACCGATCGTCGAAACTGCGCTGGCTGACACACGTGTCGTGCTCAT
This sequence comes from Martinezella calliandrae, assembly GCF_030272695.1. Classification (GTDB taxonomy): domain Bacteria; phylum Pseudomonadota; class Alphaproteobacteria; order Rhizobiales; family Rhizobiaceae; genus Rhizobium; species Rhizobium calliandrae. Next base: position 16,556 of record NZ_JARFYN010000029.1, read on the forward strand.
CGCCGGTCCGCGGCAAGCCGGAAAGACGACCCTTGCCCGACAGGTCTCTGGCACCGATCGTCCATTTATCACCCTCGACGATGTCGGTACGCTGAATGCAGCAAGGACCGATCCGATCGGCTTTATCCGAGGCATCAAACGGGCCGTGATCGACGAGGTGCAACGGGCGCCCGAACTGATACTGGCGATCAAGGAAAGCGTTGACCGCGATGACGAGCCCGGGCGATTCTTGCTCACAGGCTCGGCAAATCTCGCCACCGTTCCGGCGATTGCAGACTCGCTCGCCGGTCGTATGGCCGTTGTTCCATTATTGCCATTTGCCCAATCTGAGATCCGGTCCACCCCGGGTCGTCTGCTGGATCGGCTGTTCGCCGGCGAGGAGCCTTCCGCCGGGGAGGACACCGTGATTGGCGACGACCTAATGGCGATAGTGCTGCAGGGCGGCTACCCAGAAGCTTTGCGTCGGCCGACGCCAAGCCGGCGGACTGCTTGGCTGGAAGATTATGTGAAATTGATCCTCGACCGCGACGTGCGTGATATCGCCAACATCGACCAATTGGACCGGCTTCCGCGGCTGCTCGATGTCCTAGCGGAGCACGCCGGACAATTGGTCAATCACAGCAGTTTCGGTGCAGCGCTCGGATTGTCGAGCATCACCGCACAGAAATACGTTGCCATACTCGAGCGCCTCTTTCTGATCAGGACACTTGTCCCGTGGTCCAACAACCGCTTGAACCGGCTCGTTAAGACGCCAAAGCTTCACTTTCTGGACACGGGCTTGCTTGCCACTTTGCGCGAGGATGAAGCGGATCTGTTGCGCGACGACAAAACTCGATTTGGCGCTCTGCTCGAAAGCTTCGTGGTTTCAGAACTGCTGAAGTCGGCATCTTGGTCAGACCGGCGCTTATCCTTTTCGCACTACCGGACGAGAGACCGAGATGAAGTCGATGTCATTATCGAGGATCGGCGCGGCCGGATTGTTGGAATAGAGGTAAGGGCGTCTGCAACGGTGAAGTCTGACGATTTTCGCGGGTTGCGCCAATTACAAGACGCGGTCGGCGATCGTTTCGTGCGAGGCCTCGTCTTACACGACCACGACCGAGTGACGCCATTTGGAGAAAAGCTCCAAGCTGCCCCGCTATCTCTTCTATGGACAATGTGAGCAGCGTCGGGCGGTCAGGGGGCCGGGCTATCCGTGCCAGTCTTTAAGAATGTCGCTCATCCTAGCTCGAACTGCGATCGCCAGGACAGTACGGCAAGCCCGCTTTTCCATATCGCGAGCGCAAGGGCGGCAGAGAGATGACCGGTTGAAAGTCAAGGTGTGACCGTTTGAAATCCGGTCGGCGGCTGATTTAAAGCGGCCATCCACGAAGGGCTGCGTTTTCCGGCAGGAATGACGACCTCAAAGTACCGACGGGCCCTCAGGCGATCCGCTCCATCAATCAGCTTTTCATGTCGAGGTCGGCGTCACCATTCGGCATGACAAGATCAACGTGACCGACATTCAGCGCTTGAGCGAAAACAACCGCACCATCATATGTCTGATATGGTCCTGCCCACCGAAAAAAATAGCGGCGACGGCGGACCTGAAGCAGCACGTCGACGCCGTCGCGCAGGCCTTTGTGGCAAAGCGCGGCTTCGCCGACTATCGCGCCTAATACCGCGAAAGTCGGCCGTTTACGAATGATCGAACTCTATTTCATCGTTTCTTCTCACATCGGGCCGAAGGCCATCGCCGGATGGGATTCGTTTCGCGACGAGATCGGTGGCACGATCGGCGACGAAGGGCCTGACCGCTGGCTAACCGTCGTCTTCACGGGCGACCTGGAATGGGCGGAATGAGCCAACCAACGCCCATGCTGTTCGCGCAAAATCAGTTTTGGCCCAGCCTGACAACTATTAGGCGAATGTCTCTAACAGTTTTTGAAGGATCGGCTAAAATCATGCCGAGCTGATGGATTGCGCCGTGCGGTAACGGCGTCTCTTCTTGGCACCCATCGCGCCGTTTCCCTGCTATGCAACAATACGTCGGCTATCGGGGGCATAGTGGACTCTGGCAAGCCGTCCGCCCGGTGCTTTATGGGTTCACGGCCAGCACTACTTTGGAGTCCTAGAGCCCGCAGCGATACGCTGCAGGCCCATGAAGAACGAGTCCTGCTTAACGGTGCGAGCCGAAAGGGCGGAGCGTCATGTGGCGATTAACGTCCTTATAGAGCAGGTAGCGGAACGGACCTGGGCCGCCAGCGTAGCACGCTTGCGGGCAGAAGGCGCGCAGCCACATAAAGTCGCCGGCTTCAATCTCAACCCAATCCTGGTTCAGGCGATAGACGGCCTTGCCTTGCAACACGTAGAGACCGTGCTCCATCACATGGGTTTCGGCAAAGGGAATGACCGCGCCTGGCTGCAGGGTGACGATCGTCACATGCATGTCGTGCCGCAGATCGGACGGATCAACAAAGCGTGTCGTTGCCCATCGCCCCTCGGTGCCGGGCATCGCTGCGGGCGTGATATCCTTCTCGTTAAGGATCAGCGGCTCCGGATGATCCAACCCTTCGACGGCCTCATAGGCCTTGCGGATCCAGTGGAAACGCGCATGAGCACCCGCACGGTTGTGGAGCGACCACTTGAGGCCCGGTGGCAGGAAGGCGTAGCCCCCTGGCTGGAGAATGTATTTACCGGTTGGCATCGACAGTTCGATCTCGCCATCGACGACGAAGAGGACACCTTCGGCTTCCGGATCCTGCTCCGGCCGGTCGCTGCCGCCGCCCGGCGCCACTTCCATGACATATTGTGAAAAGGTCTCGGCAAAGCCGGAAAGCGGGCGGGCGATCACCCAGCAACGCGTCTGGTTCCAGAAGGGCAGGAAGCTGGTGACAATATCCTGCATGACCCCTTTGGGAATGACCGCATAGGCCTCGGTGAAGACGGCACGTCCCGTCAAGAGATCGCTCTGCGGCGGGTGGCCACCGAGGGAGGAATAGTAGATTTTTTGCATCTTCTCGCCCTTCGTTCTTACAATTTTCTGGGAGGCTGTGGCCTTCATCCCCATCTCACTAACGGATAGCGGCAAAGCCCTAATACAGCGTCACTTCACTCCCGCCTTCGCTGACAATGTCACGATCTTGCTCCCCGTTGACGATCGACTAGGCGCAGTTGCCGCGCGACATTTCCTTGACGCGCGGATAATCATAAGCATTGACCTTCGGCGTCGTATAGCCTGCACCGACAATCAGACGCGTCAATGGGGGAAGGCGCCGTTGAGCTACACGATGCCGACAAAGGCGACTTCGAGGGGACCGTGACGAGCTCGTCGCGCGTCTTCGCGGCGCGCGAGATGTTTGGCGGGCTCAGCTCGGTGGATTGCAGCCTCGCATCTAGAGCGAACGGTTCTTGAAACTTGAGCTGGTAGGCGCCGGCCGCACTACCTGCGACGAAGACGAGATTCCAGCTATGCGATGAAACGGCACTGGGCATCGCAACGAAGCGGTGCTTCTTAAGGAGGTCGTCACCGCACGCCTGCATTTCGGACACGTCACCGATGATCACCGCCGTCAACGTGTGCGGAACGGTGTCGAGCGACCGAAACCCTTTGTGCACAGCGACTTCGAGGATGGCCGTGGCGGGGTCGATCGAGCAGTAGACGGCTCGCACACCCCTGCTGTTCCATCGGCCGCCAACGCGGTATTCGCCCTCGCCACTGTCCCAGGTCGAGGCGTGGATGGTTTGATCAAGCCGCCAGCCGATGAGCTCGGGGCCTCCAAGCGCGACTGCAGCAGCGTCATGTATAGACGCCGAATTCAAGCCGCGTAAGATGGCTGGCGTGCCCAAGAGGTCGATCGGACAGTGCTGATCAAGGCCGATCGCGGGACGCTCCAGCCATTGCCCGGCTTCGGCCTGCGTCCCCAACACATCCGTTGCTTTTGCCAGGATCTCGGCGAACTTCCAAGTTCGTCCGCTTTGCTCTCGATCGCCCGCCTGCTCGATCTGCCGGCCAGGCCGCGGCGTCGGGCAAATCATGGCCGTGCACGCCCTTATTCCAACGGTTCGTAGCCGTCGGTAAGCGTGCCGAGGAAAGCAACGACATCGTCGATTTCTGCGGGCGAAAGCGCCGGCTCGTCTCCTGCCTTGCGGTCGAAAGGCGGGTCACTGTTTATGTTGGCCTTCGCCGCCTCCGGAAGGTCATTGTATTTGTCTAGGCTTCCGTCGGGCTTGCGCGGATACCAGAGCTCCGGACGGGTCTCGCGTTCGACGTAGAAGCGAACTGCGTCGCGTAAAGAGTGGATGTCGCCATTGTGGAAGAAGGTCTTGCGAAGAGCGACATTGCGCAGTGTTGGTGTGCGAAAGAGCCCGCAATAATCCTCTCGCCCCGCGAAATCAGTGCGCAGGGGACCACAAAGGCCAAGATCGTAGAACGCCGGATCCTTGTTCGCAGGAATGTCGCGATTGCGGGGCACGCCAATAGCGATCAGCCCGTAGTCAGTGAACTGCGGCGGCGTGCCGTCATTCCCGCGCTGGCTGACGTGACAGGAGGCACAATTACCCTTCTGGGCTGCATTGAACAGCTTCAGCCCCCTTGCCTCCTGTAGCGTGAACTCGGCCCTGCCAGCCAGCACTGCGTCATATTTGCTCGAGTACGGATAGAAGGTTCGGTAGTCCTGCTGAAAGACTTCCAGTGCCTTGAGCGCCGTACGAAAGACGATTGCCGGATCACCGACGGCCTTTAACCCAGCAATATCGGTGATCGCCGTCCCGTAGCCCGCGGCAAGCAGGTGACGGACGACTTCGGCTTCGCTTTTGTTGCCCATCTCGAAATCAGAAAGCAAAGGAATCCTTGCTTGCTCGTGGCCGCGATCGACCCGGCCGTCCCAGGTCAGGCCGCCGGTCGGGCCGTTATCGACACTTTCGTCGGCCTCGTCCTCGGATTCGAAGAAGTGCTCGGTGAACTGCGGCACTACCTGCAGATATTTGAGCGAGGGCACCGCCCGCAACCCGGCCCGATGCAAGTCGCTGCCGCCGAGCTGTACCACCTGGTCATTGTTTGGGCCGAAGGCATGGCTGGGATCGTGGCAGGACGAGCACGCCATCTTGCCTGACGCAGACAGGGAGGGATCGAAGAACAGGGCTTTGCCGAGCGCCGCCAAGGCCTGTGTTTGCCGTCGGACGTCGGCTCGCGACAAAGCTTGGCCCGTATGGACTGAGGCCGTCATGAACACCAATGCAGCGGCAGCGCAGATCGGGACCCACTGCCTTGTACGCGAATTGGATTGCATCGTTACAGTTGCGTCCCCTCAATCACAGTTCTCCACCCGAGAACACCGTCGTTAGCCGGATTCTAGAATTATTTCAATTAATGCTTGCGTTAGCTGGTCGCACGGATAAGCTGTTACAGAGGTGGGGCGCACCGAATTCTGGGGGACCGGTCCGAATGAAAACGATCACTGTTGCAACCGCTTGGGCGTTAGGTCTTTCTGTGGCGGCGTTGGGCCCCGCTATCGCCGGCGTCTCCGCCGCAATGGCAGGACCTGCGCCGAATACCGCCGGTGATCTGAAGCTGATCGACACTGTAGTGGTGATCTATGCGGAAAATCGCAGCTTTGACAATCTCTATGGCAGTTTTCCAGGGGCTAACGGGATTTCGAAGGCGCCGGCAAGTGCGCGCGTCCAGCGCGATCGCGACGGCAAACCTTTCCGTGATCTGCCTCCGATCTGGGAGGGTCTCACCGCCAAAGGCGTGACACCGCCGGTGACCCAAGCGGAGACGGAGCATCTGCCTAATCGCCCGTTCCACGCGGACGATTCCAAGGGATTCAACCTCAACCCGAATACGATCACGCGCGACCTCTGGCACCGTTACTATCAGAACCAGATGCAGATCGACGGCGGACGCAACGACAAATTCGTCGCCTATGCCGATTCTGGCGCGCTAGCCATGAGTTTGTGGGACGGCTCGAAGATGGCAATGTGGAAGGTCGCCCAGAAATACGTGTTGGCCGATAATTTCTTCATGGGCGCTTTCGGCGGCTCCTTCCTTAACCACCAATGGCTGATTTGCGCCTGTGCGCCCTATTATGCCAACGCCGACACCAGCGCCGCCAAGCCTTCGATCGCGGTGGTTGAGCCCGACGGGGTGACGCTCAAGACCGCCGCCAATTCACCAAAATCGGCAATCGACGGTGTTCCGAAGTTCGTCGGCGACGGTAATCTCACGCCCGATTTTTACGCCGTCAACACCATGCAGCCGCCCTATCAGCCGAGCGGTAACGGTCCCGCGCCCGACGGTGATAAGGCATTGGCGGATCCGAACAAGCCAACAACATTGCCGCCACAAACTGACCCAACCATCGGCGATATGCTTAGCCTCAAGCACGTGAGCTGGGCTTGGTATGGTGGGGCATGGCAGGATGTGCTGGACCACGGCAACAAGGACCCGGTGCCGAATCTTCAATATCACCACCAGCCTTTCAACTACTATGCCAATTTCGCTCCCGGCACCGCAGCCAGGGCGGAGCATCTGAGGGATGGCGGCTTGGCCGGCGCTGAGTTCATCAAAGCGATCGATGCCGGTACGCTGCCGCAAGTCTCTTTCTATAAGCCGCAGGGCAACCTTAATGAGCATTCAGGCTACGCCGATATTGAGGCTGGCGATGCCCATATCGCCGATCTGATTGCGCATTTGGAGAAGAGTCCGCAATGGCCACATATGCTGGTCGTTGTCACCTATGACGAAAATGGCGGCCTGTGGGATCACTTGGCGCCGCCCAAAGGCGACCGTTGGGGGCCGGGTTCGCGTATTCCTGCAATTATCGTCTCGCCCTATGCGCGGCACGGCTATGTCGATCACACGCCCATGGACACGACGTCGATCCTGCGTTTCGTCACGCGCCGTTTCGAACTGCCGACCCTGCACGGTATCATCGTGCGCGACGCTGCTATCGCCGCCCATAAACAGAAACCGCTCGGCGATTTGACCAGCGCACTCGTACTCAAGGACAAGTGAAACAGGGCTACGAACACCCGCAACCTTGCACTAGGATTTGCCGTGGGTGGAAGACTACATGGCCGGCTGATCACGACGCCCTAACGATTCGGAAGCCCTCGACTTCCTTGACCCGCGGCAGCGTGGCTTGCGCCGCCAGATTGGCATGATCTTCCAGCACTTCAACCTTCTGTCGTCGCGCACCGCCTTCGACAATGTGGCGCTACCGCTGGAGATCGCAGGTGGAATCAGATGGCAGCTGTCGGCAAAGCCTTTTTGTCCAACCTGTGACATCGTTTCACCTCGTCAATGTCGCGCGTCATCGCGACGAATTCGAAATCAAGCCACATGGCGATGGCTCTTTTCGTCTCGTTAAAACGTCGCTGTTACGACTGTCGTCGAGCGCACCGGCGTTGATTGCACCAAAAGACATTTGGCGTCTAAGGGCGCAAATTTAAAGGCATTTATTCCGCCCATTCCGCGTCGGCCGTAAACGCAATTGTCAGCCAGCGGTTGGCACTCTCATCGCCGATTGCAGCACCAATTTCGTCGCGCAGCATATCCCATTCCTCAACCGTCTTCGGCGGCAGCCCCCCAGGGACGATGAAATAGAGCTCGATCTGCGTCGCCCGGCCGACCCGCGCGACATAGGCACGATAGGAGGAGAACCCGAGGCGGTGCACCGTTTCCGATGCGACATGATCGACGTGATCCTTGAGGTCGCTTGGAGCAATCAGAAGGATTTCTGTTAACGCCTTCCAGACGGTGCCGATCGGAAGCGGAATCATCACCAGGCAGACAAGGGCGAGAACCACGGGATCGACATAGTTGGCGATCCAGGCAGAAGGTGTCTGCTGGACGGCAAGTCCGATCAGGAACGCGATCAGGAGGGCCAATGCGATGCCGCCGGACATAATCCAGGCCTTGATATCAAGCGAAATGAAGTCCGACTTGAGGCTGCGGTTCAGCCTGATGCCCATCATGGCCATCACCGCACAAACAAGCACCATAGCCGCCGAGTAGTCGATCGCCACGCCGAAGTGCAGCTGATGCCCGCCATTGAGGATGTTCATGGCTGCGTTAATCAGCGCATAGGACGCGACCGTCATGAGCAAACAGCCGTTGAGCATCAGGACGATGGGCTCCAGGTGCCAGAAGCCCATGGTGAAACGGTTGCGAATTCTACCCGACAGTGCGTCGATTTGCACCGACTTTACAATCAGGCTTGATACCCACAGGGCAAGCCCGGTCATTGCCGCATCCGCCAGCGAATAGATACCATCGAAGGCGATGGAGAACGACCCTGACAATATGCCGAACACGACACCGAGTGCGGCGACCACGAGGGTGGCAGCAATCGATATCTGCAGAAACCCCTGCTCGTTCCACATTGGCACCTCCCCGATATCCGTACGACACTGCGCTCTCAATTGGATCCATGCTGTAGCGGTGGATCTGATCCACTGCCTCAGCGAATAACCTTACGATATCCCTGTCGCAGAAGCTGAAAACAGTATCGAGATACATCGCCGCCCGCCTCTTCGGCATCAGGCAGCCGACTATCCTCTTCGCCGCCGTGCTGCGGAACAGCGCCTGAGCCACCTAACCTAATAGTATGTCGTGGGCTGGCCCATGCCGATCAGCACTGTGCCGTTCCGATCGGCGTGACGCGTCGCACCTTCCATCCTCCATGGATCCAGCAACACGGATCGCGCTGGAACAGCGTGTCGGGAATAGGCGGTTGGCGAACTCGGTTTCCAGGCCGCCTTGAAAGGGAAGTGATAAAGGTCGCAACCCGCGCCAAGCTTTGATCGCAAGTCCCGCAACCGGGGACAGCAACCAGAGTTCTCGATCCGTTCGATCTTAGACTCAATGACCATCATTCTCCAAGGTAAACAATCCGCGGATGAGAGCGTGATCAATCGTCGTCCGATCGGATCGCGGCACACCGGTCAGGTTGAATTCAACCGCCGTCGATGTAAACTCGGCGAAGGCAGCCTATGCTTCATCACACCCATGACGGTCATGAGAGCTCAGGTTTTCGAACTCCTCTTGTTCCGCCCCTAGTACGAGATTTTCCCATCAACGATAGGCTGCGACCCTGAGGAAAGTTGCTGTTTCAACACCTGTTTCGCGTCATCGCTTATGATCGACATCGGAGCGACGACGGCGATCTTTGCTGCTGATCCCGCCAGGTCGGCCGTTCGAACGGCTGCCATTCCCACTCGATTCGCGAGCGAGGCTTTTCCGGTGTCCAGCGACTGTCCTGCCAGCTGCCGTCCAAGCAACTGGACCATGTCCCTGTTATCGGCAAACGTATTGTGGCCCAACGCGTCGTCTGCTTTGACTGAGCTCGTATCGATGACCGTCACTCCGAGCTTTGCCAGATCCGCAGCATAGGGGGTCGAATCGAAGCCGCCGACGCGCGTGACGCCGCCGGAGAGCCATTGCGAAACCTGCAGCGCCTTGTCCCTCGTTGACGAATAGATCGTGAAATGCGGGCGTTGCGGCCCCATTTCGATCATCTGCCGGCGAAACACGTCGATATCGATATCGGGCGAGGCCAGGATAACGTTCCTGACTTTGGCCGGAATCGTCCCGTTGCGCATGGCAACCCCGCGCAAGGCCTCTGCGGTCAGCCAGGATCCCATGGAATGAGCCAGGATCGTCACCTCGCCGACATCGGGGCTTCTGGCAGATTGCAGGATCAGATCCTCCAGCGCCCGCCGTGAGAAATTCGTACTCTCCTTGTCGTAGATATAGTCGAAGACATTGGCGCGCGAGGGCCAGGTGAAGAGGATTGGCGCGGCATCCGTTCCGCAATCATGGGTGATCTGCGCGAAGCGAAAGACGGCATCGGCGTAGGTGTTGTTGAAGCCGTGCACGAAGATGACGACCTGCCGCTTGGCGTTGCGCCTCTTGTTGAACCATTCAAAAATGCTGCGTTCCGATGCAACCTCTCCGACTTTCAGGACGGCGAATTCCTTTTCGGGATTTGCCGGCACATGTGACGGCCATTGCACCTCGCCAACCTTGCGGTTTCGATCCGGAGGGATGGAAACGACGATATCATTGAGGGAAATCGCCGTTCCCCGCTCGCCGGAGTAAAGTTCGCCCGGTTTGTCGGTCGGCTGGCGCGTCGTCGCCACTAGCATGTCCACCGTGCTCGTGCTTGGCCCTGCGGTTGCAAGCGGCTGGAGAACATTCTCCAGCCGTCCCGCACATCCTCCCAATATCGGGAGAGCCATCAGCACGCTGGCAAGCAGATAACGGCCGCTGCCGGCAAAGGCTCTTCGTCCAGCCTTAAACATAGGGTCATCCCGTCAGTGCTGTGGTTCTTCGCGGGGAATTCTGAACCAGGCAACATAAAGTGCCGGCAGGAAGAGCAGCGTCAGGACCGTGCCAACCACAATTCCGCCCATCATCGCATAGGCCATTGGACCCCAGAATATCTCCCTGGAGATCGGGATGAGCGCCAGCGTCGCTGCGGCGGCCGTCAGCATGATGGGCCGCATGCGATGTTCCGTCGCTTCAACGACGGCTTGCCAAGCTCTCACACCCTCACTGCGAAGGTGCTCGATCTGGACAACGAGGATCACCGAGTTGCGGATCAGAATGCCGATCAGTGCCAGGACACCCAGGATCGCAACAAATCCCAACGGCGCATTGCTGAGTAGCAAAGCTGCGACGACACCGATCAGTGCCAGAGGTGCGACGGCGAAGACTAAAAAGAGCCGGCTGAAACTCTGCAACTGGATCATCAGGATCGTTGCCATGATGAACAGCATCAGTGGCGCTACCGCCACGATTGGTCCCTGCGCTTTTGCGCTTTCCTCGACCGAACCGCCCTCGACGATACGGTAGCCACTTGGAAGGCCCTTCCGAAACTTGTCGACCCTCGGCTGCAGTTCGTTGACGATCGTCGCCGGCTGTGTCGATCCGACAACCGCGGCCTTGATGGTAATGGTCGGTATGCGTGTCCGCCGCCAAATCGTCGGCTGTTCCAGCTCGTAGTGGAAGTTGGCAACTGCCGAGAGGGGCACGGACTTGCCGTTGGAGCCGGCGAGTTGAAGGTTCTGCAGCGTCTCGATCGAGCCGCGCTCGGTCGTCTGGGCCCTGCCGATCACATCGACCAGATAGATGTCGTCCCGAATGTTTGTCGCCGCCGTTCCCTCGACGATGCCGTTGAGAGCCGTTGCGATATCTTGTGACGAAACGCCCAATTGCCGCGCCTTGTCCTGAAGGACGTCGACTTTGACGACGCGCGAGGGTTCGTTCCAGTCGAAGGTCATGTTGGACAGCAAGGGATGTTGGCCGACGATACCAGCAAATTGCTGCGCGATGTCCCGGACCTTCTGGATGTCAGGCCCACTGATCCGATATTGTACCGGCTTGCCGACCGGAGGGCCGATGTCGAGCAGCTTCACGAACGCATCGGTTCCAGGGAAGGTGTTCGTCAGATAATCCTGGAGTTCAGCTTTGACCTTGTCGCGAACGTCAAGTCCCTTGGTGACGATCACCGTCTGGCCGAAGGAGACGTCTGGTGTCTGCACGTCAAAGGACAGTATGAAGCGAGGGGCCCCTTGGCCGACATAGCTCGTCCAATGATCGATGTCCTTGTTGTTGGCCAGTATCTCGCGTTCGAACCTGGCCATCTGCTTGTTCGTCTCCGAAATCGAACTGTTCTGCGGCAGGTTCCAGTCAACGATCAGTTCGGGTCTGTCGGAGGAAGGAAAAAACTGTTGCTGCACGAGGCTCATCCCGCCAATGGAGAGGGCAAACGCAGCCGCAGTCGCACCAATAGTTATCCAGCGCCAGCGAAGGGCGACGCCCAAAAGCCAAGCAAATGCGCGTGACACGCGACCTTTCTGATCATGGTGAGATTTCATTGTCTTCGGAAGGATCGTCACGCCCAAAAGCGGCGTGAACAGCACAGCAACGATCCATGAAACCAGGAGCGAAACCGCGATGACGACGAAAAGAGTGAACGTAAATTCGCCGGCGGCGCTGGTGTTAAGGCCGACGGGGATAAAACCCGCAACCGTAACAAGCGTGCCCGTCAACATTGGGAAGGCCGTCGAGGTATAGACGTATGTCGCTGCCTTTCTTAGATCATCACCCACCTCCAGTCGGGCAACCATCATCTCAACGGCGATCATCGCGTCGTCGACGAGAAGGCCGAGGGCGATGATCAGAGCCCCAAGCGAAATACGCTGCATGGAAATGCCGCAATAGGCCATGACGAGAAAAGTAATCGCCAGCACGAGCGGAATGGAGATGGCAACCACGAGCCCTGCCCGAACGCCGAGGCTGATGAAGCTGATCGCAAGGACAATGACGATCGCCTCGAACAATGCGCGCGTGAAGCCCGACACGGCCTCGTCGACGACGGCGGGCTGATCGGAAACGCGTTGGACGTCGACGCCGATCGGGAGGTCGGCGGTCACCTGTTCAATCTCCTTGTCGAGCGCCTTTCCGAATTCAAGCAGATTTGCCCCACTCTTCATTCCGATGGCAAGCCCGATCGCGGGCTGACCGTTATATCTGAACAGGGATGAGGGAGGATCGACGTAGCCGCGTTTGATCGTCGCGACGTCGGTCAACGGAAAGAAGCGGTCGTTGACCCGAAGATTGATCGATTTGAGGCTTTCCTCGGATGTGAATTGGCCGCTGACCCGCAAGGCGATGCGTTCGGGACCGGCATCGACGAAACCGGACTGTGTGACGGCATTCTGTGCCTGAAGCGTGTCGATGACGGATTGCTGGTTAAGCCCAAGAGCGGCGATCTTGCGCGTAGAAAATTCGAGATAGATGGCCTCGTCCTGCGCGCCGATGATATCCACTTTGCCGACGTTGGGAACCGTCAGCACCTTGGCGCGCGCATCTTCAACCAGATCACGAAGCTGGCGCTGTGTCAGCCCGTCGCTGGTAAAGGCATAGATATTGCCGAAGACGTCGCCGAAGCTGTCGTTGAAAAACGGCCCGACGACACCGCTCGGAAATTCTCCCTTGATGTCGCCAATCATGTTGCGGACCCGCGTCCAGATGGCATTGACATCCTTGGCCTTGGTCGTCGGCAGAAGCTCGACAAAAACGGTTGTCTGGCCGGCAACCGTCTCGCTCTTCGTATAGTCGAGCGAATCCAGTTCCTCGAGCTTCTTTTCGATGCGTTCGGTGACCTGCTTGGTCACTTCCTCCGCTGACGCGCCAGGCCACTGCGCCTGAATGATCATGGTCTTGATGGTGAAGTCGGGATCTTCTTCACGGCCGAGACCGATATAGGAAAACGCGCCGGCTAGAATGAAGACGATCATGAAGTACCAGACGAGCGAACGGTGTTCGAGCGCCCAATCGGACAGGTTGAATTTTTTCACGGGGATCTTTCCTTAATCTACCCTGACGGCCTGGCCGTCGGCAAGCTTGTGAACTCCGGCAGTGACGATGCGCTCGCCAGGGTTGACGCCTTCGGTGATCCTCACGGAACCGCCCTCGACGGGGTCACCATCGATCTTGATCGAACGAATGGAGACCTTGCGAGCCGCGGTATCGACCACCCAGACGTTCGGCTTCCCGTCTTTCATCAAGACGGATGAGGACGGCAGCAGGGTCATCGGATCTGCAACAACAGTCGCGGTTGCGGTGACGACTGAGCCCAGGCGAAACGCGGCCGGCGGATCGACAAGCGTAATTTTCGTGCGTCGTGTGCGGGTCGTAGCCTCGGCTTCTGGGGCGATCTCTCGGACGACACCGCTTGCGCGGATGGTCGGATCCAACTGCAGAGCGACCTCGAAGGGCGACCCCACCTTGAGACCGTCGAAGCTTGCCACTGGTATGTCGATAATGGCATCGCGCTGGTCAGGGCGGGCGACGGTGGCGATGCTTTGGCCTGCGGCCACGACCTGGCCCACCTCAGCCGAAGTCGCTGTCACGACGCCATCGAATTCCGCGCGAAGCTGCGCGTAGCCCAGCTGCTCCTCTGCCTTGTCCAGATTGGCCTGTGCCTTGGCGACCGAAGCGCTCGCACTCTTGCGTCCAAGCTCCGCCTCTTCGTAGGCCGCTTCACTTCCTGATCGGCTTTCAAGTAAGGACCGCTGGCGTTCTTCCGTGGACGTGGCATTCGCTAACTGCGCCTGGGCATTCGAGAGTTCGGATTGCGAACTCTTGACCGCGAGCTCCAGTGAAAGCGGATCGATCGCGGCAACGACGTCACCCTTTTTGACGATGTCGCCGACGCTAACCTTGCGTGCTATGACCCGCCCCAGAACTCGAAATGCGAGCTGGGTCTCGATCTTGGCCTCGACCGTCCCCGGCAGGGTCAAGGCAGAAGCGGCGGTGGACTTGGCGACAACCGAAAGCACGGGGCGCGCCGGCTCGTAATGAGCTTCATCCTGCTTTTGGCAAGACGTCATCAGCAATGACCCGAGGACCGCAACGCCGACAGTGATACGGATATTCATTTTGCAGCTCCCTTGTCGTATGAGACGACTTGGCCCGGTCGCAGGAATTTCGTGCCGTCGGCGACCACTATTTCGCCCGGAGACACGCCCGCCCGTACTGCAAAACGGCGTGTTTCATAGCCGGAGACATCGATCTGGCGAAGAGACACGCTCGACGAAGTGGGATCGATGATCCAAACGGCCGGCTTCCCGCTTTTCGAGGTCATTGCCGACCAGGGCAATTCGATTGCATCCCGCGCGACAGACCGAAAAAAGCCGACAACGGGAGCACCAAGCTGCACGTCCGGTGCCTCTTCGAGACCTACCTTGACCCTGATCGTCCCGGTCGATGAGTCGATCGTGGGCGAGATTTCGCGCACCGAAGCTTCTATCTTGTGAGCTGGCGCCGAAAGGAGGCTGACGGCGACCTTGTTTTCAAGCTTGCGACCGAGATAAAGCGACTCAAAGACGTTGAAGACGGCGTCCCGAGGACCGTCATGCGCAAGTGTAAAGACCAGCTGTGCAGCTTGGGCGACCTGACCAACTTCGGCGTTTCTGGCGGTGATGACGCCATCGGCGTCGGCGCGCAGTTCCGTATGGGAGAACGCGTCTTGGGCTGTGTCGAGTTGAGCTTGTGCCGATTTCACACTTCCCTGGGCAGTCAGCAGTGCTTCTTGGGCCTGATCGAGCGCAGCGCGGGTCGTAACCTGTGTCTTGAAGAGAGTCTGCTGCCGGTCGAAAGCCAGTTGGGCCTGCGTCTGCTGGGCGAGCGCCGATTGCAGGTTCGCGGTGGCAACGCCGAGATCGGCTTTCTGTTCCTCGGCATCCATACGGGCAAGCACCTGGCCCTCCTTCACCGATGAGCCGACATCGACGAGACGTTCGACAATGCGGCCGCTGACCCGGAAGGAAAGGTCGCTCTCGACGCGGGCGCTGATCTCGCCGGTGATGGCGTTGTTATCGACGACCGGCGTAACCTTGGCCACGACGGTCTCCACGTTCTTTGGCTTTGCCTCGCTCACGCTTTGCTTTTCGCATGAGGCAAGCGCGACGGCACTGACACCGAGCCAGGCCGCGACAAGGACAGTTTTCATGATTTGACCTCTCGCATCCGTTCGACAGACGAATATTATTGACTGACCAGACAGTCAATAGAATTTGTCTTGACGGTAGCCCAGCGTTAGCGCTCAAGGTGAAGACATGAATGATCAGAAGAAGCTCACGCGTGCAGAGCAAAAAGCTCGCCGGCCCGTTCAGATCTTGGATGCTGCGTTTGAGGAGTTCGTCGAGCGTGGCTATGTCGCCACGCGCGTTGAAGACATTGCGAGCAGGATCGGGGTTACGAAGGGAACCATTTATGTTTACTTCGAAACCAAGGAGCAGCTTTTCGAAGCAATGATCCGGCACATTTCGGCGCCCCTCGAAAATTTGCTGGCAAGCGCTACTGAACTGAAAGGGACCGCTACCGAGCGGCTCCAGAAAAATATCGAACTCATCTACGATCTCATAATCAAGGATCGCAAGTTACGAGAGCTGATGAGGTTCGTCATCGCCGAGGGTTCGCGGTTCCCACAGATCGTCGATAAGCACCACAACATATTTATCGATCCTATCGAGCGTCAAATGCAGTCCATTATCGATGAAGGGATAAAACTTGGGGAGTTTCGACCGGCGCCAGCGGCGTTCGCCGATGCGGTCGTTGCGCCTGCCGTCGCCTTCCTATTCTTCAAGCTCCTTTTTGATGAGCGGCGAACGCTGGACAAAGCAAGCTATCTAAAGGCACACATTGATCTCGTTTTGCACGGACTGATCGTGTGATCCACTCGGATCATAAGCAAGGAAAGGCCCAAATGCGTTATAATTGCGCCGTCGTCGCCATTGCCGGCCTCGTGGCGTGCGCCTCAGCGCCTCCAACTGCATACTGCCCAATAACCAGCGCCCCTGATCCTGTCCGTCGCCCCCAAGCCACTCTCTCTGCCAAGGACAAGCGCTTGTAAACACACCGAAATACGCGTGTTTGTGGACGGAAACTAGTCTAGCAGGGTCCGAAAGAGCGTCAAGTCCGCGACCGCTTCGGGCGCATGGTTGCCTTCAGGTGAGCAATGAGACCTTCCCGCTAGCGACGTCATATCGGGCCGGCACGACCTTCAGCTTGCCCTCCGCCACCGCTCCCGCGATTATCGGGGAGGCTTGGCTGAGCAGGCCCGCCTGGATCTTCGCATTGACGTCGATGGCAGCGTCGAGATCGGGCCCGGCGGCATCGACGGCCGGGCGGATGGGCGCATAAAGCGCGCTGATCTGGCCCGGCACCGACTTGCCGTCGATGGTCGCTTTGACCGCCCCGCAATTGCCGTGTCCCAGCACCATGAGGACCTTAGTTCCGAGGACGGCGACGCCATACTCTAGGCTCGCCATGATTTCGGGTGTCGTGATGTTGCCGGCGACGCGCGTGACGAAGACATGGCCTATGGTCTGGTCGAAGACCAGTTCCACCGGCACGCGCGAGTCCGCGCACGATAGCACGGCGGCGAAGGGCTCCTGCTTTTCGGCGGTCTTGGACTTGAGGATCGACAGATCCTCGTTGAGAGATTCCATCTCACCAGCGACGTAGCGCTTATTGCCGTCCATCAGCGCCTTGAGAGCTTCGTCCGGCGTCAACGTGCTCTGGGCTGACGCCGGCTTGACACCGGCGACCGGGCCGCCCGCCAGCACTGCGGCCGAGGCAACTACGGACCTGCACAGGAAGCCTCGTCGCGACAGGTCCGGCCGCTTGTTGCGCGCCGTATCGCCCGTCGAGCAGTCAATGCAGGTGCATGCGTTCTGGATTGCTGAACTTGTTTCCATCGTAACCCCCAAGTAGATGCGATTGCATAAGGAGCCGGCTAAGCAAGTACTACAAGAACCCGTGCCCGATTGTCTCCCCCTTGTGGCGAATTAGCAAGCTCTGCTGCGGCTCCTCTCGATGCGACCCCGAACCGTACCATGCTTGGCATTTAGTCCTTAAGGTCAGTTCGTCCACCAACACGAATCAGGTCAGCGAGAACCGACCGAATTTCCGGCCAGGGAAATTCCTCGTTCTCATTCGAGGGTTCGCCCTTCTTCAGAATCGCGAACAACTTTGCCGTAACGCCGGCAACCGAGAGCGCTCTGGTGCTCCAAAGGTCTGCTGCTAGTCGATCCTCGATGTCAGCTGCATATTCTTCCGTCCGTTTTGCTTCTTGATATTCGACCACCTGGTCAGTTGTCTGCCAAGCGGCAGATGACATCGCATTTGGACCAACCGTCGAGTATAACTTTGTTTCAAGTCGCTGCTGCCGCTCGCAGAGCAGCGAAAAATGCTCGTAAGCGGTCATCCACTCTTGCCAGTGTAAGACAGCAGGATCTTCCTCTTGGAATGCCGGTGTCGGTTGGTGCAGCTCCGAATCCACCTTCGGCGACAGGAAGGCTGCCACGAACAAGAAGGGATCGAGCTTGACCGCGGATTGCAGTTTTCCCGCTTTTTTTGAGTCGGCTATACCCTTCGTACGAAATTCTCCCGACATCATCTGATGCGTTTCCATGGTTCCGCCCTCGCCTAAAATGCTCGGTTTATTTCCGCTGAGATTTAACTATCTTGCTTTGCGCTAATCCATCGGACATATCCGACATGATTGCATAATTCGCATTCTGCGGGGATTATAGCCTGGCACATCCGAAAGCTACGGAGGCATAACAACCTCACGCAAGAGAACCTTGCGGTCGATGCGGAAGTCGATCGAACGGTGATTAGCGATCTTGAACGTGGAAAGCACAATACGTCGGTCGACCTGCTGGATCGTCTGGGTGCAGCACTAAAAAGATTGCAAGCCCGGCCACCCCATGCCGGTTACGATGGTGAACGGTACAAGCGATGAGGTGCAACGCTACGACGGCTATATCAGGTCCAACGGAAGGCTGCTTTCCGTTCCAGAGACGACGGAATATTGGCGCCGGATCGACGGATGCACCGGAGAAAATGCCACGCCGCTGCCGCGTCTTGATCCCCATGACCTGACCCGCGCCAGTCTGGTCCAATGGTCCGGATGCCGGCCCGATACTGGGGTTCAATTGTATCGCATCGAAAACGGCGGTCATTTCTGGCCCCATCTCGTCGGGTCCGGTAACAATAATCCGGTAGACGGACCGTTTCGGGGGATGCAGCAGCGATTTTGAGACAGCGGTTGAGGTGTGGAACTTTTTTAAACAGTACTACCGCGACCGATCGACACATTCAGATGAAAAGCGTTGATCATTCGGCTTATTTTCTCTGCAGGCTTCATGCGAAATATGCGCGCCGCAGCGCTCGAACAATTCCTTGTAAAATGGCTTCCGACAACCGTGGGCGTGCGGACGGTCATCGACCCAAGCGCCGGCGCCGAACAGCTATCAGCTGCTTTAAAAGGATCCCGCGCAGCCTATCGGAGGACCGGTTCGCCATGGAAACGGCGGCGCGACGGTTTCGAAACACCGAAGCCGATTTCCATCATCAATCGAGGCTTCTCGGTCGGCGCCGTACCCATGTGGAAACCGAAGGGATCCTCAACGAAGCCGGAGCCTGCCTTGCCGGTCAGCGTAACGGCACTATCCTTGCCGTAATATCGCAAGATTTCATCGGCTGGATGACCAACCAGCAGTGTCAACTGATGCTTCACTGCTCGCTTCCTATGGCTGCCCTTGATGAAAACATGCGGGCCTGTGCTGTCGTCCACATCGACCAGGTTGAAGAAGAACTTCAGCATGCGCCAGTCGTCGAGATCGAAATGGTACTTGAATGAGGCACGGCTGAGATCCGCTTCCGATGCCGATTTCGTCGGAAAGGTCCACCAGATGCGGGTCGTGATGATGCGTGCCTGCCCGCCGAGATAATGCCTGGCAACATCGGTCAACAGTGGATCGTGTTGGGCCGCCAGCACGGCATTGCAATCGAGAGAACGTTCGAAGAAATGCCCGCTGAGGATTGAGCGTCCGTATTGCTGCTCGGCGCGGGCATGATCGGGGGCCAGGAATTCAAGCTTCCGGTCGAAATTGCCGAAACAGGGTGTCGTTCGGGCAAAAGCCGCAATTTCCTGGTGGATCGCGTCAGGCAATCTAAGATCGGCAAACAGGCCCTCCGCCTTCAGCGCTCTGACGACCGCCTCCTGCTCAATTCCGGCAAATAGAGATTGGCCAGCGTTGCCGTCGGAAACCGGCCGATTTTTCGTGACCAGCCAGTGCATGCGACGGAACGGCATGGTGCGGGCCAGTACGAACATCGGCAGCCATGTCGGATTTTCTCTGATATCCGCAAGATAAGTGGGAATCCGCACCGCCATCCTCTTTAGGGGGCTGCCCCTGCGAGCGATGCTTTCCAGGTCATTTGCCGGAGAAGTGCTATGCATTATTCTTTCCCCCTTGGGAAGTGTGATGCCCCGAAAAAATCTGACCGTTCGCCAGATTTATACTGTAAGTTGAAACACTTACCACGCGGCGCGCGATCTGCTGCACCGCAACAGATAGGGGCGATCTACCGCACGTCAAGACTTCGAAGGGGTCTCAGACCTTGGTCCGACATGCAATGGCCATTGGTCGAAACATTGTGGCGATGTCCCTCTCGGCGCGCGACCTGTTTGAAAGTGGCACGATAATCGCGGTCATCCGGATCGGCGGCATACCCGGTTAAGAGGTCGCAATTTGTGCTCGCCGTCGTTTGGATGAGAGGCAAATTTCCTCTTTAGCGTTCTCGATGAACTTAGCGTGTTGCCGCAATCCAGGCCAGGGTCCTTTGTTCGGGATCGGAATTGCGCGTGATATCGGTTATGACTGCCGCACTATCGGCGCCATTTTCGAACACCCCGGCAATGCGCTCAACGGTCAGTCCGCCAATGGCGACAAGCGGTGTGTTGCCTATACGCGCCTTCCATTCGCCGATACGATCCAGCCCCTGTGGCGGCCAGGGCATCGCCTTGAGAGCGGTGGGATAGATCGGACCGAGTGCGACATAGTCCGGGCGCGCCGCAAGCGCCGTTGCCAATTCCGCCTCGTCGTGCGTCGACACTCCCAGTTTCAATCCGGCCTCACGGATGGCGGCAAGATCGGCCACCGCCAAATCCTCCTGGCAGAAATGGATGAAATCACAGCCCTCTTCGATGGAAAGCTGCCAATAGGCGTTGACGATCAGCTGGCATCCATGCGCCACGCAGACTGCTTTTGCCCGCCGGTTCACTCGGACATCGCACACCGGCTGTCGGCGGTCCTGACGCAGGAGACGACTGCGGGACGCGTTCGGCAATCGGGTAAGTTCGACGGCCGGAAGGTCTGTGGGAGATAGCCGCCTAACCTTCCCAGATCAGGTCCGGCGGCAGCTTGCGGGCCCTGTTGCAAACATTCTGGCGATGCCCGAGAGCGCGCGGAAGATTTTCGGCGAGATTTTTGATGAGCGATTTCAAGTGGCGTCATTTTCAGGGCGAAGTGATTTTGTGGGTGGTGCGTTGGTAGTGCCGCTATGTTGTTAGCTATCGCGATCTTGAAGCAAATGATGGGAGAGCGGGGCGTGCTCGTGGATCATTCCACGATTTATCGCTGGGTTCAGAAGTACGCGCCGGAGATCGAAAAGCGGTTGCGTTGGCACTGGCGCCGGCCGCAATCGAGGAGTGGGCGTCGACGAAACCTACGTGAAGGTGCGCGGACAATGGACCTACCTTTACGGGGCCGTCGATAAATTCGTCAACACGATCGATTTCTATCCTTCTCCGACACGGAATGCCAAAGCGGCCAAACGCTTCCTCGGCAAGGCTTTGAACGGTCTGAAGGATTGGGAAAAGCCAACGGTCATCAATACCGACAAGGCGCCGACTTACGGGATCGCGTCGCGTTCGGCGATGCAGCGTCCACTTCGGCACCGACCTCTTACAATGCGAAATTGCATTTAAAGCTCTTGAAGGAATCAGAGCCGGCGTCGCCTGGGTCACCTTGGCGCACGACAATCTACTCCGAACCACCGAGATCGATACCCTCTCTGAAAACGAGAGGTAACTTCCCAGTCTTGCGGTCTGATGACGCCGCTTGAGAGCACTTAGATTGACGACGTCAATGCGATGCCCGCCGGTCAAATCCGGGTTCAGCGGCCGATCGCATTGATGCAGGCCGATATCAACATGATCGCGACTTGGCTCCATATACGCGAAGCGCGTCGATCTCGGCTGGAACACGGCAACTTTGTCAAAACAGGACTGAATCAATGACCAGCAAGACCCTTTACACTGCTTACGTTCATACGATCGGCGGTCGCGACGGCGCCGCCCGAAGCTCGGATGGTCAACTCGAGGTCCAACTCGCGACCCCAGGCACCAAGCGCCCCGGCACCAATCCCGAGCAACTTTTCGCAGCCGGTTGGTCGGCCTGCTTCGAGGGAGCATTGGCGCGGGCTGCAAGCCAGGCCGGCATTGAACTGCCGAATGGCACCGCAGTCGACGCCGAAGTCGATCTGAACCTGGATGACGCAGAAGGCTTCCATCTTGTCGCAAGGCTCAACGTAAGCCTGCCCGGGCTTCATCCGGACGTGGCGCAATCACTCGTCAGCTCGGCTGATGCGATCTGCCCTTACTCGAAAATGACGCGCGGTGGCATTGCTGCCCATGTCGCGGTCGCCTGATAGGAGAAAGAAGATGTCAATCATCAGCACAGAGGTCGGCCGACGCAAGTTCATTGCCACGTCGCTGATCGGGGCTGCCTCTATTGCCCTCCCTCATATTGCCGCAGCGACAGGCGCCACCATACCGGACAGGTCGACGGTGCGTCCTTTTAAGATCGCCATACCCGAGGCCGCGCTTTTGGATATGACCCAGCGCGTCAAGGCAATGCGCTGGCCCGACCATGAGACGGTCGGCGATACCTCGCAAGGTCTAAAGCTGGCGACCATGAAGGCCGTCGCCGATTATTGGGCGAATGAATATAACTGGCACAAGGCCGAAGACTATCTGAACAATCTGCCTAATTTCATCACCGAGATCGATGGTGTCGACATCCACTTCATCCATGTGAGATCGAAGCATCCGAACGCGCTGCCGATGATCATCACGCATGGTTGGCCAGGCTCGATTTTCGAACAACTCAAGGTCATCGGCCCGCTAACCGATCCCACCCACTACGGCGGCACCGAAGCCGACGCCTTCGATGTGGTGATCCCCTCGCTGCCGGGACACGGCTTTTCCGGAAAACCGACGGAGCTTGGCTGGGATCCGATCCGCATCGCCAGGGCTTGGTCGGTCTTGATGGAGCGTTTGGGCTACACGCGTTACGTTGCACAAGGTGGCGACTGGGGCAACGCCGTTACCGAGCAGCTGGCCTTGCAGCGGCCAGCCGGTCTGATCGGTATCCATACCAACATGCCGGCAACGGTGCCGGACGACATCGCCAAGGCTCTCGCTGCAGGTGCAGCCCCGCCGGCTGGCCTTTCGCCGGATGAGCTGCAGGCCTACAACCAACTCGATTACTTCTATAAGAACGGGCTGGGTTATGCGATCGAGATGGCGAAGCGTCCGCAGACGCTTTATGCACTCGCGGACTCGCCGATCGGACTGGCCTCGTGGATGTTCGACCATGATGCGCGCAGTATGGAATTGATCACTCGCGTCTTCGATGGCGGCGAGGAAGGCCTGTCGAAGGAGGACCTGATCGACAATGTGTCGCTCTATTGGTTGACCGGAACTGCCATCTCATCGGCACGCCTCTACTGGGAAAGCAAGCTTGCCTTCTTCGCGCCAAAAGGCGTCACGCTGCCGGTCGCGGTTAGCGTCTTCCCCGATGAGCTCTATCCGGCGCCCAGGAGTTGGGCCGAACGTGCCTATCCGAAACTGATCCACTACAATCGCCTCGATAAGGGTGGACATTTCGCCGCCTGGGAACAGCCGGCCGCATTCACAAGCGAAATGCGCACCGCCTTCAGATCGCTGCGCTGATACCTGCGAAAAATCCGGACTATCGTGTCATGTCAAGCCTGCGGTCGTTGCGATCGCAGGCTTTTCTGCTTGAGATCGCGTGTGGCGACGATGGGCCTCTGCACGCTCGCCAAGCAGCAACGCATATGGCTGACAGGAATTCAGTCTCTCGCCACCTGCTTGATATCCTCGAGCTGCCGCAACCCCTCGCGCATGCGAGGTACCATCCAGTCTAGAAAGGCTCGCACCTTCAGTGGGAGCAGACCCTGGCGCGCATAGACCAGATGCACTGGAAACGTTTTGTTGTCGTGGTCGTCGAGGATGCGAACCAGCGCGCCGGTCCGCAATTCGTTCAATGCTTGATAGCTCGGCGCCCGCGCAACTCCAATACCACGCACAGCGGCCTCGATGGCATCCGTACTGGTATTGGCCCGGATTCGGATGTTCGGCACTGCCTGGACCTTCTGGCCGTCAAGATCATAGATCCACGATGCTGCCTCGATCGCACCAAAGATGGCAGCATCGTGATTGACGAGGTCCTCCGGCCTCAAAGGGAGACCCCTGCGCGCCAGATAGGCCGGGCTTGCATAGGTCACGAGACGAAAGTCGCCCACTTTGACCGCATAGAGCGAACTATCGACGAGACGGCCGAGACGGATACCGACATCGACGTGTTCATCCACGAGATGAACCACACGATCGACGGACAGGACGTTGAGGGTGATTTCAGGGTGCTCGCAAAGAAAATCGAGCGCAAGCGGCATTACATGTTGCTGGCCGAAGACCAACGGCATCGTGATCGCAAGCTCGCCTTTCGGGCCTTCATATTCGCCCGAGGCCCGAAGTTCGGCCTCTTTGATCTGGGCCACGATCTGCCGGGCTGCCTCCACATAGTCACGGCCCGCATCGGTCAATTGGATATTCCGGCTGGTGCGGATCAGCAGGTTGGTACCAAGGAAGCGCTCAAGCTCCGCTACTTTACGGCTTACACTTGGTAGCGGTGCGTTGAGCTTTCGGCTTCCCGCAGAAAGGCTGCCGGCGTCAACGACTGCCAGCAGCACTTGCATCGCATCAAGACGGTCCATGCTACCCCCCATGAAGCCCACTCGCTCACAATAGCGCCTTCGAGGGAGGTGGAACAGAAGGCCCCATATTCAGGGCCTCGATCATTGCAAGTACGCTTTGCAAATTTCACGCGCGTTGATACGCGAAGGCCATTTCCACGCTATTCGCCACGCCATCAATTATAGGGTTGAGACACGATAGCGGGCCGCTGGCTTGGCGGTGGACAGCTTGCCTGCCATGGCTTGGCGAGCTGCTTCGTAAGCATCGAACAACTCGCCCTCCTGAAGGGAGGGAATGGTAGCAAACTCGCCACGATCAAGCCCGACGAGCGCCGCATCGACCAGATCTTCACCGCTCATGACGATCGCGCTTGGAAGCAACTCGATCGGACGGCCAGCGATCGCCCAGAAGTCGGTGGCCGTCGCGCCTGGCATGACGACCTGAACATCAACACCTGTACCTTTCAGTTCGTGCCGCAGATTTTGGCTAAAGGCGACGACAAACGCTTTTGTGCCGCCGTAGACGCCGTTGAGCAGTTCCGGATTGACTGCGACGATCGACGCGATGTTGATGATCGTGCCTGATCCCCGCGCGAGGAATTCCGGCACGATCGCGTAAGTTAATCGCGTCAACGCCGTCACATTAAGCGAAATCATAGCGGTCATTTGTTCGATATCCGATTCGACAAGCCTCAAGGCACCGCCAAGACCGGCATTGTTGACCAGCAAGGTGATGTCCGGTGTCGTCCTCAAGAAATCCTCGACGTTCGCGAGGTCTGCTGTATTGGCAAGATCGGCGGGAAGGATATCCACCTGCCGGCCCTCCCTGGCGCGAATTCGATCAGCGACCTGGCCGAGCTTCTCCGCACTCCGTGCGACCAGAACGAGATCATAGCCGCGCGTCGCAAGGCGCTCTGCATAAATAGCTCCAATGCCGGTCGACGCGCCCGTCACGACCGCAGTTCCCTTGGTATTCGTCATACCAACTCCTAATCTTTCTGAAGGACGTTCGTTGACGTCCGGCCACAGGTGAAATTTAGGATAGGCAGAGCGCAGGCGGGAGTTATCGAAAACGATAGTCAGCCTCTCGAAACATGCACCTGCACAATCCGTATCCGTGGCAGCTTGATCGAGACTGCGTCTTGAACATAGGAAGATTCACTCACCCTACGAAACCCATCATGCGGCGACCAAGTGTCGACCGCGGAGACACCCTGCTCCCAGCACCAGACAGACTTGTAGGAAGAGTGATGCCAATAAAGAAAGATGCCGCGATGCACGGCTTGCAACACGGCAACGAGGAAATGATGGTGGACCGAGGACTGAGCGTTGATGACGCCTCCAAGAGCCCACAAACTTCTTCCGCCAGCCTCAAAAGGCGACGCTGCTGTTTGCACAGTTGCAACATCTCGCCGCTTCACGCGACGAATCTATTGAGTACCAATTTCGCGCCCCCGGCTAAGCGTGGGCGTGGGGATGATGAACGTCCCAGACGGCCCACAGCGATACGACAACGACGAGCGCCCCGAGAACGACATTCGTCCATCTGGCGCTTGCGTCAGCAGCAAAGCCGAGCAGCCACGGAGACGCGATCAACCATAGACCGACCACCAGATTTGCCCACTCTTCCCATTCGACAAATACCGAAAGCGCCGCAATCGCGAACGCAGCCAGCACGACGGCAACGATCCACGCGTTCCAGCTCGGTATTCTCTCGGCTGTAAAGCCAAAGATCCACGGGGAGACAAACAAACATATTGCCAGGACCAGATTTGCCCAATCCTGGGGCCTTTTTCCTTCCATCAGAGTGATTGCCATGACAACCTCCTCCCATTACGAAGCCCAACCACGGCTCCACCTCGCGTGAACTTCACGCCATATTATATAAGTAGTTACACCGGGACTTGATTCAAGATAAGTGCGATGGGCGCTCCTGAGTCGTCAGCGTCGGTGTGTCCTCTAGCTACGTAGGCGCCAGCCAGAGCATCGAGAACCTCGCCTCCAAACTTGGCAATGTCGCGGATGGTTATTCGGCGGCCGACGGCGCCTCTGCCGGCTTAGGACCTATAACGCGCTTTCCGGTCTCACGCCGTAGGTGATCTCCAGCGTCAGTGCGTCGAACAAACTCAACTTGATCTCAAACGGCGATCCGACGCTCAACAACGCCTCTTCTCCGCCGATACAATCGACGGCGGCGTCGACGGCAATCTTTCCATCGTCTCGATGCCTGATACCAGCAACCAGTCGAACAGCTCCTCTTTGACTCGGCCATCGCAAGCTTTGTCCAGAAGCCTCAACAAATTTGCCAACTCGGATTTTGCCCTTGCCAATTTATCGCCAATAGATTATTTTATCTATAATTTGGCAATGGAGTCCTGTCATTATGAAGAAATCAAGTGCATCCCATCCATTTTTCGCCGAGAATGATTGTGGTGGACCGCCAATTTCGATAGACGATGCCAAAATTATCTATAATTTGCCATTCAACGACCTTCTCTTCCGGGCTCAAACCATCCACCGCACGCATTTCAATCCCAACGCCGTGCAGATGAGCCGACTCCTATCGATCAAAACCGGCGGATGTGCAGAGGATTGCGGCTATTGCAGCCAGTCCGCTCATTATCCGACCGGCCTGAAGGCCTCGAAGCTGATGGAAGTCGAACGTGTTACCGCTGAGGCGCGCAAAGCCAAGGATGCAGGCGCAACCCGCTACTGCATGGGGGCGGCATGGCGCAGCCCGAAGGACCGCGATATGGACACGCTGGTCGCCATGGTTGAGGGCGTGAAGGCACTCGGAATGGAAACCTGCATGACGCTCGGCATGTTGACCGAGACTCAGGCGGGCGAGCTCGCGCAAGCTGGCCTCGACTACTACAACCACAACATCGATACGTCCGAGCGCTTCTATTCCGAAATCATCACCACCCGAAGCTTCGCGGATCGGCTCGATACGTTGGAAACCGTGCGCATGGCCGGCATCAAGGTGTGTGCGGGAGGGATCCTTGGCATGGGCGAGACGGTCGATGACCGGATCTCGATGCTGCTGACCCTGGCGAGCCTGCCCGTGCCGCCGGAAAGCGTACCGATCAATCAGCTCATCCCCATTCCCGGTTCGAAGCTGGCGGACGCGGATCCCGTCGATCCGATTGATTTCGTCCGCACGATCGCATTGGCGCGCATCCTGATGCCGACGTCGCATCTGCGTCTTTCGGCCGGACGCACCGAGATGAGCGACGAGATGCAGGCGCTCTGTTTCTTCGCAGGCGCCAACTCCATCTTCGTCGGCGACACGCTGCTGACGGCAGATAATCCCGGCGAGGATCACGACACAACGCTCTTCCGCCGCCTCGGCCTTTCTCCCATGCCGCTGGAGCGGGCGGTGTGACGGCGATATTTTCGGATTATGTCGCGACGCTTGAGGGCTTGCGGCGCAAGGCGCGGCTGCGCAGCCTTGCACCGCAGCGTGGCGTGGACTTCACCTCCAACGATTTTCTCGCTCTTGCGGGCTCATCGCGCCTCAAGGCAGCGATCATGGCGGCGATGGAAAGCGGCGTTCCGGCAGGCGCCGGCGGCTCGCGCTTGCTGCGCGGCAACCATCCCGAACACGAGGCATTAGAGGCGGAAGCCGCTGGATTTTTCGGCGTGGATCGGGTGCTCTATTTCGGCAGCGGCTATGCCGCCAATTCAGCACTTTTCTCGACCTTGCCACGGCGCGAAGATCTAGTCGTGCACGACGCGCTCATCCATGCCAGCGCCCATGAGGGCATCGCAGCCAGCAAGGCGGCGGCCGTCGGCGTCGCCCACAACGACGCGAACGTCTTTGATGAGACGATCCGAAATTGGCGCAAGAACGGCGGCAGAGGTCGCCCCTGGGTTGCGGTCGAAAGCCTCTATTCCATGGACGGCGATAGAGCGCCCCTTGCCGCCCTTGCCGATATCGCCGACCGTCACGAGGGCTTTCTGCTAATCGACGAAGCCCATGCCACCGGCGTTTTCGGCGCGGGCGGCAAGGGGCTCGCGGCCGGGTTGGAAGGTCGGGAAAACGTGCTTGCCCTGCATACTTGCGGTAAGGCGCTCGGCGTGTCGGGTGCGCTGCTCGCAGTGCCGGGCATCCTCGCCGACTATCTCGTCAACCGTGCCCGCGCCTTCATCTATTCCACCGCGCCCTCGCCTCTCATGGCGGCCGGCGTGCGCGAGGCCTTGCGCATTTTGAATGACGAACCTGAACGCCGCGTGGCGCTGGAACGACTGGTCGCCTTTGTCGGGGACCAATTGAAAAGCCGCTTTGGCATAGAGCCTAGCGGGTCGCAAATTCAGCCGGTTGTCATCGGCGACAATGCCGGTGCGGTACGAATTGCCGAAGCTCTTCAGGCTCAGGGTTTCGATATCCGTGCGATCCGTCCACCGACCGTGCCGGAGGGCACCGCACGCCTGCGGCTGTCGATCACGCTCAACGTCGACACGGGGCAAATTGCACACTTGCTGGATTGCCTCGCCGCCGCCATGGAGGAACACAAAAGATGACTGCCCGTTTCGTGGTAACCGGTACGGATACCGGCATCGGCAAAACCGTATTTGCCGCGGCGCTGGCCGGCGCGCTCAATGCCCGATACTGGAAACCCGTGCAATCCGGACTGGAGGGAGAGACGGACAGTGACACGGTCGCTCGACTAAGCGGGCTGCCGGCTGACCATATCCTACCGGAAGCCTATCGTCTTTTTGCCCCGGTCTCGCCGCATCTTTCCGCGCGCCTCGACGGCGTGGAAATCGACCCCGCCGGGCTTGAACCACCGGCCTGCGCCGGTCCGCTGATCATCGAGGGCGCCGGCGGCCTTCTGGTGCCGCTCGCGAAAAACACGGTTTTTGCCGACGTCTTCGCCCGGTGGCGCATTCCCGTTATCCTCTGTGCCCGAACGTCGCTTGGCACCATCAATCATACCCTGTTGTCCATCGAGGCGCTGCGCAGCCGCGACATCCCCATCCGCGACGTCGCGTTCATCGGTGCGGAAAATGCCGACACCCAGGCGACCATCGCCGCAATCGGGCAAGTGAATGTGCTGGGACGGCTGCCGCTACTGGAAAACCTGACAAGCGTAACCTTGCGTCGCGTCTTCCGTGAGAACTTTGACATTGCATCCCTTATGGAGGCACGCGCGTGACCCCCTCCCCCGTCTGGCACCCCTTCACGCAGCATGCACTTGAACCGCCGATGAAGCGCATCGTTACCACCGAAGGTGCATATCTCTTCGACGAGGACGGCAATCGCATCCTTGATGCAATCTCGTCCTGGTGGGTGATCACTCATGGTCATCGCCATCCCAGCATCATGGCGGCAATCCGCGAAGCGACGGAGGCCTACGACCAGATCATCTTCGCCGAATTTACCCATGAACCGGCAGAAGCCCTCGCCGAACGTCTGCTCGCCTTCGTGCCGTCAGGACTGAAACATGTGTTCTATTCGGATAGCGGATCGACAGCCGTCGAGGTGGCGATCAAGATGGCGCTCGGCACTTTCCACAATCGCGGCGTCGCACGCGACCGCATCGTGGTGATGGAACACGGCTATCATGGCGACACGATCGGCACCATGTCGGCGGGAGAGCGCGGCGTGTTCAACGCGCCCTTCGAACCGCTGCTATTCGGCGTTGACCGTCTTTCCTTCCCCGAACCCGGTCGGGAGCAGCAAACGCTCGATGCTTTCGAAGCCATTTGCCGCAAAGGAAAGGTCGCCGCCATCCTGATTGAACCGCTGGTGCTCGGCGCAGGTGGCATGAAATTCTATTGCAGCGGCGTCCTCTCCGCTTTGAAGGAAATTGCAGGCCGATACGGCTGCCTGTTCATCGCCGATGAGGTGATGACCGGCTGGGGTCGCACCGGCAAGCGCTTCGCTTGCGAACAGGCGGGCGTAGTGCCCGATATTCTCTGCACCTCGAAGGGACTGACCGGGGGTGCCCTGCCGCTGGCGGCAACCCTTTGCACAAGCGAGATTTTTGAAGCCCATCTGTCTTCCGACCGACGCAAGACCTTTTTCCATTCGAGCTCCTATACCGCCAATGCAATCGCCTGTGCGGCGGCTGTTGCCAATCTGCAGATCTGGCACGAAGAGCCGGTCGACGCGCGGGTTGCCGAGCTTGCGGCACTACACTCCCAGCATCTGCGCCGCTTCGAGAAAGACAGCAGATTTGTAAACGTCAGGCAGTGCGGGACGATCGCCGCTCTCGATCTTGCCGTGCCCTCGGGCGGCTACCTCGCCGAAGTAGGGCCGCGTATGCGGAGGCTGTTTCGCGAACGCGGGCTGCTTGTGCGCCCGCTCGGAAATGTCATCTACCTGATGCCACCTTATTGCACGAGCGCCGGGGATATCGCGGCCGCCTATGACGCCATCGACGAAGTTGCCTCGCTCGTTCTGGGGGAGACCGCATCTTGATGCCCCTTTCCTCCCGTCTTGCCGGATTCGGTCATGCCGTTCCATCCCGCATCGTCCACAATACGGAAATTGAAAGCCGGCTCGACCTCGAGGCAGGCTGGATCGAAAGGCGCACAGGCATCCGATCCCGCCACTGGGCAAGCGAAGGGGATACATTGAGCGGCCTTGCGGCCGAGGCCGGAAAAATGGCCCTTGAAGATGCCGGGATTGCGCCGGGCGAGATCGCGATGACCCTGCTTGCCACCTCGACACCGGATCATCTCTTGCCACCCTCAGCACCCCTTCTGGCGCACAAGCTGTGTTTAAACAATTCCGGAGCCATCGATCTTGCCGGCGCTTGCTCCGGCTTCCTCTATGCGCTGACCCTGGCTGACGGTTTCGTACGCGCGCATGGCCGATCCGTGCTGGTCGTGGCCGCCAATATTCTCAGCCGCCGCATCAACCCTTCCGAACGTGCCAGCGCCGTTCTGTTTGCCGACGGCGCCGGCGCGGTCGTGCTTACCCCTTGCCGAAACGAGCAAAGTGGCCTCAGAGCAGCGGTTTTGGCCGCGGATGGAAGCGGCTACGATCTGATTACCATCCCCTCCGGTGGCAGTAGCCAACCTTTTTCCCCCGACACGCCGGCGGATCAGGTGCTGATGACGATGCCCGACGGGCGCGAGGTCTTCTCTCGTGCTGTCGACCTAATGACACGCACCGCACGTCAGGCGATGGACGAGGCAATTCTAACAAACTGCGCCATTGACCGCTTCGTTCCGCATCAAGCCAACATCCGCCTTTGCGACGCGGTTCGTCACAATCTCGGACTGGAGGAAAGAAAGGTCGTCAGCACGATTGCGGAATTCGGCAATTCTTCGGCTGCCACCATTCCGCTGTCCCTTTCCGTTGAGAATAGACGCAGGCCCTTCAAATCCGCGGAGCATCTTCTCATGGCTGCTGCCGGCGCGGGCCTTTCGGGCGGGGCTGTGATATTCGCCGTCTGAGCATGATGCCAAGAAGAGGATGGATCGCGAGCGAATGGCTGGGTAAGATTGGCTGCGACTCGATGCGCCCTTCTGGAACCGATGACAATCAAATGAATATTGCAAAAGATGATCCCATCGCCGTGCGGGTCAGCCGGACACTCGCGATCGGATTATATCGGGTGTAATCGAAGCCGGCGCCAAACTTGCGCAGGATCATATTGCCGAGAAATTCGGCGCCAGTCACGTGCCCGCGCGCGAGGCCGTCCGCCTCCTCGAATCCCAAGGACTGTGATGGTTAGCCAGCCGTGCAGGGGCGTGTGCGTGGTCGGCTGAAGGCTTGAGACCGTCTCGGACAATGGACCGCACCGCTTCAGGTTCAATTCGTAAGATTGAGAAAGCCTTGCTACCCGTCTTTGGGCGTTAACATTTGATCAACCAAATGGCGTGAAAAGTTTCCGTCGCATACATATAGAAATTTGAGGTTGCAAATGGGCTGCGTCGCCATTCATTCCTTTGATTTATATCGAAGCCTCTCCGCCGTTCCGACGCATCGTATTCTGCGAAACAACGGGGTCGTGGACAAACTGCGCCAATCGGTCGGGTTAAAGCACATCGCCGTCGCAGGTCTCGATATCGATGGCTATCATTTTGGGGGCGGCCGCTCGAGCGAAACCTCTTTTCCTCCAGCCTATGTGGAGACCTACTTCGCCGAAGAGCTTCATCTTTCGGATCCGCTCGTAATTCTGTCACGACGCCGGAACGCGCCGACGACCGAGGAAGAAGCGCTTGACACGATTGTTGCGCCGGCGCGGCTTGAGTACTTGAATCGTTCCTTTGATATCCGAAACCGCTTCCTGGTTCCCGTGGCGAGGAATGACCGTGTCTACGGAGGTGTTTGCTTCACAAGCGACCGTCCATTTGCCGAGAGCGAACGGCAATTGCTGGCATTTCTCGCCGAACCTCTCCACAAATCTGTCACGAGGCCAGTGATGGACCGCTTCGCCGCGAGCGCGTGCTGTCTTTCAGAAGGCGAGCTGCTCTGCCTTGCAATGGCGAGCAAAGGGCTGACAAGCGACGAAATCGCCGCCACTTCCGAGTATCAAGCCGAAACGGTTAACACCTATCTCAAGCGCGCCGCGCGCAAGCTCGGCGCCACCAATCGCACGCATGCGATCGCTGAAGCGATCAGGCGGCAGATTATCAGCTAGATGCACGCAGATACGCACATGCATGCGGCCCGAGATCAACGTGTAATAGAATATCGAGAAATTCCAAGCGGCGACCCAAGAAAAATCAAGTAGTTCTTGTTTCCTTCACGGAATTGAAACCATTGCGTCCCAATTTTGGGACAGCGAGGCGACGCGCAATTTCGTCCCAGCTGCCATGATGGCGGCGGCCTTCGCGACGCGGGTATCTCCGCATTGATAGCCAAGCATTACTGCTACAGATGTCGTCCTACAAACCGTGCCGATGAACCGGCTATTCGCTGCTGATTGCTGCGGTGGCCGCATGCCGACGCGCGTGTTGCAATAGCGAGAGCGACTACAGCTCTTGAATGTAATCCTACGGGAGGAAACGATGAGGGGAATAGCATTAAGCTTTGGGTCGGACGCAAAAGCTGTACTGGCCGCGATGAGTAAGTCGCAAGCCATTATTGAGTTCGACATGTCAGGCAAAGTTTTGACGGCCAATACCAATTTCTGCCGTGCCCTTGGCTACGACGCTTCGGAAATCATCGGCCAACATCACCGTTTGTTCGTTGATCCGGCGGAGGCCTCGTCCGCCGACTATCGTGAGTTCTGGGCCAGTCTCAATCGCGGTGAGTTTGACCAGCGCCAGTACAGGCGCATCGGAAAGGGTGGCAAGGAGGTCTGGATCGAGGCCTCCTACAATCCAGTCCTTCGAGGCGGAAAACCCTACAAGGTCGTCAAGTTCGCGACCGACATTACGGCGCAAAAGCTGAAAAGTGCCGAGGACGCCGGCAAGCTCGACGCGCTGTCTCGTGCCCAGGCTGTGATTGAATTTACACCGAGCGGCGAGGTCCTGAACGCCAATCGAAATTTCCTCTCAGTGCTAGGCTATCAGCTTTCGGAAATCCTCGGCCGCCATCATTCGATGTTCTGCGACAGTGCCTATACCAAGAGTGAAGACTATCGCCGTTTCTGGCAACGGCTCTCGGGTGGCGAATTCATAGCAGAAGAATTCCTGCGCATCGGCAAGGGTGGGAAGAGGGTCTATATCCAAGCCTCTTACAATCCCATATTCGACATGAACGGCAAGGTCTTCAAGATCGTCAAATTCGCAACCGACGTTACCGCTCGGGTGAATAACGTCGATCAGCTCGCGGCCGCGTTGATGCAGCTTTCGAATGGCGACCTGACGCAGAACTTGAGCACCCCATTCATTCCTACGCTGGAACGCCTCCGCACCGATTTCAACGCCGCAATAGAGAAGTTGCGCACGGCCATGCAGGCGGTGGCTGAGAATGCCGGCGCAATCGCCGCTGGTTCGCAGCAGATCCGGTCGGCCTCCGACGATTTATCTCGGCGAACTGAGCAGCAGGCCGCCTCAGTGGAAGAGACAGCCGCGGCCCTTGAAGAGATCACGACCACCGTGGCCGATTCGAGCCGCCGCGCCGAAGAGGCAGGCGAGCTTGTCCGCAAGACACGCGAGAACGCCGAGCATTCCGGCGCGGTCGTTCGTAGCGCCATCGAGGCCATGGGCAAGATCGAAAGCTCCTCCTCGGAAATCTCCAATATCATTGGCGTCATCGACGAGATTGCCTTCCAGACCAATCTCTTGGCCCTCAATGCCGGTGTCGAGGCAGCGCGGGCTGGCGATGCCGGAAAGGGCTTCGCTGTCGTAGCCCAGGAGGTGCGTGAACTTGCCCAGCGCTCCGCCAAAGCCGCCAAGGAAATCAAGGGCCTGATCACCGATTCAAACGCGCACGTGAAAAATGGTGTAGCTCTGGTTGGTGAAACGGGCACCGCGCTTACAACCATCGTGTCGCAGGTCCAACAGGTCAACAACAACGTCGAAGCTATCGTCGAAGCCTCCAAGGAGCAGGCAACGGGGATCAAGGAGATCAATCAGGCGGTCAACACAATGGATCAGGGCACACAGCAGAACGCGGCCATGGTCGAAGAATCGACCGCAGCTGCTCACAGCCTTGCAAAAGAAACTGATGCGCTGTTCCAGTTGTTGGGTCAGTTTAATGTCGGAAGCGGCGTGGCGCGACCCGAAACTCGGCCGGCTGTCGCCACCGCCGCCTCAAAGCCGGTCATATCGCCGGCGCGGAGCGCTGTGTCGAAGGTGGCTGCAGCCTTCCACGGCAATGCGGCCGTTGCTAGTAACAGCTGAGAGTCATTTTCATAACCGAACCAAAGTCCCGACCGCACTCGAAACGATAGCCACTCTACTGTTCGGGCTGCATGATAGTGTCAGAAATATATGCGAGTTTCTGACACTACGCACCGGTCAGATCATTCTTCCGAGCTGTTCACGGCTTCGTCCGTCGCGAAGGCTTCCATGCCGGCGACCTCAGCGGCAATCGCCGCAAGTTGCAACTGGGTGTCCATCTTTTCCAGCCGTTGCCGGGCCAATCCAATAAAGGCTCGAAAGGCGGATGCTTCCTCGGAGAATTAGTCAGCGGGAAGCGTCGTCAGAAACGTCCGTAGCCGATCTCGCTCCTCCGCCTGCGCGAGCTTGCGATCGAGATATTCCACCCGCTGCTGTTCGAGCTTGCCATTTTGGATACGGCGCGTTCCCAGATCATGTCGTAAAGCTGCTGCCGGGTGAGAACGTGCCGCATCGACAAATCTCCGCGGGAATTCTTAAGTCGAACACGCTATATGACCATCTATATGGTCAGGAGCGTGACATGGATGCGATCAAACTGGCGGACGCCAAAGCCCACCAGAGCGAACTGGTCGACCGGGTCGAAGCGGGCGATTCGATCGACATCACCCGCCGCGGCAAGCCGGTCGCACGGCTCACCGCCGTGGCCAGGCCCCGCAAGCCAATCGATGCCGCGCTGCTCCAATCGCTGACGGCAGCGATGCCACCGCAGTCCCAGAGTGCCGCCGATCTCGTGCGCTCGATGCGGGATGGCGATCGCTACTGATGCTCTATCTCGACACGTCGCTGATCGTCGCGGCGCTCTCCAACGAAGCGATGACGCCGCGCGTTCAGGCATGGCTGGCAGAGCAGGACCCAGCGCAGCTCCTGATCAGCGACTGGACCGTCACCGAGGTGTCGTCGGCCATGGCGATCAAGCTGCGGACCGGACAGATCACCCTCGAGCAGCGCGCGGCAGCGCTCGCTATGTTTAACAAGCTTGTTGCCGAGAGCTTCAGCGTGCTGCTCGTAATGGGTGGGCAGTTTCGGGTGGCGGCGAGGTTTGCCGATCAGCACACCTTGGGGCTTCGCGCCGGTGACGCCCTGCATCTTGCAGTCGCGTCGGAGCATGGCGCCACAGTGCATACATTGGTCCAACGGCTTGCCGATGCCGGACCGGCGCTCGGTGTGCCGGCACAATTGTTTGCATGATCCGGGCTTCTTCCGTTTTGGCCGGCCCGCTCGGGAACCCCCATGGCCGGTGACTGATCCGATGAGCAGAGCGACGCGATCGTAGCGGGATTATTTCGCGATGCTCGCGGACGACATCGCCGGGCAGTCTTACAGCAAGGCTGAGCATAACCGTCTCCTACAGGCGGTGATCGATCGGCCGCGTGGCTCGATCGAATACAAGCATCAGAACATCAGCGCCGTGCTCAAGGGGCTCGGTGAGGACTGGATTCCAGGCTACAAGCCGGCCTTCAATTTCCAGGCTTCGCTCGTCGACGCGGTGGTGCGCTGGCTCGATCATCATCCGGATTGGCTCGGAGGAACTGCTTGCCGCGTTTTCGGACGATGCGATCGTCCATCGTCCCCTTGGCCGAAGTGCCGGGCAAGGAGGAGTTGGCGGCATTCCCGAAGGCCTGCGAGCCCATCGCCCATGGCGTTCGGCACAACTGCAACCATGTGATCGACGCCGGACCGGGCGGCGGCATTGTCGTGACCTACTGCATCCTGCTTATCCGCATCGCTCCATCGAGCGAGGCGAGCAAACTCAAGTCCGCGTCTATGGAGATCATGGAACATGACGAGCATCTGCCCAAGCTGATCTCCTACGCCATGGTGACGGATCGGCTCACCAGGACGGACGCCGGCGACTGGCGTGTGCGCCACAAGCGGGTCGAGAATGGTCTCCGAGGACACAGGCGTTTCATTTATAGAGAGGCAATGAAAATATCGTCACTCTTCCATCGCCAATTCCCGAAGGAGGCCCGCAACGAGAAGTCCTAGGAGCTATCACGATACTACCCCTCACTCCCTGAATATCATCGCCTTTCGCCTTCAGGGTTGGGGATTTTGGGCCACTGCTCTACCATTCGCGAACTTCGCAGATGGCCCCCTCGACCCTCCTTCTCATGTGGAATAGCTAAAAAGCTATACCGGGAGATCCCAAGGATTCAATAGCGCCACTCCCATGCCCTCGAAATCCTTAATATTGTGCGTGACCAACGTCAGACGACGGGTGAACGCTGTCGCCGCAATATAGGCGTCATTGGTCGGTTTGGGATTGGGCACATGCCATCGGGCCGCCTGAATTGCCGTCGCCTCGTCCAGCGGCAGAATTCGGCCGGAAAACGTGGTGAGAACGGCATTTTCCAGCCAGTTGCGAAGCATTTTCCCGGCGGCTGCATCATTGTGCTCCACCAGCCGAACGCCAATCTCCAGTTCATGCAGGACGACAGACGAAATGAAGGTTTGGG
This sequence comes from Martinezella calliandrae, assembly GCF_030272695.1. Lineage (GTDB taxonomy): Bacteria > Pseudomonadota > Alphaproteobacteria > Rhizobiales > Rhizobiaceae > Rhizobium > Rhizobium calliandrae. The sequence goes on from NZ_JARFYN010000029.1 coordinate 54,173, forward strand.
CCGGGTCGACGGTTTCGTTCCAGACGACTACATTGGGATGTGCTTTGCCGCTCGCAACTTTGCGCAGCTCGGATACGACGTTGGTATCGAGCAACAACATCAGGACAGGTCGACTGGCTGGGCATGTTCCGTGCGCAGTGGAAGCGGCAAGTCGATCTCTTCCGACCCCGGCGCGGCGAGCATGTCACCAAGCGTCAGCATCTTTCCGGTAAGCCGCTTGTACTCGTCGAACGACAAGAGGACATGCGCAGGTCGCCCCCTGTCGGTGATGATCACCGGCCCATCCTTAGCGGCGCGCTTTGCGCGGCCAAGGTCCTGGTTGAGTTCCCGACCTGAAAGTGTGGTGATAGTCATGAAAAGCGCCCAGCCGTCGTGGTTACGTAACCACATTTTATACCTGTGAAATGGAATTGCAAGATGCGTCGTCGCTACGTGACACCCATCAACGGCACCGCAAGCGGGGCGCAATATCCTATTCGATACATGCACATGTGCGGCGGCTGCGGGCGCCCTCCAGAGAGGCCGGGCTTGAGATCGACGCTCACGATCGGGGGGTGGTCGGCATCATTCTGCGATTCGCGTGGTCGGCGATAGCGCGCATCCAATGGGCCGAATGGAGCGCTGTTCCGGCCCTCTTTGCGTGGTGTTCACCCGCCAACGGTCGAGGGAGCTTCAGTCGAAAAAGCCCGCATCCTCTTCCCTGAGATATTTCCTCGCCCCCTCAGCGTCGATATCGAGGCCCAGCCCCGGCGCTTCCAGTAGGTCCACCATGCTGTCCTTCACGATCTGCGGTGGCAAGCCGATTACCAGATCCGCCCACCAGGGGTCGGAGGCGCTCGGATATTCGAACGCGATGTAATTTGCCGGCAACGTGGCGCAAACGTTGATCAAGGCGCCAAGGCCCAGCAGGCCGTTAGCGGTGCCGTGCGGTGCCATCAGGATCGAGTGCATGTAGGCGTGCTCAGCGACCCATTTGAGCTCGGCAATGCCGCCAACATCGGCTGGATCGGGGCCGATGATGCGGACCGCCTGCGTTTCAATCAGTTCCTTGAAATTGTGCCGCAGATAGATCTGCTCACCAGTGTGGATTGGTGTCGAGGTGGAAGTTGTCAGTTCCCGATAGGCCTGCGGATTGACCCACGGCACGTAGTCGCCAGTCAGCATGTCCTCGAGCCACATCAAATTGTACTTCTCGACCGCGCGAGCAAACTTGATCGCATCGGGAAGCATCCAGCCCGGGCCGCAGTCGAGCGCCAGGCTGACTTTGTCGCCCAGCACTTCCTTCATCGCGATCACGCAGTCGAGCATGTGATTGAAACCGCGCTCGCTGATCACGCCCTGATCCATGGCTCCGTGATAGCCGGCTTTCTTCTGCGTCAGGCCGTAGTGGAAGTCCTCAATGGTGTCCTTCATGTTGGAGTGGAACGAGATTCCTTGCTTGACCATGAAGAAGTTCTGCGGCTGCTCCATCATCCATTTGACGTCGGCTGCGTAGTCCTCCGGCCGGTCGCCCGTGCGTTTCTGGCGAATCGAGCCGTTGTAGACGCGCACCTTGTCCCGCACCTTGCCGCCGAGCAGTTTATAGACGGGCACGCCTGCGGCCTTGCCAGCAATATCCCACAGCGCATGCTCAATAGCGCTCACCGCCGCGCCGTAGGGCTTGAAAGAGCCGCGTTGGCGGATCTTCAGCATTACTCTTTCGACGTCAGTCGGGTCCTCGCCGATCAGCGCCTCGCGGAAATGCAGTACCCAGGGCTTCAGGTAGGACTTGGTGAATTCGACTTCGCCCAAGCCATAGAGGCCCTCGTCCGTAACGACGCGCACGATCGGGTGTTTGCCGATAACGGCGCAGCGCAGATCGGTGATCTTCATCTTTGTTCCTTTTCGCCTCAGCTCCAGGTGCGATCCCAAGAATACTCATCGTCCCAGTGATCCGTAGGCCGCCAAATGCCGGTGACACCCGGCTGCAGATGCTGCAAGATCACCTCGTCGACGACGTCGTCAATCCCCAGTCCCGGCTTGTCCGGAACAGTGATGAAGCCGTTCTTCACCAGCGGCTTGGGAAGGCCCGTGACGATATCGTCCCACCAGTCAACATCGGCGGAATGGTATTCGAGTACCATGAAATTTTCGGTCGCGGTCGCTACATGTGCCGCAGCCATTGCGGCGATTGGACTTTCTGCCATGTGGATGGCCATGGCGACACCCCGGTCCTGCGCCATGTCGCCGATCTTCTTGGTCTCAAGGATGCCCCCACTGGTAAGCAGGTCCGGGTGGATGACGGAGACGCCGCCACTGTTGATGAGAGGCTCGAAGCCCTCCTTGAGGTAAATGTCCTCGCCGGTGCAGATCGGCACCGTGGTTGAGTTCTGCAGCTGTCGGTATTGCTCGGTAAACTGCCATGGGATCACGTCCTCGAGCCAAGCTGGCACGTATTTTTCAATTCGCCTGGCAAGGCGAATGCCATTCTGCATGGAGATATGGCCGATATGGTCGATCGCAAGCGGCACATCCATGCCGATGATCTCACGAACCTCGGCGATGTACTGCTCAAGCATGTCGAGGCCCTTGTCGGAAAAGTGCAGGCCAGTAAACGGGTGCTGGACGTTATGCAAATCGTAGGCAGCGTTGCGGACACGCCGTTCTTCAATGGTCTTCAGCGGCCCGCGAGTGGGACCCTTGCGGTATCCCTCCAGTGAGCCCGCGGGAAACACGACCGCGCCGGGCACATCCGCGATCTGCATCAATCCCAAATCCATCTTGAGGAAGGTGAATCCGAGCTCCATGCGCTGCAAAAGGCGCTTACCGGTCTCTGTACCGCTCGGCACCGTGGCGTCGGTATCGCAGTAGACGCGCACTTTCTCCCGAAAGCGGCCGCCGAGCATCTGGTAGATCGGGACGCCATAGGCCTTGCCGGCAAGATCCCACAACGCGATTTCAACCGCCGATACGCCGCCGCCTTGCCGGCCGTGCCCCCCAAACTGCTTGATCCGGCGAAACAGTCGATCGATGTTGCAAGGGTTCTCGCCAAGCAACCGGCTCTTCAGCATCAGCGCGTAGGTGGCGCTAGCACCGTCGCGCACCTCACCAAGCCCGACGATGCCCTGGTTGGTGTAAATCTTAAGCAGCACCGAGGTGAACGGCGCGCCGACAATTTCGGCCACCCGCATGTCGGTGATGCGAAGGTCGGACGGCTTGGAATGCGTGTTCACCCGATTGAGCGCTTCATCGGTTCCATCTGCCTCTAGCATAATTTGTCCTCGTTTTGGTCGGCGGGGTTCGTCGCAGCGCACGCTGTGGTGGCAAAGAGCGTTGCTAGCTAGTCCAGCTCTATCTCGTGGTTTTGAAGGTAGTCGCGGTTCATTTCAACGCCGAGACCAGGCTTGGGTGTGAGCTTGAGGCTGCCGTTCGAAACATTAAGAGGGCTGTCGATGAGGTGATCGTATTTGCCCAGGTTCCACTCCGACGTTTCAAGTTTGTAGAAATTAGGGACGGTCATCATCACCTGCGCTCCCGCAACAACGTTGATCGGCCCTGCGGCGTCATGCGGTGAGACCGGGATGTAATAGGCTTCGCATAGGGCAGAAATCTTCTTGAGTTCGGTAATGCCGCCGGTCCAGGTGACGTCCGGCATGATGTAGTCCGCGAGCTTGTTTTCGAGCACCGGCACGAAATCCCACTTCGTGTGGCCGCGTTCGCCCCACGAGATAGCGGCGCTGACCTTCTCACGGACCTGTTTGAGAGCGTTGAGGCTCTCAGGAGGACAGGGCTCCTCGAACCAGTCAATCTGACCAGCTTCCTCGAGGCTCCGACAAAGGCGAATGGCGGTGGGAACGTCGAATCGGCCATGCGCATCGATGAGGATGTCGACATCAGAACCCGCCGTTTCGCGGATCAGAGCCGTGAGTTCGGCGGCTTCGCGCTCATCCTTTCGGGTCATGCTGCCATCGAGGTAGCCGTCCCGCTGTTCGCGAGGCAGTCCATCGGCGGTGTGGCCCTGGTGGGGGAAAGGATCGAACTTGAGCGCAGTGTGGCCGGACTCGACGATATCTCGAATTTCGCGGACTACAGCCTCTTTGCTGGTAAACTTTGCCTGGTTGGGATGCGTGTAAAGCGCGATTTCATCGCGTACCGGTCCGCCCAACAGCTCGTAAATCGGCTTACCAAGAACTTTGCCTCGGATGTCCCAAAGGGCAATGTCGATGGCGCTGACGCATTCGACTGCGGCGCCGCGACTGCCCATGTAGGTGAAGCTGCGGAATATCTTGTGCCACAGATATTCGATACGTGCCGGGTCTTCGCCTGTCAAAGCGGCACCGACCTGCCGCAGGATCGTGCACAGGGCGCGATTGGCGAGCCTTGTCGTAGTGGTGATTTCTCCCCAGCCGCTCACCCCCTCATCGGTCGTCACTTCGACGAACAGATACTCTCCCCAATAAGAAGCATCGGATCTGATTAGCCACGGCCGAACGCTGGTGATTTTCATCTCAACTGCCTTTATCTGAAGTGGTCGCGATAACGATATTCCAGGCTATGTATTTTATCCTGCCCGAGCGGCGTTACGCGCACGCATGTGTTCGAGGATATGCCGGCCGGAGCCCTCGACATGGCGCGCAATGAGTTCGGCTGCCTCGTTCGCATTTCCCGCTTTCACGTGCGCGATGAGCTCGCGATGCTCACTAAGGATCGCGGCACGCCGGGCGAGCGTGAAATTGAAACGTCGACTGACGGCTCGAAGCACTTCGCGGTGCTTCCACCAAAGCTCGGCGGCATGGCGGTTGTAGTGCTTTTGGTACATCACGGTGTGAAAGGCGGTGTCCAGCTCGCTGTGCTTGAACGTGTCGGCGAAGTTGTTTTCTTCAATCAGCCCTTGGATGCGTTCAAGCTCAGCAATGTCCTCGACGGTGGCCATATTCACGAACCATCGCGTCAGTGCCGGCTCGATCAGGACCCCTATCTCGTAGATGTCCCGAACAAAATCCTGATCTATGGGCCGCACGCGCGCTCCGCGGTTGGGAACAAAGGTAACAAAGCCCTCCCCGCGCAACAGTTGTAGAGCCTCGCGCACGGGGTTGGTCGAGGTGCCATGGCGCCGGGCGAGATCGGTGACCACAAGCCGCTCATTGGCAGCGAGCCGCCCTTCGATGATGTCTTCCCTGATCAGCTGATAGATCGAGGCGCCCTCGCTGGAGGCCCCGATTGCGTCGATCCCTTCGGGCGGCTGCGCTCTAAAATCGCTTGTTTCGGCCAAGACTGTCCCCAATCAATACACACATTTCTCGAATATCACGTCAATCTTCCGCAAACAATGTACGATTTCTTTGATTGACAGACAATCTTCAATCTGAAAACGTATGATCAGGTCGAAGGGATACATTAGATGGAAAGCCCCGCGGCCAGGGAGCAAAGACCGCTCGCCTCGACGTAGAGCGGCATGGGAGAAACCTGGGAGGATACTTATGACGAGTATTTCACTCGGCAGTGCGGTCATGCGCGGTACTGTATCCACTGCTTTGATGGCATCGTTGATGTCCGTGTCTGCACTGGGTGCGCCGGTCGACTTGAGCAAGTGGTCGCCGCAATATGTGCGCTCCATTGCCGGCACGCAGGATTTTGACACGGCGGCCGATTGCGCCAAGGTCACCCCGCTCGACTACAAGGGGCGACTGACATTCTGGTATCAGGGTGTGTTCGAGGGCGACCCCGACCTTCTGCGCCAGTACTACAAGGACTTCTTCGCGACCTTCCGCAAAACCTATCCAAACATCCAGCTCGAGGAACAAGCCCTCACCTATAACGACCTACTGGACAAGTTCCGGACTGCGCTCCTTGGCAATGCAGCACCCATGGCGATCCGCCTGCAAATCCTGGGCGGCACCGAGTTCGCCTCGAAGGGCTACTTACAGCCGCTCAAACCCGAGGACGTGGGATATTCGACCGAGGATTTCTGGCCCGGCGCCATGAAGGCTGTAACCTGGCAAGGGGTGACCTACGGCATTCCAACCAACAACGAGACGATGGCGTTCATCTGGAACGCTGACATCTTCAAACGTGCGGGTCTCGATCCGGACAAGGCTCCGGCAACCTGGGACGACGTCGTCAAATATTCCAAGCAGATCCACGACAAGCTCGGCATCGCCGGCTACGGCCTCGTGGCTCGCAAAAATGCCGGCAATACGCCCTACCGCTTCATGCCGCAGCTATGGGCCTATGGCGGTGGCGTCTTCGATGAAGCTACCGCCAACCCGGCCTATAAGGAAGTCGAGCTCAATAGCCCGCAGAGCAAGGCGGCATTGCAGGCCTCCTATGATATGTATGTTCGCGACAAGTCGGTTCCGGTTTCAGCGCTAACCAACCAGCAAGCCGACAACCAGCCGCTCTTCCTCGCCGGCCAGCTCGGCATGATGATCTCGCACCCATCCGACTATGACGTCATGCTCGACTTGCAGAAAAAGGCGACGGATACCGACAAAGTCAAAGCCCAGACCGTCATCGACAACATGCGCTACGGTCTCATTCCGACTGGCCCCGATGGTAAGCGTGCCGTCGTGTTTGGTGGCTCCAATATTCACATCGTGAAGCCCGAATATGTCGAGGGCGGCAAGGTAGACGAGCCGGCGGCCAAGGCTATCATCTGCATGTGGACGAGCCCCGAATGGTCGCTGAAGATGGCCTATGCCGGCTCGAACCCCGGAAACCTTAACGGCTTCAAGACCAAATGGATGAAGGAACGCCTGGACCACATCAAGTTCCTTGATGTCACGACCTCGATGCTGCCATACGGTATCCCGTTCCCGGCACTGCCACAGTCCCCCGAGATCATGAACATCATCGTCCCGGACATGCTGCAGAATGCCCTAACCGGAGCCATGACCGTCGACCAAGCAGCGGACGACGCAGCCAAGAAGGTCAAAGACCTGATGAACGGCGGGCTCTAGTCCAAGCCTGACGATCTGACCGGCTGCTCCTCGATTGCAGCCGGTTTCTTCCGAAGAATAAGGGCAGGGTATAGTGACGATCTTGACTGGCAAGGCCGAGGCTCGCCGAAGACTGCAACCCGATAGGTCCGGAGTGCTGCGAAAGATATGGCAGCATCGCGCTGACTACGCCTACGTGCTTCCTGCGATCGCCGTGATGCTCATCGTCATAGCCTATCCTATCTACTACACGATCGAGCTGTCCTTCTTCAACACACCACCCGGCTTGCAGCTCCGGGACAAGATTTTCGTCGGCTTCGACAACTACATCGCCATCCTCACAAGCCCGGTATTCTGGACGGTCACCTCGAACACTCTTATCTGGACGCTGGGTTCCACTTTCATGTCATTTGTCCTGGGGTTTGCCTGCGCCCTGGCGCTCCATCGTGACTTTTTCGGCCGTGGCATCCTGCGCGCCGTCCTGATCATTCCCTGGGTCATCAGCGCAGTCGCCGCGTCCTATATCTGGAAGTGGATCTATCATTCGGACTTCGGAATCATTGGCGCGGTGCTGGTCGGCCTCGGATTTACCGAGCGGCCGCCGAATTTCATCGACAGCGTCAGCACAGTGCTGCCCTCGCTGATTGTCGTCAATATCTGGCGAGAGTTTCCGTTTGCCATGATCATGATGACGGCTGGCCTGCAGACGGTTCCCGACCAGTTGCTACGTGCCGCAAAAGTCGATGGAGCCAATGCATGGCAGCGGTTCTGGCACGTCACCTTTCCGCACCTAAGAAACGTCTCGACGGTGACGATCCTTCTGCTGGCAGTGGCCAACTTCAATTCTTTCATCATCCCCTGGATCATGACCGGCGGCGGACCGTCGAATGCATCGCACATCTGGATCACCCATATTTATGAGCTCGCCTTCGGCCGCCAGCGCTGGGGGGTGGCAGCGGCCTATTCGGTGCTACTGTTTCTGATCCTGATGTCGCTCGGCTACTTCTACGTCCGAGCGCTGAGCGGCAACGAGCAGAAGGACGGGAGCGAATGAGCACGGTTGCCGGGACGGCTCATCGAGGCCAGGCGCGTCGCCACATGCGCATCGATGGATGGCGATGGGGCGGACGCATCTTCCTTGTGTTCATGCTGCTTTATACCGCATTGCCGATGGTCTGGATGCTGATCACCTCGATCAAGTCTGGCTTCGCGGCCATGCAATTCCCGCCGCAATGGTGGCCGGACCAACCCACCCTCGCCAGCTACCAGAAGCTGCTCGATCCGCAAAACAGCGTCGGCCAGGACTTCCTGCGCTTCTTCTGGAATAGCCTTTTCGTCTCCACCGCCACGACCATCCTTTCGGTGATCGTGGCAGTTCCTGCGGCCTACGCGTTTTCGCGCTTCACCTTCCCGGGCCGGAACTTTCTGTTCTTCGCCGTCTTGCTTCGGAACATGTTCCCGGCAGTGATCTTTCTCGTGCCGCTCTTCATCCTGATGCGCGCGATCGGGCTGGTGAACACCCATGGGTCGCTCATCCTCACCTACCTCACATTCGGCCTGCCCCTGGCAATCTGGCTGCTCAAGGGCTTCTTCGACAACATCCCGGTGCAACTCGAACAGGCGGCGCGCATCGACGGGGCAACACGGTTCCAGGCCTTTGTCCTGATTGTGATGCCGCTCTCGGCGCCAGGAATCATCGCCACTGCGATCTATTCCTTCATTGGCGCGTGGAACGAGTACATATACGCCTACACCTTCCTCTCCAAGAACGAGCAGTTGACACTGCCGGTCGGCATCCAGCGCTTCTTCTCGGAAAATACAACGGACTTTCCGGGCCTGATGGCGGCCAGCTTCATGATGAGCGTGCCCGTCGTGGTCCTGTTCCTGGTCCTGCAACGATACTTCGTACGCGCCCTCACGGAAGGCGCAGTCAAGCACTAGGGGAGTTGCCGGTGGCCCACGTGGTCCTCAAAAATCTGGTCAAGACCTATGGCAGCTTCAAAGCTGTCAACAACGTTTCGCTGACGGTCAACGACGGTGAATTCGTTGCGCTCGTCGGCCCGTCAGGCTGCGGCAAGACAACCACACTCAATCTCGTGGCGGGGCTCATCCCAATCACATCCGGCGACATCGTCATCGGCGACCAGGTGGTCAACGACCTCGACCCGAAGGACCGGGACATCGCAATGGTGTTCCAGAACTATGCGCTCTATCCGCAGAAATCGGTCTACAAAAATCTGGCGTTCCCCCTGCAGATGCGCAAACTGCCAAGAGACGAGATCGACAAGAAGGTCAGAGAAGCCGCCCGCGTGCTCGACATGACGCAGCTGCTCGAGCGCAAGCCACGCGAACTTTCGGGCGGGCAACAGCAGCGCGTGGCGCTGGGCCGTGCCCTCGTTCGCGATCCGGCGGTGTTTCTGATGGATGAACCACTCTCCAACCTCGACGCAAAGCTGCGCGTGCAGATGCGGTCGGAGATCAAGCGTTTCCACCAGGACCTCAAGGCGACGATCATCTACGTTACGCACGACCAGCTCGAAGCGGTGACCATGGCCGACAGGATGGCGGTGATGAACGGCGGGTACCTGCAACAATACGATTCACCGGCGCAGGTCTTTGCCCATCCAGTGAACATGTTCGTCGCCAGCTTCGTCGGCAGCCCGGCGATGAGCCTTGTTCCGCTGGAGGCGTCAACGGCAAGCGGCAACACTGTGTTGAACAGCGCGGAAGGGTGGCGCCTCGAGCTCTCGCCAATCAACACGCGCAAGGTCGCGACTGCAAAAACCAAGAAAGTCGTGCTCGGCGCACGTCACTCGACGATCAAGCTGCATAAGAGCGCGATGCCTGGAAGCGTCCCTGCAAAGGCCTACACGGTGGAGCCGACCGGAGACGTCACCTTCGTACAGGCGCTTCTGTCCGGCGCCATTGTCAATATCAGCGTCCCGCCGACCATTGCCGTTGCGCCCGACGAACAGATTTGGCTCGAATTCGATCAGGAGCGGATGCATCTGTTCGACGGCGAAACAGAAATGGCCCTTAAGGCCAGTTGAGACCAAGCGGAAGCGAATGAAGCGAGGGCGTGGATGACTACGAGGCTCAAAATCACGGCGATCAAGCCCTATCCGGTATGGGTGGGAACGCGCAACCAGATGCTGGTCAAGGTCGAGACCGACGCCGGCATCTTCGGCTGGGGCGAGAGCGGCTTGAGCGGTCGCGAGAAGGCCGTGGCCGGCGCGATCGAGCACTATCGCGAGTTTCTCATCGGCCGCGATCCGATGCAGATTGGTCGGATCTGGCAAGAAGTTTATCGCAGCCAATATTTCGAAGGCGGGCGGGTTCTGCAGGCGGCAGTTTCCGCCATCGACATCGCCCTTCACGACATCAAGGGCAAGGTGCTGGGGGTGCCGGCCTACGAACTGCTGGGCGGCAAGCAGCGCGACCGCATTCCTACCTTCGCCTCGACTGGCGACGAGGCCGAGGGCGATGTTGCCATCGAACGAGCCCGCGAATTACGCGCACAAGGGTGGCAGACGATCCGCTTCTTCCCCGTCGGGCAAAACAACAAGGACATCTTTGAGCCGCGGGAGTCGATCGGCGCTACTGCGATTATGCTAAACAAAGCGCGCGAGGCGCTCGGCGACAACGTCGTCCTCGGCATCGACTATCATCATCGGCTGTCGGTGGCAGAGGCGGCGAGCTTCTGCAACAAGCTTGGCCGAGGCGTGCTTGATTTCCTCGAGGAGCCGATCCGAGACGAGACACCCGGGGCCTACGAATCTCTGCGCACGATGACCGACATCCCGTTCGCCATCGGCGAGGAATTTGCCAGCAAGTGGCAATTCCTGCCCTACATTGAGCGTGGCATCCACCAGTTCAACCGGCTCGATGTTTGCAATGTTGGCGGGCTCACCGAAGCGATGAAGGTCGCTGGTTGGAGCGAGGCGCACTATGTGGACCTGATGCCGCACAATCCCCTCGGCCCACTCTGCACGGCCGCGACCATTCATCTCGCCGCCGCGGTACCGAATTTCGCTTGGCTCGAGACCAGGGCGCCCGAAGCAAAACTCGGATTCGATAATTCCGACTTTTTCCCCGTGCAACCACGGCTGGACGGCCCCGACTATCCAGTCAGCGATCTGCCGGGGCTCGGCGTCGAGGTCAACGAAGAGGCGGTCAAGGCGGAGAGCTTTCGTTTCTGGGAAGCGCCTCACCTGAAGCGCCGCGACGGTTCTGTCACAAATTGGTAGTTTCATCCACGGGAGCCTAAAATGACGCATACGCCCGACATTCCACGACCGCCCAAAGAGCTGATCGACGCACTGAAAGAAATTGGTGCCGCGACAGTTTCCGGCACGCTTGGCCACATGGGCTTCCGCAATCCGCACATGGTCGGTCCCGTGCCGCAAAATCGCGGGAAGTCGATCGTCGGGCCGGCCCTGACGCTTCAATTCATGCCGCAGCGCCCGGACCTCTTCACCGAGGGAGAATATGCAAATCCCGAGACGCAGTTGCACCGCCACGTGCTTTATCACGTCCAGGAGGGCGATGTGGTTGTGGTCGACGCGCGCGGCGACATGAGCTCGGGCGTCTTCGGCGATATGATGTCGACGTATTTCAAAGGCAGAGGCGGCGCTGGCATCGTGATCGATGGCTGCATGCGCGATCGGCCCAATGTTGAAAAGCTGGATCTACCTTTATGGTTGCGCGGCTGGACGCCCAACTATCACGTACAAACTGGCATCTATCCCAACGCCGTCAACGTTCCGATCGCTTGCGGCGGTGTCACGGTAGTCCCTGGAGACATCATCGTCGCCGACGATGACGGGGTGGTGGTGCTTCCAGTCGCTATGGCCTCGAAGGTAATCGAAGAATCGCAAAAGCATCACGATTGGGAGGAGTTCTCGCGAATGAAGCTTATGGGGGGCGGGTCGTTGCAGCGTTACTATCCGCTGCATGACGATGCCCGCCGAGAATACGAAGAGTGGCGCAAAGCAAACCGCTTGGGAACAATTTAGCCGAGGGGTTACCCGACGCGGGCGGGGAACTTTCTGGGGTATGGCCGGCGTCTACACAAAAAGCACTTGGTCGAATGTCGCCGTCGGCGCCTGCTTTCAATCTGGTGGCCGGGATCCAACCGCAGAGGCTCGCCCAATGTCAACCGACATACCGACGTTGCTGCCTATGCCCCTCACCTTCTGTCGGCTGGTCGAAATACCAGTATTTCCGCCCCTTGTTGTTGACACCCACGAAGCGACCCTCCACCGGGAAGTCGGCGGAGAACCTAGCGTCCAGCAACCGTTGACCGAGTTCTGCAGTCATGGTGCGATACATGAGATCGATCTGCTTCATTCGGGGCCCCTCGCTATACTGATTTTCGTTTTTTTAGCACACTATTGATTATGCTGCGTAATCCATTTTCGCAGAAACACGGCGCCTATTCTTTATACTAACTTCGCATTTTTAGTACACCTCGTACCAATAATTGGCCTGCGAGCCTCCAGCGCCTTCGATCTTGGCGGCATTGAAGACCTGCTTGCCGAACGTGGGATTGAAGTGTCGTTTCAGACATTGTCGGAATGGGTGGTGAAATTTGGCCTCAAGTTCGCTTATCAACTCCGGCGGCGATCACGCGGCAACTTTGCAGACAAATGGCAGGAAGTCGGGCCTACGGTTGAAATGCTTGGCGTTTTACAGCTGCACTTGCGGCCAGCTCTTTTAGCCGGTGTGGCCATCGTCCAGCGAGCCGGGCCGGAGATGCTTTCTATGCTGCGTGGCCATCTGATGGGTGAGAATAAGGCCCGCTTAGGCAACGCTATAGAAGAGATGGTGGACTACGGCCGCCAGTCGCGAACGTCTTCGCAGTTGCACTTAATCTGAGACTCCCAGCCCACGGAATCTCAAATTAAATGCTAGCCGAGGAAGGAACGGCCGCATTCTTACATTTAAGTGCAAAAGGACAATTGCCTCGATTTGAATGCCTTGCCATAATGCATGTATCCAATTCCTAATCTTTTCCCAGCTTTGCATCGACACTAAATGGGCCGGCACCCGCCGTGACAAAGTACAGAAATACAAAGCAATATACGGCAGCCGCGTACCCACCGTTTTCTGTGGGGAAGAAGCTTTGAGGGAGGTGGGCGGTGAAGTACGCCGCGGCCATTTCGCCGCTCAGAATGAAAGCCGCGATTCTCGTCTGATAGCCGATAAGAAAAAGAAATCCAGCAACAAGCTCAATCAATCCCGCAGACCAAATCAGCGAGCCGGTTGGCGGTGTGAACGGACCAGGATGGAAATGCAGTACTTTTGCGGCTCCAAACGAGAAGACAACAAGCCCCAGTGCTATGCGAAGAGCCGCAAGTGCATAAGGCCGAAGCGATGTGAGTTGCTGCGCCATAGGCAATTTCCTGAGCGCCCAGCCAAAAGTCCCAGACGAACATAGTTCGAGTTACGCATGACTGCGATGATGACCACTACAGCGCGCGGCGGCATCCGCAGTTTATCGAGGGCAAGCCGCAACGAAACGTCGACCATACCGGTCCCGATAATAACACTGTCCGGGTTGCCCCGCGACATTGCCAATCACCGCGCCTGCAGCACCGCCGATTGCCGCCCCGACAGCGGCGCCACGCACGTTATTTGTCACCGCGCCGCCAACCACAGCGCCTGTGGCGGCACCGATCCCGGCGCCTTGCTGTGTTGGGGTACAGCCTGCAATGATTGCCCCGCTAAGAAGCAACAAAGTCGAGACACGACGCATCGCTTTTTCCTTCCAGGTTTACGCCAACAAGATCGTGAGGACCTAGCCGGGTCGTTAGAGGATCAATATCGTCTCAAGGCGCAGAGTACGCGGCTACCATCCGACAATCATGAGGGAGCTGCCGATGCGGCTTCCGTTGTCACAGGTGAAAGCGCCTCGCGGAGTCTCATTTCCTGATCAGGAGAGAGTGAGGTTCTCAGAATACGCGCACGCTTGTTTTTGAATTCTTCGAGGACCTTCTCTGGCTGCACTTTGCGTACAAGCAAGAAGAGAGCTGAACTGCCGGCTGGGATAGTCTCAGCCAGGTTCTGGATTAGTTTGTCGTCGATACCGTAGTCTGTGAGCGATCCGGCGATAGCACCAGAACCAGCTCCGAACGCTCCGCCAACAACCATTCCCGCCAGAGGGTTCAAAAACAAGAGACCTACAAGAGTCCCCCACAACGCGCCGGACAACCCGCCTCTGGTCGCTCCCATCCCTGCAAGGTTGACGCTTTGCTTCAAGCGAACTTTTCCGCCGCTGTCGCGAATGGCAACGACGGCGTCCTCGAGGTCTATCAGGTACTCCTTTTCGAGCGTCAACAAGCGGCTGAGTATCGCATCTGCTTCGTCAGGTTTATCGAAACCAAGCACTATGAGTTCAGACATAAGTTCCCTCCTTGATCTACCGCATATCGAAATAGAGCCAGTCTTCACCACGTCCAGAGGTGTGGACTACCTTTCGTTGCACTTTGTGACGCTACCATGAGAAATCCGTGGCATCGGCCCTGAGATCCGCGGCCTTGGCCGTGAGCCCGAATGATATCTGCCTCGTACGTGAAGCCCTACGTCATGCGTCAAAAAAACGATCAGCGGATGCCGCCGCGATCTGCGAAGCAGTGACACGAGCGGCTGTTCGCTAAGCTCCAATCAAGTCGGTGGCTCAACAGGCGTCGCGCGTCCTGCATCGCACACGCGAACTTCTCTCGCGCCAGCGCGTTTCGCGTCTGTTGAGCGATGGCTATAGCGGCCTCGGCACGTTTCACCCCCGCCTCGCCAGCTTTCAGGGTCGCCCGCGATTGCTCGGCCTGCGCCTGGGGAGTAATTCCCTGGCGGCCTAATGCGTCCACTCGGTTGGAATCCGCCTTTGCTCGGCGTCCGAGCTTGGCCTTTGGGAAGGCTTGCATGATGTAGAAGTTGGCAAGTGCATTGATGGGCGCAGATGCCAGTCCCGTAACAGCCAGCCGAAAAATCTGGGCCGGGTCGTTATGCTTGCACCTCCTGATCGCGGCTCGGAGCTGGTGAATACTTATGGGGATCTTGCACTGTTTGAGTTTCTTGCCGGGCGGGCGGGACGACAACTTGGTACAGGAACCGACAGCATTCCCAATAAACTCGGCATTGCCGACTTCGAGCTTGGCATTATCGCCGGAGACAGGCCTATCAATCCAGTGCTTTCAGCAGCGTTCACCGGCCCAAACGACGGAAAGGTGTCAGTGGAAAGCACCAAGCTGGAAGGCATGGCCGATTATATCGTTCTTCACACCAGCCACACCTTCATGATGAACAATCCTCTGGTCATCGCGCAGGCGCTCAATTTCATTCGCGACGGCCGTTTCGATCATACGCTGACATTTCGCGCACTGTTTGATCGCCTTGCAAGGTAATGCTTTCGATACGAGGAACTTGGTTTCTGGCTGGGCTACCGTGGTGCCAACGAATGGCGACAGAATCAAAATGGCGCTTTCAGCGGGCTGCGGTGCGCGAGGCGCTGGTCCTGCTTGCGACAAGGCCGATGCCAATGAGGGCAAGCACGATGCCCCATATGTTCAGCCCAAATCTCCCATATCCGCCGACCCCTTGTTCCGCCAGCAGAGCGAGGCCGAGGCCAGTTGTTAGCGCTCCGAGCACATAGCGCCACGCGGGCCCCTCCCTGCCTTCCGTGGTTGCGCGCGGTCGCTCGAAGCGACCGAAGGCGACGACGAAAGGAATGAGGGCGATCGCGTTCGCCGCGAGCCAAGGCAGGCGGGACCACCACCACGCGCTGCTTCCCGGCGCAAGCCGCAGACCAAAGCCGTCGGCAAGATAGGCAGCGAAAACCACAAGCGTGGTGGCCGTCAGGTGCCACATGAATAGCGTCATGATGCTGCCGTTGATGGCTATGGTTGTCATCCAGACCACGCGGCCGTCCAGCCAGCGGCGAGCCGGGGCCTGTGCAGCCAGCAGTAGCCCTCCCTGGAAAATTGCGAGCGCAATCAGTGTGATTTTCGGCGGCGTCGTGGTGCTGATGGGGTCGCCGGGTACGCCGATCATCGAGACGGGATAGGGGCCAAAGCGGACAAGCGCCAACAGGGCGGCCAATCCCAAGGCGGCGGCGGCAAGCAGCGTCCGGCGATCGGAAAACCGCTCGTCGCACCACGCGTAGCCCAGTATGGTGATCGCACCCCAGACGAACAGGTAGTTGACGAAGCCGAGCCAGTGTAAGCCGGCAGCGAAGTAGATGATATCGACAACCGATGCGGCGGCGGTCAGGGCGCAGAACGATCCCAGGCCAAATCGGGCCCAGGCAGCCTCCGTGAGCGGGACGAGCAGCACAATCCCGACATACACCGCGAGAAACCAGACCGGAATAAATGCCACTCGAGAGCCGTAGCTAATCAGCTCGGGGCGTATGCCGCGACTGTATTCTATGGCGACGATCGCCACCCAGACCGCAAGCAGCGGGAGGATCGGCCATAGAAGACGACGCAATCGACCTTCGAGCCAGGCGGCGTACGACTTGCCATCTCGACGGGCGGCTCGCCAACTGACGCAGTTCGCATAGCCGCCGACCATGAAGAAGATCGGCATCACCTGCAGCATCCATGTAAGCCAATTCGTCCAGGGAAGGATCGTCAATGTCTGGGCAGCGACCAGCGCCCCCGTCTCGTCGATGTAGGGTGCCGCCGCAAGCCAGTGACCCACGACGACGACCAGCATCGAAATAGCCCGAAGGAAGTCGACATAGCGGTTTCGGGAGGCTGGCGTGCGGTCAGCGAATTCGGCAACGCGGGAAGCCATGATGATCGTTCTCCAAGGCCGTTCTGACTATAAAGTCGATAGAAGATGGAATGCGTTAACGCTGACCAATCGCCGCGCTGTGCCGTCCGCTTCAGCGTGCCTGCGGCCGCTTCAGAACGAGTACTCAGCCTCGCAGTCACGCTAACTTCAAATTTCCCCTCCCCCTTCGCTCACCAGTACACCGCTTCTCTCGCACCGCGATGTCTAAGGGCGCTACACTTGTCGAAGTTCTATGCCGCTGATGCTGCCGGGTCGCGCTTGGCGGTCCGCATCTTCTGTTGCAGATGGACGGCGATCATGCGCGAGCACCGACCTTCTGAGGTTCGTCCCGAAGTTCGCGGCGCAATATCTTGCCTACATTGGTCTTCGGCAGCTCCGTCCTGAATTCCACGGATTTCGGCACCTTATAGGGAGTAAGTTCCGTTCGGCAGTGCGCCAGCAACTCCGCCTCGGTGAGGCTCGAGTCCTTTTTGACCACGAACAGTTTGACGATTTCCCCCGACCGCGCGTCGGGAACCCCTATCGCGGCGCATTCGAACACGCCCGGATGATCCGATGCCACGGCTTCCACTTCGCTTGGATAAACCTTGAATCCGGAAACGGTGATCATGTCCTTCTTGCGGTCGACGAGCCTGACGTTGCCCGTCGCGTCCATGACACCGATGTCACCGGTGCGAAAGCAGCCGTCATGGGTCATGACCGCAGCGGTTTCGTCGGGGAGTTGCCAATATCCCGGCATGACCTGAGGACCACGGGCACAGATTTCCCCGATGTCGCCGAGCGGGACGTCGTTATCGTCATCGTCGCGAATGAAGATATCGGTCGAGGGCATAGGCAGCCCGATCGTACCATTCCATTCGGTCGTGTGTGGGGAATTGCAGGTGAGGACCGGTGACGTTTCCGACATGCCATAACCCTCGACAACCGGGCAACCGGTAGCTTTCAGCCATCGTTCGGCGACTGTCTGCTGTACCGCCATGCCGCCGCCGACAGCGCATTTGAGCAGGCTCCAGTCGAGCTTTCCGAAATCCGGGTGGTCGAGCAGTGCGTTGTAGAGCGTGTTGACAGCGGGAAAATGGTTCACCTTGCGCTTTGCGAGTTCCTTGATGAGGTTCGGAATGTCACGAGGATTGGGGATGAGAACGCATAGCCCGCCGGTGTGGATGCTCAACAGGAAGCACGCAGTGAACGCGAAAATGTGATAAAGCGGCAGCGCCGCCATGACCGTCAGACGATCGACCCTTGGCTCTTTGTCTAGCACTGGCTGCAGCCAGGCATCGATCTGCAGCATGTTACCGACGACGTTGCGATTGAGCAGGATTGCGCCTTTGGCCAGGCCGGTGGTGCCGCCCGTATATTGCAGAAGTGCGACGTCGTCGGGCCCGACCTGAGGCTCGTTGAGCCGCATCCCTTTGCCGGCAGCGATTGCCGCATTGAACCGCCTCGCACCGGGCAGTGTGTACGCGGGTACCATTTTCTTCGCCCACCGCACGATCAAATTGACGATGGTGCCTCTCATCATGCCCAGCAGATCGCCCATCGAGGCCACGACGACGTGCTTGACGTCGGTCTTGGCAATCACTTTCTCAAGCGTGTGCGCGAAGTTCTCGAGCACGACAATCGCCTCGGCACCAGAATCCTTTAGCTGATGCTGCAGTTCGCGAGACACGTACAGCGGGTTGGTGTTCACCACCGTATATCCGGCCCGAAGAATGCCGACGATGACGACGGGATACTGCAGTACATTTGGCATCATGATGGCAACGCGCGCGCCCTTCCGCAGGCCCTTGCTCTGCAACCATGCACCGAATGCGCGCGACATCTCGTCGAGATCGCCGTAGGTCATTGCCTTGTCCATGCAAACAAAGGCGGTGCGATCGCGGTACCTGGCAAAGCTCTCATCGAGTAAGGCGACGAGCGACGAATACTTGACTACATTGATCTCCGCGGGAACTCCTGGTGGATAGTGCTGGAGCCAGATGCGTTCCATGGTGCTCTCCTCAAGGCAGGCTCTAGGGGCAGTCTTGCCGCAATTCCTCGATCATCGGGCAGCGGCTCACATCAAGTCCAAAGCGATGAGGCGCGTCTGCCCATTGGCATCGAGCACGAGAAACACCGCAGAACGTCGGCCTTCCGACTTCAGGGCTTCGAGGCGGGCCACGAATTCAGCGGGAGAGTTCACCGGCGTGCTATGCACTTCCGTGAATACCGTTCCCGGACGGATGCCCTGCCGTGCAGCCGGGGATTCAGGCTTCACGTCGGTGACGACGACTCCGCTTGCATCTGGCCGCAGTCCCAGTTGGCTTCGAACGGCAGGCGTTATCCTGGACAGCTCCATGCCGATGGCGGTCACCGCGGGAGCTGGCTGGCCGCTGGTGGTCGGCGGTTGTCTATGGGACAATGTAATTGTCAGCATGCCACTGCGGCCGTCGCGCATCATGGTCACTGGTACAGGCGTCCCGACGGGAGCTTCGGCGATAAGCCGCGACAGTTCACGTCTGTCACGCACCTCGCGCTCATTGAAACTGACGATGACGTCGCCGGGTCGTATTCCCGCAACGGAGGCCGGTCCACGGGGATAGACGCCCGAAATGAGTGCCCCGCGGGGTGCGTCGAGTCTCAACGCCGCAGCGATTTCGTTGGTCATGTCCTGTGCGTTAGCGCCGAGCCAGCCACGTCTGGGCTCGCCGAACTCGCGGAGCCGCGCAATGATCGGCATTGCGGTATAGGCTGGCACTGCGAAATTGAGGCCGATGCTACCTCCGCCTCGTGAGGCCAAACCCAGCGTGCCGATCACATCGCCGGCCATGTTGAACAACGGTCCACCGGAGTTCCCCCGATTGATCGCCGTGTCTGTCTGAATGAAATTGTCAAAAGGACTCGTCCTGATGTCACGGTTCTTGGCGGAGACGATTCCGGCGGTCACTGTGCCGCCGAGGCCTGAGGGATTGCCGATCGCCATGACCGGCTCCCCAACGCGTATTGAGTCTGAATCGGCGAATTTCACTGCCGGCAGCGGCGTGCTGGGCTGAACGCGCAAGACGGCGACGTCGATATCGGCGTCCTCCCCGATCAACTCGGCAGGCAAGCGGGACCCATCATTGAAGACGACGTCAATCTCGTCACCATTCCGGATCACGTGTTCGTTGGTGACAATGATGCCTGATGCGTCGATTACGAAACCGGAACCAAGCGAACGCCGGGGAGGCGGTTGCTCGCCTTCACCGGATGCTGCCCCGGAACCGGGACTCTGATCATCGGAATTTGTGCCAGTATTGGGGTGTGCGGTGACGTTGATGTTGACGACCGCATCGATAACTCGCGCCGCGAGACCAGGAAGATCGCTTGCTTGCGCTGCGGCGTGGGAGGTTGCCATCAGAACCACAGCAAGGCTCACGGCGAGTATATGCGCAAAAGCGCAAAAGATGGCGTAGGGGGAAGTCAATGACGTTGGTTCGGCACGAGAGGCATCCATTGTCTGTCACTCCGTGTTTTGTAAACTCCGGTGGATGTTGGAAGACTTCCGAAAATAACTCGTATCTAGCCTTTACCGAGGGTTCGCGCGCGGTTGGTCTGGCCGCGGAATAGCGAAATTCAATTATAGCGTGCTTTCCTTTGGAATTCCAGATTGTCGGCTTCCCGCAGCCGCTGGAACTTATAACTTGACGGGCTCGAGGCCTCGATCAGTGACGGCCGGCGAACGCATATCGGTTTTGGACTCTTCGGCTTGGCCGAAGTGGGGCCAGGGGAGATGGCAGAACAGCCCTTGTTTACCACACTTTTCGGTTGCCACAAAGATGAGTTGCATGCGTACATTCGCTCGCGTCGCCTCACGGACGCCAGAAGTTTGAAGCCGCTGACCCGCCTCCTGCAGATAACATTCCCGGTCGCTCCGAAAAACCGGATCGGGGTGGTTCACCCGTTCTCCGATTAATGCGGCCCTCTGAGCATCACTTTTTAAACACTGGTGCATTCCTGTTGGTGGAAAAGGAAAAGATGTCTTTGAAGGCTCGTGCCGCCAAGCTCCTTCATGCGTCAATTGATGTAGACCGCCAAGATAATCATGCACCTCGGCAGCGCTGCCTCGACGAAACTTACTTGACGCCCCAACTTAGACAACAACATCAGGTCGAAAGTCGTGAAGAGTTAATGTTTCAGGTGCGGCTCAGCTTGGCGAAACCACATGATATCGTCCATTGACCTCCGCCCCAACCAAGATGCTGATTGAGGACAACCACATCCAGATAAGCAGAATATCAACAGCAGCAAGCGTTCCGAACGTCCTATTGTAGTCATCGAAATTTGCCAGGAAAGTGGAGAACAAAAACGAACCCGTTAGCCAAACCAAAGCGGCTACGATCGCGCCTGGACTGATCAGATCGTATTTATGCCGTGGTCCGCTAGGGCCGTATCTGTAGAGAAGCTCCAAACTGCCCAGCAATACGACAGTCGTAATGGGCCAGCGCCCAATCATCAATATATTACTTGAGCTTTCGGAGCTGAACATAAGCGGGAAGGCAGCGACAAGAAATATCGCCAGTACCAAGAAAAATAACAGTCCGATCGTGAAAGTAAGGGAGATGATGTTTAATCTAAGGAAAGTTCGGCTTTCAACCTGCCCGTAGGCAACGTTTAGGCCGTCAAATAGTGCTTTGACACCTCTGTTTGCGCTCCAGAGGGAGAGCGCCACAGAAGCAGCCAGCGCAAAGGTAAGCGTGGCCTCTTGCCCATTACCGATGCGCTCAATCTTGTTACGCAAGAATTCAGTGCCAGCTCTCGGCAACGCCCCGTCGACGGCGGTTAATAGCTCTGACAAATGCCGAGATTCGGCAATCAATCCGTAGAGTGAGACAACCGCCGCGACCGTCGGAAAAAGAGCCAACAATCCATAGAAAGTCACCCCAGCGGCGACCGACAAAATCCGATCATTGCGTATTCCAACAAGCGTTTGCTTCCATGTGAAGAGCCAGCCCGCACCCGAGGCCCCGCCAACAGCCTCTGACGCTGGCGTCTTCGTTTCTCCGAGGGTTGCGCCTCTATCAAACTGACTCGCGGCGAGATAGCTCGCAATTCCGACAGTTACCGCAAAGGATAAATTGGTAAGAATTGATCCGGCACGCATATTAACACTCCCCGGGAACAAGCGCCGCGCACAAGGTTTTTTACCTTGGACGCGACGGTTGACTGCCGACTTATCCACCTCGAGCTTCGTAGGGATTTGCCTCACCCGGCCTTGCCAGGTCATGTACCATTTCTTGGTCCAGATGCTGCTTTAGCTTGGCGACCTGCTCGTCGGTCCAGCCCGGGGGGGCGGCCACAGCAACCCATGCATCGACATAGTGATCCGGCGCATACACATGTCCAAAACCTATGGGAGTTGTCGTTGCCAGCGCCATGTCAAATCCGAGTTGAAGTAAGGTTATAACGGGATACCATTGAAAATCCGGAGAAACGTCCGGGCCGCGTGGAGCGACCATCCAATCCGGCTCCCGGTACAGATCCGCATAGTCAAAGAAGGTCACGGGATCACTTGCATACTGCAAGTATACGATTCGCATGGCTCCCCACGGCGAGCCCGCTGCCACAGCTGACCCGCGTTGGTTCATGAAACGGACAACAGACCCGTCGCTATACTGAGGCAACCATGCGGGGGAACCAGGCTGCCTGCTCTTGGTAATCGATCGCCAAAGCTGGTTTTCAAAAGGAGGCCCGCTCCAGAGAGCTCCGTTGATTGGATCACTAAGAATGTCGAAAAGTTCAATTGATTTTTCGGAATTTAAAGAGCCAAGACTGAGACCGTAAACCAAAAGCCTCGGCCTTTTTCCTTTCGGAAGATTGGTCCAGTATTTATAGACTTCCTTAAAGAGCGATGTTGCGGTGTCGGCACCGAGTTGCGGTTCGATCAACAGCGATAATGGACTGGAAAAATAGGAATACTGCACTGCAACGGTCGCGATATCGCCGTTGGCAAGGTATTCGGCGCTGTCAATTGCCGCAGGATCGACCCATCCGGTGCCAGTCGGCGTGGCGATAACGAGCGTCGATCGATCGAAAGCCTTCATACGCTTAAGTTCCTCCACGGCAAGATCGACCCTTTGGTCGACTGTTTCCGCCGCCCTCAAGCCGACATACACACGTATCGGTTCAAGTGCCTTTTTGGCGGTAAGGAGGCTGATTTCGGCTGCCGTTGGTCCGGAGCCAACGAATTCACGACCAGCACGCCCCAGTTCGTCCCAGATGAGCCCGGACGCTGCGCTGCCTGTTCGGAACGAGGATGTTGGCCGGGGAATGCCCGCTTCAATTAGGCTGTCATATTCCCGGAATGATGAATCCAGTAGGTGGAACGCGACCCGAAAGAGCACGCCATTCGCAACACCCCCAAACACAATTATCGCGACAGCGAGACCGATGACACGCGAAACCCTGCGCGGAAGCACGCGCGCTAAAGCCGATTGAGCCCGCCGGAATACGAGCAGAAAAATCGATGCAATACCGAACGTGCCGACCACCGTAATGGCCGCCACAAGTAATATTAAAAACGAATAGCTTCTGGAAACGCGCTCGACATTCATGAATTCCCTTAAAGAATTCTGCCAATCCGTCGCTAACCAAAGAAACGCCATCGCAGAAGCCGCGCATGTTACAATAATGGAGGCTCGGATTATGCTAAGCTGCGGCTCTGCCAGTTTAGGGAAGCGCATGTATTCCCAAAGCCGATGGCAAAGCATTCCGATGGCAAAACCGAAGCTGAAGGACAGGCCAGACAGAATGCCCTCGACCATGTAGGTACGAGGGATTAGGCTTGGCGTGAGCGACGCGGAAAAAAAAAGCGTTCCAATCAGAATGGCTGAGTACGGCATCCACCGGGGCATCAACGCTTGCCAGCGGCCCCCGACACTTGCGTTGAAGGACGTAAACAACATTCATGTCTCCCGTAGATCGCAAGGCCGGCCAACCGACAATAATTGGTTGCGGGCCGCTCGGACCAGTCTTGCCCGCGGATAGAGGCTGCAATTCATCTTAAGAGATGTATATTTGAGCTTTCTTTTGGAGTGACGCAACGATAAATTGGGCGGTAATTTGAGTGAGATACGGTCGATCCGAACGACTGACGGGTATGGCGTCGGCGCTATCTCGGTTCTTCTTCCTGGAACAGCGGAGTGAAGAATGTTGAATGACAGTCTAGCTCGGAAGTTGCAGTTTGCCGGCAGGGTTGGTTTTTGGGCCCAACTCGGAGTTGGATCGATATCGCTGCTTATGGCCATTTCGGCATTTGTTGTCGACCGGACCGCCGGAGTTGGTACCCGCGGAACCGTAGCACTCATTCAGTATCTCACCATCGGAAGTCTGCTCATCCTGCTCTTCACGACCATATGGTCTTACCAGTATATTCTGGCGGGTAGGCGCATCGATGATGGCAGGCCGGTCCCGAATTCCCTGCCCCGCACGGTATGGACGGGGCTAGTAGCGAGTACAATTGGAATTGTCTTTTCCATGCTTATTATCCTATTCGAGGTGACCCAGCTGTTTCTCTACTTTCTGCGCGCGCCCCAAGCTGGCGTCCCGGTCGTGCAGACCACGAGCGGACCGACAAGCTGGGTTTCTGCAGGCGACATTCTAAGCCTGACGGTCATCATTCTCACCACCTTCGTTGAAGTCTTGGTTCTTGCCCTCGGGCTTTGGCTGTTGTTCTCAATAACCTATCGACAGCATGGGGCGTCTAGGTAGTGCTGCAAAGCCGTACATAGCCTTCGCCACACGAAAAGCTGATGTCAGTCTGCTGAGAGGTGGCGGTGTCGTTTTGCATTTAACCGCAAGACTCCGACGACAACAATTTCAACAAGTTAGGCTTTGAATGGTGGCTTTCGAAGCGGAAGACAGCCTATTCCCCAAACGGAAGTTCAATTTCTTCGCGGTTTTTTTTGGCGCCCTCGATCAGGGCGGTGCTGAGCCGCTCGGCATCTTGTGCCGGGAGCATTCCCGCCCCGGTTCGAATACCTTCTTGCCACGCAGGCCCGCGCTCCCATGCTTCGTTGTAGACGAGCGCCAAGTCGGCAGATCGCCTTGCCTGCTGCAGGGCTTCAAAGAGCAGCGCAGCTTGACGAACGTCCTTCTCACGCTTCGCCAGCCCCTGTCCGTCAGTGTGGCGGCTGGCGACTATGAGCTTGTGGACCGCATACCGGGACGGATCAGGGACGACGTCAGGAATTCAACCCGGTAGCCGTCGGCATTCTGAAACGCCGACGAGGCCGCGGACCCGGATCGGTGCGGAACTGGCTGGAAGCTGGCGTCGACGCCACCGGAGCGAGTTTTGAGACGGCGCGTCCGAATACCGCGATGTTCGTGTGTCCTTTGAGCCGCGAAGGATAGATGATGCCGTCCGGTAGAGATTTGTGCTCGTGAAATGCCAGCGACCACACGCGCGCCAAGCTTTGGCGCAAGGATTTCGCGACGTCCGTCGGAACTCCCATTCGGATAGCATGGTCACCGCGCAGGTCGACAAGTTCTTCCGTCGTTTCGATTTCGGCGAATCGCCGTGCGTGAAATTCGTTCTCCTCAATCGGGAGATCTCCGATCAGACCGTCGCGGCGTTCGCGAAGCACGGCCTGGATCGCTGAACCGGCTCGGTGTCTTTCCAATGCCCAATGGGTCGGGAAAGACGCTCGCATAGATCCTGCCGAAACGAGACCCTGGAGGAACGACTTCGAGATCGAGTGACGAATGTTCGAAACCGGCAGGCGGCTTGATACCAGTCATTTAGCGAAAGTCACCGCGGGCGGCACTTTCGGCTGCGGCGATCGCATCGGCGTCCCGACGTCGCTTCAAGGCATCGAGCCACGTGCGACCGTCAAGCGCCCCATGTGGCGAGACCAGAAAGCGGTAGACCGCCCAGGCTCCCGCCAAGATTACATGCAGTTTTGGTAGCGCGGCATAAGGACGACCGTCGTCATCGAGTTGCCACACCGGGAAACGAAAACCACGTTTGGCACCGTCCAGGCCAAGCACCTATCCGCGTGGACGCTTCGTGTTGACCGTGACCCGCGAAACGCCCAAGAGACAGTAATTCGAATTACGAATAAGCGCGATGCCCTGTCACCGCCAGACGGGATCAATGCACCGCTTACGTTTGCTCTTGAACCGATACGAACCTAGGACACCTAGATTCATACTACCATTATCGGGACCAGGGATTGATCACTTTCAACCCAGCCGCCTCGAACGGGCTTGCGTCGCGAGTTGCGATTGCGAGGTGATTTGCTGCTGCTGTGGCGGCAATATAGCCATCAGCCGTGCCGATCGCTTTTCCAGATATTCGAGCGCGTGCCATCAGTTCCGAGTACAACTGCGAAGTCGCAAGATTGAAGGGCAGGATGCGCTCGGAAAAGTGAGGCAGTACTTCGCCCTCAAGGCGGTCGCTGAGGATGGTTTGCCGTTTCCCCGAGGGCATAGCAGCAATTCCGAAGCGAAGTTCAGCAATCGTTATTGCGGAGATGAACAGCGTTTCGATGGCTTGGGCGTCCAACCAAGCGACAACTGCCTCATCAGGAACCGGTTTCCACGGCTCGGATATAATGTTGGTGTCCAGCAAGATCATTCGAAGGTCATCGGTGCAGCAGGCGTCTTGTCGCGACTTCTCTGCAGGGCTTCGACGTCGCTGTCGGAAAGCTCAGCGTCGCGACCGATAGCCGCCAGTAAAGAGCCGAGCTTAACACGTTCAGGGGGACGAACAGCGGCCTCAATAATGTCACGGATTTCGGCCTCGGTGCTTCGGCCGTGATGAGCCGCTCGCACGCGAAGAGCGCGATGTGTTTCGTCAGAAAGATTTCGAATGGTGATCGCCGGCATTGATATCACATCGATGGAAATGGTGGCTTTGATATCAAAATATACAGAATGATACCAACTTTCAAGGGTTTCGAAATATGGCTCTATTGCAAAAATTTCTTGCAGTAGAATGAAATTCCAGGAGATCTGGGCGGCGGTCCGAAAGGCCGCTAGGCACTTCCTTGGTACCTCGAGAGGCTAAAGCTTCAGCAGCGCCGCCCAATATGCCGCTCATCAGGTCCCACGGCGCAAGGTTATGTTCCACTTGGGCGATGGCTTGGTTTCCGCCGGTAATCCCGTCTGAAGCGTTAGCAACCGTCGTCGCTATGTTCTTATAGGAGTGCTCGGTGACGTAGACCTGGGTCGCCAGATTATAGAGATTGAGAACCTGAGCGAAATATTGGGCATGGATCGACGTATCGTAGTATGTGCTGCCATTCGCCTGGATAATATTGTGGCCCACAGCTCGTCCCTGTAGCGCAGGCCACCGGCCCCTTGGGCGCGATAGTCTTGCTCTAAGTCAGCGCCGGTTACCTCTACTTGTTTAAGTAACTACGCCAGATGCCGACTTTTGGCGGACGAAATGATAAATATGCGCCAAGTCCAATTCCGCTTCATCGGTGAGGCGGACATGATAGCGCTTCATTCCGCCTCTTCCCGATCGATGTCGTCCATCCGCGCTTCCAGGCGCTTCCAGGCTTCATCAAGGGGTTTGGCGTGGGAAGGATTGGCCTTATAAGCATTGTAAGTCGCCGCAACCTCGGTTCGCAGCCAGTGCTCCATCGCGTTCTCGCGCTCCTGCAAAGCTCTCAGGCCTTCCCGGATGACTTCGCTTTCCGAAACATAGTCGCCATTATGACGACCATGTCGCCTTCCGATGGAAGAACTATCGGCGCAATGGTCGCGATCGAGACAAGGTTATGTGCCTTCATTCCTCACGAGTTCATCAGACGCTCTCTCTTGCACTTGCTTTCCACCGGCTTCCACCGCATGCGTCACTTCGGCTTTCTCGCCAACAGTTCCTATTTCGCCGCATTTAGCTCATCTGCAGTTGAAGAGAACAGAACCATAAACCCTTTCAATTCCAACATCCGGCGCTCTCATTGGGATCCGGCACATGCTGCTCAACATTGGTTTTGATACGGCGGCCGGAAGCGTGCCGCTGGTCGGCCACCTGTTCGACGTCTATTTCAAGTCCAACCGCCGCAACCTCGAGCTCGTGCTGGATCACTTCGGTCTCGATCATGCAGACCTTGATCGGTAAGCAGCGGTCGCGGTTTTAGTATGTCCGGTCAGCAACCGTAGCGCCGATCGAGTTCGAGGAGCGCAACTTGCACCTCATCGATCGAGACCGGCTCAGGTGTTCCCGGAAGCATTCGGAGCGCTGGTTTGGAGTCGACAGCGTAGAGATCGGATGCCCAGGCTGCGAGGATCGCCCGCTTGTCATCGACAGACAGTGCGCGCGATTGCACGACATCGCCTGGCCGTTCAAGTCGAAGGCCTTGAAGCAGGACCAACGGTCCCATCGCCATCGCATTGCGGACAACCTGCAGCAACATGTCGTTTGTCATCGCAGCCTCACCGAACGTGGGGATCTTTGTCTTGGCCGCGGCGAGATGCGACGATGACGTCGGTATCCGGTGCCAGCAGATCATGCTTGTCCGCAAAGGCGGCAAACAGGCCACGCGCAGTCTCCCCTTCAATCTCGCCACGCATCGCCGCGCCGATGGCCTTCAGCGCAACAGAATGCGCGGTGTCCCTGAACGACGCGGGCCATTCGCAAAGGTGCCGATAGGCGTCCGTGACGCTCCGAACCTCAGCCGGTAACCCGAGACCGACGAGGATGGATACAGGTTGCTTGAACATGTCGGGTTTCATGACGCTCTCCTTCCCAACCCGGAATGTCGACGGGCGCCGTCATCACGACGCCCTTTTCTCCTCAGTTCTGATTAAGCGGCCTTCTGCGCTTCGATTTGCGCCGGGGCGGCCGGTTGTGCCAGAGCCGGGTTGGCCTGGATGTCGATCTTCCGCGGCTTCAGGGCCTCCGGGATCTCGCGAACGAGGTCGATCGACAAAAGACCGTTCTTCAGGTCGGCTCCGTTCACCCTGACATGGTCGGCGAGCTCGAACCGGTGCTCGAACGAACGGCCGGCGATGCCGCGATGCAGGTAGCCTTCATTGGCCGTCTCCTGTTTCTTGCCAGTGACGGTCAGAAGATTGGACTGGAAGGTGATATCGAGATCGTCCTGTTCGAAGCCAGCCACCGCGATCGAGATGCGATAGCTGTCATCGCCGGTCTTAACGATGTCATAGGGAGGCCAGTCGCTGATCGAGCGGGCGCGCTGGGCGTTTTCGAGAAGATTGAAGACCCGATCGAAGCCGACGCTCGAACGGTAAAGCGGTGCATAGTCGTAAGATGTTGCCATAGCCATATCCTTCTTGAAGCAACATGGGTATTGAAGCGCCGAAAGCGACGCTCCGAGCAAGGCCAGCCCTGGTTCAGCTGCTGGCGGCAATCGATTTGGTTTTTGAGTTTTCGGGATTCAAGAGCCAGTCGCAGAAAAATCTACAGCTTGGGCGAAGCGGATTCTGAGCGAATGCTGCACTGCAGCGGAACTATTCTCGGACCTGCTGCTTTCCGAAGGATCATCATCCCTCGCTGTCAGGAGGTGACGTTGATTTTTGCACCGGACCCATCTAGGTCGCCCGCAAACAAGGCGACGGAACGTGGAACATCGTCGACTTCAAGACAGGCCAGGTTGCCGATATCGGCGGCTGTGTCCTGTGGCGGCTTGACGCCAGCATGGTGGCCCGATTGGTCAAGGATCTCAACGAGACAGCGACCCTCGAAAGAGTGACGCCGGACGCTCCTCGATAAGCATCTACTCCACGAGGCGCTCGGGAAGTTCAGGCACCGCCAGGAACTGATTCCTCGTCGATCAGATCGGCGGCCTCAAGGATACCAACGAGATCAGCCACCTTGCCTAAGGGCAAGGAGCGCCCCTGATTGACCAGTGCCTCATCGGCGTTCAGCCATGCCCAGGCTTCGGCGAGCTCGCCGGCTGACTCCCGTCTGGTTGATTGCAGCCGCTAGAGCTTCGTCGGTAGGTCCGAGGACCGCGGTGATTTCCTCCAGTTTTATGTGAGCTTCCTCAGTTTCTTGGGAGCCGTTCCGTCTCAACTGGCCTTCAGATAGGCCGTCGTCCTGACGAGAAAAGGAGCTGCTGGAGACAATCTAATGAATAGCGTGGCTCATCATCCGGTAGGGATGGGCGGCATTGAACTGGGAGATCATGGCCGTCGCCTGCAGCAGAACCTGCTCGGCATTCGCCATTTCGTCGCGGGCCAGCTCGTCGGCATTGACGCGGATCGCCTGTGCCATGTTGGCCGACAGCGCGGCAAAGTGGCGATTGCCTTCGACAAAAGCCTCGCGGGCAGTCCCCTCCAGGACACGCGCGATATCGGCAAAGACCTCTTCGCGTTCCTCGATGCTAAGGTCTTTGATAATCTTGATCTTCTCTTCCATTTCGGTCTCACTCTGAACAGACGTGCAATGCTGACCGAGCTCATCGAGCCTCGGCCCCGAAAGACCTAGGAAGGGAAAATATCTGTTTCAAGACCTCAGTGGAGCTTGAACTCGCCTTCGACACGCCGCCATTCGTTGGGTCCGATCAGACGCTGATGGGTATAGCGCACGGAATGCAGGGGGCCATCGAGGCTGGCCTTCCAGAAGTTCAGGAACTTGTGCATCTCGGGAAAATCGGGAGCCAGATCGTAGTCCTGCCAGACATAGGTCTGCAGCACGGATTCGAAATCGGGAATGCGGTAGAGAATGTGTGCGGTGGTGAGGCCGTAGCCGTTCAGTTGCCGTTCCAGATCCGATGAGAATTGCATGCTTCATCTCCGTTTTATGACACTTCTAAGGTGGCGCAAAATTTCGCGACCATCAACGGATTTTCCAGCGCTGGACGCCAGTTTGTTGTTCCTTTCCAGCATGTTAGCAGCACCATAAGATGAGTGCTAATTTTTTCGTTTCGCCCTCTTGAAATCGAAAAATCGCAAAACCAGATCATTTCGCGCAAAACGCTCGAACGAGGTTTTGCACCCACCCGGACTGGTCATCCGGTCCGGCCAGGGGGATCAACGTCATATTTTTTTGCTCAACGGAGGAAAACATGTCGTTCCGACCGCTTCATGATCGCATTCTCGTCCGCCGGGTCGAATCCGAAGAAAAGACCAAAGGCGGCATCATCATCCCCGATACCGCCAAGGAAAAGCCGCAGGAAGGCGAGGTCATCGCCGTCGGTCCCGGCGCGCGCAACGAGGCCGGCCAAATCCAGGCACTCGACGTCAAGGCCGGCGATCGCATCCTGTTCGGCAAATGGTCCGGCACCGAGATCAAGATCAACGGCGAGGACCTGCTGATCATGAAGGAAAGCGATGTCATGGGCATCATCGAAGCCCAGGCCGAACAGAAAAAAGCTGCCTGAGCTCTCCACGCCACGAACCATCAATCAGATAGCTGCCTATTGAGGAGTTAGAGAAATGGCTGCGAAAGAAGTCAAGTTTCACACCGATGCCCGTGAACGCATGCTGCGTGGGGTCGATGTGCTCGCCAATGCCGTGAAGGTGACGCTTGGTCCGAAGGGGCGCAACGTCGTGATCGACAAGTCCTTCGGCGCACCGCGCATCACCAAGGACGGCGTCTCGGTCGCCAAGGAAATCGAACTGGAAGACAAGTTCGAAAACATGGGCGCCCAGATGTTGCGCGAAGTGGCATCGAAGACCAACGATCTGGCCGGCGACGGCACAACCACGGCGACCGTGCTTGCCCAGGCGATTGTGAAGGAAGGCGCCAAGGCTGTTGCCTCCGGCATGAACCCGATGGACCTGAAGCGCGGCATCGACCTTGCCGTTGACGCCGTCGTCAAGGAACTGAAAACCAACGCCCGCAAGATCACCAGCAATTCCGAGATCGCCCAGGTCGGCACCATCTCCGCCAACGGCGATTCCGAGATCGGCCGCTATCTCGCCGAGGCGATGGAGAAGGTTGGCAATGAAGGGGTCATCACCGTCGAGGAAGCCAAGACCGCCGAGACCGAGCTCGAAGTCGTCGAAGGCATGCAGTTCGATCGCGGCTACCTGTCGCCTTACTTCGTGACCAATGCCGACAAGATGCGCGTGGAGTTCGAGGATCCCTATATCCTCATTCATGAGAAGAAGCTTTCGAACCTGCAGCCCATGCTTGCGGTTCTCGAGGCCGTCGTCCAGTCCGGCAAGCCGCTGGTCATCATCGCTGAAGACGTCGAAGGCGAAGCACTTGCGACCCTCGTGGTCAACAAGCTGCGCGGTGGCCTTAAGATCGCTGCTGTCAAGGCTCCCGGCTTCGGCGATCGCCGCAAGGCCATGCTCGAAGACATTGCCATCCTGACGGGCGGCACGGTCATCTCCGAAGACCTCGGCATCAAACTCGAGAACGTCACGCTGAACATGCTCGGCCGAGCCAAGAAGGTGGCGATCGAGAAGGAGAACACTACTATTATCGACGGCGTCGGGTCCAAGACCGAGATCGACGGTCGCGTTACCCAGATCAGGGCGCAGATCGAAGAAACCTCTTCCGATTATGACCGCGAAAAGCTGCAGGAACGCCTTGCAAAGCTCGCTGGCGGCGTCGCCGTCATCCGCGTCGGCGGATCGACGGAAGTCGAGGTGAAGGAGAAAAAAGACCGTGTCGACGATGCGTTGCACGCGACCCGAGCGGCCGTCGAGGAAGGCATCCTGCCGGGCGGCGGCGTTGCGCTACTGCGTGCCGTCAAGGCGCTCGACAATCTCGACGCCGCCAACCAGGACCAGAAGGTCGGTATCGAGATTGTTCGCCGTGCGATCGAGGCTCCGGTCCGCCAGATCGCCGAGAACGCCGGCGCCGAAGGTTCGATCATCGTCGGCAAGCTGCGAGAGAAAACCGACTTCTCCTACGGCTGGAATGCCCAGACCAGCGAATATGGCGATCTCTATGCCATGGGTGTGATCGATCCCGCCAAGGTCGTGCGCACCGCTCTGCAGGATGCCGCGTCGGTTGCCGGCCTCCTTGTGACGACGGAAGCCATGATCGCCGACAAGCCCAAAAAGGAAGCCGCTCCGGCTCTGCCGGCTGGCGCCGGCATGGACTTCTAAAGTAAGAAGGGTTGCCCCGGCGCCCGGCCGGGCAACAAAAAAGGATATATAACCATGGCAGCTCCCACAACCTTGCAAAGCCGGCACCGACAAAGTG
>NZ_JARFYN010000030.1 GCF_030272695.1 Martinezella calliandrae
ACCAGACGGCCTTCAGCTTCCCATCGGCGCAATGTCGTGATCGACACGCCCAAAACTTCCGCCGCTTCGCCTATGCTCACAAATCTCTCCATTTTGGAGGGATATACATAGATTCACTAAGATTGCAAGCGAAATGTTCTAACCCTGCAATTACGGAATTGTAATCCATAAATACGAGGGACGGTGAGCGGCAAATATCCACCGATCACTTTTCGCAAAGCCGCCGCTCGCCGGAATAGGACTGGTAGGTACAGTCCGACGGTCGGAAGGAGCGGTAGCTGCGGGAGCAGGCGGTGATGTTGCAGGACTGCGACGCGCCCGGGCCGTCGATCACGGCTCCAGTCGAGCGCGCTCCACTCGCCGTAGGCTCGGCCATCGCCTCTCTCATGAAGTCCCGCCAAATATGCGCCGGCAAGGCTCCCCCGGTCACTCCGTTCATCGGCGTATCGTCATCATTGCCCACCCATACGCCTGCGACCAACGGTTCCGTGAAGCCGACGAACCAGGCATCGCGATTGTTCTGGCTGGTGCCAGTCTTGCCGGCTGCGAAAGCGCCGGGATCGGCTCCACGTCCAGTGCCGCGTTCGACCACCAATTGCAGGAGGCCGAGGAGATCGGACTGGTAGGTCGAAAGATCGACATTCGGCTTTGCTTGCGAGCCAACCCGAAAGCTTTTTGCCTGCCCCGCCGCCTGAAAATCGATGATGCCCCAGGGTTCCACGGGCGCCTTGCCAAGCTGAACGGACGCGTACGCACTGGTGAGTTCAAGCAAGTTCACTTCGGATGTACCGAGCGCCAGCGACGGCGTATTGGCAAGCGGCGCTTTGATGCCGAGCTCGCGCGCCGCGGCGATCACATTGTCGATCCCGACCTCCTGTGCCAGCGCCGCGCTGGCAGCATTTAGCGATCGGGCAAAGGCTTCGGCAAGTGTTACCCAGCCGTGATAGCTGCCACCGAAGTTTTCCGGCGACCAGCCGTTAACGTCGATCGGCGCGTCCAGAATGCGGTCGGACAAGGTGAGCCCGGCCTTCAATGCGGCGTAATAGACGAACAGCTTGAAGGTGGAGCCCGGCTGGCGCATCGCAGTGACGGCGCGATTGAACTGGCTCGCCTTGTAGTCTCGTCCGCCGACCATGGCGACCACCGCGCCGTCTCGCGTCATCGCGACCAGCGCGGCCTGCGAGGCTCCAACAGCCTTTCCTTCACCGTCCAGTGCGCTTTTGACGACCCTTTCTGCGATCTGCTGGAGCTGCGGTGAGAGAGTAGTTCGCACCGTCGTCGAACCCGGCGAGGCGCCGGCGATTTCGCTCGCCTGCGGCGAAATCCAGTCGGCGAACCAGCTTCCGGAACGGGGTGTCGGCGTCGTCGGATGCAGCGTGGCGAAGCTCGCTTTGGCTTTCTCAGCCTCCGCTACGGTGATCTTGCCATTGGCCACCATCGCGTCGAGAACAACGGAAGTGCGTTGTCTAGCGCCTTCGAAATTGTCAATCGGATTCCATTGGCTGGGCGCTCGCAGCAATCCCGCCAGCATCGCCGATTCCGGCAGGTCAAGAGCGCCTATATCCTTGTTGAAGTAGATTCGCGCAGCTGCAGGCATGCCGGTCGCGCCGGAGCCAAGATAGACGCTGTTGAGATAGCGCGTCAGGATTTCCTGCTTGCCGAGTTTCCACTCTAGCCACAGGGCGACGACGACTTCTTGTATCTTTCGCTTTATTGTTCGGTCGCTCTCGAGATACTGCAGCTTGATGAACTGTTGGGTGATCGTGCTGCCGCCCTCCACCACGGCGCCAGCCTCAAGGTTCCGCAGGAACGCCCTTCCAATCCCTATGAGGTCGATTCCGAAATGATCCATGAACCGGCGATCTTCAATCGAAAGGACGGCATCGATCAGACGCGGCGGGAACTGGTCGTACCGAGCATATGGTCCCTGGTAAGGTCCCTGTCTTACCAAAGGCGCGCCGTCAGCGGTTTCCAATACGACGACCGGCTTCAATGTTCCGTCCCGGATCTCGCCCCAGGGCACGTCTTTTAGCGCCCACACCAATACGCATCCCGCGAGGATGAGGCAGACAAAGGCAAATCCTGTAGTGATTTT
This sequence comes from Martinezella calliandrae, assembly GCF_030272695.1. GTDB lineage: Bacteria > Pseudomonadota > Alphaproteobacteria > Rhizobiales > Rhizobiaceae > Rhizobium > Rhizobium calliandrae. Next base: position 2,096 of record NZ_JARFYN010000030.1, read on the forward strand.
CCACCACCCGGTGTTGCGCGACGCATGCGGCACGGGTTCGAACTGCCTTGTGCGCAGACCACGAATACTGCTCCCCATTTTAACCAGAGCAGTTGCGAGCGATTTGCCAAGACTGCGGACTGGTGATGGGCTTTCCGATGGGGGCGATACCTTGAGCTTCGTCCTCAAGTAGGAAGCTGCAGTATTGACCTTAGCCCTTGCCGAGACGCCACTCGCCCGCAAATCATGACCGAGCGCACGCAGTAGATTGTGCGTTGCCCGTCTGCTTTGGCCGAACGGTCGGTCAGGCGGTCGCGCGTGATCAGCTTGGCCGGAGGCGCCGGACGCAGATCCCGCGGCGGGTGCCGGTTCCTCGACTTGGTCGACGGCGAACCCCAAATCTGTCGGGCTATTGGCATCCACGCTCGGGTCGCTGGCACTTTGGGCTGTAGTATCGGGAGAACTTGGCATCGGTTACCGCTAAAAGCTTTTCTTCCCTAATGTAGCGCAAGCTTATAACGCGGCGATAGGGGATGCTCCATCGCAAAACCGGCCCTTTTTTGTCAATCCTTGGCTCTTGGAGATTGCTTCGCGCTCGATAGAATATTTAACGCGTCGCATATAAAGCGCCCATCAGGAAGTGTTCTGATCATGCCTGCCAAACCCACCCTGCCAGCAACGGTAGGCACAAGCTGCCGACCATTCTCCGAATTGGCCGAACACCACCGACGTTTGCCCGGCAGGGCTCTTTTATTTTCGACATCGAATTTCAGCGAAATATCGCTAGGACCATCAGGAAACGACCTTTTTACCTCCCTTTCTCGCCTTTCCGAGCGCCACCCAATGGCTGCAGGCTCCGTGCAAGGATCAAGGCCGACGTGAATTCGGCCGCATGGGAAAGGTGCAAACTAGCGCATATTGCCGGTGTGGCCCAGCGAGTACCTGCCAGGTTGCGGCCAGACCGTTAAGCCATGCGGCTCCACCCCAACCCGAATTTTTGTTACGGCGCCGGAAGTGGTGTCGAATTCGTAGACTTCGCCGTCGAAGCGGCCGGACAGCCACAGCTGCTTGCCGTCAGCACTGACGTTCCCCATATCGGGACTTCCGCCGCCGGGAATAGGCCATTGCGCGGCAATCGACCGTGTTGCAAAATCGATCACGGTCACGCTTCCCGGACCATGCGGACCCGCCCCCTTCATGTTGCGGGAACCGCGGTTGGCGACATAGAGCTTAGTGCCGTCGCGACTGACGACAAGACCGTGACTGCCAATGCCCGTTCGAATGAAGCCAATCTCGGTAAAGCTGTCGCCATCGATTAGGAACACGCCGTCATTCATCATGTCGGCGACGTAGAAAACCTTGCCGTCGGGCGAAAGCCTGATGTCTTGGGGCATTCCTCTCTTGGACAATTTGAGGCTGCCGACAACTTTCCTAGTCGACAGGTCGACTTTCACAAGGCCGCCTCCGCTGAATTCACACGTGAAGATGGCATAGGAATTGTCGGCAGCAAAATCCGCATGATTGACGCCGTGGCACGTAGGAGTTGGGATAAACGACTTCATTGCCATGGTTTGCGGATCGCGCAGGTCCAGCCGCTTATATGCTTCATCGACAACGATGGCCGAACTCCCATCCGGCATGAAATACATGTTGTAAGGATCGGTTATCGGAATGGTCTTGCCAGGCTTTCCTGTTTTTGGATCGATGGGCGTCAGGCTGCCCATATTCGTGCGACTGGCATTGTTGGTGACCCAAAGCGTCTTAAGATCCCAAGAGGGAACTATATGCTGCGGCTGTCGTCCAACTGGAAATCTGTCAACTTCCTTGAGCGTCGTGGTGTCGACGACGGATACGGTGTTTGACGCATGATTTGGAACATAAACACGCGGTAGCGCCTCTTGTGTTGCTGGAGATAAATGGTCGGCGGTTGTTTCACTGTAAATGTTGATGGCGCTGGGCGGGACTGGCGGATCGCCGCAGTCCGGTGGGCAAGACCCAGCTGAAGCTGCGGTCGCTTGCAAGGCGGTCAAGTAGACGAATGATGCGACAATAGTTGCGAAACGACTGCGCCTTCCAGTCATTGCGATGTCCGCCGGCTTGCGATGAAGTTGCGGATCGCTTCGGTCGTCCCTTGCACGATCAGGTCTATGCCGAGCTTGCCAAGCTCGGCAGACGAGCGCGTTGGGTCGCCACCGTAGACGCCGTCGGCCGCGCCCAGCTTCGGGATCGCCCGGAGGCGATCCATGCGCACCATCGACGGATCGATGGCGAGCATCAGTGACGTGTCGGCCAAGCCGGCATGCGTTCCAATTTCGCTACGCTTTACGCCAGACGACAATAACTTCTCGACATAGGCGCGCTCAGTAATCTCGTAATATTCGGTGGCCGCGAATACTCGGACAGGCGTTTTGCTCCATTCTCGATTGAGGCGATCGGCAACGACCCGCTCGTCACCCTGGTAACTCCCGTGGTCACCAATGAGAACGATAGTCGTGAATCCGTGCAGTTTGAAACTGCGCGATGCGGATTCGAGGAGCTCTTCAAAGGTCTTGTCACTGATCGTGATCGTGCCCGGAAATTTCATATGGGCGGTCGGCGGGTCGATCGAGCCTTCGGGAACATAGGCGATTGGGGGCGCGACAAGGGTATTCCCGAGCCGCTCGGCTATCCTTTCAGCCAGAAACTTTACCCGCGCATTGTGTTTGCCTAGCGCCATGGCAGGACCATTTTGCTCCGTGCCGCCGATTGGCACTATGATTGTCGTCGTTCCGGATTTGATAAGATCACGCAGCTCTGTCCAGGTTTGGTCTTCGAGCAGGACCGACGCATTCGAGGGGCTTGCCGAGAACAGCCAGGTCATCAACCAAATGGCGACGATGCTGCTGATGAAGCTAAAATTGTGCCGAGCGATCATTGTGCCTCGCAAATGCGCGTCACTTTCAGCAGTCTATTTTTGACGTTCTTCCCGTCACTTTATGGAAGTGTAAAGGCAACAGCTGTCTGAACTATTAAGATCGGGCAAGCGGCTACGGTCTGCGGGAACTAATCCCTAAGGCAAAACCCCGCTCGGTCGCTGGGTGCAAATGTCCGATATCGCCGAGCCGATCCTCTTTTTCAGCAAACGCGCGACGAAATGCCTTTGGCTGCAGCCATGAGGCTAAGATGTCCTGCTTCTCCAGACGGCATTTTACGAGATGGCGATGATCTCGAGTTCTTGATCACCCACGCTGACGACGTCCCCAACGGCTTTACCCAGTAGAGATTTCCCCACCGGCGCTACGAAGGAGATTGATCCCGCCTTCGGATCGGCTTCGTCCTCCCCCACGATACGATAGGTCTGCACGCGCCCATCGCTGCGGCTGAATGTTACCGTGTTCCCAAAGGCAACGATGTCGAACGAAGTTGGGTTAGGGATCACCTGCGCTGTGCGAATTCTTGCCGAAAAATATCGCGTGTCCCGCAAGGGAATTGCCGCCTGCCGCCGCCGTTCATTCACGTCTTCGATCGCACCTGCGGCGTCATAGGCTTCGCGCGCTTTTTGGAGCTGCAATTCCAAGGCTTCCAACCCGGCTTCCGTAACGAGGTTCGGGTGAGGTGAAATTGCGCGGTCGGGCAGCAAGGTTTCCGAAGCCGTTTCGGCGCTCTCTTCCTTCATAAACGCGGTGCTCAATTTCAAACTCCATTTTTGCGGCAGGCGAGCCGATATCGACACGTCGGTGGCTGTCACCGACGCAGATCAATTCCGCCGATTTTTCTGATGGTCACAGGCAGCTAAAATACCTCAATCCGCGGCCAGCAACGAGAGATTTTTGCCGGATGGTCAATTTCTGCGGCGCGCGACTAAGCGCAAGACTATTCATTTTTGCGATGCGTCAACTGCGACCATTGCGGCGGTGACAAGAACCTCTATTTTGCCGCGTCGAGAAGATCGGGTGCAATGCCGAAACCAATTGTCTGTTTATTTGCGACGCAGTGGTAGGATATGACGATAAAGAATTTGAGCCGCCCGGACCTCAGCGATATTCACCGAGGCGACTGGGTGGATTGCCGATTGCCCTCGGCGTGGCGGCCCTACGCACGTCTGGCGCGGCTCGACCGCCCCGTAGGGATATGGCTTTCGCTTTTCCCCTGCTGGGCTGCGCTTATCCAAGCGTCGCATGGCTTTCCGGATCTTCGGCTACTGGCGATCTTCTCTCTTGGCGCTTTGCTGATGAGAAGCGCGGGATCCACCGTCAATGATGTTGCGGATCGAAAGTTTGACGGTCATGTCGAGCGGACGCGCTTTCGACCCTTGGCAAGCGGGCAGATCGGCTTGCCGCAAGCGCTCGCCTTCTTGATCGTCCAGCTCGCACTGGCGGCTTCACTTCTGTTTTTCCTGACGCCCTACGCGCGTTTGGTCGCGATATGCGTGCTGCCGCTGGTATTCCTATATCCGCTTTGCAAGCGCTTCACGCATTGGCCCCAAGCCGTCCTTGGCGCTGCGTTCAACTGGGGGATGCTGATGGCATGGGCCGAGGTTGCCGGTCAGATCCCGGCCGGCGCAGTCCTTATGTGGCTCGGTGCCGTTGCATGGCAGATTGGCTACGATACCGTCTATGCCTATGTCGACGCAAAAGACGACACCCGCCTCGGCCTCAAATCGACAGCGCTCCTGTTTGGCCAGCATGGAAGGATTTGCATCGGAACGTTCTACGCCTTGACGCTCGCAGCATGGTCGCTTGCCGGGTGGATGTTGGGGATGTCGCTGCCCTATGCGATTGGAATGCTGGTGATCGCAGCGCATCTTTCCTGGCAGACACGACGGGTTGACCTTGCTCGCCCGGACGTAAATTTCCGGCTATTCCTGGCGAATATCCTGACCGGGGCGCTGCTTGCAGGCGCGGCTTTCTTTGGAACGTTGTGAGTATTTCAAACCGACCACTTTGGAGTGCGCTCGGGTTGTTCCGTCATTGCCGCTCCGGCGTGTTCCCGCCGTGGAACCTGCCGAAGTGGCGGGCAGCGAACAACGATATCGCGAGTGCGCCGAAACCGATGGCGAGAGCATCAAAGCCGTCGTCCCATTGAAACGCACCAAACCGGATCAGAAGCAGGTATGCCAGCACCAGGTTCACAAAACCCCACAGGACATTAACGGTCGATGACGACAGTCCTTCCCCGCGTGGCTTGGCGAACGGCGACTGAAAGGGCTGTCCCAGGACACCGCTGACCAGGTGAGGAACCGAATTCATCAGGAAAATGCCGCCGCCAAACAACAGCAAATAATGAGGCCAGTTCATTCTATAGATCCCGCTTCGCAAGCTCGTTGATGATGTCCTCGGTTGTGGCGGTTTCGCCAAGCCGGGGGAATATGTTGCGGATACTGTATTCGTGAGCCTCCGGGCGCGTGTCTGTCATGGCATCGACCGCCAGTGCGACATTGAAACCTGCCTCATAGGCCTGGCGCGCGGTCGCCTCGACGCCGGTGCTCGTGGCAACACCAATGATCACCACCTGCGTCACATCCAGAGACTTCAACTGCCAATCAAGATCGGTCGTCGCGAACGCTCCCCAGCTGCGTTTGGTCACGACGATATCTGTGGGCTGCTGATCAACTTGCGGGATAAAGTCCGTGAACCCCGGCAGAAGCGGCTCTGTGTGACGCCTTGGTTGCTCCGTGCGACCTGGCGCACCACCGGCCGCATTAACAAGAATTACGGGAAGACTGCGATTGCGAAATTCGCGAAGCAGTGCCGCGGAACGATCGACGACAGGAGCGATTGATCCCATCAACGCAGCGCCAACGATGCCTTTTTGAAGATCGACGACAATGAGTGCGGTTTTTGGATCAAGCGTGGTCAGGGCCATTGAACCTCCCAATGTCCCGGCGGCTTCAAAATCGGCCTCATTCATCGTCCTCTGTCAGTCGCTTCAAACTGGTGATTGCCGATAAGACCTGCTTCTGCTCATCGACCGATAGCTTGGCCTCTAAGGCTCGAGTGAGCCAGTCCTGGCGGGCCGCCCTGCCCTCGTGGATCAGGAGACGGCACTTATCGGTAAGGGAAAGGATTGTCTGGCGACCGTCCGAAGGATCAGGCATACCCGCAACAAGCCCTGACAACTCCAGCGTGGCGAGAAGCGAGCCCATCGACTGTGGACGCATGCCCTCACAGCGCGCAAGCGCTGAGGTGGTCATTGGGCCTGCCTTTTCCAGCCGAACAAGTGCGGATGCCTGGCTTGATGTCAGGTCCCCAACATGGCCCTGTTCACGGAGCTTTCGCTTCAGCTTGCTTGCGAAAGTTCGCAGCTCCTCGGCAATGGTGGCCGCCAGTGGTGCTTCAATGTCTGTAAGCTTGTCGATCATGCAAAACATCTACCATATACGAAGGCAAACTGTAAAGATAACCTTCATATCGTACCATGAGCTTCTCCGACCAGAGCCACTTCACCGAACGCCTTTCGGCATGGACCGGCATCAGCCCGGGTGCCCGGCGCAGATCGATCCAGAGATCACCCAGTCAAGGCCTTCCGCGGTTGGCCGCTTGCGGAAAGGACGGACCGTGAAGTATATCCTGCGCAACCTCGCTCAAGTCGTTATTGAGCTGATGATCGCGGTGCGGCAGAGAGCGGACAACCGCTTCCGGGATTGCTTTCGCGTAAAGCTCAGCATGTCCGAACGGAACGATTTTATCTTCGCTGCCATGATAGATGAAGACGGGCAGCCCGGCAGGTAGCCGTTTTGAAAAGTCGTCGCGTGCCACGATATCATCGCTCGGCCATCCACCCTCGCCGATAAACGGCGCCGAGATGAGAATGAGGGCGCCCGGCCTGAACTTCGGGCGCTCATCGGCGAGCACGTGGATTAGAACGGTTCCACCGATGGAATGACCGACAAGGATTGCACCATCCTCGAGGCCATCGAATTCATTCAGCAGCGCCCCCTTCCAGGTCCGGTAACGCGGATCGGCCTCATCAGGCATTCGGGGAAAGCGCAGGGTGTAACCTTCGCCGAGCTCACGCTCAAGGCTCTTTACCAATTTAACGTCCCATTCGTCGTGCGCTGTCGCTCCCGCACCCTGTATGAAGAGGACTTGTCTCGGCATCGCGCAATCTCCCCCATCTGCATCGAAAGGGTTCTGGCCGCAGTCACGTTCAAATCGGGGCGGTGTCGCTTTCGTCCGGCCTGATGCTGACTGCTTTTGACGAGCGAGCGGGGGGCCTCGCTCCGCTTGGATAAGAATAGTGCAAAGGCAGACACTATCCAGTCTTCTGTCGACTTCTTCAGGAAAACGCACGGCCGTTCGCCGACCAATATTCTGTGGATGCGGGGGAACCGTCATTCGTGGATGGGGGTTAAGTCCGCATAAGAGGAGATTATCATGATCCGCAAGCTGAAGTCGGGTGAGTACCGCCTCTATTCGCGTAAGCTCGATCCGAAGACACACAAACGTAGAAATCTCGGTACGTTCAAGTCACGCGCGGAGGCTGAAAAGCATGAGCGCGAGGTGCAGTACTTTAAGCACCGCTAGCCGCATTCATTGAAAACAACCGAATGCGGCGCGCCGAAACCATCTGAAACAGCATTGGCCACCACTCGCGGACTGGCAGAGCAGATTTGCGTCGGGTCGTCGTATTGCTGTCGCCAATGGAAGATATCTGACGACGAGGCGCCTCATTTAGATGCCCGAATAGGAGGCATCTCACAAAGTCCGCTCCTGTCCAATGCGGACGCGTTCGCAGACATTCGAAAAAATTTTCATTTCGAACGATAAAAATGGCAGGAATTCGCGTTAAGCATATGTTCGGGATGCGAGGAGCGTCCCAGATGACACTAGAAAGTCCCAGATGACACTAGAAAGAGGACATCATGAAAAAGTTGCTTATCGTAGCCTTCACTTCCGCGGCGGCGCTAATTGCAATTGCTCCTACTGCTGATGCGGCTCAAGGATGTGGCGCGGGATTTCATCGCGGTCCCAATGGCTACTGCCGTCCAAACCCCGAACCCCGCGGCGCGGTTGTTGTCGTGCCCGCAAATCCGCGAGTTGGCGTTTATTATCATGGACACGGCTACTGGGATGGCCACCGCTACTGGGTCCATCGTGAACCTTACCGCGGCGGTTGGCGCTACTACTGAGACGCGGCATCGCTGGGTCGGTTGATTGACCGACCCATTTGCGGAAAGGGCGCGACTTTGACCGGTTACGCCAGGTTGCCTATTTTTCAATGTGCCACGACCCGTCCCAATCTTGGGGGGGCGGATTCATCTTGAGGCTTTCGATGCGCTTCAGCAGACCCGAGGATGGTCCGTCACCGGGCATCACCTCCAGCGAAGCCTTCAGCGCGCGAAGTGCATCTTCCCATCGCCGTTCGCGATATGCCGCAAGCCCTTCCCGGTAGTAGTCCCGTGATGCCAATCGTTCGGGTGCCAGCTCGCCATTGCGTCCAAGCACCTCAAAAACCGCCTCCGGATGGGTTTGGCCTGCGACCACGATGCGATCGACTTCCCGGAACTCGAGTGCAGTTCCGGCTGCGACCATAGTTCTCTCGCATACCAGATTGCGGGTGCCGTAGACCTTGTTTGCGCCTTCCAGGCGTGAGGCGAGATTTACCACGTCGCCCATCACCGTATAGCTCATCATGATGTCGGAGCCGATGCTTCCGACCAATGCTTCGCCCGTTGCAACGCCTATCCGCAAATCGCATTTTTCCATCGGCGTGCCGCGGACACCCAGCAAATTAGGGATTTCCCGACGCAACGTGTCAATGCGCTCAATCATTTCCATGGTGGCGAGACACGCAAGTCGCGCGTGATCTTCCTCGTCAACGAATGGAGGACCCCAATAGGCCATGATGCCGTCGCCGATATATTTGTCGATGATCCCGCGGTTGGTTCGAATAGGTTCGGACATGACGGAGAAGTAGCGGTTCATGACCTTGACAAGACCTTGGGGCACCAAGCCTTCGCTGAGGCTCGTAAATCCCTTCAGATCGCAGAATAATACCGTCATCAACCTGCGCTGACCTTCCGCTGCAGTCAGGTTCGGCCGATCGATAAGGCCCTCCACAACGCGGGGATCGATATATTTGCCAAAAGTTTCCTTGACGCGTTGGTTGGCACGCAACTGCACGACCATCCGGTTGAACGCAGCCGCCAGTTCTCCGATTTCGTCGCGCGTCGCTACATCGATAGGTTGGTCGAGATGGCCGGCCTCGACAGCGCGCGTGCCCTCCAGCAACTGCCGGACGGAGCGAATTATACCTCCACTTACTAGGTTGGCGAAAACTAACCCGACGACCGCGGCAAGCAGCGTCGCGATCGCTGAGATCAGGACCGCCCGAGACTGTTCCATCCGAATCGTTGCGATCGCGCCATCGCTCACTTTCAGCATTTCCTGCCGAAGAGTGTCGATCCTTTGATCAAGTTCGTCACGGAACGCGTCAACCCGCGGAAGGTGATCTCTTACACCGCCAAAGTCTCGTGCATCGAGGAGTGTAAGCAAATGCCACGTTTCCTGGCGCAGAAGACTGCGACCGTCACTCATCAGACTGTCGATCCTAGTCTCGATGCGTGCCAGCGCCGCATTGTCCGACGGCGTATTGGCATCAGCAATGATCGCGTCGATGAGTTGACGCGCGGCCCGCGCCTCACGGTCAATTTCCGCGCCTTTTGCGTCGTACAACTGCTGGCGTGCCGTATATCCCGTCTCATCGGGCGGCTGCTGCATCTTGGCAATCACCATGCGACGCAGCGCGAGAGCTCTTTCAAGCGACAGCACATGGATACGCGTCAAATGCTCGTTAGCCGGATTGTACCTCGCTGTCAGCTCGTCGAGCAGATGGCCGAGCCGCCCAACCATCACCATTGACAGCACGGAAGTCGCCATCATGAGGATGATCAAGCCAGCGGCAATCGAAACGATCCGCCTCCTGATTGACTGCTTGATCATCGAGCCAGAAAAGTTCCTTAAGTTCTGGAAAAGTGAGAGCATTTGAAATGTTTATTCCCCCCGGTACACTCACCTCAATCCCGCTCGGATTGTCGTAACACAAAGCTGCCTGTGGTAGAAGGTGACCGGCGTTCCAGTCGAGCCGAGGCGCATCTCAAATGCGAACCCCAAAAGGTCGGCTTCGCGGCCAGTTCTACGAACCAAGCTAACAAAGCCAAGCGCCGAAGATATTTCGTGGACCGTGAGAATTGCGTGTATTCCACTCTTTCAGCAGAGGCCGAATCCGGCATAGGTTGGGTGGACGCAACTTCAGACAAGGCTGAGGCTTCATGGCAACGCATCGTTTCGCTCCGACGGCCTATTACAACGTCATCGGCTCTCTTCCTCCGGCATTGCACATTGCCGATGGCGACACGGTGATCACGGAGACGCTCGATGCCGCCGGTTACGACCAGAACGGAGTCCAGAGAGCTACCGGCCCGAATCCCATGAACGGTCCGATTTTTGTTGAAAGCGCGGGACGGGGAGATTCATTGAAGGTCGAGATCCTCGGCATGGTGCCGACGCGCGACACGGGCTTCACCCGGAGCGTCGTTGCCGGCAATGTCGTTGACCCTGAAGACGTGCGGACGCTGCCGCCGAGCGAAAAGGTGATCTGGCAAATCGATCGCCAGGCATTGACGGCCAGGCTTTCCGAACCCGTCGCCGGTCTTCAGTCTTTTGTACTGCCGCTGTCGCCAATGATCGGTTGCTTCGGCGTCGCGCCATCGCTTGGCCAGGCCATATCCACCGCCACCAGCGGTGAATTCGGCGGCAATATGGATTACCGGCTGCTCGCGCCCGGCACGACGATCTGGTTTCCGGTATCAGCGCCGGGTGCGCTCTTCTTCCTGGGAGACTGCCATGCCGTACAAGGCGATGGCGAGATCGTCGGGACCGGCATCGAGACCACCTTCGAGGTGACGGTACGGCTCAGCGTCGAAAAGAAGAAAATCATCTGGCCGCGTGGCGAAACGGCGAACGACATTTTCACGATCGGCAACGCCCGACCGCTTGATCAGGCGCTGCAGCATGCAACCAGCGAAATGCTTCGCTGGCTGGCCAGCGACTATGGACTCGACAAGACCGCCGCCAGCCATCTGCTGGGCCAGGTCGTGCGCTATGACGTCGGGAATGTTTTCGATCCGGCCTATACGATGGCCTGCCGTGTTTCGAAGACCTGGCTGGCCGGGCGGTAGGCCTTCGACCTGATCAGCTGGCGTCTAGCGATTGATCCCGCCGTTGGCGCGAGACGTTCATCTCCTGGCGCTGTCGGGCCATGCTGCTGACGGCGGCGCGCAGCCGCGGGTGGCGGGACATGAACAGGTTGAAATCGCGACGTTCCAGCACGAGGAACTGACAAAAGTCGACCGCCACTACATCGGCGGTGCGCCGTGCGCCCGTCAATAGCGCCATCTCGCCGAAGAACGAGCCGGCGTTGAGTGGAATCTCGTCATCCTCGAACTGTACTTCGACCGCACCGGACGCAATGAAATACATGCTGTCGCCCCGGTCACCGGTGCGGATGACACGATCACCGGGCGATGCTGACCTTGGCCGGAAGAGCAGCAGAAGTTCTTCTTGCGCGTTCTCATCGATCTTGTCGAACATCGGAAATGTCTCGATCAACTGCTCAATTTCCAGATGATGCTGACGATCTCGCGCCTCTCGCTGCGCGCCGATGATGGCCAGTTCACGGCGCAGCCTATCGTGCTTTGCTGCACCGTAGCCGTTTGCCAGTGCCGGCCACCGCGAAAAGGTCCATTTCTCCAGCCTTTCAACGCCAGCGAAAACCAGCGGGTTGAGCGTAATCGACAAAATGGCGCCAGCTAGGATCAGATCCTGCCCCTCGCGCGACAGGAGACCTAGCGAGACGCCAAGGCCGGCCAGGATAAAAGAAAATTCTCCGATCTGGGCAAGCCCGGCCGAAACTGCAAAACCCATACTGGCGGGATAGCGCAGCAACAGCACGACGCAAAAAGAGATCAGCGGTTTGCCGAGAATGATGAGAGCGAGCACCCCGAGGATCATCAGCGGTTCGCGCAGCAGCACCGACGGGTCGAAGAGCATACCGACAGAAACGAAGAACAACACCGAGAAGGCATTCTGCAACGGCAGGGAATCGGCCGCAGCCCGATGGCTGAGGCGGGATTCGCTCATGATGAGGCCGGCGAAGAACGCGCCGAGCGCGAAAGACACGCCGAATATCTCCGCAGCTCCAAAAGCGATGCCGAGTGCAATGGCAAGAACGGACAGGGTAAAGAGTTCGCGTGACCCCGTCCGTGCGACCGAGGTCAACAGCCAGGGCACGATCTTCGGGCCGATGAAAATCGCAACGGCGGCAAAGGCTGCTACCTTGACGAGGGTGATGGCGATGGTCAGCTCGATCGACCCGGTCATTGCGTGGGCGCCAGCATCGGCATGGCCACCAAGAACTCCGGCGAAAGCCGGCAGCAGCACAAGCGCCAGCACCATCGCCAAATCCTCGACGATCAGCCAACCGACGGCGACCCGGCCATTGGGCGAACTCACCAGGTTGCGCTCCTCCAGCGCCTTCAGCAGCACGACGGTACTGGCGACAGCGAGGCTCAAGCCGAAGACAAGACCGGCGCCGATGCCCCAGCCCCACAGTGACGTCAGGCCAATGCCCAAGAGTGTGGCGATGGCGATCTGACCGACGGCACCGGGAATTGCTACTCCACGCACGGCGAGCAGATCAGCCGCCGAAAAATGCAGGCCGACTCCAAACATCAAGAGAATGACGCCTATTTCAGCCAGTTGCGACGCAAGAGCGGCGTCGGCAACAAAACCCGGCGTAGACGAGCCGATCATTACGCCGGCAACGAGGTATCCAACAAGCGGCGGCAGATGCAGCCGGTCGGCGAGATAGCCGAAAATGGCCGCAAACACGAAACCGGCGGCGATTAGTGCTATCAATGCGACGTCGTGCGGCACAGCGTCCCTTCCGTTTTACGGCGTTGCCGCCCAATTCTCTCTGTTTGAAACTACGCTAGCATCGCTTTTGCGGACACGTCTACGGTTTCGGGCATGATCCAGATAAACCTGGCGTGTTTTCGGACGCGATCCTGCGAAGCTAAAAAGGCAATCCGCCGCGCCATTTTAGGAGCGCGGCGGCGAGAGATGCTTATTGATCCAGAACGATCTGCAGCTTCACGTCGCTCGGCCGGGCTTCCACGGCACGATTGAAGGCTTCGATCGACTGCTCGAATTTGAAGGTTTCGGAGATCAGCGGCTTCAGATCGACACGACCGGAAGCGATCAGCGCGATGGAACGTTCATATTGATGTGCATAACGGAAGACGGTCTCGACGCGGATTTCTTTCGTCGATGCCGTCGAGACATCGAAACCGACCGGTGCGACCGGCAGACCGACAGCGACGATAACCCCACCGGGACGCGGCAATTCCATCACAGTTTCCCAGGCCTTGGGCGAGCCCGAGCATTCGAACACGACATCGGCGCCCCAGCCGTCGGTCAGACGATTGACCTCTTCGACTAGGTTCTTCTCACGGATATTGACCGGGATCACACCCTGGTACTGGGCGGCGATATCGAGCTTCGGCTGGGCAAGATCGGCAACGATGGCGCGGGCGCAGCCCCCTGCAAGCGCAGCAATGGCAACCATGGTGCCGATCGGGCCAGCCCCAAGGACGACGGCGGTATCGCCGGGTGTGATCTTCGCCTTGGTGGCGGCCTGCATGCCGACCGCGAAAGGCTCGACCATCGCACCCTCACCGAAGCTGACATTATCGGGCAGCTTGAAGGTATAATTGGCCGGATGCACCACGAAGGGCGTCAGAACGCCATGGATGGGCGGCGTCGCCCAGAAGGTGACGGCGGGATCGACATTGTACATGCCAAGACGGCTGGCCTTCGAATTGGGATCGGCAATACCGGGTTCCATACAGACGCGGTCGCCGACTTTCAAATGCGTCACATCCGCGCCGACTTCGACGATCGTGCCGGCTGCCTCATGGCCGAGCACCATCGGCGCATTGACGACGAAGGGGCCGATGCGGCCGTGCGTGTAATAGTGCACGTCCGATCCGCAGACGCCGACCGTATGGATCTTGATCTTCACCTGACCCAGCCCGACCTCCTGCGGCAGGTCGATATCACGTAGCGCCAGCTCGTGCTGACGCTCCAGTACCAGGGCACGCATCTTGCTCATCACGTCTTTCCTCTGTTCGCAAGCAATTTCCCATCCCCGCGAAACCGCGAAGAAACCTTCGTTCGTTATATAGCCACGGCCGCTGCCGCCAAGCGATCTTTCTGCGAAGAAAGGGGCAAATTGAGGCAGCTTTGCACAGGACGGTCGAACCGCCCACCAATCCAATGGATTAGGCCACCCTTGTTAAAGGCAATTCTATTATTAGTATTGACTAGCGTTTGATTTTATTGCCTTTTAGCACGCGGAGAACGGGGAGACATGTAAAATGGTATATGACTGGACCGGTCAGCGCACGCGCCGCATAAAAATGTTGCGTACGGCGAGCATAACTGTGCTTCTTCTTCTTTTGATCGCAGTGCCCGCCCTGCTCATGCGATATAACCTGATACACTATCATTTTTGAGAGGCCGGGCGGCGACAAGGCGCGATCCCCACATGCCATGGCGGCCGTTCATGCCGCCTTTTTCGCAGCTGGCTTCGGCTTGCGCGAAACATTGTCGCCGGCCTTCGGATCGAGCGGAAGGCAATCGACAACGGCGAGCAAAGCGATAATCCCGAGCATGACGAAAGCCAGGCGGAATTCGATGGCGATGATCCCGTTCATGCCGAGCGGCGCGCTGATCGCTTGACCGAGACGGATGCCGATGGCACCGACAGCGATCCCCATCCCCATGGTCACCTGAAAAGCCGTGCTGAACACCGTGTTGGCGCCCGTCATCTGCTGCGGCGGGATGTCAGCAAAGGCGATGGTGTTCAGCGCCGTGAAATGCATCGACCGGCACATGCCGCCGATGAACAGCACCGGGATGACGAACCAGAGAGACGTATCCGGCGAAAACAATGCGCAGGCAGCGATGAAGATCGCATTGAGGATACCGTTGACCACCAGCACCGGCTTGAAACCGAAGCGCCTCAGGATCGGTGTCGTAGCCGGCTTCATCGCAAGATTGCCGGCAAAGACCGCCAAGGTCAGCATGCCAGCGTGAAAGGCACTGAGCCCGAAACCGACCTGGAACATCAGCGGCAGCAGGAAAGGCACAGCACCAATGGCGACGCGAAAAAGCGAGCCGCCGGAGATGGTGATGGCAAAGGTCGAGTGCTTCAACCCCACAAGCTCGATCAGAGGATGTTCAGTTCGCCGAAAATGGAACACGGCAGCGGCCAGAAGAACGAAGCCGACAATGACATAGGTCCAGGCTTCCAGCCACACCGGATCGGGACGACCGATCAGCTCCAAACCATAGGTCAGGCTCGCCAGCCCGAAACCGCTGATGACGAAGCCAGTCCAATCGAAGGGCGGCCGCGCGTCGTTCTTGGTCTGCGGGATCAGCATAAGGGCGAAGACGAATGCCAACATGCCGAGCGGCAGATTGAGGAAGAAGATCCAGCGCCAGGTCGCATGATCGGTGATGAAGCCGCCGAGCGGCGGCCCCAGAATGGGCGCCACCAGCGCCGGCCAGGTGATCGTCGCGATTGCCGAGATCAACTGGTCCTTCGGCGTATTGTTGAGAACCACAAGGCGGCCGACCGGCACCATCATCGCACCGCCGATACCTTGGAGGATCCGCATGGCGACAAAGGAGCCGACGCCATTGGCAAAACCGCAGAGAACGGAAGCCAATGTGAAGATGACGACGGCAGTGGTGAATACGACGCGGGCGCCGAAACGATCGCTGATCCAGCCGCTGATCGGAATGAAGACCCCGAGCGTCAGCAGATAGGCGCTCATACCGATATTGAGGTCGACTGGTCGGGCACCGAACGACACGGCCATCTGCGGCAGCGCAGTGGCGATGACGGTGCCATCAAGATTTTCCATGAAGAAGGCGCCGGCCACGAGCAGTGCAATCAGCAGCGGGCGCCAATTGGATACCTTAGTTACCTCCCCCCGCCTGCGCGTGGACATATCAGTCATTCAAAAATTGCTCCGAATCCGCCACACATCCCCTGCTATTTATACGGTTCGGAACCGCTTTCGATAGACCGAAATCGTCCCATCATTCGACAGGACGATCACGTTTCGCTTAATGGCCGGATCAGAACTTGATCACGATCTTGCGCTTCTCCAATTCGACAGCGTCAAATTGCATACCAAGACCCGGTGCCGTCGGCAGTTCGAAACTCCATTGTTCGGCTCGGACAGATTGACGAAGACAGGCGCCCCCACAACCGCGGTGCCCCCGCCTCTCCGCTACCCATAGGTAGCTGAAAAGCTTCTATAAATTTGATTTTCAAGACGATCTCTCCCTAACTCGGTTTGATTTCGCAGGATCTAGTCCCAAGAACGCTCCACCCTTTTGGGATTGCGCTGCTAGCGTCACCAGGCAACGGCGATATATTTGGTTTCGCAGAATTCCAGAATGCGGTGATGGGCTCCTTCGCGGCAAAGACCGCTCTGCTTGGTACCACCGAAGGGCGCTGCGGGATCGGAGACAAGGCCAAGGTTCAAGCCGACTATGCCGCCTTCCATCCGCTCCAATACGCGCAGACCGCGGCTGAGATCACGGGTGTAGACATAGGAGATCGAGCCGAATTCGGTGTCATTGGCGACACGGATAGCCTCCTCCTCGGTTTCAAAGGTCGTGATTGCGGCGATCGGGCCGAAAATCTCTACAGTGGTAGTGTTTCGCATATGCGATCTCGTCAAGCGGTGAAGTCGCACTTGCTGTCATGAATATGCGTTTCGCGATGACATCGATAGCCCTTGTCGCGCATGACGATGCCATGCGTGCGCTGGAGATCACTTGCGTGATGATGGTCAGTCCGGGGTTGATTTCGACTATGCGCCGAGCCTCGTTCAGTTCATTTTGTCAAATAAGCCGTCGATTTGGCGCTAGTAGGCATGCGCACACAAGACATGGTAGAGTCTCGCGTCGAGGTATGGCTGAACGAGAATGGCCCAATCGACATCGACCAATTATGGAACCGTTACGAGCAAAACAAAATATCAGCGTGAGTTCCCAGGGGAGCCCGTCATAAGCTGAATTTTATCCCGTATCGGCTCTTCAACTAGGAATGAGAGTCCCGGATAATGAAATACGGCATTGATGCAACGACTGCCTCTCGGGTGAGCCCGGAAACGAAACTGATCGTAACGCAGTCGCCATTCGATGCCTTTGTGCGCAAGTACGGCACGACCCCGCGGCGTGGCGTGTTCGGCTATTTCGTGCATGAACTCGGCCGGCGCATCGTCGGCGGCGATTATCCGGTCGGCACGACGCTTCCGAACGAACCGGATCTCGTGGAGCAGTTCGGCATCAGCCGCACTGTCATCCGCGAAGCGATGAAATGCCTGGCAGGCAAGGGGCTGGTGGAAATCAAGACCCGCGTCGGCACGCGCGTCAAGGAGCGCTCCAACTGGCATCACCTCGATACCGACGTCATGGTCTGGCACTACGAGACCGGTCCGTCGACGGAGATCATGCGCTCGATCAAGGATCTGCGGCGCGTGCTGGAGCCGGAAGCGACGGCGCGAGCGGCTGCGCGCGGGACCGCGGAGGACTTAGCCGCCATCACCTCTGCCTACGGGGACATGGTTTCCAGCATCGGCGACGTCAACGTCAATGCCGATGCCGACTTGCGCTTCCATACTGCCATTTTCGCCGCCACCCGTAACATGGTCTATGCGCAGCTCATCGATTTGATCGCCGTTGCGATCTATGCCAACCGCGCACTTTCGAGCCTCGACGAAGTGGCGGAAGGCCAGAAGCGCTCCCTGCCCTACCACAAGGACGTCCTCGACGCGATCGTCGCTCGCGATCCGGATGCGGCCCTTAAGGCCTCGCACCGCTTACTCGATTCTTGGCGCATCGATCGCTACGATTTCTGAGGCGGCAGGGGCCGCCAAGCCCGAACGAAAGCTGCCAGACGACCGGCGAATCTCGATTTTTTGCCCTCGCCTGAGATTGCTCCGGAAGGGAAAAGGTCGCAACATCGTCGCTTATTTCTTAAAAAACAATAGGTTATGCGCCGATCTTCAAGGCGATTTTGCCGCCGGGATGTGGTCGCTTGCCGGGCCGGCGCGGTTGGCGAATTGCACGGCGTAAGCACTGACATTGCCGCCGCACCATGGATGGGCACAGTCCGGCCGCGCCGGAGTTTTACCTGTTCGAACAGCGCCTGCCATACCGTCACGGCTATCACGGGAAGGGAAGCGGCCTCGACATCGTCGAACCAGATCGGCTTCTTGGCGACCATCCCCGCGGACGCGACCGCATAGTCAGCATAAGCCCCGACAAAGCGGGGATCGCTGGGGCCGAAGACGGCATCGCCGACCGCAAATTCGCTCACTCCAGGACAATTGCCTCGACGATGCCGCCCAGGTCCGAGCCGAGCGTCAGCGGCAGAGGTTGCGGTAGCGCGCTTTTTTGCCGGTTCGGATCCAACCTAAAAGTTGGGCAGACAGTCAGTGCGTCATCGCTTCCTGCGCATCCGTCTTTGGCATCTGCCGGCGACCCGCGTCATGCGCCACCGGAATGAGCCAGGTTGTCGCACTGGTCAGGACCGCGACCACGACGACACCCCAGAAACTCCAATGCAGGGCGGCATCGAAGACGCCACGGATCGCCGGATTACCGGCGAGATCGGAAAGTCCGCTCGGCTGGTTCAGGACATCATGCAGCTTGGCGGCCAGATCGCCGCTGCCGAAATGGACAATTCCAATATTGAGCACCGCACCCAACGCAGTCGCGCCGAGCGTGTTGCCGAGACTGCGCGAAAAGATGATGGACGCTGTGGCGCTGCCGCGCATCGACCATTCCACGCTCTCCTGTACGAGCACGATACTGGTAAGGCTGATGAGACCCATGCCGAAACCCATCAGGAAAGAGCCGATACCAGCCAGAACCGGGCTGCTTTCCGGTGTCAGGAACAGAAGGAAAGCGGATCCGAAGGGGAACATGAAGCTGCCGACGCGAAGCGTCCTGCGAATGCCGAACGTGCGGAAGAAGCGGCTCGACAGCATGACCGCCAACGGCCAGCCGACGATCAACATTGTCAGCGTAAAGCCGGCCACCAGCGGCGAACGGCCGAGCACGCCCTGCACATAGATCGGCAATATGGTCGTCAGCCCGATCAGAGCCATGCCGGCCAAAAGCGTGGCCGCATTGCTGGTCGCCACCAAACGCCGGCCCCAGAGCTCGATCGAGATGATCGGTTCCGGCGCGCGCCGCTCTTGAAGAAGAAACAGTGCGCCCGCGACAACAAAGACGATCGCGAGGGATCCGAGAATACTGAGGCCGGAGTCGGTTTCGGTGAGGATCACCAGGAGCGAGATGATCGATATCGAGAACAAGATCGTGCCGAGATAATCGATCCTCGCCTCACGCGGCGTGATCTGCTCATGCAGGAAGAAGGCGAAGCCGACGATGGTCAGAACGCCAAACGGCAGGTTGATCCAAAAGATCCAAGCCCAGGAAAAATTATTGACGATGATGCCGCCGGCAAGCGGACCGATAACGGCTGATACCGCCCAAACGCTGGCGAGTACGCCTTGCACTTTGGCGCGCTCCTCCAGCTTGTAGAGATCGCCGACCACGGTCATTGTCACCGGCTGGATCGCACCGGCGCCGAGGCCCTGCAGCAACCGGAAAGCGATCAGCGAGGCCATCGACCAGGCAAAACCCGCAAGCGCCGAACCGACGAGGAAAACCAGGATGCCGCCGATCAGGATCGGCTTGCGGCCGAAAATATCCGACAGCTTGCCGTAGATCACCGTCGTCGTGGACTGCGCCAGGAGGAAGGCAGAGAAAACCCAGCTATAATAAGTGAAGCCGCCGAGCTGGCCCACGATGCGGGGCATGGCGGTGGCAACGATTGTCGCCTCGACCGCGACCATGAAGGTCGCGAGCATGATCGAGACAATGACCAACGGACGTCTAGAACGATCGGCCGTACTGGACATGACATTCCTTTCTGACTGTTCCGCCCGGCCGCGAATGCCTGCAGGCCGTCGACACGGCCATAGGCGAACGAGAATTTTGGGATCAACGTCGGAGGGCTAAGCAACTACGGGGGCGTTGGCCTGCTGAATCATTGTAATAAGCAATGCATACTTATGCCAGCGTGTGTCAACCGTTTAACAGGGCACACTCTGTTCCTTGACTGCTCGCTTCTATGCAATTTTGGACCTGTGGTACAGCAATTCGCGGTTCACCACACGCCATCATGCAGCGCCGTTGCCTCCTCGCAGAGCATCGGCCCGACGACCTCGACTCTACGCTGACCCGCTTCAAAAACCACGCGACAGGGCAGATCAAGTGTCGGATTTTCGGGATGACTGCCGATGATTGCCTTCAATCGGCTTTCACTGAGACCATAGACAACGCGGCCGACCCCGGCCCAATAGGCGGCGCCGGCGCACATGGCGCAAGGTTCTGCGGAGGTGTACATCGTGCATTGCACGAGAAAACCCGGCGAATATTGCTGCGAAGCCCTCGTCATTAGCACACGCTCCGCGTGGCCCGTCATGTCTTGCGTTGGATTGTAGGCGTTTTCCTGTTCCATCAGCACTGAGCCGTCAGGCCCAACGAGTATGGCACCGAACGGATGATTCCCATTCAGCCGCGCCCGTGACGCCACCTCAAAGGAGCGGCGCAGAAAGACTTCGTCGTCGAGAGGAGCGATCATGGGTCACCGCTTTGCAATGAATCGCAATATCAGCAGCTTGCGCGTTGCAAATCCGGCTGACAAGTCGCCATTTCAAGGCTGGTGCAGGAATTACGCTGTTCAAGTGGCAGCGATCATGCTGTCGGGCTCCAACTAGACTTCCAGACCAAAAACACCGCATTCACGGCCGATGCCGGATTGCTTGAAACCGCCGAAGGGCGCCATAGGCTCATTGTGAAAACCATTGACTAAGACTCGGCCGGCCGCGAGGCGCCAAGTGACCGTGCGGGCGTGCGCGGATTGGAGGAGAGCATATAGGCCTTCAGGCCGTAGATGGTGTCATTGGCGATTGCGATCGCCTCCTGCTCGCTCCTGTAGTTGAGGACGCAGAGAACCGGCCCGAAGATTTCCTCGCGAGCGATCGTCATGTCGTTGGTGACACCGGTGAAAACGTGAAGAACGATAACTTCCCATGAAAAACGATAATAGATCGCGAATTTCATGAAATTTGAAACTTTATTGCGTCGGGAATGGGTAGGATCCAACCGCGGAATGGCTGAGGAATGGCTAGCGTGCTAACCGCGGCCGGCTGGCGAGCCCGGGCAGCTCCGGCCGCGTCAGCGTATGGCGCTGATCCGCCTGCCAGTTCATTGTGAACGCCAGCGAACGCGGAGCTTCGATCTGCATGACGTTCAATGCCCTGGCCAGTGCCGCGCTCGGCGATAAAAGCGAACCAGCGATCACGCCGACTGCGAGCAACCTAGTGCTTTTCATGAGGTCTTGTGAAAATCATCATCTCGTTCACCCATTTTGGATGTCTACCATCCATCGGCCGTGCGGTTGATTTGTTCATTTGCTGAACTTATTGTCGAGCCAAATACGCAGACACCCAGGCGGAACATCGAATTGCTGACCTCCTCGCAGCGACAGCTTCTGCGCGTCATCAGCGAGTCCGGCCCACTCAGCCGGACGGTCCTTGCCGCGTCGATGGGGCTCAGCAAGGCGGCGATGAGCGGCATCGCTCGCGACCTCATTACACTCGGCGTCCTGCACGAAACCGAGACGGTCTACGGTCAGGGCCGACCCTCGATATTGCTCGACTTGCATCCCGAAGCCGCGTTCTTCGTCGGCATTTCACTGCTTGAAGATCCGGCACCGATGATCCTTAGCGATCTCAATGGCAAGATCATCGCCCGGGAGAACATGCCGCTGTCGCGCGATCCGGAGATCGTTGCAGGATTGATCGCCGACGCGCTTCCAAAGTTGCTCGCCCGGCGGCCGGACGCGGCGGACAAATTGTCAGGCCTCGGCGTGGCTCTCTCCGGTTTCGTCGACGAGAAACAGGCCAATTGCGTGCAGTCCACCTTGCTCGGCTGGCAGGACGTACAGCTAGCCAAGATCATCCGGCAAAAGACCGGCATCGAGACATTCATCGAAAATGATGCCAAGGCGGTCGCCGTCAGTGAAAAGCTATTCGGCAGTGTCCGCGACATCCAGAATTTCAGCGTCGTCTCCTTCGGCGACGGCGTCGGCTGCGCCCATTTTATCGGCGGCAAGCTCTATCGCGGCAATCGCGGCGGCGCAGGCGAAATCGCCCATTGTACCATCGAGCCCAACGGCTCGCCCTGTCGATGCGGCAAGCGCGGCTGCCTCGATACGGTCGCGTCGGTAGAGGCGATCAAGGAAATGTCGAAGGCGGAGGGACTTGCCTGCACTTCGCTCACCGAGCTCGAAGAAGAGGCCTCGGTCGGCAACGCCGTCGCTATCCGCATTTTGCATCGGGCCGGCGCCGCCCTGGGCCTCGCGATCGCCCACCTCATCCAGTTCAACGATCCCGGCATGATCCTGATCACCCATGTCGAAGGCAATTTCGATGGATTGTTCGGCACGGTCATGCGGCAGGCGATCGAAGCCAATGTGCTGCCGCGCTATGCCGGCCAGACGCCGATCCGCACCCAGCGCGTCGATAGCGACATCTGGGCGCGGGGGGCTGCCAGCATCGCCGCCCATAATTTCCTGATTGGCCCCAACCCGAATTGAGGTTTCCCCATGCGCATCGCCGTCGGTGGCATTCATATCGAATGCAGCACGTACAACCCCGTCCTGAACGAAGAGGAAGATTTTCTGGTTGTACGGGGGGAGGAATTGACGGCCGCGCCCTATTTCGCATTTCTCAAAGACTATGACGCCGAATTCCTGCCGACGATTCACGCCAGGGCCATCGCGGGCGGTCCGGTCGCCCGACACACCTATGAAGCCTTCAAGGCAGAATTTCTGCAGCGGTTGAAGCCGCTGCTGCCGCTCGACGGTCTGTATCTCGCCATGCATGGGGCGATGTATGTCGAGGGCATGGAGGATGCCGAGGGCGATTGGATCAGCGCTGCCCGCGAACTGGTCGGCGACGACTGCACAATTTCGGCGAGCTATGACCTGCATGGCAATGTCACGCAGCGCATTATCGATGCATTGGACATGTATTCAACCTATCGCACTGCGCCGCATATCGACGTCGAGGAAACCATGCGCCGCGCGGTGACGATGCTTACCGAAAGCCTCAAAACCGGCGTGAAGCCAATCCTGCTCTGGGCGCCGATCCCGGTCGTGCTGCCCGGTGAACGCACCAGCACGGTCGACGATCCCGCAAAGAGCCTCTATCAGCTGCTGCCCGGCATCGATGCCATCGACGGCGTGTGGGATGCCTCACTGATGGTCGGCTATGTCTGGGCCGACGAGCCGCGCGCCACGGCCGCTGCCATCATGACCGGCACGGATCGTTGTGTTCTCGAGCGCGAGGCGAAACGGCTGGCGCAGGCCTACTGGGATGTCCGCAAGGATTTCGTCTTCGGCTGCGAGACCGGCACGATCGAGGAGTGCGTCTCAAAGGCAATTGCGAGCCCGACAATGCCGGTGGTGCTTGCCGAATCCGGCGATAACCCGACCGGTGGCGGCGTCGGCGACCGCGCCGATGTCCTGGCGGAGCTGATCGCCAAGGGTGCGACCGGCGTCGTTTTCGCCGGGATTGCCGACAAGGCGGCAACCGAAGCCTGTTATGCCACAGGCGTCGGCGCGAAACTCGATCTGGTTGTCGGCGCATCGCTAGACACCAAGGGCAGCAAACCGGTGACCGCCGAGTTCACCGTCAAGTTCCTGTTGAATACCGACGATGCCACGGACCGCCAGGCTGTCGTCACGGTCGGCGGCATCGATCTGGTACTGTCTGCAAAACGTCGCCCCTATCACAATATCGCCGATTTCGCGCGTCTCGGTCTTGATCCGCAGCGCGCCAAGATCGTTGTCGTGAAGTCCGGCTATCTCTCCCCGGAACTGGCTCCGATCGCCAATCCGAACCTGATGGCGCTCTCGCCCGGTGTCGTCGACCAGTTCGTTGAGCGCCTGCCGCGGCTGCGCAAGCAGAAGCCGACCTATCCTTTCGACAAGGATTTTACCTTCACGCCCGAGGTGGCGCCCTCTGCACGCTCGGCAGGTCGTTCCTGATCACCGCGACGGCACGACGCTCCGATTTTCGCCGCAAAATTGGGTGCGCTGCACAACTATTGCGCACCACAATATACTGCCCAAAAAAGAGCTTGACGGTGCGAGCGAGTTGAATTTGTATTGAACCAATCGAACATTGGTACGAACCATTGAACCCCATGGCAGCCAGCGGTCTCCCGGAAAATTCGACCCACGCCCTGGAGAAACTCCGGGGTCTGTTGGGCTCGGACAACCTGGAGCCAGACGGCAAGCTGCCGACCGAGCGCGCGCTTTCGGAGATGTTCGGCGTAAGCCGCCGTGCCATCAGGCGGGCCTTGGAAGTGCTGGAGGCCGAAGGCCGCATCTGGCGGCGCCAGGGATCGGGCACCTATGCCGGCCAACGCCCCGACGAATGGAGCCAGCATGTCGGTTCGCTGATCGCCGGCACCAACCTGATGGAAATCATGGAAGTGCGCCTGCGCGTCGAGCCACAGCTTGCTCAACTCGCTGCCATGCGCGCCAAACCCGATGATATCGACCGCATGTACGAGCTGACGAAAAAGATCTTCACAAGCGGCGATGCCGATAGCCGCGAACTCTGGGACGGCGCGTTGCATCGCCTGATCGCACAGAGCGCCGGCAATCAGTTCTTTCTGACAATCTTCGATGTCATCAACCATGTCCGCCAGGACGAGGCATGGCAAACCATTCGCGAATTGGCCCGCAGCATCAACAGGACACGCCCAGTAACCTATGCGCAACACGTGGCGATCATCGATGCGATCGCAGCCCGCGATCCAATCAGAGCTGCCGAAGCCATGCGCCAGCATCTGCTAGTGCTGCAGGAAAGCCTCATTCGCATCACCTCGCTGGACGCTCAACATCCGGAGAAGGAACTGGCCGAGGAGTTGAAATGACCATTGGCGTGCCAAGACGCCGGGACCGACGGCCGGAGAGGAAACCGGCCGGAAATGCATTGAAAACAAAATCATAACAGGAGAACATCATGAAGATCGCCAAATTCTTGACAGCGCTGGCCGCCGGCGCGTTGATCGCGCTGCCGGCCTGCGCTGTTGAATTGAAGATCGGCCTGCAGGACGATGCCGACGTGCTGGATCCGGCACAATCACGCACGTTTGTTGGCCGCATCGTCTACACGGCGCTCTGCGACAAGCTTGTGGACGTGACGCCTGACCTCAAATTCGTACCGCAGCTCGCTACCTCGTGGAAATGGTCCGCGGATGGCAAGCAGCTGACGATGGAACTGCGCCAGGGCGTAAAATTCCAGGACGAAACGCCATTTAATGCGCAGGCCGTGGTGGACACCATCCAGCGCAACCAGACGATGCCGGAATCGCGCCGCAAAAGCGAGCTTTCCTCCGTCGCAAAGGTCGAGGCAACGGGCGAATACGAAGTGACCTTCACGCTGAAGGCGCCTGACGTCACGCTGCTCGCCCAACTTTCCGACCGCGCCGGCATGATCGTGTCGCCGACGGCTGCCAAGGCATTGGGCGCGAAGTTCGGCGATCATCCGGTCTGCGCCGGTCCGTTCAAGTTCGTCGAGCGCGTGCAGCAGGACCGCATCGTGCTGGAGAAGTTCCAGGATTATTGGAACAAGGACAATATCTTCATCGACAAGGTGACCTACCTGCCGATCCCGGATACGACGGTTCGCCTCGCCAACCTGCGCTCGGGCGATCTCGACATGATCGAACGCCTTGCCGCGTCCGACATTGGCACAGTCAAGGGCGATTCCAATCTCTCCTATTCCGATGCCGTCGGGACGGGCTGGCTCGCGATCTACGCCAATGTCGGCAACGGCCCGCGCGCGGACAATCCGCTCGGCAAAGACAAGCGCCTACGCCAGGCCTTCTCGCTGGCAATCGATCGTGACGCTGCCATGCAGGTGGTCTTCGATGGTACCGCGCTTGCCGGCAATCAGCCCTTTTCGCCGAACAGCCCGTGGTACGATAAGGATATTCCCGTTCCGGCCCGCGATGTCGACAAGGCAAAGGCGCTGATCAAGGCTGCCGGTTTCGATCGCCTGCCGGTCGAAATTGCCGTCACCAACGATCCGGTTACTCTGCAGACCATGCAGATCATCCAGTCCATGGTCGCCGAAGCGGGTTTCGACGTCACTCTGCGACCGACCGAATTCGCCACGCTGCTCGATGCCCAGACTGGCGGCAACTACCAGCTCAGTCGTTCCGATTGGTCCGGCCGCGCGGATCCTGACGGCAACATCCAGCAGTTCGTGACGACCGGTGCTGGCCTCAACGACTCCAAGTACAGCAATCCGGAAGTCGACAAGCTGCTGCTCGAAGCGCGCCAGTCTCAGGACAATGCTGTACGCAAGCAGAAATATGATGCCGCCCAGGCGATCCTGAACGACGATCTGCCGATGATCTATATCGGCCACCAGGCATGGATCTGGGCCTATAACAAGAAGGTCACCGGCTTCGTGCCCTCGCCGGACGGCATGATCCGCCTCGTGGGCGTGAAGAAGAACAGCTAACGCAAAAGTGCCATGCAGAGTTCTGGGTTATCCTCCGCATGGCCCTCTCCCGCGATCGACGACGAAGTCAGGATCTGGTCATGTATACCTTCATCGGAAAACGGCTGCTGGTCGCCATACCGACGCTGCTGATCATTTCCATCTTCGTTTTCTCCCTGCAGAAGCTTCTGCCGGGCGATCCGGTCCTTTCGATGGCCGGCGAAGAGCGTGACCCGAAGATCATCGAGTTCCTCCGCGAGAAATACCGGCTGAACGATCCGGTGGTCTACCAGTACGGTTATTGGCTGAAGGGTGCTGTCAGCGGCGACCTCGGCATTTCGCTGCGCACCAACCAACCAGTGTTGACGCTGGTTGCCGAAAAGCTGCCGGTAACGATCCAACTCGCCGTCATGTCGATGATATTCGCCTTCGTCATCGGCATCCCCATGGGCATATTGGCGGCGGTCAAAAAGAATACCGTCATCGACTTTCTTGCCAATATCGTCGCCCTGTGCGGATTGTCCGTGCCGAATTTCTGGCTCGGGATCATGTTGATCCTGCTGATATCGGTGAAACTTCACTGGCTTCCGGCTTCCGGCTATCAACCGTTCTTCGATGATCCTCTGCGATCGATCCAGACCATGCTGATGCCGTCCTTCGTGCTCGGCAATGCGCTCGCCGCGACGCTGATGCGCCACACGCGCTCGTCGATGCTGAGCGTGCTCAGCACAGATTACATCCGCACGGCTCGCGCCAAGGGCCTTCCAGAAGCTGCCGTCGTTCTCAGCCACTCTTTTCGCAACGCCATACTGCCGGTTGTCACCGTCAGCACGCTGCTCTTCGGCGAACTGCTGGCGGGTGCCGTTCTGACCGAGCAGATCTTTACCATTCCCGGTTTCGGCAAGCTCATCGTCGATGCCGTCTTCAACCGCGACTATGCCGTCGTCCAGGGTGTCGTGCTCTGCACCGCCGTCGGCTTTATTGGGATGAATCTGATCGCCGATGTCCTTTATGTTCTCCTCAACCCACGCCTGAGGGCCGCCCTATGACCGCGATCCCGCAGACGTCAATTGCAGCCCCGGTTAAACGCGCGCCGAACCGCGCCTGGCGCAAATTGAAGGCCAACAAAGGGGCGCTGCTCGGCCTCGCCATCATCCTCTTCTTTGCCGCGCTCGCCATTCTGGCGCCGGTGTTGCCGCTGGCCGATCCGGTCGCGACGAGTTGGTCGACCATCCGCAAGGCGCCGTCGGCCGCCCATTGGCTCGGCACCGACGATATCGGCCGCGACATTCTCTCGCGCATGATCTGGGGGGCGCGCGCCTCTCTGATGGCCGGCATCTTTTCTGTCGCCATTGCGGTCGCCATCGGCGTACCCTTCGGCCTTATCTCCGGCTATTACGGCGGCTGGATCGACCAGATCGTCTCGCGCATCACCGAAGCTTTCCTGGCAATGCCCTTTCTCATCACCGCGATCGCGCTCGCCGCCTTTCTTGGGCCGAGCCTGACCAATGCGATGATTGCCATCGGACTTTCGGCGACGCCTGTCTTCGTGCGCCTGACGCGCGGCCAGGTGCTTGCGGTGAAAACGGAAGAATATGTCGAAGGCGCACGCTCGATAGGCCTGCGCCATTTCAGCATCATCATCCGCTACATCCTGCCGAACGTTTTTGCGCCTATCCTGGTGCAGGCAACGCTCACCATTGCAACGGCGATCATCGCCGAGGCCAGTCTCTCCTTCTTGGGCCTCGGCCAGCAACCGCCGGCGCCTAGCTGGGGATCGATGCTCAATGTCGCCAAGAACTACCTAGAGCAGGCGCCCTGGATGGCCATGTGGCCAGGCGCGGCCATTTTCCTCGTCGTCATCGGTTTCAATCTGCTCGGCGACGGCCTGCGCGACGCGCTCGACCCGCGCGAAGTATGAATTTTCGAAAGGACTTCTGCCATGACCGCATTTACAACTCGTCCTGAAATCCTAGGCACGTTTGGTGTCGTCACCTCCACCCACTGGATCGCCTCAGCGGTCGGGATGAGCATTCTCGAAAAGGGCGGCAACGCGTTCGATGCGGCGGTGGCGACAGGCTTCGTTCTGCAGATCGTCGAGCCGCATCTATGTGGGCCGGGCGGCGACATGCCTGCGGTCATCTATTCGAAGAAGAAGGACAAGGTTGAAGTCGTCTGTGCCCAGGGGACCGCTCCCGCCGGTGCCACCCTCGAGCATTATAAAGGCGAAGGCCTGTCGCTGATCCCCGGCGACGGCCTGCTCGCAACCGTTGTCCCCGGCGCCTTCGACGGCTGGATGCTGATGCTGCGCGACTACGGCAAGCTCACCGTCCGCGATGTCTTGGAACCGGCAATCCACTATGCCGAGCACGGTCATCCAGTGTTGCCACGTGTCTCTGCTACCATTGCCGGCCTCGCCGAATTCTATCGCAAAGAGTGGCCAAGCTCCTACGAAACCTGGCTGCCGGGCGGCTCGGCTCCCGAGCCTTGGTCAAACTTCAAGAACCCCATCCTTGCCGAAACCTGGAAGCGCATTGTCTCGGAAGCGGAAAGCAAGAGTGGCCGCGAGACGCAGATCGATGCTGCCCGCGACGCCTATTATCGCGGCTTCGTCGCAGAGGCGATCGACAGCTACGTGCGCGAGGCCGAAGTCATGGATGCGAGCGGCCAACGCCACAGGGGCGTACTGACCGCCGCCGACATGGCCAATTGGTCGGCAACGATCGAGGAGCCGCTGACCTATGACTATCATGGCTGGACGATCGCCAAGATCGGCCCCTGGGGTCAAGGCCCGGCCTTCCTGCAGACACTGTCGCTGCTGAAAGGCTTCAATCTCTCGGCCATGGATCCTGCCGGGGCGGATTTCGTGCACATCATCACGGAAGCCATGAAACTCGCTTTCGCCGATCGCGAGGTCTATTACGGCGATCCGAACTTCACCAAGGTGCCGCTCGATATCCTGTTGTCAAACGCCTATGCCGCGGAACGCAGCAAGTTGATCACCTCGGAGGCTTCCCATTCCCTGCGTCCCGGCAGGCTATCCGGCTTCGAAAACCAGTATGACCTCACTATGGATATGCTGGAAACGCCGGAGGCCAAGGGTGGCGCAGTCTACGAGCCGACGATGTCGCACCTGACGGAAAAGCGCGGCGACACCGTTCATATCGACGTCATCGACCGCGAAGGCAACATGGTCTCGGTAACGCCATCGGGCGGATGGCTGCAATCCTCGCCAGTCGTTCCCGGCCTCGGCTTCTGCCTCAATTCGCGTGCGCAGATGTTCTGGTTGAAACCCGGCCTGCCTTCGTCGCTCGCGCCCGGCAAGCGGCCACGCACCACGCTGACGCCATCGCTTGGCCTTTACGAGGGCCGCCCGACGCTCGCCTTTGGCACACCTGGCGGCGATCAGCAGGAGCAATGGCAGCTCGCCTTCTTCCTGCGCTATGCTCATCACCACATGAACCTGCAGGAGGCGATCGATCAGCCGCTGTTCCACACCTCGCATTTCCCGAGCTCCTTCTACCCCCGCACCCGCGACCCCGGCAGCATCACGGCGGAGGAAAATTTCGGCGCCGAGGTGCTCGACGCACTGCGCAAGAAAGGCCACAAGTTGACAGTTGCACCGGAATGGACGGTCGGCCGGCTGACCGCAGCGCGACGCGACGTAAGCGGCCTGCTGCGCGCGGCCGCCACGCCGCGTCTAATGCAGGCCTATGCGGTCGGGAGGTAAGCGCTTATGACCTGGTCGATCGTTACGCGCGAGCCGGAAACTGGCCACCTCGCCATCGCGGTTGCCACCCGCTTCTTCGCGGTCGGCAGCATCGTACCAAATATTCGCGGCGGCATTGGCGCCGTCGCGACGCAGGCGTTCAGCAGCCCGCTTTACGGCATCGATGGTCTGGCCATGCTTGCCACCGGCCATGCGCCGGAGGAAATCATCAAGACATTGACCGCCCGCGACGAAGGCCGCGAACAGCGTCAGTTCCACCTGATCGACAGCAAGGGCAAAAATGCCGCTTTCACTGGCGCCAAATGCATCGACTGGGCCGGGCATCTAATCGACCAAAATGTCTCGGTTGCCGGCAATATGCTGGCCGGTCCGCAGGTGATCGCAGAGACTTTGTCGACCTTCAAGAGAACAAAGGGCAAGCCGCTCGCCGAGCGGCTGCTCGAAGCCATGCGTGCCGGCGAGCACGCTGGAGGCGACAAGCGCGGCAAGCAATCGGCTGCTTTGGTGATCTATCGCGACCAGGACTATGCCTGGCTGAACATCCGCGTCGATGACAGTGCCGATCCGCTGACCGAGCTCGAGCGGCTCTATGCCGTCGCACAGGAACGCTACCTGCATGTTGCCGAGACCACGCCCACCCGGCAGAACCCGAGCGGCATGATCGACCGCCGCGAGATCGACGAAAAGATCGCGGCGCTCGAGGCCGCAAGGATTGCCGAAGGCCGCGCGTCAGCCTCCTTCGCCACGTCGCCAAAGCCGTCATGAGCGGCGCCGCATAATGCCTGATACGATACGCTAGATCATAAAGGTGAGCCCATGACAGACGTAGCCGCTCAGCAGACGAACATAGACGCAAACCCCGTCCTCTCCGTCTCGAACCTGACGACATCGTTCCTTGCCGACGGCGAATGGCGCACGGTCGTGAAGAACATCTCCTTCGATGTCATGCCGGGCGAAACGGTGGCGATTGTCGGAGAATCCGGCTCCGGCAAGAGTGTCACGTCGCTTTCGATCATGCGGCTGCTCGCCAGGGACGGCAGCCGCATCGAAGGCTCGATCAAGATCAACGGTCGCGACATACTTTCGCTCTCGGACAATGAAATGCGCAAGGTGCGGGGCAAGGATGTCGCCATGATCTTCCAAGAGCCCATGACTAGCCTCAATCCGATCTTCACCATCGGAAGGCAGATTTCCGAGGCGCTTACGTGCCATGGCGATATCTCCAAGGCCGAAGCCAAGGCCCAGACCATCCGCCTGCTCGAAAAAGTGCGCATTCCGAACGCATCCTCCCGCTTTGACGAATATCCGCATCAGTTTTCCGGCGGCATGCGCCAGCGCGTCATGATCGCGATGGCGCTGGCCTCCCGCCCGAAACTTCTGATTGCCGACGAACCGACGACGGCGCTCGACGTCACCATTCAGGGGCAAATCCTCGATCTCATCAAGGTTCTGCAGGAAGAGGAAGGCATGTCCGTCCTTTTCATCACGCACGACATGGGCGTCGTTGCCGAAATTTCCGACCGAACCATCGTCATGTATCGCGGCGAAGCGGTCGAGACCGGCAACACCGACGCTATCTTCCATCGCGGCCAGCACCCCTATACCCGCGCCCTCCTCTCTGCCGTGCCGCGGCTTGGCTCGATGAAAGAGCAGCCGCAGCCGCTGCGCTTCCCAATCGTCGACGCAAGCACCGGTGAGCGGACGGAGCCGACCGCGCTCGCCGGTACGGTTGATCGCGGCAAGACGCCGATTCTCGAGGTGAAGAATCTCGTGACCCGTTTCAATATTCATGGCGGGCTGCTCGGACGCACCACTGGCGCTATCCACGCCGTCGAGAACGTTTCCTTCGATCTTGCCCAGGGCGAGACGCTGTCGCTCGTCGGCGAATCCGGCTGTGGCAAATCGACGACCGGACGCTCGATCATGCGCCTGATCGATCCCAATGCCGGGGAAGTCCGTCTCGACGGCTACGACGTGATGAAGCTCGATGCGCACAATCTGCGCCGCATGCGCCGCAGCATCCAGATGATCTTCCAGGATCCGTTCGCCAGCCTCAACCCACGCATGACCATCGGCGCCGCTGTCGCCGAGCCATTCATCGAACACGGGCTCGGCACCCGAGCCCAGGCGCGCGAGAAAGCCGCCGACCTCTTGGAGCGTGTCGGGCTGACGGCCGATATGATGTCGCGCTACCCGCATGAATTTTCCGGCGGCCAGCGTCAGCGCATCTGCATTGCCCGTGCGCTCGCTCTCGACCCGAAGGTCATTGTGGCCGACGAAAGCGTCTCGGCTCTCGATGTCTCGATCAAGGCACAGGTCTGCAACCTCTTGATGGACCTGCAGCAGAGCCTCAATCTCGCTTACCTCTTCATCTCACACGACATGGCGGTCGTCGAACGAGTGAGCCATCGCGTCGCGGTGATGTATCTCGGCGAGATCGTCGAGATCGGCCCGCGTGCCTCGGTATTCGAAAACCCGCAGCATCCCTACACGAAGAAACTGATGGCGGCCGTCCCGGTGCCGGATCCCTCACGACGCGGCATCAAGCGCAATCTCGCCGTCGACGAGCTGAAGAGCCCGGTGCGGCCAGTCGGCTATAGTGCGCCGGCGCGCCAATATCGGGAGGTTGCGAATGGCCACCTGGTGCGGCTGGACGAGGCAGCGTAACGCAATCGTGCGGTTGACTTCTGCGGGCTCCAGCGTTGATATCGGCGGCCCGTTTTCAAAATGATTTGGAGTGATTGTGATGACTGATACCGTGCTCGATATTCCGGTGAAGAGGATTGACGGCAGCGAGACCACGCTTGCCGACTATCGCGGCAAGGTCATCATGGTCGTCAATGTCGCCTCCAAATGCGGACTGACGGTGCAATATGAAGGGCTGGAAAAGCTCTATGAGGACAAGCGCAACGACGGTCTCGTCATCGCTGGCTTTCCTGCCAATGATTTCAAAGGCCAGGAGCCCGGCACGAATGACGAGATCCTGAGCTTCTGCACCCTGACTTATGACGTTCAGTTTCCGATGTTTTCCAAGATCGCGGTGACAGGCGAGGATCGGCATCCGCTCTACGACAGCCTGATCGCTTCCGGCATCGAAACGACGGGTGACGGGCCGATGCGGGAACGCCTTGCCGAACACGGTCTGCATACCGGACAGGACGGCGGCATCGTCTGGAATTTCGAAAAATTCCTGATCAGCCGCGACGGCAAGGTTGCTGCGCGCTTTGCACCTGACGTTACGGCAGACGATCCGCGATTGCTCGCCGTTCTGGAAAAAGAGCTGGCCCGCGCCGGCTGAGGCAGTCCGCGCAGCTCCAAAAATACAGCGTGATCTCAATAGGTTACGCCTTTCCAGAAGGGCCAGCCGAGGGTGCTTAGCCCGGTCGTATCATTGCCACCCCTCCCACCCCGGAGTACATTCCGACTTCCGAATATATCCGGACGGAACGACTGCATCAGTTCTGATGGGAGGAGGATGTCATGCGCGAACCTGATATGCAGAAACTCGACGCCCTCGTCGGACGCCTGGTCGGCGATCTCGGCGCTGCGGTTTCGGGCGTGTTGGTGACACTTGGGGATCATCTGGGCCTGTTCAGGGCCATGGCGGACGGCACACCGATGACCTCGGCGGAATTGGCTGACAAGGTCGGCGTGAAGGAGCGCTATGTGCGTGAATGGCTGTCGGCCCAGGCTGCGGCGGAGTATGTCAGCTATGACGAAAAGAATGAGCGCTTCTACCTGACGCCCGAACAGGCCATGGTGTTTGCGGAGGAAAACAGTCCCGCCTTCTTCACCGGCGCTTTCGACGTCGTTCAATCCATGTGGCTCGACGAGCCGAAAATCGTCAATGCTTTCAAGACCGGTAGCGGTCTTGGCTGGCATGAACACAGCGCCTGCCTGTTCCGCGGCACGGAGCGATTCTTCCGGCCGGGCTACAACAGCCATCTCGTTTCGGAATGGATTCCCGCGCTGAAGGGCGTACAGGAAAAGCTTCAAGCCGGTGCGGCTGTCGCCGATGTCGGCTGCGGCCATGGTGCCTCGACCATCTTGATGGCGCAGGCCTATCCCAACTCGACCTTCTTCGGCTTCGACTATCACCTGCCCTCGATCGAGCGGGCGAAAGCGGCGGCGAAGGAGGCGGGTGTCGATGGACGCATCACCTTCGAGCAGGCGAGCGCCAAGGATTTTCCGGCTGCGGGCTACGACCTCGTGGCGATGTTCGATTGCCTGCACGACATGGGCGACCCTGTCGGCGCCGGCAGACATGTCAAGGAAAGTCTCGCCGACGACGGCACGTGGATGATCGTCGAGCCCTTTGCGCATGATTGCCTGAAGGACAATCTCAATCCCGTCGGCCGTGTCTACTACGGCGCATCGACGATGATTTGCACGCCGGCCTCGCTGTCGCAGGAAGTCGGGCTGGGTTTGGGCGCGCAAGCCGGCGAGATGAAACTGCGCAAGGTTGCCATGGACGCGGGCTACTCGCATTTCCGCAAGGCAACCGAAACGCCGTTCAACATGGTCTTCGAAGTGAGGGCATGAACACTACGGCCGCGCGCTGCGTCGAGCGGGCGGCCGCAGCTTGATCTTTTATAGACGCCGGCCGTCTTCGCCGAACAGCGATGCCAGCGCCGGCTGGAAATAGACCGGCTGCTCGCTCTCCAGTGCAACCTCCTCGTCGGCATCGATACGCACCGACATGGTCTCCTTGCCGATCTGACCCCAGACCAAATTGTCCGAGCCCATGGGCTCGACGATGCTGAAGGTTGCAGGCAGGCTGGACATGCGGCCATTGGAAGCGGCAAACTGCATCTGTTCCGGCCGTACACCGAGCGTTGCGGGGCGACCTTCGCCGGGCGTGCCCGAGAATTCATAGCCATTCAGATCGATCTTGCGGCCGTCGGGCAAAATGAAGGCAGGCGTGCCGCCATTGCTCGTGACCTGCCCCGACAGGAAGTTCATGGACGGCGAGCCGACAAAGCCGGCGACAAAACGGTTGACCGGCCGGCGATAGATTTCCTTCGGTGCCGCGAACTGCTGGATGACGCCGCCGCTCATGACAGCGATACGGTCAGCGAGCGTCAGTGCCTCGATCTGGTCGTGCGTGACATAGATCATCGTCGAACCAAGCCCGGCATGCAGCCGCTTCAACTCGACACGCAGCTCGGTGCGCAGCTTGGCGTCGAGGTTGGAAAGCGGCTCGTCGAACAGGAAGACATCGACGTCGCGCACCAGTGCGCGGCCAATAGCGACGCGCTGGCGCTGGCCGCCGGAAAGTTCGCCTGGCCGGCGTTTGCGCAACGGGTCGATCTGCAGGATCTGCACGGCGCGATCGACACGCTTGGCGATCTCGTCCTTGTCCATGCCGGCGATGCGCAGTCCGAAGGAGAGATTTCCCTCGACCGTCATCGTCGGATAGAGCGCATAGGACTGAAAGACCATGCCGATGCCTCGGTCTTTCGGCTCCTCCCAGGTAACGTTCCTGTCGCCGATCCAGATCTGGCCGCTGCTGATGTCGGTGAGGCCGGCAATGGCGTTGAGCAATGTGGACTTGCCACAGCCGGAGGGCCCGAGAAGGACGATAAACTCGCCCGACTGGATTTCAATATTCAACGATTTCAGAACGCTGACGGTGCCGAAATCGATAGCGAGTTCGCGAATGGAAACATTGGCCATGAGTTATCCCTTGACTGCACCCGCGGTGATACCGCGCACGAACCAGCGACCCGAACCGAAATAAACGATCAGCGGAACCAGAGCCGTGAGGATAGTCGCCGCCATATTGACGTTGTAAAGCTTCTCGCCCTGGGTCGAATTGACGATATTGTTGAGCTGAACCGTCATCGGAAAGTTTTCCCGGCCGGCGAAAACGACGCCGAAAAGGAAGTCGTTCCAGATGCCGGTGACCTGCAGGATCCCCGCCACCACAAGGATCGGGATCGACATGGGGAGCATCAGCCGGAAGAAGATCTGCCACAGTCCCGCGCCATCGACACGGGCGGCCTTGAACAACTCCATCGGCAGGCTGGAATAATAGTTGCGAAACAGCAGCGTCAATACCGGCAAGCCGAAGACCGTATGGGTGATGATGATGCAAGGAAGCGTCGAATAGACGCCGACGCCGCGGTAGATGAGCACCAGCGGATAGATGAACACCTGATAGGGAATGAAAGCGCCAAGCAACAGGATGGCAAAGAGAACATTCGCTCCCCTCACCCGCCAGAAAGACAGCGCATAGCCGGTCAGTGACGAAATGAAGATCGACATTATCATGCTCGGTATCAGGATCTTCACCGAATTCCAGAAGCCGACGCTGATGCCGCCGCACTCAAGGCCCGTACAAGCCGTGCTCCACGCCTGCACCCAGGCTTCGCCGGTCCAGACTTGCGGAAAGGCGAAGATATTGCCTTGCCGGATTTCCGGCATGGATTTCAGCGAGGTGACGATCATCACATAGAGCGGCAGGAGGAAGAACAGCGCCGCTATCACAAGAAAGGCATAGAGGCCGATGCGCGCCGGGGACAGATGCTGCGGCTTATGCCCCGACGGACCGTCCATAACCTTTGCGACGGAAGATGGCATTGTCATCAGTTCCCCCTTGGTTTTTCACGGAAATATTCGTAGTAGAGCCACGGCGTGACCAGAATGACCACGGTGATGAACATGACCGTCGAGGCACTGGTTGCAAGACCGATATTGCCGCGGCCGAAGAGGTAATCCATGATGAATTTTCCCGGCACCTCGGTCGATATTCCCGGTCCGCCGCCGGTGGTCGCCAGTACCAATTCGTAGACCCTGACCACGGCGATCGCCAGTAGCACGCTGGCGGTGATGATGGTCGGTCTCAGGATTGGAATGACGATGTGGAGATAGACGCGCCATGTCGGTATGCCGTCGATGCGTGTCGCCTTCCAGAGTTCACGATCGACGCCGCGCAATCCCGCCAGCATGATCGCCATGACCAATCCGGACGATTGCCAGATGCCGGCAAGTACGATGACATAGAGTGCCAGGTCGCTTTGGACGATCCAGTCAAAGCGGATCCAAGTGAACCCGACCGCGTCGGCGACCCTTTGCAGGCCGAGCGTCGGGTTCATGATCCATTGCCAGACGAGCCCGGTAACAATGAAGGACATCGCGAAGGGATAGAGGAAGATCGTCCGGAACGTATTTTCGAAGCGGACCTTCTGATCAAGCGCGACAGCCAGAAGAAAGCCGAGGATCAGGCAGCCAGCAATGAAGAGTACGCCGAAGACGACGACGTTCTGCAGCGATATCAGCCAGCGTGCTGTCGTGAACAGTCGTTCGTACTGTTTGGTGCCGACAAAGATGTTTACCGGCAGCACCTTGCTGTCGGTAAACGATATCCAGATGTTCCAGACAACCGTCACGACATAGGCGAGCAACACGATGATAAAGGCTGGGAACAGCGCAATATAGGCGGAAAGATGTCTCTTCTTCTTGGTGGCAGCCTTCCCAGCGACGGTCGCGGCGAGGGCTCCGGCAGCAGTTTGCGGGGTACTCATGGATATAGCTCCTCCAGCGCATTCATGGAAACCGGCGGCAGGGTAGGCC
Organism: Martinezella calliandrae; assembly: GCF_030272695.1. Taxonomy (GTDB): domain Bacteria; phylum Pseudomonadota; class Alphaproteobacteria; order Rhizobiales; family Rhizobiaceae; genus Rhizobium; species Rhizobium calliandrae. Next base: position 40,108 of record NZ_JARFYN010000030.1, read on the forward strand.
CCACCGCCGCATGGATGTCGGATGAGGCTTACTTCGCCTGTTCGATGACCTTTGCGAACTGCTCAGCGAACTGGTCGGCCGTCATGCTCGGCGTGGTCCAGTACTGTGCGACAAGGTCCTGTTCGGTCTGAACGATGTCCTGCGCGGTGAGCACATCCGGCGCCAGGATCTGCCGGGTCGGATCCTTGAGCGCCATCAGGCCCTTCTGCGCGCAGGCGTCGAGCTTGGACGTGTCAACGTCGAGGCGGACCGGCACGGAGCCCTTCTTGGAGTTGAAGGCGAGCTGGCCTTCCTTGGACATAATCACAGTCGCAAGCAGCGTCTGGGCATCGGTCGCCTTCGCATCCTTCAGGACCGGGAAGACGAAGATATCGCCACCCATCATGAAGTTGGATTCACCCGGTCCGAGAATGCAACCGAAATCCTTGTCGGCAACCATGTTGGCATGGATGAACTCGCCCTTTGCCCAGTCGCCCATGAACTGGATGCCGGCCTTGCCGTCGATCAGCATGCCGGTCGCCACGTTCCAGTCACGGTTCGGGCTGCCCGGATCCTGATAGTTGCGCAGCTTCGCGAAGACTTCCGCTACGTGCTTGAATTTGTCGGACTTGACGGCATCAGTGTCGAGATCCTTCCAGACCTTGGCGTACAGGTCTTTGCCGCCCTCGCCAAGCAGAATGGAGTTAAACATCGACTGAAGCTGCCAGGGCTGGCCGCCGACGGCGACAGGAATGAGGCCAGCGGCCTTGATCTTGTCGAGAGCGGCAAACATCTCTTCCCAGGTCTTCGGCTCCGAGGTCACGCCTGCCTTCTGGAAGACAGCCTTGGAATAGAAGATCCAGTTCTGGCCATGATTGTTGATCGGTGCGCCGTAGATATGACCCTGAAACTGGATGGCTTCATAGAAGGCGGGCGTCAGCGCCGATTTCCAGTCCTGTTGCTTGGCAAGATCGTCGAGCGGACGCAGCAGACCCTGCTGTGCCAGGTCGTTCATCTGCGTGCCAGTGTTGAACTGCATCGCCGTTGGCGGGTTGCCACCGATGATTCGGTTAATGCCGATCGGACGCGCGGTCGAGCCGGACCCCGCGATCGCGGTGTCGACCCATTGGCCACCGGCGGCATTGAATGTATTGGCGAGCTCCCGCACAGCGGCGGCTTCGCCGCCAGATGTCCACCAGTGTAGGACCTCGGCTCTCTTTCCTTCAGCCTGAGCGCCGGTGACGCCCAGCGCGATCAGCGCCGTTGCGCCAACCAATGCCATTAACAATCCACGCATATGCTCCTCCTCCATTTATGGCGTTCTTCTGAACGCCTGTATTTCAGCCGCCGCCGTCTCAAGACCATCGGGTGCCGAATGCTGTGGCCCTCCAAAACCGCGCCGCCGGGCCTCCATTCCCCGCAGCGAACAGGCAATGCTTCCTCGGCATTGCCCGCTCGTCAAGTGTGCAGTCTGGGAGGACTGCCAATTCTCCTAACTCTCTATAACCCAGCCTATGCGAAACGTCCCTCACTAATTGCACGCGGGATCGGATCCGGCCGGCCGCAACTGCTGTGGATTGCAACCACCTTGCGCGACTGAGCGGAACGCTCGAAAGCCGTCATCACTTCCAACGCGTGGAAGGCGAGTTCGGACGATACGCGATGCTGGCGCCCGGCGCGAAGGGAATCTACCATTTCGGCCGCCCCCAAACCACGCAGTCCGAGATGGCCCGGCACGCCTTCAGTATAGGGATGGTCCACAGGCACCTCTTCCCAAGCCTCGCCGCCATCGCGGAATATCTCAACCTTACCGGTAAAGTTGTTCGGGTCTGGTGTTACCATGCTTCCTTCGGAGCCGTAAATCTCGATTTGGTTGTGTTTGTGTTTGATGACATCGAAACTTGTGGCGATGGTTATCGTCGCTCCGCTGTGGAACTCCATCACACCGGTCAAATGCGTTGGCACCAGCACCTTGATCGTCTCGCCGCGCCGCGGCTCGGTCTTCACCGTGCGTTCGATTCGGGTGATCTTGGCGGCACCGAAGACTTCACGCACCGGTCCGAGCAACGCGATCAGATTGGTAACGTAGTAAGGACCGACGTCTAGCATTGGTCCGCCGCCGCGGCCATAGAAGAACGCCGGGTTCGGGTGCCAGTGCTCGTGGCCGGGCAGAAGCAGCATGGCGGTTGCCGATACCGCCTTGCCGATCCGCCCTTCATCGAACAGGCGGCGCGTCAACTGATGGCCGCCGCCGAGGAAGGTATCTGGCGCGCAACCGAGGCGCAGGTCGCTGGCGCGAGCAATCGAGATTAGTTCTTCGGCTTCCGCAATGCTGATACCAAGCGGCTTTTCCGAATAGACATGCTTGCCGGCGAGAAGCGCCTTCTTGCTGATCGAGTAATGGGAAGTCGGCGTTGTCAGATTGATGATCAGGCCGATTTCCGGATCGGCGAGCATGGCATCAAGGGAGACGGCCTGAAGGCCGAATTGTGCGGCAAGCTTTTTTGCCGGTTCCTCGTAAAGGTCGTAGATCGATTTGACCCGGATGAAATCGAACATATGCAGGGTTGCGACATAGGTAGCGCTGATATTGCCGGCGCCGACGATGCCGACTTTCATGGGTGCAGTGCTCATGGATATGACCTCTAAGAAATGGTGATGTTGAGTTCAGCGGCGGCATCGCGCAGATAGTTCATGCCGCGCCGCATCTCCTGATCGAATTCAGGCGTCGCCTCGCGGAAATGTGTCCAGTGCGAGGCCCCTGGCGCATCCTCCAGCTCCAGTGTGATCGGGCCGCAGTAGCCGATCGCCTGCAGAGCGGCGAAAATTGCCTTCCAGTCGATCTTGCCGCGGCCGGGACGCCAATGGGCGTTGGTGTGGCCTTCATTGTCGGAAAAATGCGTGTTGAAGATGCGATCGCCAAGCGCGAGCACGACGTAGTGCGGCATGTCGCCAGCCGGGAAAAGATGGCTCGGATCGAAGTTCAGGCCGAGGTTTGAAGCGCCGGTGCGCTCGATTAGCCGTAGCATGCCCTGGCCGGAGCTAACCCAGCGATAGGGATGCGGCTCGATGGCGACGCGCAGACCGGCTGAGCCGGCGATTTCGCATGCCTTGGCAAAACCCTCGACCACGGCATTGTATTCCGCCGTCCAGTCCCATTGCGGCTCGACCGCCGCCGTCCACTCCTGAGAGATCGGCCGCTGCAGGATCGGCTTGACGTCAGACTGAAAGGGATAGGGCGTCATGCTGGTTATGATCGGGGCACCGATCTCGGCCACGACATCGACGCCGCGCTTGTAGCCGTCGAGATCGACGCTGGAAAAGGCAGCACCCGCCTGGCGGCTGAAGGGCAGGTTGAAGAAGAAGTTGGTGAGCGACAACCCCTCACCCTCGGCGATTTCTTTCAGACCGCGGATCGTCGCCGGCGTGTAATAGGCCAGCATGTCGACCGACCAGGCGGTGAGCTCGAAACCCTTGCAGCCGGTGCAAGCGAGCCGCTTCAGCGGCGCCTCATAAGGCGGGTTCCAGTTGAACGTCCAAATTGGTGATCCGAAAAAAAGCGAGCCTGCGCCCACGACATCATCCTCCCATTAAATTTGGTGGCAGCAAAGGAAACCCGAGGCTCCCGTCCTCTTGCTGACTGCCCTTGCCGGCATGGAGCCTCTTACCCCTCCATTCCGCAATCCGTAACGTTACGAATGATAGATAACTTCAGCTCTGTCAAGCAGCCTTTTTCCGACAATTGCGCACGGATGCTACGGCAGTAGCTGAGATGAAAACGTTACGGATGTTTTTGGCCAAACTTCTCCGTCAAGCGGAAAGTGCCTGACTATCGTGATCTACAAATTCGGCACTGATGAGTTCGCGCAGATCGCTTGGATCATCGCCGCCAATCGCCCGGTATAAGAAGGATGCCAGACGCTCGCCAATGGCATAGTTGGAATAGTAAAACGCGCTGAGCGGTGGATTGAAGAAATCGTGCAATCGGGTGCCGCCATAGGTGATCACACCGAAATCCTTGCTCACACTCCGGCCGACCTTGCGCAAGCCGGCCAGGAAGCCAAGCGCGGCCTCTTCGCTGGCGACAAAGGCACCGGTCGCTTCGGGATGCCAGGCGATTATATTTTTCGCCAATTCCTGGCCGCTGTCCGGTGTCGTCGCTGCAAAATGGATGAGATCGTCCGGAACGGTAAGGTTGCGTGCGGTAAAGGTTTTGCTCCAGCCTTTGACGAATTGCAGGCTGTAGGTGAACTGGCTGGACGGCGCGATCAAGAGCGGCCTGTGATGGCCGGCATCCAAGAGCAGCCGCGCCGCTTCCGCACCAATCGCCTCATGATCGAGATCGACGTTTGAATGGACACTTAAAAGCTCGGTGCGCCCAAAGGTGACGAAGGGCGTGCCGACCTCCAGCAAATACTTGACGCGGTCGTCCTGCGGTCTTGTGTGGGTAATGATGACGCCGTCGACGGAGCCCTCTTCGACGAGATCGCGAACCGTCGCCAAGGGGTCGTCAGCCTGCAATTGCGGCACCACCGTGGTACGATAGCCATAGCCCTTCATATGGCGCGATACCCCTTCGACCAGCGAGGCAATGACGATGTTCATCTCGCCTTCGCGTTCGAAGGGCAAGACGATGCCGATTGCGTGGGTTTTGCCAGTCCGCAGGTTGAGGCCGCCGAGATTTGGGCGATAACCGAGTTCGCCGGCTACTCGCTTTACCAGTTCGATCGTTTCGCGGTTGACCTCGGGTCCCTCCTTCAGGGCACGACTGACGGTCGTGATCGACAGGCCGAGCGCAGTTGCAACCGTGCGCAGCGTCACACGCTGACCCGGATCCCGCCGCAAGCCACGCCCCGTTCCCAATCCTTGCACTTTCGATAATTCCCTTCGCTAGGCATCAATTTCCCGACAATGCCCGCTGTCGAACGCGCGTGCAAGGATCACTCTTGGGGCCACGCGGCGCCATGACCTGCATCAACGATCTACCAATAAGATTGCGATGACAGGTTCGACCTATGGAAGTCTCTCCTGCGCGCTACTATCGCGTTGTCCGCAGCCTTCCCAGCGGCATTTCCAACGACAATTCCAGCCACTATCTGGCGCTGCGCAATATTTTTGCAATCGGCGGCGCTTTCCTCGCGCCCCGCGAACTAATCGAAGCGGCCGATTGGAAGACGACCTGCGAGCGCGGCAAGGCGTCGGTCGCAGCCTCGGCGCGCTGAGATCATGTCCCAAAAATATCGAGCGTGGCGCTGTGCCCTTGATTGGGTTGCGCTATCTAATTTCTCTCATCGGTCACTATGAAAGGCGCGTCCCCATGTCGCAGGCTGTAGTTTTCAAACTTCTCGGCAGGCGGGTGCGTCTCGGCTTGATCGGCGGCGCACAAGGCTCGCTCATCGGCCCAGTTCACCGCACGGCCGCACGGCTGGACGATTGCTTTGATCTCGCCGCCGGCGTCTTTTCCTCCGATCCGGAACGGTCGCTGAACTCCGCCCATGCCTTCGGCATCAAGCGCGGCTATACCGATGTCCAAGCCATGATCGAGGCCGAAACCGTGCGGGCTGACGGTATCGATGCCGTCGCCATCATGACGCCGAACGACAGCCACTATGAATATGCCGCAGCCGCTCTCGAGGCCGGCCTGGACGTCATCTGCGACAAGCCGCTGACCAACGATTACGACAGCGCGCTGGCACTTGCCCGCAAGGCGCATGACTGCGGCCGTATCCTCTCGCTCACCCATAATTACTCCGGCTATCCCATGGTGCGCGAGGCGCGTGCCACCGTTGCAGGCGGCGAGATTGGCGCTCTCCGTCTTGTCAATGTCCGCTATGTGCAGGGCTCGCTCAGCCGACCTGTCGAGGCCGAGCCGGACAGGATGGCTCTGCGCACCAAATGGCGGCTTGATGCTGCCAAGGGCGGCAAGAGCCATGTCCTTGGCGATATCGGCGTGCATGCTCATCAACTGATGAGCTTTGTCTGTGGCCGCCGCATCACCGTAGTACTCGCCGATGTCGGCCCGTCGCTGCCTGGCCGCACGGCACATGACACCGCGCAAGTGATCCTGAAATTCGATGACGGAACGCGGGGCCAGATGCTGGTTAGCAAGGTGGCGACGGGTGCGCAGAATGTCGTCAGCATAGAAGCCTATGGAGAAGACGGCGGCGTTTCCTGGACCCAAGCCGAAGCCAACGATCTGCGCGTCATGCGGCTAAACCGCGCAGACGAAGTGCGCACGCGCGGCCTGCCGAGCCTGCATCCGCACGCCCAGCGAGGCACCCGCCTGCCCACCGGCCACCCCGAAGCTTTCTTCGAGGCCTTTGCCAATATCTATACCGATTTCGCCGAACTGGTTGCCGCCCGCATTGCCGGCGCCGAGCCTGATCCGCTGGCCCAATTGACGCCCAATGCCTGGACCGGTGTTGACGCTCTCGCCTTCATCGATGCTTGCCTCGAGTCGACGGCGAAAGGGACGTGGGCTGAGGTGGTTTACGAGCACGATCGGTTTTAATTTCCGGGTCGTGATTTTTAAATCCCGGGGCCCACCATAGATTCCAATCCGCATTCCCTGCGGGCCTATGAAGACGACGCCGACTGTGCTAGCCGCCGCACTGGCGATCGTCGCGTTGCAAAATGCCGTCACACCGGCACAAGACGTCGGCAACCGCTGTAGCCACAATATGTATAACCTTGCAACGTTAAAATCGCCCCTCAAAGGGCGCCAATATCTGCAATCGCGGCACTAGCGTTTTCGATCCCGCGCCGCCTGGCGATCCGTGTCGGTCGATAAGCCGCGGCATCACGGACACAGCTTGGCTGCGAAGAGGAGAGATCGGTCAACTATTGGCAATCTTCCGCGCGGTGGAAATTGCAGCACGGGCGCCGGCGCGCAGTTGTGCTGTTTCGGCACCGGCAATGACGAGATCGAGGCCAAGCTTCAAGAATTGCCCGGCGCGGTCACCGTCGGTGCCGAAAGCGCAGATCAGCTTGCCATGGGCTCGGCAACGCGCCACGGCATGCGCCAATGTCTGGTCGATCGCAGCACTGTCGGGCGCCAGACGCGCACCATTCGAGAGCGCGATCGAAAGATCGGACGGGCCGATGAAGACGCCGTCGATACCGTCGACGGCGAGGATTTCATCAATGGCATCGAGCGCGGCACGGGTCTCGACCATGGCGATGGTGACGGTCAGTCCATTGGCACCCTGCAAATACTCGTCAGCGGCGATGCCGAAATGATTGAGCGCGAGCGAAGGCCCCCAACTGCGCTCGCCGAGTGGCGGATATTTCGTTGCCTTGACTAGGGCGCGAGCGTCATCGGCCGAATTGATCATCGGCGCAATGATGGCGGAGGCCCCGGCGTCCAGCAACCGCGAGGCGGAGGCGAAATCGGCGACGGGAATGCGTGCGATCGCCGGCTTGCCGGTCAGCCGCACCTGGGCGATGCCATTGGCGGCGGAGGCCATGTCCCACATGCCGTGCTGCATGTCGAGCACCACGGCGTCGAAGGCCTCTTGCGACAGGTGGTTGACCAGCAGCGGGTCAGGCGTGCCGATCCAGGCTGCGATCACGCCACCATTTTCGCGGCGCTTTAGTCGCCCAGCAAAACCGTCAATATCAGCCGTCATAATGATTTTCCTCAACCACCAAGCCCGCCAAGGGCAAGATATTTCACTTCAAGATATTCCTCGATGCCGTATTTCGAGCCCTCGCGGCCGATGCCGGATTGCTTCATACCGCCAAAGGGGGCAACAGCTGTCGAAATAAGGCCCTCGTTGATGCCGACAATACCGAATTCCAGCGCCTCGGCTACTCGAAAGATACGGCCGACATCGCGCGCATAGAAATAAGAAGCAAGGCCGAACGGCGTGTCGTTCGCCATTTCGATCGCCTGTTCCTCGGTCTCGAAGCGAAACAATGGCGCGACAGGCCCAAACGTTTCCTCATGAAAAATGTCTGCAGCCGTGGACACGCCGGCCAAGATTGTCGGCTCGTAGAAATTGCCGCTGCGACCGTCACGCTTGCCGCCGGAAACCAGCCTGGCGCCTCGCTCCAGAGCGTCGGCGACATGCGCCTCGACCTTGCGCATAGCGGCTTCGTCGATCAGCGGGCCAAGCGTCACGCCATCCTCCATGCCGTTGCCTAGCTTCAGCTTGGCGACGGCCGCACTCAGCTTTTCTGCAAAGGCGTCATGCACCTTGTCCTGCACCAGAATGCGGTTGGCGCAAACGCAGGTCTGACCGGTGTTGCGGAACTTCGAGCCGATCGCGCCTTTTACGGCTTCATCGAGATCGGCATCGTCGAACACGATGAACGGCGCGTTGCCGCCGAGTTCCATGCTGGTCTTCTTGATCGTCGGCGCACACTCGGCGAGCAATCTTGCGCCGACAGCGGTGCTGCCGGTGAAGGAAAGCTTTCTGACCAGCGGGCTTGCCGTGATTGCCGGTCCGGTTTCCGACGAAGGGCCGGTAATGATGTTGCACACACCGGCGGGAAACCCGGCCTCTTCAGCGAGAACCGCGATCGCCAAAGCTGAATAGGGTGTCTGGCTCGCCGGACGAATGATGCCGGTGCAGCCTGCGGCCCATCCGGGGCCGGCCTTGCGGGTAATCATAGCTGAAGGAAAGTTCCAGGGCGTGATCGCCGCAAATACGCCGATCGGCTGCTTCTGAACGATCAGCCGACGGCCGGCGACAGGCGACGGGATCACATCGCCATAGACACGCTTGGCCTCCTCGGCGAACCATTCAATGAAGCTCGCCGAATAGGCGATCTCGCCGCGACTTTCGCTAAGCGGCTTGCCCTGTTCTATCGTCATGATCGCCGCCAGATCCTCGGTGTTTGCGATCATCAACGAACAGAGTCTTTTGAGATAGTCGGATCGTTGTTGCGCGCTCAACGCCGCCCAGGCCTTCTGCGCCTTGTAGGCGGCGTCGATCGCGCGGTTGGTCTCCGCCGCACCCATGGACGGCATGCGGCCGATGATATCTCCCGTTGCCGGGTTGAGGACATCGTAGGTGCGGCCGCTATCGGCGGCGACCCATTTGCCGCCGATGTAATTGGCCTCGCGAAAAAGCTCCGGACGACGGAGCGTGTGACCAGAAAGACGCTGATACATGATCGTGATCCTCCCAAAAGGAATAGCGCCGGCAATCAGGCTTGGATGCTTGCTTGTCCCGGCGCGAAGTTGGAGCCGCGAAGCGCGTCGCAGACTGCGCGTGTCACCTCCACGGTCGTCGCCTTGCCACCAAGATCTGGAGTGAGAATGCCGGCCGCGCAAACCTGTTCCACCGCCGTGATCAGCGCATGAGCGGCGGCGGCCTCGCCGAGATGCTCGAGCATCATCGAGGCAGTCCAGAAGCTCGCGACCGGATTGGCGATACCCTTGCCGGTAATGTCGAAGGCCGAGCCGTGGATGGGTTCGAACATCGAAGGAAACCGGCGTTCGGGATCGATATTGCCCGTGGGTGCAATGCCGATCGAACCGGCAAGTGCGGCGGCAAGATCAGACAGAATATCGGCATGCAGATTGGTTGCCACGACCGTATCGATGCTTCTCGGCCGGCTGACCATGCGGAAGGTCATGGCGTCGACCAGTTCCTTGTCCCAGGAAACATTCAGAAAATTTGAAGCGACCTCGGCAGCGATTTCGTCCCACAACACCAGGCCGTGGCGCTGGGCATTCGATTTGGTGACGACGGTCAGATGCTTGCGCGGACGTTTCGAAGCTTCAGTGAAAGCAAAGCGCATGATCCGCTCGACTCCGCGGCGGGTGAAGATCGACGTTTCCGTCGCCACCTCCTCCGGCAGGCCGATATGGGCGCGCCCACCATGGCCGGAATATTCGCCCTCGGAATTTTCGCGCACGATCAGCCAGTCGAGATCACCTCGTTCGACACCGCGAAGTGGGCTGGTGACGCCGGGAAAAATCCTGGTCGGGCGGACATTGGCAAATTGGTCGAGCCGCTGGCAGATCGGCAGCCTAAGTCCCCACAAGGTAACATGGTCCGGAATATCCGGCGCGCCGACGGCGCCAAAATAGATCGCATCCGCCTTCTTCAACAAGGTCAGCCCATCGGATGGCATGAAGGCGCCGGTTCTGCGATAGCGTTCACTGCCCCAATCAAAATGATCGACTTCGATCGAGAACCCGCTACGCGCTGCCAGCACATCCAGTACTTCCAGCCCGGCCGCGATCACCTCCGTCCCGATCCCGTCTCCCGGGATGGCTGCGATCCTATAATTCCGCTGGGGAATGGAAGCGTGAACGCTGCTCATGGAAACCTCTCCTCTCGCCTGTCTTCAGACCGTTCCGCCGTTCGCCTGCAGCACTTGTATGGTGATCATCTTACCGTCGTCAGCGGCGAGGAACAGGCGGGCGGGGGGCCACATCGCTCTCGTCCACCGGATCCGGGATGAGTCATCTCCATTGATAGAGCCGCTCCTATCGGCCGGTCATGTCATGCCCGGGGCGCCACCCGGATGGACATTTGAATTGGCGCCCCCGGCTCGGCTCGCATGGAGTGCAAGCAGTCATCAAATCTCCGATGGGAAGGGAAAGTTCCTTGGTCACCGCTCGCAAAGAGACCATTGGCAGAGCTGTTCAGTGATCGTCAAGCCGAGCATCGTCGGGGCTATTGCGCGTCTGAACCGCAAGGTTGTGCAGGTCAACCACGCGTTCCGATTTCTGCTGAGAAGCAATAATTACCGCATAGAAAGCCGCTCTCGACACATCTTTTTTCGAGGCGTTAGGGTGCTCCTGTCGTACGGCCGCGATCAATTCCTTCGGTTTCATCCCGTTTGTGGCGAGCCGACCGACTGTCTCGGCGATGTTTGCCATTTCGGACATTGCAGGTTGCTTCATCACTGTCTCCGATTTCAGACGCTCTCACGAGCATGCAGTGAAACGATGAGCTGCTAGGATGGTTTCGCACATGATTTCATGAAGTGGCCGAAGGGGCGCGGAACAATGCTACCCATGAATGATTGTACCCTTCCGATGCCCGATGGCAAACAAGGTATGTCACGATCTATGACACGCATCTCGAAAGGACCTCTTCGCACTCGCCGTTACCATTTTATTGTCCTGGCTCATGCTTGCCGAACTTGGCCCTGACGTCGATGGTTGGATCGTCGCGCGGAAGTCGACCGGCCGACCATGCCGCCTTACGAGAGCGCGGTGGTTAGTGCCAAGTACTTATGCGAGCTACGTCGGCTGAGCGCTTAGCGCCCGAATTTGGGAAGCGTCACCGGATCAGCCGGCGACCGCGGCGAGCTGGCTGAGCTTGTCGCGGCCCATATAAAGCCATCGAAAGAAGTCTGTTTGCGTCTGGCCAGCACCCAGCAGCCAGACCATATCGCGCTGGAACCGATGCCGGATCAGTGGGCACCAGCCCCGCCGCCAGCTTGGGGCTTGCGGGCGAAAAGCGTAGCGATCGCGGCGGTCGCCAGCAGGATGCCGATGACGGCGAACGTGTCGCTGAAGCCCATGATAAGCGCTTGCCGCTTGATGATGCTGCCGAGGACGACCGTCGCCTTCTGCACGGCAAGCGCATGATCCGATACGCCATGCGACAGGAAATAATTGGTCGTCTGCGTCAGCCGCTCCCTCACCTCATCGCGCGCCAGCGTCACCGACTGGCCAATGATGTTGGAATGGAACTGCTCGCGCTTGGTGAGCACAGTGCCGAGCGTCGCCGTTCCGACCGCGCCCCCGAGATTTCGCAGCATATTGGTCAGGCCGGATGCGGCGGCGGCATCGGCGGGTGCAATACCTGCCGTCGTGATGGCGGTTATCGGGGTAATAACCATGGCCTGGCCGATGGCGCGCACGATATTCGGTATCCAGAACTGGTCGCCCGCCGTATCGGCGGAAAGCGTCACGTTCATGAAGCAGCTTATGGCGAAGATGCCAATGCCGAGGAAGCCGATATAGCGGACATCGAAGCGCTTCATCATCATCGGAACCAGCGGAATGAGGATGAGTTGCGGCAAGCCGGTCCAGGCCAGCACGTTGCCGATCTGCTCGGCATTGTAACGCTGCACCTGGCCTAGATATTGCGGCAGGATATAGACCGAGCCGAAGAGCGCGAAGCCGACCAGCACGTTGACGAGAACGCCGATGCCGAAATTGCGTTGCTTCAAAAGGCGCAGCTTTACCAGCGGGTTCTTGACGGTCAGCTCTATCCAGATGAAGGCGCTGAGCGAAACGACGGCGATAGCGCTGAGCTTCAGGATGAAGGGCGAGGAGAACCAGTCGTCCTTATTGCCCTCTTCGAGCACGGTCTGCAGCGCTGAAAGCCCGATTGCCATCGTCACGATGCCAGCCCAGTCGCCCTGCTTCAGAAGGCCAAGTTGCAGCGGTCCCTTTTCGAGTGTCAGGGCAAGGGCGATGGCCATGATGGCGCTCGGCAGGGCATTGATGAAAAAGATCGTCTGCCAGCCGTAATTTTCGGTCAGATAGCCGCCGATGGTGGGGCCGATGGCCGGGGCAACCGTGACCGAGAGTGCGAAGATCGCCAGACCGGTCGGCTGCTGTGCCTTGGGCAGCTTGGTCAGGATCATCGTGAAGGCCATGGGGATGAGCACGCCGCCGGCAAAACCCTGCAGCCCACGCAGCACGATCATCGTACCGAGATCATGCGCGAAGGCGCAGGCGATCGACAACAATGGGAACAGGATCGAGTTTACCAGAATATAGCGGCGGAATGAAAAGACGTTGCTGAAGAATGCCGTCAGCGGGATGACGACGATTTCGCCGATCAGATAGGAGGTGGAGATCCAGGCGCCGTTATCGACGCCCGTGCCTATGCCACCCTCGATATCGAGGAGGGAGGCATTGGTGATCTGGATGTTCAAGATCGCCATGAAGGCGCCGATCATGCCGGCGAGCACGGCGATCCATTCTTTGGTGCTTGCTCTCGCACTCGGCTGTGGGATGGTGGTGGCTGTGGTGGTGGACATGGCTCAATACTCCTCATCCTTCACCGTTCAAGCGCCGCGGCCCTGGTCGGCCGTCTTGATGTCGATACTCGGCTGTACCGACATGCCGGGGCGCAGGTCGCCAGAAGCGACGCTGTCGCTATCGAGCACGATCTTGACCGGGATGCGTTGCACGACCTTGGTGAAATTGCCCGTGGCGTTGTCCGGGGGCAGCAGTGCGAATTCCTGGCCGCTGGCAGGCGCCAGGCTGTCGACATGGCCGTGATAGACGCGGCCGGGGAACATATCGACTTCGATATCGACCGGCTGGCCCGCGTGCACGTCGGTCAACTGGGTCTCTTTATAATTCGCAACGATATAGGCCGCCGACGTCGGCACGACCGACATCAACTGCGTACCCGCTTGCACATATTGGCCGACGCGGAGCGTGCGGTTGCCGACGACGCCGTCGAGCGGTGCGATAATCGTTGTATAGGATAGATTGAGCTCTGCCTGGTTTTGCACGGCCTGGTCATGGGCAAGTGTTGCCTTGGCTTGCGCCAGCTGCGCCTTTAACAGATCGACCTGCTTGGTCGTAGCGGCGAGCGATGCCGTGTCACGATCGATCGCGGCGCGGGCAGCCGCGATCTGCGACGCGGCCTGTTGTGCGGTCTGCACCGGCGCATATCCGTTGACGGACAGGTTCGCATAGCGCTTGTCGTTCTGCTCGGCGAAGGTCTCGTTGGCCTTGTCGACATCGACGGTCGCCTTGGCAGCCGAGATTAATGACTGCTGCATATCGACGGACGCCTGCCTGGCCTCTACATCGGCCTGAGCGGCGGCAACATCGGCCTTGGCCTGATCGAGCGCCGTTTTGAAATCGCGGTCGTCGATGCGTGCGAGCACCTGCCCTGCCTTGACTGTCTGGTTGTCGTTGACGACGACATCGGTGATATAGCCGGAAATCTTCGGCGCGATAGCACTATTGTCTGCCTGCACATAGGCATCGTCGGTCGATACCTGGAAGCGGCCGACCGTCCAGTAATTATGACCGTAGTAAGCAGCCGCAGCGATCACGGCGAGCGCCGTCGCGCCAAGCAAGAACGACTTGCCCCGCTTCTTCGCCGCCGGCTTTTCCTCTACGGCGATACGCGCCAGTTCGACCGACACGTCCGGTTTGCCGGCGTCCATTGCAGGGGCTTCGGCGACCGGTGCCTGCTTGCCGGCATTCAGTATGTGAACCTTGTTTTCCACTGTTCTCTCTCCTGATAACCGATCGTCTTGGAGGGGCGGACGCCCGCAAAAATCTTCGGCCCGATATTTAGGAAACTTGCTGTTTTCCAAAATATGCACTATAAATAGGAAGTCAACAGGAATTTGGAAAATCATCATGGTCGAAAATCAAATAATTGAGAGGCGCCCCCGCGGCCGACCCCAGCTTCGCTGCGACGACGACACAAAAAGCCTGATCATCGAGGCCGCCGACGTGCAATTCCGGGAAAACGGCTACGCGGCGGCAAGCATCAACGCGATCGCACAGGCCGCCGGCGTCTCGACCAAGACGCTCTACCGGTTGTTTCCGACCAAGGCTGATCTGTTCTCAAGCATTGTTTCTGACCGTATAAGCCGGTTTTTCGTGGCGCTGGACCAGTCGGCGCTCGCGACGATGGATGTGCGGCAGGGACTGGAGCGGCTGTTGATGGCCTATGGCATGCTCACAATGTCGGACGAAACCATCGATATGATGCGGCTTGTCATCGCCGAATCCGATCGCTTTCCGGAAATCGCGACATCCTTCTATGAAACGGCGATCGTTCGCTCGAATGCCTTCATGGAGAAATGGCTGACGACGCAGTGCGAACGTGGACTCATCCGCCTGGAAGATCCACATATGGCCTCCGGCATGCTGCGAGGAATGATGATCATGGAGCCGCAACGCGCCGCTATCCTTCGCCAGCTCCCTGCCCCGAACATCGCAGAAATCAATCGGCGGGCGCGAATATGCGCTGAGGTATTCCTAAAGGGCTGCCAGGTTTGAAATCAATCCTGGCGCGGATCGACCGCGTCGTTGAGGCCATCGCCGAGTGGGCTGAAGTCCATGACCGATACCATGATCGCCACACCCGGCCAGATCGGCATTCACGGCGCCTGCTAAAGGAACTGCCGTGCCGTGCCCAGCATCGAACCCAGGAGGATCCGGTGGGCGCTGACCCACGGCGAGGAAGGCGGTCGCGAGCTGCGGCACGATCTCCGGATTGGCGTTGATATCGACGAGCTTGTCGCACATGACGGCAAAACGATGCAGCCGGTATGGTTGCCCCTCATCGCCGGATCGAGCGGTTCCGGATCGTCCTGTCGTCCGACGCGCAATGTTGCCGCATGCCCGGATCCAATCGTTACTGCCATGACCGACGCCGTCATCAGCGCTTTGAAGGAAGATCCCATAAATTATCTGCCTGTGGCGAACCCCTAAGAGGCCTGCCCACCTGCCCAGAATTTATATAGCAGTATGTGACGGATGGTTGGTCGCGATCGTAATGCATCCTGACTAAATGTTTGATCGAACAGTAGTCAATGGCTAAACATCGACCACTTATACTGAACATCGGACTTGACGCCTCATTTTCAGTCGATAATTTGTTCCCAAAGCTGACAAAAAATTAGGCCATGACCGATCTTTCAACGTCTGTTCCCCTTACCCGGCAGATCACATCCCGCGCCGTACTGCGCGCTGTCTTCGAAAACGCCCCGGTGTCGCGCGCTGAGCTGGCGCGACTGACGGGGCTGTCGAAGCAAAGCATGTCCGAGATCGTCCGAGATCTCCAGGATGAGGGTTGGCTGCGTGTAACCGGCCGCACAAAGGGTGCGGTTGGCCGAAGTGCCGTGACCTATGAATTGGAGCCGCGCAAGGCCTTCGTTTTCGGCGTCGACATCGGCGGCACCAAGATCCATGCTGCACTGGCCGATCTTACCGGCGCAATCGTCGGAGAACTCGTAGAGAGCACCGACTCGCGCGGTGGCGAATGCGTTGTCGACCAGATCGTTCGCGTGCATGACACCCTGCTCGCAAAGACCGGCATTGCCAAGAAGTCGGTGAAGATGGGTGCGATCGGCATCCCCGGCGCGGTTCATCCGAAGACCCGGCGGCTGACCATGGTGCCGAATATCCCCGGCCTGACGGACTTGGCTTTCGAAGACCTGCTTCGAGACAGGCTCGGCTATGGCATCCTCATCGAGAACGATGTCAATATGGCCGCCAAGGGTGAGCAATGGCTGGGTAACGGCCGCAGTATCGACAATTTCGTTTTCGTGGCGCTCGGCACCGGCATCGGCATGGGCATCGTCAACGAGGGCCGCATCGTCCGCGGCGCCCGCGGGGCAGCCGGCGAAATCGCCACTCTGCCGATCGGTGCCGATCCCTTCGATTCCCGCAGTTTCATGGCCGGCGCGCTGGAATCGGCAATCGGCAGCATCGCCATCCGCGGCCGCTATGAGGCGCTCGGCGGCACGCCGGGCCTGACGGTGCGCGAATTGTTCGAGCGCAGGGATGATCTGGCAGCGGGCATGGTAATCGATGAAGTGGCGCGTGTCGTCGCGACCTCCCTCGTTGCCATCGCAGCCGTCGTCGATCCCGAGGTGGTGATTTTCGGCGGCAGCGTCGGGGCACGGCCCGAGCTGGTGGAGCGGATCAGCTTCTATCTGGCGCGTTGCGTGCCCGTGCCGCTGTCCTGCACCATCAGTCCGCTCGGCAGCCAGGCCGGCCTCTTCGGCGCCATCGCCACTGCACTCGACCAGTTTCGCGAGACGCTGTTTGAAATGCCAGGGCGCGCTGATCTCGGCATGGCGTTGCTGGCTGAGAAGGCGTCGTAAACGATATGGAGGCCGTGCAGCAGACAGCAACAACCAGACCGAGGACATTGAAGGACATGCAGCGGCGGGATTTTTTCAAGTCAGGCCGTTCGGTCGCTATTTCCGGTAGGGCATGGCGGTGACCTCGCACGCGCAGGCAACGCTCGCGGCGGTCGATATCTTGGGTGCAGCGCAGTCGATGCGGCAGTTGCTGCGGTCGCGCTGCAGTCGGTCGTCGATCCGCACATGACCGGCATTGCGGCGACCGCTTTGCCCTCAACAGCCCCCGCCGGCGGCAAGCCTGTCTCGCTCAATGGCTCCGGCCGCGCTCCGTAGAAGGCAAAGCTTGATTGCGTCTTGGAGAAGGGTTTCACGCAATGACAGTCCGCATGCGGTCACCGTAACCGGCGATGCCTGGTGCCGGCTGATCGGCTCCTACGGTCGTTTCGACATGGGCCGCGTGCTGTCGCCGGCGATCGGAGCCGCCGAAAACGGCTATTATGACCTTCCAGACTTCCGACAATGGTGGATAGGCGACCGATAGCTTTGGAACCCCGACCATGCGATAGGAGCCAATCGCGATCGGTCGCCCGGCCTTTGTCTAGCGTCGCGGTGGAACGCCCGCGTCCTCGTCTCGATCTTCCTTGGTGTGAACGTCGCGCTTCACGCTGTCACGGTCTTCTTTTCAGCCTCGAATACATCGCGTGCGGACGTCGTACCCGCCACGTGCTCCGTACCCTCGGTTCCGAGGTCCATCCATCCCGCATTCACCGCATCAAACATTTCTTCGGCGGGTCCGGTGTGGCCTTTCGGGATGCCGAATTGCTCGAACGCTTCCGTCCACCCTGCACGCGGGATTGCAGAGGCTTTCACGTCAAGCTTCAGGACTTCGCCCAATTGCTCGGCGACTTCATCCGCGCTGACCATCGAACCAAGCTCGATGACGCGATGCCCTGACCAAGCTGGCCCCGTCAGAAGGGTTGCGACCTCCGCGCCGATGTCGTTCGTCGCGACCATCGTCGATTTCCGGTTGGTCGGATTATAGTAGACCGGCAGCGTGCCGCCCTGGCCGACGTGCAGGCCGTAAAGGAAGTTTTCGAAGAAGCCGCCGGCGCGCACGAAGGCGATTGGTGATGCCAGGTCGCGAAAACCTTGCTCCAGCAGCGACAAGGCCGTGATCATCCCGAGCCCGCTGGTTCGGTTCGCACCCATCGACGAAAGCGCAACCACTCGCGGCGGCGCTGCCTTGGTGAGCGCCTCGACATAATTTGCAATCACGCCCTTTGCTTCTTTGTAATCAGGCGAGAGCGCCCATTCAGCCGGCAACATGACAAACGCGCCATCGACGTCTTTGAGCGCCCGCTCGATGGCTGCGGGATCATTCCAATCACCGTCAACCAGTTCCACGCCCCGGTTCGCCCAGCTTGACGCCTTCTCGCGATTGCGGACCAGCGCGCGCACTTCCTTGCCGTGCGCCAACAGATGTGCTGCCGTTGCGCCGCCCACTTTTCCCGTGATTCCCATTACTAAAAACATGTGTTTTCTCCTGATCTTGAGGGACTGGCACTGCCCGTTTTGGTTCAACGGATGAGCGGCAGAATGGCCCGGATACGGGCATCGCGCAGATAAAGCCCGCCCCAGGTCAAAGCGCCCAGAAGCAGGGAAATGATTTCCGGCGGCGACCCCAACTCACCGATGCGGACATGAGCGCAGATGGCACCTCCCAAAAAACCCGTCACCAGGATCGCGCCGAGGACAGCGGTGGCCGGGATGGCGTAGAGGATGGCGCAGGCGAATATGATCGGACCCACGACACGGGTCAGGTCCATCGCAAACCCGGTTTCCTGCAACATGCTCGCAATCTGCGCCGGGGCGAAAAGCTGAGTAGTCCCGTCCGCCGCCAGAGCGAGAACGACGAACGCGCTCATTATCCGGCCAGCCCACAGCGCGCGATGTAAGATCATAGATTCAGGCACCTGATGGAGGTTCATAGTTTCAGACATTTGTCACTCTCCGATGGGTGGATCCCATATTTGGAGCTTACTGTGCCTCCCAGCTATGATAAACGTTAAGAAAATGAACTAACTGTTCTCCGCTCGGCGAACAATATCGAGGCACAACCATGCAGAATCTCGAACCCATCCTGATTTTCATAACGGTAGCGGAAATGGGTAGCTTCACCCGCGCGGCCGATAGCCTGGGCATCCAAAAGGGAAGGGCCTCAACGGCGGTCCGGAAGCTGGAAGAAGATGTCGGTGTCAGGCTCCTGCACCGGACGACGCGCAGCGTGCAATTGACGGAGGACGGACGCGCATTTCACGCCCGTGCCCGCGATCTGCTCGCTGAAGTTGATGATCTGCACTCAATGTTCGCAAGCGATCGAGTGGCACTTCGCGGGCGTTTGCGGGTCGATCTTCCGACCGAGGTGGCGCGCACGACGATCGTGCCGGCCCTGCCGGATTTCATGGCGACCCACCCCGAGTTGGAACTGGAGATCTCGAGTACGGATCGGCAAGTCGATCTGGTTCAAGAGGGGTTCGACTGTGTATTGCGGCTTGGACCCATAGGGGACGAAACGCTGATTGCCCGCCAGCTGGGCCAATTGCGCGTGGTTAATGCTGCCAGCCCCGCCTATCTGGCGCGCTATGGCGTCCCTCG
The DNA here is from genome assembly GCF_030272695.1 of Martinezella calliandrae. GTDB lineage: Bacteria > Pseudomonadota > Alphaproteobacteria > Rhizobiales > Rhizobiaceae > Rhizobium > Rhizobium calliandrae. The sequence continues at coordinate 59,515 of NZ_JARFYN010000030.1, forward strand.
ATCGCTAGAAGATCTCAAGCGTCAGCAACATCGAACAATTCATTTTTCGACGACGCTAGGCGCAAAACCCTATGGATGGGAATATCCGGACGGCAACAGCTACGCGACGCTTCAATTGCCAGGTGCGTTACACGTCAACAGCGCGCAGACCTACGACGCCGCTGCCGTCGCCGGCCTTGGCCTCATCCAAGCGCCACTCTTGGGGATTGGCCAATACTTTGAGCGTGGAGCACTCGTGGAGATCTTACCCGAATTTCGTCACCGCGCGATCCCCGTGTCCCTCGTCGTAGCACATCGGAGCAATCTGTCGCGCCGGGTCCGCGCGTTCATGAAATGGATCGAAGATGTGCTGGCGCCGTATCTGGAATAGCGAGACGAACATCGTCGTCCGTCCCCCCGGCAGCTTTATCTGCGGATGGGTGACCTGATGAAAACGATTGAGATTGACGACAAGGAGAGCGTCCTTGCGACTTTGGTCGATGATGCCTTCAATGGAAGCGGCTACGTTATCACGCATCACTGTCAACGTGCCGCATGATCTTAGGCTACAATGAGCATAGAAAATTGAGGCAAGCCGTGCCATTCGTCGGTTGTCTGCTCAAGCCGCTGCTCAATGCCGCCACGCTCGAGGACGAGGATCATCCGGTCAGAAAGCCGGCAACCTCCCGGCTTCTTGACTTTTGATCTTTCAGATAATTCCGCCACCGCCTGCCGCCGAAACCGGGCGCTCGCTTGCCACCTTTTTCCGATAGCCGCTCGTGCGGAAGGCCGCGACGGGATCGATGGCGCCGCCCGCGCGGCGGCGAGCTTCAGCGAGGATGGGCTCGACGTCGGCACGGTAGGCACGCTTCAGCGTCTCCGACGCCATCAGGGCATCGTTGGCGTCCTGATAGTCCGCCAGCGTCTTGCGGTCGACGATCAATGCCTGCGCATAGGCGCGACGGATTTCGTTGGCGCTGGAGATCAGGCTTTCGATCGGGTCGGTGACATTGTGCGACTGGTCGATCATATGCGCCGGATGGAAGCCTTTTACGCCGCGATGCTCGGCGTCGACCAATTCATTGAAGACGAGGAACAGGCGATAGGGCTCGATCGCACCGGCGTCGAGATCGTCGTCGCCATATTTCGAATCGTTGAAATGGAAGCCGCCAAGCTTGCCGAACTGGATGAGGCGGGCGACGATCATCTCGATATTGGTGTTTGGCGCATGGTGGCCGAGATCGACAAGGCACAAAGCCTTCGGCCCGAGCGTCTGGGCGATCAGATAGTTTGTGCCCCAATCCTGCACGACGGTCGAATAGAAAGCCGGCTCGTACATCTTGTGCTCGGAAAACAGCCGCCAGTCATCCGGCAGTGCCTTGTAGATTTCCGCCATTGCGGCGAGGTAACGCTCGAACGCCTTGGTGAAATTGCTCTGACCTGGGAAGTTGGAACCGTCGCCGATCCAAACCGTCAGCGCCTTCGAACCTATCGCCTTGCCGATCTCGATGCATTCCAGATTATGCTCGACAGCCTGGGCGCGGGTCGCCGCGTCGACATGGCTGAGCGAGCCGTATTTGTAAGAGCGCGCCTGGCCGGGAGCGTCGGAGAAGGTATTGGAATTCATGGCATCGAAGCCAAGACCGAGAGCATCGCCCTTCGCCTTTAATTCCTTGGCATCCACCTTATCCCAGGGGATGTGTAGCGAAACCGTAGGTGTCGCCTGCGTCAACTGGTGGATGACGGCGCAATCGTCGAGCTTGTCGAAAATGCCGCGCGGTTCGCCGGTACCGGGAAAACGGGCAAAGCGTGTACCGCCGGTGCCGACACCCCAAGAGGGCACGGCGACAAAGAATTCGGAGACCTTTTTCGTCACCGCCTCGATATCGACGTCGCGGCGCGCAAGTGCCGCGCCGAGCGCTTCATATTCGGATTTCAGCGCAGCAGCGCGCTTGTCGTTTTCCGCAGCGACCAGATCCGTCGCAATTCTAAACTCGGTCATTTTTTCCTCCCGAAATTGGAGGCTCGCGCGGCGCTCATTCCAGCCCGCGCGAGCCGAATTTAGTTAGCGCGTGAAGCTCTGCGCATTGCCGGCATCAACATTGATGATGTTGCCGGTCGACTTAGCGGAAAGGTCAGAAGCCAGGAAATAGATAGCTTCCGCAATATCTTCCGGGAAGACGTTCAACTTTAACAATGAACGTTTGCGGTAATGTTCCTCGAGCTCGTCCACCTCGATCTTCGAAGAGGCAGCGCGCTGTTCGCGCCATTCGCCGTTCCAAATCTTGGAGCCGCGCAGGACGGCGTCGGGATTGACGGTGTTGACGCGAATGCCCGCCTCCGCACCCTCGAGCGCCAGGCAGCGCGCCAGATGGATTTCGGCTGCCTTGGCCGTGCAATAGGCGGCCGCATTCGGCGACGAGGCAAGACCGTTCTTGGAGGCGACGAAAACGACGTTGCCGCCGAGGTTCTGGCGGCGGAAAAGCCGGAAGGCCTCACGCGAAACCAGGAAATAGCCGGTAGCGAGAATGTCGATATTGCGGTTCCACATCGAAAGCTCCGTGCTTTCGATCGGAGCGGAGGAAGCAATACCGGCGTTGGAGACGAGGATGTCGATACCGCCGAATTCGATGCAGGCTTCTGCAAAGGACGAAATCACAGCGACCTCCTTGGTCACGTCAAGTTTGACGCTGCGCACGGCGTCCGCACCGTATTTCTTGGCGAAATCCTCCTGCGTGGTCTCGAGGGCCGCCTGGTCGATGTCGGCGAGCACCACGCAGGCGCCCTCACCCACCAGGCGCGCCGCCGTTGCGCGGCCAATGCCGCCGGCGCCGCCGGTGACGAAAGCAACGCGGCCGGCAAGGCTTTTCGGCTTCGGCATGCGCTGCAGCTTTGCTTCTTCCAAAAGCCAATATTCGATATCGAAGGCTTCCTGCTCCGGCAGGCCCTGATATTCGGATACGGTCGACGCGCCGCGCATGACATTGATGGCGTTGACGTAGAACTCGCCGGCAATGCGCGCCGTCGCCTTGTCGCGGGCAAAGGAGAGCAAGCCGACGCCCGGCACCAGGAAGATAACCGGGTTGGGATCGCGCATGGCAGGCGAATTGTCATGCTTGCAGTCGTTGTAATAGCGGGCGTAGTCGGCGCGGTAGGCCTCCAGGGCCTTGTCGAGACCGGCGATGACGGCGTCGGCGTCGGGCTTTTTAGGATCGAAGTCGACGATCAGCGGCCGGATCTTGGTGCGCAGGAAATGGTCCGGGCAGCTGGTGCCGAGCGCTCCGAGCGGACGGAGGTTTTTCGAATTGACGAATTCGAGCACGGCATCCTGATCATCGAAATGGCCGAGCTTGCGTTCCGCCTTGCCGATTCGGCCGCGGATTTCCGGCATCAGCTTGGCGGCAATCGCGCGGCGTTCCGCTTGCGGCAGGCTCTGAACGGCCGCGCCACCGAAAATGGTTTTACCTTCAGTTTTCTCCGCAAACCATTGGATTGCTTTATTGATGATCGTCAGCGTCAGTTCGTAGCAGGCCTTCGCGTCGTTCGCCCATGTGAAGAGGCCATGGCTTTCGAGAATGACGCCCTTGGCGTTCGGATGGGCCTTGACGAAGGCTTCGAGATCGAGGCCGAGCTGGAAACCGGGACGCCGCCAGGGCAGCCAGCCGATCTCTTCACCGAAGATTTCGCGGGTCAGTTCGCGGGAATTCTTCGAAGCGGCGATCGCGATGATCGCGTCGGGATGCATATGGTCGACATGGGTGAAGGGCACAAAGCCGTGTAGTGGCGTGTCGATCGACGCAGCGCGGGCATTGAGGTTGAAGGTGCAATGCGGCAGGAAGCCGACCATGCGATCCTCGTCGGCCACACCCTTGTAGATGCTCTTCAGGCTCTCGAGCTTGTCCTGATAAAGCGTTGCAAAACCGTCGAGTTTGATCGTTCCGACATCGCCGCCGGAACCTTTGACCCACAGAACTTTGACCTTTTCGCCGGTCAGCGGATCAGTTTCCATGACCTTGGCGGATGTATTGCCGCCACCATAATTGGTGATACGCTTGTCGGCGCCGAGCAAATTGGAGCGATAGATGAGCTTGCCCGGCTCATCCAAGCGGGCCGCATATGCATCATCCCAACGGTTTTCCAGAAGCTGAACGTCAGCCGCCATGTCATCCTCCCAAAAGGTCATGTCTCGGAGGCGGCCCAAATCGTCTTCCGACCGCCCTTTACCGTCACGATATCGCTCACGCACAGTCGCTTTGTCAATCGAAAACGATCATAATTGACAATGCTGCGATGCAATATGAAAGTTTTTGAGCGTTTGTGATTGACACTTTGTCACATCTACGAAATAACCCGAGAAGGAGGAGCCGATGCACGAACGTGAACGCCATCGCATCATTTTAAGCGCCGTACAGGAAAAGCCTGTGGTGACGATTCAGGATATTTCTGAATTGACCGAGGCCTCCGAAGCAACGATCCGCCGCGATATTGCGGCCCTGCATGTGCAGGGAAAGATCCGGCGCGTGCGCGGTGGCGCCGAATCGATCCATCCTCCGCAACTCGGCAATCTGGCCGGACGCCCCTTCCGCGTTTCAGAAGGCGTCAATATCGATAGAAAACGCGCAATTGCGCGCAAGGCGGCCGAATTATGCGGCCAGGGCGATGCCATCATCATCAATGGCGGCACGACGACATTCCAGCTTGTCCATTATATTTCGGCCTACCGGCTGCAGGTGATGACCAATTCCTTCGCCATCGCCGAACATTTGGTCAAGCATTCGAAGAACACGGTGACGGTTCCGGGCGGCGCGATCTATCGCGAGCAGAGCCTGATCTTGTCACCCTTCGACAATGACACCACCCGGAATTTTTATGCGCGGCGCATGTTCATCGGCGCGCAGGGCGTTGGCCCGCTCGGCATCATGGAGGCCGATGCCCTGGTGATCCAGAGCGAGCAGAAGCTGATGCGCCAGGCGGACGAACTGGTCGTCATGGTCGATTCGAGCAAGTTCCATCAGCGTTCCAGCCTGATCCTATGTCCGCTCGAGCAAGTGACCACCATCATCACCGATGATGGCATTTCGGCGGAGACTGTACGCATGATCGAGGATGCCGGCGTATCGCTGATCATAACGAGCGTCACGGCGCAGGCCGAGAGGGAGGATTCCCCGTCAGTCGCGTGAGATGTGGCGGGGTGAGCATAGCCTATCAATTTTGGGCAACTTTGGGAGGAAGAGACAATGAATATTGCAAAGAAATTGGCAATCGGCGTAGCGCTGGCTGTCGCAATGATGGCTGGCACGGCAAGCGCCAAAGACGTCAAGATCGGCCTTGTGGTGAAGTCGCTCGGCAACGGCTTCTTCGAAGCGGCCAACAAGGGCGCTCAGGAAGCCGCCAAGGAACTCGGCGGCGTCCAGGTGATCTACACCGGTCCGACGCAGCCGACTGCCGAAGCCCAGATCGAAGTGATTAACTCGCTGATCGCACAGGGCGTCGACGCCATTGCTATCTCGGCCAACGACAAGGATGCTGTGGTGCCGGCCTTGAAGAAGGCAACGCAGCGCGGCATCAAGGTTATCTCCTGGGATTCCGGCGTGGCTCCGGCCGGCCGCATCCTGCAGCTCAATCCGTCTTCGAACGAGCTGATCGGCAAGATGTGCCTGACGCTCGCCAAGGATCATCTTGACGGCGGTAAGGGCAATTTCGCCATCCTGTCGGCGACTTCGACCGCCACAAACCAGAACATCTGGATCGGCGAGATGAAGAAGCAGCTCAAGGACTTCCCGGGCCTCAACCTGGTCACGACCGTCTATGGTGACGACCTTTCGGACAAGAGCTACCGCGAAGCCCAGGGCCTCCTGACCTCGCATCCGGAAGTCAAGGTCATCGTTGCTCCGACCACCGTCGGCGTGCTTGCCGCTTCGCAGGCCGTCAAGGACGCCGGCAAGATCGGCCAGGTCTATGTGACCGGTCTCGGCCTTCCGTCCGAAATGGCCGGCGCCATCAAGTCGGGCGCGACGAAGGAATTTGCGATCTGGAACCCGATCGATCTCGGCTACTCCGCAACGCAGATCGCCTATCGCCTCGTCAAGGGTGAAACCGATGGCAAGCCGGGCAGCGAGATCAATGCCGGCCGCATGGGCAAGATCAAAGTCGGAGACAACGGCGAAGCCGCTATGGCTGATCCCTTCGTCTACAACGCTTCGAATATCGATCAGTTCTCCAAGGTCTTCTGATCGATAGACCCATTCGCAGCTTTCCGGCGGCTTCGGCCGCCGGACTTGGTTAACTTATCCGGTACTTTGCTGATGACCACAGTCCTTCAACGATCCGCCATGGGCATGCCAGCCCTAGGCAATACGGCCATTCTGGAAATGCGCGGCATTTCGCAGATCTTTCCGGGTGTAAAGGCGCTCGATGGCGTCAGCATCTCGCTTTATCCCGGCAAGGTCACCGCGCTGATCGGCGAGAACGGCGCTGGCAAATCGACGCTCGTCAAGATCTTAACGGGGATCCACCGCCCAAACGATGGCGAGATCCTATTCGGCGGCAAGCCGACCACGTTCCACAGCGCCCAGCGCCAAGGCCGCACGCTTCAACCGCGATGAATGAGCGGGAGCCTTGCCATTGATCAGGCCTTGGGGACCGCGTTCGTTGAAGCGCATGACCCAATCACGAACGATCTGGAGCGTGACATTGCCGAGCCGGGCGGCATCGGAACGCGAGTTTCCATCGTAGATCGACGCGAGCGCCAGCAGACGTCGCGCCTGAGCTGCATCTTTCGTCTGCCGCGCCAGCCGCCGCAGATGCTCCCCGTCGAAATCTTTCCGTAATGAAATCCCTGATCGCATCGTAGACCTCCGGCTTACACCAGAGATTCGGATTCACCGCGTTTTGGGAAGCCTAAAGAGTCGGGTTCAGCGAGACGCCGAACTGCGCTCGTTGATCTACCGGATGTCGACATCGCCTGCCATGCCGGACACCTCGTTGAGTTGATCGAAGAATCATTTGACCGTACGACCGGCCTGAGCCGGTCGTGCGAAGAACCAGAGCATGCCGATGAAGACCGGAATTGTGCACGCAACAGCCGCGAACATCTCAACCGCGCCGTAGCGCTCGAGAATAGGCAACAAGACTATGGGGACCAGCGCCGAGCCTACGCGGTTCGAGGTCCAAGACCATGCCGTAAGCCTGGCCCGATGAGCAGTCGAAGTTGCTTCCGCCGCAAACAAGACGAGAACGGGCAAAAAAAGGGATAGCACAACGTTGAAGGTTGTCGCGGTCGTTAGGAGCAAAAACGACGACTGCGACGCACCGAACAGCAACCCTAGCAAGCCCATGATCAGCGCATTTATTGTGAGGAAGACACGCCTCTCCAAGTGATCGACGATAGCGCCCGCCGCCAAAGTGCCCGCGAACGGGGCTAGAGTTCCGATGCCGATTAGAAGGAGCGAGTCCTGGAGGCTGATCCCCTTATGAACAAGGACTGCACCGGAGAGGAGGGAAAAGCCTACAGTCGTCCAAGGCGTCAGCAGGAAGAGCGGCAATAAAAACAGGGCTTCTCTCCAAAGACTTCGGGCTCTTGAAGCGATATCCTGTTCGCCGTTGCGGTCGATACTCACTGGCGCTGGGATAGCCGGCATGACCTCAGCTGAGCGCCTAAATGATTCGATTATAGAGTTAGCGTCGTCGATCCGCCCCCTTTGCAGCAGCCAACGCGGCGATTCCGGCACCCTCCGAAAGCCAAGGCTGCATGCGAGCGCGCCTACTGCCGCGACGGCGAATCCCCATCGCCAAGCTTCAATCCCCATGGGAGCGACGGGAGTGAGACCGCGCACCAAAAAGATGAATGCGGGGGGACCAAGATATGCGAAGGCGGTTGCCATCACCGTGACCGGCCCGCGTCGTCGCGCCGGCAGCAAGTCTGTCAGATATGCGAACATGAGTGGTGGATAAGCGCCAAGGGAGACACCCGCGACTGCCCTCCAAACGATCAGGTCGACGATGCCGGAGGTACACCCAGCGAGAAGAGAGGAGGCTGCGAGAAGTACCATCGCCGATATCAACATCGTCCGCCGGCCATATCTGTCCGCGAGTATCCCGACGATGGGCGCGCCGACCGCCGCGCCGATATATACGGACGCCAAAAGCCAGGAAAGCTGAGTACTTCCCACAACGTGAGGCGGCGCTGAAAAAACAGCCGAAAGGATGTTTCCGAAGGCGATCTCGGCTAGGTCGAACGTAAAGCCCGCTGCGCAGGCGACCAATGTCCAAACATGCAGTCGCGTAAGCGGAAGGTCGTCGAGCTCGGAAATCAATTGCTGCGCGTTAACGTACCGTCCCCGCATCACGTTCCCTGCCCTTCAACGCCATGGTGCTTACCCGCGATAAGGGCGAAAGCGCTTGATGGAAAGTTAAGTGTTGTGAATTCGATAAGAGAAAAGGATTCCAGCCATCAGATGCGTGGCGTACTTGGTCATCCCAAAGGCATATCATCGCGAAACCCACGTATAATGTTCAGGTAGGCATAATTCGGTCCATTCTAACGGCTCCCGATAACCGCGTTCCCGCATCCCGCTTACGGGAACGCCAGATGTTTCATTATCCCATGCGTCCGATTGCAGTATCGCGTTCGTTTGTCGTCCCGACAGATGCAGGAGATTGCAACTGAGCATCCGGAAACCGTCGGAGTCGAATTGAAAACGATCGCGATCATCTGCCTTACACTAAGCGCAGCTAGTAGCGCGCCTGCCATGCCCTGGCGCGATTCCCGTCACATGGACTGCGCCTCGATACAAAGGGAAGTCGTCAATAACCGTGAGGTCATATTGCGATACCATCCCGCTGGAGACGCGAGCGTTGACCTCTTTGACCGCTTCGTCACCGATGCGCGCAGCTGCCTGGGACAGGGGCGCTTCGACGTCACAACAGTTCCCTCTGCGGACAATCCGAAGTGTCCTGTTACTTACTGCGCGTTCGTGACCGGAAAAGGAAAACATCATGGACCTGCCCAATAGCGGGCCCTGCGTTTGTAATTCCTGGACGAGCTGACGAGCGATTTCTTACATCACCATGGCCACAAGAGCTGGCGCGATCTCAATGTTTAACGGCGTTTCCCAGTCTTTAACATTGTCCAGAAAATCAATCGTTTATGCTTTCGCAGTGGAATTTGTTCGCTTCGAGCTCTCGTCTCTCAGGACTACCCCTCGCTCGGTGCGATCGAGGGTAAGGCCGTCAGACGTTCTAGGCAGCACCCCGAGCGAACGCGGCCTTTGCAGACAACCTCAAATGTTCCAACAAGGATATAACCCATGCCAAAGATGTTTGTACATTCGACCAAAGACACCTTTTCGGCCGAAGCACGCGTGAAAGTCGCCAGTTCGTTGACCGATTTGGGAATGAAATGCGAAAAACTGTTGGAGTCCGACAAGATAAGAAAGGGTGTTTGGGTGTTCTTTAGCGAACATCAGCCGGATAGCGTTTTCAGTGGAGGCAAAGCGGTTTCGAATCCCCAAATCGCGATGGTCACATACGCCATCCGCGGCGGCCTAGACGAAGAAAGTCGTAAGGTTTTCATCACCGAAGCCACTGCCATCTTAAGCCAGAATGCAAAGCCGGGCGAAGCGCCGGTCCCGATCTATGTCGGGATTCAGGAGACGCCAGAAGTCGATTGGGGAATGTATGGTAAGCAAGTTGATCTCGCTACGATGCGCAGGCCAACTTGAATATGCTGCGCATGGCTGTACGTTTGTTTGCCATGACATCGTCCCCGGCAACAACAGCTACCACAGCGCGAAAAAGCTCTCGGCGCGAAGATGCGCGTTGAAGTGGTGCGGCAGGCGACCCAACAGCTAAAGACTACGGCTACCGATACCCACGTCGCGAGCAACCGATTTCGCATGGGAGTCTATATGTTCGGCAGGCGAGCCGAGGATGCGAAGCTGACCAAGGTTCCCGACCTGACTTACGATCTCTCAACCAAAGCCGGGTTACAGCAAGGGCCCGACCACAGCTTCGACAGCGCGCTCACGCAAATGAATACCATCATCGCCCGCGCAGGGACGGGCGCGACCTCGGCTGATCGGCAGAAGATCCTATTCTTCCTGGCCGATGGTGTCGGCGACAATTGTAAACCTCAACTTGTACCAGGACGAAGACGAGCGGGTGTTGGCAGGAGCCCGTCGATACTTCGGTTGTGCATCGCTCAAGGCTCTTGGCGTGCAGATCGCCGTGCTTAAACGACCTATCCCCCTCTTCCAAAGAAAGGCTGCTGCAACACATCGATACGCCGATCCAAAACGAAAATACAGCTTTGGGCGTCGCCGCGTCTTTATTTCGAAGTTACGCCGACGTACGGTATTGAAAAGCGAGGAACGCGCTGTTCCTAAAGATCGTGAGGATGCCGCGCGAAACATCGTAGATTCTTCGGCCGCGCTCGGACCACTTGCGATTGTAGCGGCCAGTTGCCGGGCGATCGAGGTGTATCCAGCCCGATTTGAATACGACAATTTCCGCCTCGGAACTCGTATCGCCGCATCCGGAGAGCCGTCCTGCGCTCTTGTGGTGGCTCTATCTCATGCTGCCGCGACAGCTTGAGTGTCCCGAGGGCGGGTGAGTGTGAAAAACACGAGGCCTGCAAGCGTAAGGCAAAAGCCTGCCCATGCAGCCGACAAAAGCCCAAATCCGGCAGCCACCGAGATTCCGCCGGCAGCAGCCCCTATCGCGTTTGACACGTTGAATGCAGCCAGGCTCATCGCCCCCATCAAGGTCGGTGCGTCCGGAGCGAAACGTGTCATCCGAACTTGTATCGTCGGAATGGCGACGAACATGGTCGTGCCGACGCCGAAAAAGCACAGCATCATCACGATGACATTCGTGCCCAAGACGGCCAGGGCTGCGAGAACGACCAAAGCGATCCCGAATCCGAGAACGAGTCCTCTTGCGGGGTAAGTGTCGGCGAGTCTTCCGCCAATAAGATTTCCAACAGTCATGCCGATACCAAAGATAGCCAACCCAAGAGGTATCCATCTTTGGTCGATCATCGCAACGTCGGTTATAAATGGGCCGACAAACGTGTAGATGGCAAAAATGCTTGAGACCCCAAGGGCTGCAACGACCATCATGGCCCAGACCGAAAGTCTTCGCAGCGCTCCGAGTTCCTGCCGTATCGGTCCGCCGTCGAGTGCGGCGGTCGTGGGTACCCATGCCCATAGAGCTGTGAACGCGAGAGAGCTGGCCATGGCAACGGTTAGATACGTGTTGCGCCAGCCGATTGTTTGGCCGAGGAAGGTCGCAAGCGGTGATCCGACGATGGTAGCGACCGTCAAGCCCAGCATCACGAGCGCAAACGCCTTTCCACCACGGCCTGGTCCCATGATGTACGAAGCCACGACAGCACCAGCCCCGAAATACGCTCCTTGCGGCAATCCACTGATGAACCGCGCCGTGGCGAACAACATTACGTTGCCGGCACTGGCAGAGAGCACGTTGCCGACCGCGAAAAGTGCCATGAGATAAAGCAGAAGCGTCCTACGATTGAGCCGCGCGGCTGCCAAGGTTACAAGCGGCGCGCCCACCACGACTCCGAGAGCATATGCCGTGATCGCGTTCGTAGCTTCTGGAATGCTCAGGCCGAGCGACTGCGAGAACAGCTGCAAAATGCCCATACTCGCAAATTCGGATGTTCCGATACAGAAGCTGCCGAGCGCGAGCGAAAACAGGGTGAAACCGCACATGCGTCGTTGTCTCGCGTCAGTGCAATGCACTTCGACCGCTGCCGCTTGCGCCTCATACGCCTTATTCAACATGAGCATATCCAATCATGTTCCGATGCGTTCATCTTTGGCGTCGCCATTTGGAAGCAAGATGGTTCATGTTGCGAGCGGTTGCCTTCACGGAGGCGCGAGGTCTCGAGCTCTGAAAAAGCGGCGGCTTCCCTGCTCAGCCTGATCAGGCTTCGTTCTCGTCCAGGAAAACTTGGGCCGACTTGGCAAGCGGGCGCTCATATCTCCGTTAGAGGCAACGATCCGACTGACAAGCAATTCGGTCAACCGACCGCCTCGAGAGTTCCGCGCAGTCGGATGAAATCCAATTTCGCTGTCTTGAAGAAGGTGTCAGACTGGCCGGCCCGAAAATGATCGAGATGAACGACAGTCGCTCCATCCGCCTCTTGCCACGATATCAAAAACACATCGTCCCCAACGGCGGTCCATTCGAAAGTCACTTCCGCCGAAGCTCCCTCGTAGGCTCCCTCGATAATTTCATATCTGACGGTAGCACCGTCAGACGAATATGTGTTCTTCGCCGTGATGCCCGGATAGTTTACTATGAAGCTCTCGCCGGCATGGGGAAATCTCGGCTCGGCCATTGCAAATCCTCTTCAATCTGGTGCGGGTAAACTCTGATCGGTCTTTACGGTTGGGCATGTCGGAACCGAGCCCCGTCGCCGTATCGCTGTACCGACTACGGTCCTCGATTTTTGAAAACCGTGATCGCCATCGCATCCAAGCGCTTCTGCTACCTCAGTGGCTCGGTCATCGTGCCATTTCGCGGAAGCCAATCAAACTATACTGACGTATCCCGAACTTATACTTCGGCATCTAGGCACTGGCGGCGTCCGCGCCGCGTACCTTGATGTCCCTCGACATTCTAAAATGTCGTGCTAGCCGAGCGGACGTCCGCAGGGGAATGATCTTCATCCCAGTGATCGAATAGGCTAGATTCGAAATCCCGGCGTTTAACGACTTTTAACAAGCCATGCGGACGGGTACCGCCTAATGTTCGCTAGGCGGAGACCGGGAACAGTAACCGTCGGAATCAATAACTGCGGTTTTCAACGCGAACTCACGTTCAGCGCCTTCGGCACGTCGCGAGCAAAAATGCGGCTGTGGCTTCCTGCTGTCGTGCAGCGATGTCTAGCACGCGCTGACCTCGTCGTTTACGGGAAAAAGTCGCTTCACAAACGCACACGCGTCCGAAGAACAAACACCAGGAGATTACATGACCCAACACGTTCTTTTCATCGTCACCAATGCTGCCGTGATCGGTCCCAAGAGTCGCAAAACAGGGTTCTTTTTCGCCGAGGTTGCGCATCCCTTCGACGTGCTAGACAACGCGGGGATCGCGATCGAATTCGCGTCGCCTGCAGGCGGATGGACGCCCTACGACGCTTTCGACGAAAAAGATCCGGCTCAAAAAAGATTCATGGAAAGCAAGGCTTTTCGTCGTCTGAATCGCAGCCGAAAGCTGTCTGAGGTGGATACCGCGGACTATGATGCCATCTTGGTACCAGGCGGTCTCGGACCGATGGTCGATGTCCAACGCAATCCGGATGTTCAGCACGCCATCGTGCGTGCTTGGAACACGAACAAGTTCGTCACGGCTGTCTGCCATGGTCCTTGCTCACTGCTCGGCGTCGATATCGGCGATGGCAAACCGTTTGTACAGGGCAAGAAGCTGACCGGGTTCTCTGTCAAGGAAGAGTATGATTACGCCCGCGAAGACGTGCCTTACGAGCTCGAGGAAGCGTTGAGGGCCGAGGGTGCCGTGTACTCCTCCGCGCCCAACTGGGAGCCCAATGTTGTCGTCGACGGCAGACTTATCACTGGGCAAAATCCGGCATCGGCCGGGCCGTTGGCGGAAGCATTGCTCGCCGGCCTCAAGAAGCAAGAGTGAGGTATTGAAGTTCCTCACCCGCCCGTAGAGCCAATTCGGCGGACGATCAGGTACGCCCTGCGAACCGCTTCTAGGCCGGCTGATTGGGCTAGTGATGCACCCCGGTCGGAAGGACCTTGAAAGTCGCTATCCTCGATGCCGCTGGGTAGTCGCCGCCGGCCGCCATCTGGGTTCGAACGTCTCAAAGGAGCGCGCCATTGTCACAAGTTCTTCAATCCGCGGGATATAGGCGGTCCCCTCACCCGCCGCTACCATTCACTGCCGGAGAGGCAAAGCCACACCACGCCGATATCGAGCCGGTGAGCAGTGACGCGTGAGACCTGGAGCCGACACCTCTGACTTACAGGTCAGGTCGCTGATATGCGTACGACAGAACAACGTTCCGCGAGTTAATGCTTCAAGAGGTACTGTCGGATCCTCTGATCGCTCTCGTTAATCGCGCCGATGGCATTTCGCATATGTCGTTCGGTGATTTGATGAGGCGCGTCGCTCGAATTTTGGAAACAGACACTCGTTCACCACGGCGGTACAAAGTAAGTGGAACCGCATTGACTGCCGGCGCAGGTCAGCCCGCGCTGGACCAACGCGTCACAATACTTCGCGGAGGAGTGCCTTCGCCGCAGCGAGATCCGGCATGTCGAAAGCGGGATCGAAACGCGCATGGATTGGAGCCAAGACCGCATTCGCTTCGGCCAGGAGCCCCTGGTCCCTCCAAAGTCGCGCCATACCTGTGGCTGCGCGAAGTTCAAATGACATCGCTTGCTGAGTTCGCGCGACTTGAAGCGCACGAGCAAAATGGCCCGCGGCGATGCTCGGGTTGCGTTCCGGAGACATCCATTCGATATCTCCAGCAGCGCGGTGCAAGTCCGATTCCCACCAACGCTCGCCCGTCGTTTCAATAAGGGTCGCGGCCTCCTTGAGGCAAAATCGCGCGGCCTCGAATTCTCCCAGTTCAGCATTCGCCAGCGCCTTCGCGATTAGAAGCGTAGGGATTTCTACGGTGGATGCCAAAGCCTTGTCGGCAGCCAAAGCTCGATCCAGCATGTGGATCGCGTCAGCCGCCCTCCCTTCCGCAGCGAGAACACACGCCTGATCGGCCATCGCGTGCGCATTAAAGGCGGGAGCCTTCTTCTCCTGGGCCAACGCAATGAGTTCATCGGCCTGCGCCTTTGCCGCCGGCGCATTCCCAAGTCGAAGCTGCAGCGACCCGGTACGATGAAGAACGGCCATCAGGGTCGGAACGTGTGCTATCCTTCGGGCATTTGCCAGCGCATGTTCGACATCGATCCGAGCCGCATCAGGGCGACCGCACATCCAGTGTGCGTTCGCCCGGAAAGCCAAGAAACCAGTGCCAAAATCCATTCCGAAATGGTTCGTCAACGCCGCACTGTGTTTGCTCACATCGTAAATTCGCGCCGCGCTTTCGAGATGCGAAAACCCATCCAGTAGATCGCCTGAGACGACCAGCGCGGCCCCAAGGAGCGAGTGGCCGATTACAAGAGGAATCTCGTCGTTGTGCTGTTCCGCCAGCGCCAGCGATTGAGCACCCAGTTCGCGCACGGCGTGAGCGTTGAATGCCACGTAGTTTGTCATCCAGAAGCCGAACAACACCGAGAAGGTCACGAAAGGGTCTTCCAGTTGCTCTCCAGCGGTTTCGATCTCGCGGACCAGGGCCCGCGCTCCCTCGAACGCAGCTTTCGTCTCGACCGACGTGTAGCTTTTCGTAAACATCAAGGCGTTGGCCAAGCCCACCTGAGCTTTCAGTTGTTCGCCACGCCGACTCGGCCCGTCTGGCAGTCCGGCTAACGCCGACAACGCGTACTTGAAATGTGCTTCGGCCTCGACATAGGCGGATCGCGAGACCGAAAGCTGTCCCGCTAGGTCCCACAGTATCGCCGCCCTCAAGCTTTCGCCGGCCTCGGCAAAATGACAGGCGAGAATCTCGGGCTGGTTTGTGGCGACTTCCGGAAACTGGCTTTCCAAGACCTCGCCGATTCGAGCATGGAGCTCCCGACGCCCCTCGCGAAGAAGCGTGCCATACGCAGTGTCCTGCAGAAGCGCGTGTTTGAACGTGTATGTCAAGTCCGGAGCCGTGCCATGCACTGTCATAAGGCCGGCCTCGACAAGCCGACCAAGTGCGTCTTCCAGCTCGGCTCTGGGCAAGCGCGTCACCGTGGCAAGCAATTGCAGGGGAACTTCCCGGCCGATAGCCGCACTGATCTGTGCAACGGCTTTCGCGCTGCCCAGACGGTCCAGCCTGGACATCAACGATGCGTGGAGGCTTGCCGGAACAGCCAGGACCGGTGACGGAATAGCCGCGATTGTATGCGTCACCGCGGCCTCGTCGCTGGCTTCCAATACGGCTTTTGTCATTTCCTCGACGAACAACGGAATCCCATCCGCCCGCTCGATAATGTCCTGGCGGACGTTTGCCGCAAGGGAGTTGCCCCGAGCGACGTGGTCGATCAGGGCTTCGACCTCGGAGCTGTCGAAACGATGAAGGACGATCGCTTTGATGTAATCCCCCGAGTGCCAAGGCGGAACAAACTCCAACCGAAATGTCAGCAGCAGCATGACCCGAAGCGACGAAGCCCTGGCGATCAACTGGTCGAGAAGTTCCATGCTCGATGCATCCGCCCAGTGGACGTCTTCGAACACCATCAGGACCGGAGATTGTCTGGACGCAGCCTCAACCTGCCAGATCAACGCGTCCATCGTGCTTTGCCGCTGTCTAGCGGGGAGCATGTCGATATCTGGGTATCGCCCGTCGTTTGGCAAAGACAGGAACGCGGCAATCAGCGCAGCATCTTGAGGCGATGTGGCGGTAACCGCCAATCTTATGTCAAGCTTGTCGAGCTTGGCTTTAACGTCGTCATCGCGCCTGAACCCCGCCGCACGTTCCATATGGCCAATAAACGGGGAAAGGGCGCTATCGGACCGTTGGGGCGAGCAAAAGAACCGCTTCGTGATATGAGGTTCACCTGCCAGTCGATCGATGAATGAAGCTGTCATCCGCGATTTTCCGATGCCCGCCTCTCCGCTGAGCAAGACTACCTGGCCGCGGCCATCCCTCGCCTTAGCCCAACTTTCGAGCATCAACTCGAGTTCGCGCCCGCGCCCGACTAGTTCGGTGAGGTCTCCTTGATGCAGCGCCTCAAAGCGATTCTCCAGAAAGCTTCGAGGTAAAACCTTCCAGGCTGGCGTCGGGCCAGCTACGCCCTTCAAATCCTGCGGACCAAGATCGGACAGTTCAAATAAGTGCCCCAGCAGTCTGCGGGTACCCTCCGCGATCACTACGGTGTCGGGCGCTGCAATGCTCTGCAGTCGGGCAGCCAGGTTTGGAGTGTCCCCAACGACACCGCGCTCCTGAGACTCGCCCGATCCCAAGAGGTCGCCCACGACAACGATACCTGTCGCAATCCCCACCCGAACGTGCAGCGGAGGCCCCACGGCTTCAAGCTTGTGAACGGCATCTGCGATCGCCAGTCCGGCCCGGACGGAGAGTTCGGCATCGTGCTCATGGGCCAAGGGATATCCGAAGTATGCGAGGACTCCATCCCCCATATACTTCGCGACGAAGCCGCCATTGATCTCGATCAGATCGGCGCAGCATTTCTGGTACGCTGCCATGATCGCACGCATGTCTTCCGGATCGAGCTGCGCCGACATGGCGGTCGAGCCGACAAGGTCGCAGAACATCACAGTGAGCTGCCGCCGCTCGGCCGCTTCAACACTCGATCTACCTTCCGGCTTTGACTTCTGAGATGGCGACGAAAGCAGCGCCCTAATCGCCTTGATCAACCGTTTCCGGTGCCCGAACGGAACGCCCATTTTTTCGAGGTCGAGTTCCGTTACATCCGCGAGGACTTCGCCATCTATCTCATTCTTGCGAAACAGGTCCTCGTATTGACCGAGCTCTATAGTTCGAAGCCAATTTTCAATGTCTATTGAAGTTGAGGTAGGTACTGACATTGGCTGGCTGCCCTTTGATATACAAGACGAATGCTGACGTCGCCTGGACCAAGTCTACATCGGAAAGAGGTGCGAAGATGCTTATACGAATGTGTCGATCGAGCGGTGCAGCGGCGGTGGCCGATCGAGCTGGTATCCAGCTGATTCCCCGGCTGGCCAGCGATTTCGGTCCGTAGCGAGCCTTTCAATCCGATATAACTGGTTGGCCGATCGCATAAAAATGTCCCCCCGCAACATGGTGGATGCTGCGCCATCCGGGATCCGCCGTTTCGAAATGCCAATGGCCCTCCGAGAACACCCGTTCGTCTGCCCATGCAGCGTCAACGTCCGCAATGAAGAGATCGTATTGCTTCTGGATGTGAGGTTCGCGAACAATCTTGCAAGCCAGCCAACCAGAGCACCCTGCCACGAAAGGCTGATTGCGCTCCGGCATGTCGAAAATGCCAACACCCGACCGCGCAAGTTTGTCGGATTGTTCGCCCAGGCTATGGGTCCCGAGATAGCGGGTTAATTCCACTTGCTTGACAGTGGGTATCTGCACAACAAACTCGCCGCCGGCCTCGATGAGCGATCGAGTTTTTGACGTGCTCTCAAGCACAACTGTCAATTTTGGCGGATCGACGTCAAGCGCACAACACCAGGCCGCAGCCATAACGTCGTCGGTTCCAGCATACCTCGACGAGACCAGGACTGTCGGGCCGTGGTTGATGAGACGGTATGCTTTCGCGAGTTCTACGGGTTTAATGCGAGTATCCATGAGCTATGGATACCGGACTGCATAGCGACCGTCCAATCTACAACGGGCCGATTCACGACGTTTAACACGATCACCGAGTGGTCAATGCTTCGGCAGGCGAGGACCTCAGTGAAAGAACTCGGCCGCGGTTCACTTAAACCCAAGTATAGTTTCGAGAGAAGCGGCCCCGTGCTACGTTTCTTCTGTCGGAACACCTCCTCCCCGTTCTGGACTAATACCGCGGCTAGCTCTTCCCATTGTACTCGAGAGCGGTGAACGTTCGGTTCACTGGAGAACTGCTTCATTATCCTCGCAAGCAGTTCTCCTAGCGCGGACCTTCTTGTCAGGCCACGGAGATCAATTGCGCAGCGATTACGACAAAGTGCTTCCGATCAGTTTGCGAATTTGACGCCGCGCAGTTTCAATAACGCCTTTTGAATCCACAGCGACGAAAGGAACCGAAAGATGCCGATCAAGGACATTCTCCCGAGCAAGTTGGGCTTCGGAGCCGCACCACTCGGAAACATGTTCCGCAACATTCCGGAAGCGGAGGCTCTCGCCACCGTGGAGGCGGCATGGAACGACGGGATCCGCTACTTCGATACCGCGCCGCTGTACGGGGCCGGTTTGGCGGAAATCCGCCTGGGCGAAGCGCTCAGAGGAAAACCCCGGGACGAATTAGTTATCAGCACCAAGGTCGGCCGCATCATCCTCGATGAGGTCGAGGACGTCAGTGCGCGGGATCTTGGAGAGAAGGGTGATGTCTTCAAATACGGTCGCCCCAACAAGATCGTCAACGATTATTCTTCCGACGCTACTCTCAGGTCCATCGAAGACAGTTTGACGCGCCTGCAGACGGACCATATCGAAATCGTTTGGATCCACGACGTCGCCCAGGATTTTTACGGAGACGACTGGGTCAGCATATTCGAGAGTGCCCGTAAGGGCGCTTTCAGGGCACTGGATCGCCTCCGCGACGAGGGTGTTATCAAAGGCTGGGGACTGGGTGTAAACCGCGTCGAGCCGATAGAAGTACTGCTTGAACTTCAAGAACCACGACCGGATGGGTCCCTTCTTGCTGGCCGCTACACTCTGCTGGACCACGACGCCGCCCTACAGCGGCTGATGCCGATGGTATCCGAACGGGGCCTCGGGATTGTCGTCGGCGGCCCTTACAGCTCCGGCGCGCTCGTCGGTGGTCCGAATTTCGAATACGCGCCGGCAACCCCGCAGATCCTCAGCAAGGTTGAACGGATCAAGGCCATTGCTGATCGCTACCGTGTTTCGATGAAAGCTGCCGGTCTCCAGTTCGCGCTAGCCAACCCCGCGGTCGCGGCAGTCATTCCCGGAGCAAGCAAACCGAGCCGCGTCGCAGAAGATGGCGCGGCGCTCAGGGAGATCATACCCACGGACTTCTGGCGCGAACTGCGCGAGGCAAAACTCGTCAACCCGGCCGCCCCGTTGCCCGGTGTTAGATGAAACGGTCCTGCGACCCGGATACCGTATCGAAACATGTTTCGGTGCGAGATCCGACCGGGAACGAAATCGTGATTTCGACCCGCAAGCGTCACAACAGAAAGCCTGGGTTTTCGACAAAGGACATATGATGGCTTACACGTGCAGCCACGCCCGCCAGGTGCGCACCGTCGCGCCACGGACTCTCGGATGTGAGGAATGCCTTGCGGAAGGGATGACGTGGTTTCACCTCCGTCTATGTCGAGAATGCGGTCATGTCGGCTGTTGCGATCAATCCGAAGGCAAGCATGCGACAAAGCATTTTCGGGCCACCGATCACCCGATCATCGAGGGCTACGACCCTCCCGAGGGATGGGGTTGGTGCTTCGTCGATGAGGGATTTGTCGACCTGCCGTCGCAGACCCCTCAGAACGGCGCGATCCCCCGATACTATTGACGTTGCCGAACAGTGTTTCCGATGGAAGGCAGATCAGACCCCTTCCTACAAGGCGACTGACGTCAAAGTGAGGTGTAGGGTGTCGTGCCTACACTTTGTACCTGGGCGAAACACGTCAAGGGCGCGCCCTTTCCATGGAGTTCAGCGTAGTGTGACTGCGATTGTGGCTTGATGAAAAGCGCGACGATTTGAGGAAACCCCGCGCGCAAGCTCGCCTCGATCTGGGCGACCGCCGCTTCCAGGGTTTCCGTATTCAGCCCTGCCTTAAAAGCCACGCTAATCGCGACCAATAGTTGGTCCGGTGAAAGATGTACGCTGACAACGCCGTTGACCGTCTCTACCGGCTTGGCCGCCGCTACAGTGGCGATCATCCCTTTCACAATCTCCGGATCAGCAGGCACGCCGATCAAAAGCGATTTGCTTTCGGTCGCAAGCTTAAATGCCGTGACTGCAAGGATACCAGCAATAACTACCGACGCCACCCCATCATAAACTGCATTTGCCGTCACCATGGACGCCAACAAGCCACACGCAGTCACAATCAGCCCTACGAGGGCGGCTATGCCACCGAAGAGTATCGTCATCGAGGTCGGGTCCCGTTGTCGGACCAGCGATTGGTAAAGGCTCTCTTTGGACCTACCGCGCCTGGATTTTCGGAACGCTTCCCTCAAGCCGATTATCTCCACGGCTCCCGAACACACGATCACGGTAAAGTTGAGTATATGTCCCTCTATCGTAGCTGGATGGATTATCTGGCGAACGCCTGCGAGGAAGGCGATGCCGGATCCCAAGGAGAAAATGAGAATCGCGACCACGAAATTCCAGAAAAAGACCTCGCGCCCGTAGCCCAGTTGATGAGCCGGCGTTCCGCGTCGCCGGGACATGACAAGGCCATAAAGCAGAATGACCTCAGTGCTCGCGTCGATAAGCGTGTGAACGCCTTCACTGATCATTGCGGAGCTGCCGGACAAAAAGCCAGCAATGAATTTGATCGACGCGACTACGACATCGCCTGCGAGCGCAACGAGGACGGCCCGCTGACCGGAAGGGCTTCGATGCGCCGTCTGCGGATGAAGCTTTTGAGCATTGGACGCTGCGCGCGGTGATGCCATTCCCGGATGCTTGGTATCCATTGTCGTCACCTGGCAAATTCGAATTGGCTCCGCTTATTGTACTACGTCCTCGGCCCGAAAACCCGCAAACTGCAGTAAATAGGTGCAAATTGCGGGGTCGGCGATCTGTCCCGACTACCGCGATACCAGGGTATAATTGCGAAGCGCCAAGCGATGATTACCCTTCGAAAATATCGCGACGTCTTCCGTCACAATTCCACAGTGACCTTGAAAGGAGTAAAATGGTAGATGCGACAGCGCGGTTTCTTGCTGGTCATCGGGCGGAGATAAGGTTGGCGCTTCGGTCAGCCTGTGCGGCGAACATTGCGGTCGTCCTCTACACGCATATTGGGATTGCCCCAGGGCACATGGGCCGCGATCACAGCTCTTTTGGTCATGCACGGGAATGTTGGAGCCTCATTCAAGGCCGCTTTGACCGTCTCTATGGAACGCTTTCTGGCGCGATGTATGCTTGTGTCGTTGCACTCGCACTTCCTCACGAAACGACCGGGCAGTTGGCCGCGGCAACCCTTGTCACACTTGCAGCGCCCTACGCGCTGGCAGCATTCGTTCCCGTATTCCGAGTAGCCCCAATTGCTGCTGTTATTGTCCTGGTTCCCTCTGGATCCGATATCGGACCGATAGGGTCCGCGCGCGCGGGTGGGCGAGATCACTCTCGGCAATTTCGTCGCGCTTGGCGTCGGGCTGTTCTTCCTCCCCTCGCACGCTCCTGCCGACATGGCGGCGGCCGCCGTAGATGCCTTGGAATTGGAAGCGGGACTGCTTGGTTGGATCCTCGAAAAGCACATTTCCGGGAAGTCTGTCGAGGACGATATAGGAGTACGATATGCACAGATCCGCGTCGCGCTTCGAAAGGTCGAACTGTCGGCTATCGAGGTCAAAAGGGAGAGGACGCTGCGGCTGAACGGCTTCCTCGACCCGGATCCTTTCGTCCGCTCGCTCCACCGTATCCGGAGCGATCTCGTTGTACTTGGTAGGGTGGGCGCAAAGCCTTTTGAGGCAAAAACCGTAGATGACCTCCGGACGTCTTTGGAACGCCTCGCCCGCGTCGGCCCGTCCTGTCTGATTGAAACTCGGACGCCAAATGAGCAGCGGCAACGACGCAGTCGATCCGGAGCCACTCGATAGCGCATTTTCCGCATTTCGCATCGTGGCCGACGGTTGTGGCAATCCGAATAGCCCGGTGTCCGTCACCAGACAGATCTGCGCGATCGATTTCGGCTTTTCCCATCTGGAATCGAATATCAGGGATTTATCGGACCGCATCTCAGAACTTTGGGGAGAACTCGCGCCGGGTATAGGCGCTGAGCTCTGCCATTCTCGGGAAACGGTGCGCTAGCTCGAATATCTCAAAGTAAGAGGTGCATCGGGCCTGCGAATCTGAGAAACTGCTTTTGCAACAAAGGTTTACCAGATTCGTTACGGAGGCCCGATGCAAACACAGTGTATCTCCGAGCAGCTCGAATTTGAAGGCTTCGACGGCCACAAAGTTGTCGCCGGTTTCGACGGCGGCGCCATCACCTCGGATGCCGGCGCCTTGCTGCTTCGCCAGGTTGCCCGCGCCATCGGCCTGTTCGATCGGGTGGCCGCCTGTTTCGTCGATCGACGTGATCGCGATTGCACGGTCCACAGTGTGCGCACGCTGGTCGGCCAGCGCATTGCGGCGATCGCGCTAGGCTACGAAGACGTCGACGACCACGACACGCTGCGCCATGACCCCGTTCTTGGACTT
>NZ_JARFYN010000004.1 GCF_030272695.1 Martinezella calliandrae
AACGGCAAGGCCGGTCTTCACACCCGTCTCTTTTTCCAATGCTGCGGTCGCCGTCTTCACCGCATCAATTACCGAAGCAGCCACCTGCTTGCCATCGATCACAGTCGTCACGCACATCTCCCGACATAGTTTCGGCGGCAATCTACAAGCCATCGGCCCAACGGATTTGCCTGCCAACGCCCTATGGTGTCTGAAAGCGGTAATTGCAAGAAGAAATCGGCCGGGAGATCAGCCACGAATCGTCCGCCGGCGAGAAGCATAGGTCTCCACTTTCGTCCGCAACAGCGCCAGTTCGCGTTGGATCTGCGTCAGCTCCCCGGTAACCACAGGGCGATCATTGGCAACGGCAATGGCGGCATCGAAGCGCGGTTGCGGCAGGTCGGACATTGGTCGAGGCTGCGGGGTCGGCACCGTCTCGTGATTGAAAACTGGCTCCGAAGCTGGTACGCGTCCGGCCATCTGATCGCCCAGAAGCAACGCGCCAGCCATCCATTTGCGCAGGAGGACCAGGCAAAGCGCTGCGCCGAGACCCATCAGGAAACCCGCCGTCTGGCGGCCCGCGAGATTGTCGTCGAGGGGCGCCTTGGCAGCGACGGAAGGGGCGACAACGGCGATCGGCGCTGCGACTTCCGCCGGCGGCATATCGGCGTTCTGCGTATTTGCCTCATAGCGGCTCTGTGCCGCTGCAACATCGTCCTGAAGCTGACCAAAGCGGGCCATATCCACATCGGCGCTTTTCTGGCTGAGAGCGGTCATCCGCGTAGTCAGCGCCGCCTGGTTCTCAAGTGCAGCTTTCAGGTTCGCATCGCTGTTGACTACCAAACGCTGAAGCTGGCTGCGAATATCGGCGGCCAGGCCATCGACGGTCGCCTGCTGCGCGAGCAGGCGAGGATGACGCGGCCCGAGCTGCGTGGAGAGCTGGGTCAGCACGACCTTCGCGGCACTGTAGCGGCTGTGCAGATCATCGAGACCGGCAGCCGACAGATCACGCGGCAATGCGCCACTCATCACGCTGGCGGGTGTTGCGGATTTAGCGGCCGCGACGCGGGCCCTTGTGCTTTTCACGGCAGTTTCAGCGGCTTTGATCTCGCCGTCCAATTGCTGGCGCTGCCGCTGAATATCCAACGCCGCCTCGATCTTGTCGTCGCCATATTGCGCCTTGAACGCGGCCAGTGCGGCCTTGGCTTGATCGAGCTCCTTGAAGCTCCGGTCGGCGGAAGGGTTGCTTTTGCCAGCTAGGCCGGCGCCTTGCGCGACGGTAGCGTCGTAGATGGTCGCATCGGCCAGGCGGTTGGCGATTTCGGCCGATTTTGCGGGATCGGCGGTGGCAACGATGAGGTGCAAGGTGCCGCTCGCCACATCGGCGCTAACGGTGATATCCCGGCGAAGGGTAGCCTGCGCACGCGAGGGTGCGTCAGACGCGTTGCCGCTGCCCGACAGCAATTCCATGGCAACCCCGATGGCGCCGGCTTTGTCGCCGGTAAATTCCGGATCGCGGTCAAGTTTCAACCTGGCGACGAGATCGGAAAGCAGGGACGGCGCGACGATGCGTTTGGCGGTGATATCCAGAAGCGCCTGTCGCGCGCTCCCCTGCCCTTCCATCCGCAGCGCGGTGTGGGAAACATAACGCGGCGGGGCCGCCAGCATTGCCGGCATGAAAGCGCCTGCCAGCGAAGCGGCGATGACGAAGGCGATGGAGCAGAACCCGAACGTCCAGCGACGGTCGGGCGGATGCGCCATCGCTGACACAAGCGGCAGAGCGGCCAGAGCCAACGGTTCAATCCCGGTATCGTCGATGCCGATCGAGGCTGAGGGCTGATTGACCATCGGCTCCGGCTGCCGATCAACGATCGTTTGGGGCGCGATGGGACGGCTTTGAAGGATGCCGCGGACAAGGTCGGGCAACGGCTGAGCTTCGTTGGCCACGGTCGCTGCAGATCTCTTCTGCCCGGAGACAGGATACGGGTCACCGTCCAGCATCTTCTGGATGACGGCCAGCAATTCCGCATCGCTCGCTGCTTGGCCATCGATCGGTTGGAGATTGGCGGCAACGAGATAGCCATCCTTGCCGCGATCGAGATGGGCATGACGTCCGGCGCTGTGGAGAGCCTCGAAGGCTTCCGCATCGTCAGAATGAGGTCTGGTCGTGGCCTTGCTTTCGAACATGCGGGTTATCTCGAGCGCATGGTCAGCGACCGATGCAGATGGTTAACCCACTTTAAATTTTCATGGCAAAGAAAAGGTTAACAACCGCCGCGATAGTAATCAGCCGACGAGCTTGTCGCGCGAAGGAAGCTGCGGCAGTGGCGTAGGCTGTGGCTCGGCGGCGCGCAGGATACGCTCCTTGCGGCCGAACTGGTGCCGGATGACCTGGAAGAAGAAGAGCGGCACGCCCAGGACGTAACGCCGCCATAGCCTGCGCGGCTCGTGGAACAGCCGGAACATCCATTCGAAGCGCAATGCGCGCACCAGAGCCGGAGCACGCGGCACAGTGCCCGAGACGAAATCGAAAAGCGCACCAACTGTCAGCACCAGCCGTGCATGCTGCGCATCGATATGCTCGGCAACCCATTTTTCCTGCAGCGGTGTTCCCATCGCGACGATAAGCACATCGATCTTCTGGCGGTTGACTTCCGCGGTGATCAGCTCGCTTTTCGCTTTGTCGAAATAGCCGTCCGCAATGACGATGAACTCATGCCATGGTGCATGATTGTGGAATTTTTCAGCGGCCTTTTCAACGACATCGCGGCGACCACCGATCAGACCGATACGCTTCGGCCGCTCCATGAAGGTCAGCAGGGCCGGCACGAAATCTGTACCGTTCAAATTGGCCGGAAAGGAAACTCCATGAGCCGCCCGCGAGGCGATATCCAGGCCCACACCGTCGGGCAGGACAAGGTTTTGCACCAGTACATCGCGATAGTTGCCGTCACGCAGCATCAACAGCATATTATGGGCGTTAACGAAGGAAATGACGGTCTGGCCGAGCGGAAGGGATGCCAGCTGGTTGATGAAGTTCAGCGCATCTTCCCAATTGAGGTCGCAAACCGGCAAATCGAAAATCATTCGACGCGAAGCGAGCACGGCAAAATTTGCGACCTGTTTCACCCACGACCTCCTGCCGCGACGCTTCATACGCCTGACGCGGCAATTTCTCGACGCAAATCCTCCACCGCCTGTCCATTCGGTAACATCGGAACCGTCGCTGAAGGTGCTTATAACAAGGCCGTCCCAAGCTTCCGTTAGGAGAATCAATCGAAATCGCGAAAGAGAAGCAAGGATTTGTTAAAGCCGTTGCGGGCGATAAACGCGGTAGGCCTCCCACAGTCGGAGCGGCCTACCGCCGAGTTTCAACAGGCCTAATTCGCCGGCTTCGGTACCGTGTCTGGCGTCGGATCGCCCTGGACGATCTTTACGGGCTTGACGGTTCTCTTGCCGGAACCGCCGCCGTTGTTGATCTCATCCTTGGAGAGATAGTCGAGCTGTTCGACCATCACATCGGCGATGTAATCGCCGCCCAGGCGTTCATTCATCTTCTTCTTGATGTCGTTGCGGAAACTGGCCACATCAAAGCTGGCCGTATGGCTAATATCGATCGCCTTGTTGCCCACCAGCAGCGAAAAGAGTTGGTCCGTCGTCAATTCCGTCAGCGGCGTCTGCAGCGCGGCCGCCTTGCCCTTCTCCATCATGAAGGAGATGCGGGTGATGAAATAGCCGTTCACCTGGCCGTTGGCGATGACGGGCACGTTGATCGATTCGCCCTTGACGAACTCCTGCTGCGCCTTCTTGGCGTCGTCGGGATTGATCACGGGCGCCGTCGCCATCTGCACCGAAAAATAGACCGAAGCCAGTGTTACGACGCAGACCCACAGGCCGGTGATGACGAGCTTGATCATCCTGCCTCGCGGACGCGGAATTGCTCCTGCGAATAGGTGCCGTCCGCATCGGCGTTCTGCACCGCATTCTTCAGGATATCGGCGACAGCGCGGACGGCTTCGAGATGGGCTTCGACGCGACGCGCGTTCAAGACCAGTTTCTTCTTAAGCCCGTGCAATTGCTCGATATGGGTGACGGCGAGTTCGGCCGGATTGGTATCGCGAAACAGCATCGACAATTCGTAGAGGCAGCGGCTCTTGTGAGCATTCGACACTTTGAGATCGAAATCCGGATCGGTGCCGATCCGGTTGTTCTCGTTGTCGATGATCATCTCCAGGCGGCCAAGGACCGTCTTGATCCGGTAGTCGTTCGAAATTACTTCCATGTCCTTCCCCCCGGTTATACTTTCTTGGACGTCAGCGTGTCTTGATTAGTGACCGTCGCATCGCTGTCACCATTGGTATCGGCTGCGGCAAGCGTCTTTCGCTGGAAATCGGTGATTGCGCTCAGGGCCATCTTCTTGTCGTTTTCATTGGTCGCCGAATTGATGGCGCCGGTGTTGCGCATCTTGGAAACCTGTTCCTGATACATTTTCTCGGCAATGCCGACGCCGCCATTCTTGGCCAGCGTGTTGCCGAGCTGTTCGGCCATCATGCCCTTCCAGATTTCGCCGGCGGAGCCCTTGCCATAGAGTGTTTCGCTGTTCGGCAGCATGTTCTTCACGAAGTTCTGCAGCACCATGGCTTCGAACTTGTGATAGACCTGCGGGACTTTCGTCGCCGCCGTATGCGTGTTGGCATTGCTGAGGCCGGCTCGCGTCGCGGCGCTATTGAGCGCGTCCACTGTCGAGGCGAAACCATTGCCGTTTTCCGCCAGGCTGGTAGCGGCGAAGGCAGCCCTGTTGGCCGCGAGTTTTTCCTGAGCCGCCTGCACGTCGGCTGGATTGGCGGCCTGGACGACATCCAGGACCAAATCACTCGGAGGCGAAATAGCCACGTCACGTTTCCTTTCACTGAAGCATGATCCTGGGGCGCATGAAGCGACCACCGGGCAAGGTCATGCCGAATCGAACTGTTAGAGCGAGGCGGCCGCTCAGCGACACGCCATCCTGCTCTAAGATCGTGATGATTATGGTTTTTGAACCTTGCTGGAGGCTGGCGTTACGTCAGCGAAACGCTGATCGATGATGTCGTAGACGGCATTGTCGTCCGCCTCGCGCGTTTCCAACTCGCGAGCGTCCCTCATATGCTCCTCCAGCCGCTCTGCCTTGGTGCGCTCCTGCAGGACCTTCGTTTCGATCAGCTTCTGGATGCCGTCAAGCTGCTGATCCTTGAGCGTCAGGCGGCCATAACGGTCGGCGTAGTGGACCGAAAATGCCATATGCACCGGATCGGCCGAGCTGATCGCATCGATCAGCTTTTCCATCGACTGACTGACCTCGTTGCGCTGGCGGGTCGTATCCGCAAGCTCGTTTTCCGCCATCCGCTCAAGATGGCGCTGTACCGCGACGAGGCGCTTCAGTTTTTCGGACCGGCTTCTTTCTGCCACGGCTCTTGCCCCGCCCCGCTAATGCCCATTGAAGACGCCGAGGAAGGCATCGGAGAACTGGCTGATCATCGCCGCGATACTCAGATAGAGCATGAACAGCCCGCCCATCAGTAGATAGGGGGTGGAGATGAAGTAGATCGGAATCTGCGGCGCCAGCTTGTTGATGAAGCCTATCGAAATCTGGAACATCAAACCGTAGAGCAGAAAGGGGCTCGCCAGTCGCAGCATGATGAAAAAAGTGGACTGCAGCGTATCCGTCACCGACACCAGCGAGGCCCGCGCCTCAATATGGCCACCGAAGGGAATGACGGAGTAGGAATCGACCAGCGCCTGCAGGACGTAATGGTGGAAATCCAAAATAAACAGCATCATCAGCCCGCAAAAGCTGATCATGCTGGTGAGCGCTGTCTCGTTCGAGTCTTCGACGATGTCCATGCCGCCGGGCGCATTGAAGCCGATCAGCATCGATATGGCCGAGCCGGTGAATTGCAGCCCGAGCGTAAAAAGCCGCGCCATCATGCCGTACATCAGGCCGATCACCGCTTCGGTGAAGATCAGCCCGATATAGGTAGCGCCGTTCTTTGACACTTCCGGATATATGGTGTTCCAAAGCAGCGGCATGACCGCCATCGACAGCGCCGCCGCAAGAAGCAGCCGAATCTGGGGCGGCACGCGACCTGACGAAAATCCCGGAAGCACCATGACGCAGCCGCCAATACGGCAAAAGGCGAGAAACAACGCCAGAACGGTGCCCTGGGGGTCTGTTATCATGAGATAGAGCCTAGAATCTTAATCTCGATCCCCTTGGCCAGTTCTACATGCGACAGGACCGGAAGAGTCGCGAATAGGCGTTCGATGATCATGCGCACATAGGAGCGCGTTTCCGGTGACGTGACAAGCACGAAGGGCAAGCCGCGGTCCATGTATTCACGGATAACTTTGCCGGCCTGCTCGCTGAATTCTTCCAGATTGCGCGGATCGATGTCGAATTCGACGATCTCGCCCTTCTGATCGCGCTTCAGCGCCTGATGGAAAATGAGATCCCACTTGCTGCCGAGGCGGAGAACACGCAATACACCATTGTCGGCCAGGTCGCCGCAGAGCTGCTGCGCCATGCGCACGCGCACATGTTCGACGATCTGCTCGGTCTTGCGCACATGCGGCGCAAGCTCGGCCACTGCTTCCAAAATGAGATGCAGGTTGCGGATCGAGACGCGCTCGGCGAGCAGAAGCTTGAGCACCGCCTGCAGGCCGGAATAGGACATGTGCGACGAGCAAATTTCGTCGGCGAGCTTCTTGTATTCCGGATCGAGGCGCTCGATCAGGATCTTCACATCCTTGTAAGAGAGAAGTGCGGGCAGGTTGTTGCGGATCACTTCGCTCATATGCGTCAGCACGACGGAGACATTGTCGATCGGTTGGAAGCCTTCGCGCTTCAGATCCTCGGTGAAGGCTTCGAGAACGGAGACCGCAGGCATGCCGAAGGCGGGCTCGCGGATCTCGTCGCCCGGAACGGTCGGTTTGCGACCCGAGCCGGTGACGACAAGTACTTCGCCGACACGCAGGATATTGGAGGCGACCGTCGTGCCGTGGATGCGGATCTGATAGGACTTGTCGGCAATGGCGATGTCGTCGATCACCTTGATTTCCGGCACCACGAAACCGTATTGCGTCGCGAATTTCTTGCGCATCTTGCCGACACGGAAGGCCAGCTCCTGATGCGCACCGAGTAGCCGGGTAGAGACGATCTTGCCGAGCGCCAGTTCGATTTCCGAGGTCGTCAGAACCGACTTGACCGAATCCTTCTCCATTTCCTTCGTCTGCATCACCTTCTTTTCCTCAGCATCGCGCCGAAGCTTGTTTTCAGCTTCGACCTGCCGCGGAATGAACCAGGCGCCGCCGGCCATCAGGCCGCCGAGGATAAGGAAGGGAATGAAGGGCATGCCCGGCATGACGGCCAGAATGCCCATGAGGATGGCGGCGACGGCGAGCGCGCGCGGATAGCCGCTCAACTGATTGATAACCGCCTGGTCGGTGGAGCCAGCAGTGCCGCCGCGCGAAACGAGAAGGCCGGCAGCGAGCGAGACGATGAGCGCCGGCATCTGCGACACCAGACCGTCACCGACCGAAAGCTTGACGAAGACATCGGCCGCCTGGCCGATCTGCATGCCGTGGCGGAAATAGCCGATGATGATGCCGCCGAAAATGTTAATGCAGGTGATGAGCAGGCCGGCGACGGCATCGCCACGGACGAATTTGGAAGCACCGTCCATCGCGCCGAAAAAAGAGCTTTCCTCTTCCAGTTCCCTGCGCCGCCGCTGGGCTTCCTTTTCATCGATCAGGCCGGCCGACAGATCGGCGTCGATCGCCATCTGCTTGCCCGGAATAGCATCGAGGGTGAAACGCGCGCCGACTTCGGCGATACGCGTCGCACCCTTGGTGATGACGATGAAATTGATGGTGATCAGGATCATGAAGACGATCAGACCGATGACGAAATCGCCGGACATCACCAGGCTGGAGAAACCCGCAATCACGCCGCCCGCCGCATCATGTCCCTCGTAGCCGTGTGAGAGGATGACGCGCGTCGTCGCAATGTTCAGCGACAGGCGCGTCATGGTGGCGATCAGCAGGATGGTCGGGAAGGATGAGAATTCCAGCGGCTTCTTGATCCACAGCGCCACCATCAGGATTAGCACCGAGAGCGCGATCGAAAAAGCCAGACCCATGTCGATGAGAAATGGCGGGATCGGCAGGAACAGCACGCAGAGGATGACCATGATACCGAGGGCGAACCCGATATCACGCATGCTGGGATTGGCTTTAGGAAGTGCTATTGCGGGTGGTTGCGCCATCGACCGTTTCCGTCTCTTCATGAGAGGGGGTAAACGGCTGACCCGTTTGCCCTATTCGGTCAGATCATTAAGAGGCGAAGCTTGCGCGAGAATGGCCTCGCGCTGATCGCCCACCGCCCTAGAATCCCGATTGGATACGGGAGAAGACGAGGTTGGTGAAGATTGAGATCTGCGAGCCGACGAAGGGCGCCGTGATACCGATCGTCACCATGACCGCAATAATCTTCGGTACGAAGGTCAATGTGGCCTCCTGCACCTGGGTCAGCGCCTGAATCAGGGCGATGACCAAGCCGACGACCATGGCGGCGAGCACTGCCGGGCCGGAAGAGACGAGGACCGTCCAGATCGCCGCCTGGAAGATATCCAATGCATCGGCTTCGTTCATGCCATCCCCATCCTTCAGTTCAGCCGGCTCCTCATGAGCCGCTGGCGGCGTCCGTGCTATTTGGACGAATCGCTGCTGCTACTATTATCCGTCGACGACGGCTTATCAATCGTCGTTCCCGAAGGAGCGACGGTAACGCCAGCTTGCAGGAGGACTTTGTCGCCTGCATCGGTCTGCGCGATAATGCCGTCTGAATAGACGGTTACTTCCTTTATGGTGCCAGTCACTGTGCCGTCGGCACTCATGATCTGCTTGCCGATATAGTCCGACGCATTCGAAATCCACTGGTTCTGCAACACTGTTTCCAGATGCGAGTTCGTCTGGATCTGCTGTTCGACCTGGGAGAAACTGGCAAGCTGCGAAATCTGCTGGGTCGCATCCATTGGGGAGGTCGGATCCTGCGTCTTCATCTGGGCGATGAGGAGCTTCAGGAAGTCGTTATAGTTCAGGCTGGCGCTCTGCTGCGCAGCAGCACTACTGCTCGAACTGCTCGAGCTGTTGTTATTGCTGTTGATCTGACTGACCGGATCTATCGCCACGGTGCGATCTCCCGGCGAATATGCTCGATCGTCGCCGCCGGCATTTCCTGGTTGTGGAGGATATTGTCCTCGATCGGATAAAGCGCGCGGATCGCCTTCAGCGCATCGAATGCGCGGCCAGTCGCGACAAGGCCGTCGATACGCTTCAGTTCAGCCAGCACTTCCTCATTATGGAAGCACGAGAGCAGCATGACGATCGACTTGCGGAACATCGCCGTCGATTGTTCCTTGCCTTCCGGATTGATGAGGATCATCTGCGCGATGAAATAGAGCTGGCGCAGAGGCGTCGTCGCATCTTCCGGCTGGAGAACGTGGTTCTCGAGCAGGAAGGTCACATCATTCAGGAATTCCAGAGCAACCTTGCGGTCTACGCGCAGCACGGCCCCGTTGATAAAAATTCTTTCCCCAGCTTTAAGCGATATGCGAAGCGTACTTTTCATTTAAGTCCATCCCTGATGATGGTGGTGACATCGATGATGCCTTGATAATTTTCCGACTGCCGCCTCCGGATCCGGTCGCATTCCTTCAGGATCCAGATTCCGATCGAGATTAGATTGGCACGCAGTTCGACATTAAGTTGGTTCTCTGGACTTTTGAGATCCTCGATGAAGCTGATCCAGACACGTCGTGTATAGAACAGCGCCTCGATCGCTTCGCGGCCGTACTTCCCCTTATCACGAGCCGCGGAGAGTAGAGCTATCGACCGGTCCAGAACTTGACGTTCTCGCTCCTTGGCGTCGGCCACTGCGTCCTGCATGACTTCCGCATATGAGAACTGATACATTCATGCATCCTTCCTGGTCATTACATCCCTTTGATCATCAAAGGTAATTTACAAGGCTCAGCTGCTGTATTTTTGAGACGATAGTATAAGCCGTCTGAAGCTGAGTTTCGAGGCTGTTGACCTTGGTCGAGGCCTCATAAGGATCGACCCCGGTAAGATCACCGATACTAGTGTTAATGATGTCTTTCTGTGCATTCAGCGATGCGTTCGCATCAGAGAGACGCGATTGCGACAGGCCGAGCTGGCTCGACTGATTGTTGATCCCGTCGATCGCCTGGCGCGTATAGCTAGTCGCCTGATCGTTGACCGCGTTCAACGCATCCTGGCTTAGATTCAAACCCGATCCCATCAACGAATTGACGACGGTCGTTGCAAGCGCAAGATAGCGCATGCCCGGTTCATTGGCGTTGGTCGACGAATCGATCACTTCCGAGTTGCTGATGCGGGTCGACATGTTCTGACCTGAAGCGTTCGACCAGCTTGCCCAATTGTCCGGCGAAGGAGCGCTGTCCGAAGTGAACATCGGCTCGACTTGGGTGGTGATGAAATCCGTCATCTGGGCGCCGGTGAGTTGGTCGACGGTCGTGCCGTTATCGCTGGCATATTGCGTCAACGCCGTCTGGATAGCCGCTGTGGCGTTTGCGGTATTGTCGGTCATCGGCTGCACGTCGGTATTGGTGCCGGCGAACAGATACTCGCCATTAACCATGGTATTGGCATCGGAGACGAAGCTCGACAGAGTAGCACTTGCCGTCTGTCGCGTCAGCGATACACTGCTGCCATCAGTATTGCCGCGCAGCGCCACCAGTTGATCCATCATCTTTTGGGCTTGAGACGACATGTCGCCCAGCGCCGTCTGCGACGACGACATGCGCTGGTCGGCGATCGAGTTGCTGCTGAGCAGGGAATCGATGCGCGTCACTTCCCGTGTGAGATTGACGCTGAGCGCGGTGTTGCCGCCCAGCGCGACGCCGATATCGGCATAGACGCCGGTCGTCGCTTCGGTTGAAGCATCCGTCATCTCATTCTGCGCCTGACGGATCGTCTGGCGCATCGCGTTCTGAATGGCTGCGCTTGAAATGAACGAAAGTTTCATGGCTTAGCTCGCAATATCCAGTACCGATTGAAGCATCTGGTTGACGGCGTTTAATATCTTGGTTCCCGCCTTGTAGGACTGCTCAATGTCCATCATCAGCGTCAGCTCTTCGTCGAGATTGACGCCGGTCTGGTTCGAATAGACTTCCGATGAGCGCGACAGCGCCGCGGAGGTATTTTCCGCTGCTGTATTTGCCGAGCTGCGCTGATCTTCCAGCCAGCCGATGGAATTGGACGCATAGTCCATGATGCTGGCCTTGGTGTCGGAGCCGGCACTGGGATCGAAGTCCATTTTCGTATCCAAGCCAGTCACGTAGGAGTCGAGCAGACCGGAATAACCGCTGTCGCCGCTGGGGTTGACGACGTAATCGGAACCGTTGATGCCGCCGTCCCGCAAAAGTGTGGGATCGCCGCCCTGCGAGGTGATCAGCGCCGGATTGACGGCAATCGTACCTGCCATGCCGGCGACGGCAGTAGTGTCGGTCGGCACGGTGCCGCCGCTCCAGGTGAAGAGGCCCGGCAGCGCCGGCTGGCTGGAGTCAGTCTGGTTCTTCTCCGAAAACATCGTCACGAGGCCGCGCGAGATCTCATCGAGCTGCTTCTGATAGGTCGGAGCGACATCGTCGCGGACCTGAAGTGCTGCCTGAAGGCTGCCCTGTGCCGTCGTGTCCGCACCCTGACCAGGATCGAGCACCACACCATCGATATAAACATTGTTGCCGACGGTGCCGTCCGTGTAGGAATTCGTCGGCGTGAAGGTCACCTGACGCGGTATCGTTTCGAACAGCGTCGCGCCACCACTTGTATAGAGCGCCATATCACCGTTGTCGCGTGTCACCGTGGTGACGCCAACAATCTGCGAAATCTGCTTCAGCACCGAGTCGCGTTGGTCCATCGCATCAGACAGTGCAGAGGATGTGGGACCGGCGGTTGCCGTCGCGGTCTTGACCGCATCGTTCGCCTGCTGGAACTGCTGCAGCAGGCTGTTCAGCGAATCGACGCCAGAGCTGATTTCCTTGTCGGCGCCGGTGCGTATTCCGTTTACCGCGGTGGTAGCATTGTTCAGCGAGTTTGCTAGATCCTGGGCAGCGTTGATGGCCGATTGCGCCGCGGTGGTGCTGGCCGGCGAACCGGCAAAGGTCTGCATTGCCGTTTGCAAGGCGGCGAGATAGGTGGACGGCGCGATCTCGTTTTTGTTACCGCCGATCGTTCCGGATTGAATATCCTCGTAGCCCTTGAGGAGGCGCTGCTGCGCGGCATCGTCAGATGTGCTCCCCAGGAAAGCCTTCTGCAATGACGGCTCGTTGGCGCGGGCAATCTTTACGACCTGCGCGCCAGCCATGTCCGTCGTCAACATCGCCTGGCGACGGGTATAGTCCGCGTTGCCGGCATTGGCGATATTGTTCGATACGACACTGCTTTGCGTGCCGGTATTGTTGAATATCGCTTGCGCGTTATTGAGTGCTGTGGTGAGCGACATGGCTGGCTCGGTACCCTATCGTACTGATTAACGTTGCAGGTTGACGAGAACGTCCAGAAGTTCAGAACCGGCCTGGAACACCTTGGAGTTCGCGGTGTAGCTTTTCTGCGCCTCGATCATGTTCGTCAGTTCGGTCGCAAGGTCGACGTTAGATTCTTCCAGCGCGCCGGATTGAATGTAGCCGAAGCCACCGGTTTGCGGGAAGCCGGTAACCGTAACGCCCGAGTTACCATTGGCAGAGTAGACGTTGCCGCTCTCGACCGTCAGATTGTCGGGGCTCGCCACCGTCGCGAGCGGGATACGATAGAGGGCCTTGGTGGAGCTGTCCTTGTAGACTGCATTAACCGTCCCGTCCTTGCCGATCGTGACGCTCGTCACCGGATTCGGAGCTTGGCCGTTCATCTTGCCCGTCGCGTTAAAGTCAGTGGCAACCTGGGTGAAGCCCGAGAAATCCATCGAGATGGTTTGTCCAGACCCAAGGGTGATGGGGAAGGTAGGGGCTGAAGACGAGTCCTGCTTGCCGTTCGCATCAAAAGTCAGAGTGGTGCTTCCGACCAGACCGTCACCGCCATAAGGGAACGGAGTATCGCCCGTAGCCGCATCGGCGTGATTGTAAACCGACACGTCCCACGTGTTGTCCGCCGTTTTAGTGTAATAGACGTCGAAGGTAACGGCATTGCCCTGCGCGTCATAACCGGTGATGGAGCTCTTGCTGGTGTCGCCGGTTACCGGTGCCTTATTTTCGGACGGCAGAAAACCGCTGGCGCTGCTGGTCGCGACGTTGGCGTTGGAATTGAGGTTGCCTTCCATGTCGCCGGTCGTCGATGCGACCGCAGTCACCCCGTTCTGGCTGACATTGATCGGTACCAGGCCGCTGAAGCCGTTGACGACCACCGAAGGCGCCCCCGAGCCATAGGGATAGCCCATTAGCGTGAAACCGGCGGAATTGACGAGGTTGCCCGAAGGGTCCGGCGAAAAGTCGCCTGAGCGGCTCAAAAACGTCTGTCCGGACGAACTCTGGACGACGAAGAAGCCATTGCCCTGGATTGCGAGGTCGGTGTTCGAGGTGGTGTAGGAGATGTTGCCCTGCTGCGAGATCGCATAGTGGACAGACGTCTCGACGCCGCCGGAATTGTAGCTGCCGCTGGAAGAAGGCAGAACGAGAGAGGAAAAGCTCGTCGATGCTTCCTTGTAGCCGGTGGTGTTGGCATTGGCGATGTTGTCAGAAACAGTGCCCAATCGGTTCGCCTGGGCGTTCATCCCTGAAACCGCGGTTTTCATGCTGCCGAAAATGCTCATCTGGAATCCTCGTTTTCCTCGTAAGGCTGAGAGTAGGGAGTGGGCCTTGCGTGAAGCTGTCTGAAAAGAGGAAAAGCCGATCGTCATGAAGCAGCTTTTCGGAGGTTGCCGCGATGCGCCCGTAGGAGCGCACTAAGGCCGCAGCAACGGTAAGAACCGGCGCACCTTCGCATCCGAACATCGCGATCGACGTTCGGGGCCCGCGTATAATTCTGGGAATTGGGAGGAATTCTGGGAGGGAATTACACGCGGGGGTTCAAGCGTTGTTACGCCAAATCCCGATTAGAGCATCAATTCCAATCGATGCAGTAGCCAAGGAAGCGCTTGGAATCGACCGGAT
Source organism: Martinezella calliandrae (assembly GCF_030272695.1). GTDB lineage: Bacteria > Pseudomonadota > Alphaproteobacteria > Rhizobiales > Rhizobiaceae > Rhizobium > Rhizobium calliandrae. The sequence continues at coordinate 14,202 of NZ_JARFYN010000004.1, forward strand.
CGAAACCGAGCTTCTTGCGCAACTTCTTGCGCAGCTTGGAAATATGGCTTTCAACGACGTTCTCTTCGACTTCTTCGTCGAAGATGCCGTAGATGGCGTTGAATATCTGCGTCTTGGTGACCCGGCGACCGCGGTTGGAAATCAAATATTCCAGGATGCGTCGTTCGCGCCGCGGCAAAGCGAAGACATCGCCGTTGATTTCCGGGTCGCGGCCATCCGCGAAGACCCGAATCGGACCGATGTCGGTATAGCTGGTGATCGCCTTTAGCCTGCGGCGGATCGCAGCCGCCCGTGCCAATATCTCGCGCGGATGCACCGGCTTGCGCACGACATCGTCGACGCCGCAGTCGAAGAGCGCAAGCGTCGATTCCAGCGAGGGCTGATCACTGACAGCAATGACCGGGGCAACCGAACGGTCGCGAATCGCCCGAGGCAATTCGTGCACATGCTGTCCCTGTCCGATCAAGAATGCTTCGACAGCCGCAATATCGCCGTCCGCAGCAGTTGTGACCCATTCGCCGAATTCCCGGGGATCGAACCCCGTCGACGGGATGCCCTCGCGTCCAAAGAGAGAAGTGTATCCGTCCTTAACGAGCTCTCGCTCATCAACCACTACGATCATTCGTCCGCCTCCGAATCAGTGTGGTGTTTCGATGGACTATGGGTACGAATCGGGCGAATCACGAACAACTGTCGGAAATGAGTGACGGGAATTTACAATTGATTAAGAATTGGGGGGCGATTTGCACTAGATATAGTGGGTACCCTTCATTTTACACCGATAAAAAAGTGGTTAGTTAGTATATTATGAATATATGTAGTTCAGGCCATTCGAATGTTGTCAACTGCGCAAAAAAGGTTAGCGGCGACGTACGTAAAACGAAATACAACCAATAGTCAGTTCAATTTTGGCAGAACGTCGCCGCGTTGGGTGTCCACTTCCCGTAGCCGGTCGCCACCAAATTGGCGATGACGCGGCAGACATAGACCTTCTGTTCCGGATTATTGTTCGGGCCAGCATGGTATCGTGCTACCGCCATTGTCCAGGTTTCATGCCTATCATGGAGGTCGCGGAGGAACTTGGCGGCATATTCGACATTGCGATGCGGGTCGAACATATCAGCAACGGATGCGAAATTTTCGCCGTGAAAATACTGGTTGATCTGCATGCAACCGATGTCGATCAGCTTCGCCCCGCTCTGTCTCGCCATGACGAAGGTCTGCAGGGCAGCGTTTTCGGACGGTGGAAAGACTGGCTTGCCTTCGATATTGAGAGCATAGGGGTAGAGCGAGCCCTTGCGCCCGGTCTCCGTCAAACCGACCGAATAAAGGATGCCCTCCGGTATCCCATATTTTGCGGCCGCGGACTGGATCTCGCGCTCGCAGAGGCCGGCGGCACCGGTACTCGGCGGGGCTCCATTTACAAAAGCATGGGCGTCAGAGGTAAACGGCGCCAGAGCGCAAGCGCTGAGCACTGCCCGCAGCGCCATCTTCCGTGCCGCGTTCGCCCGAGCTGCGATTACCGTCATTGCCATTTGCCTGCTGCCCTGAATAGCTCTGCCCCTTCGGTCGCGCATCGCCACCCTGCCCCTGATTCAATAGGGATTGTTGTTGGGACTGCCCCTGAAAGCTGGATTGCCTGCCGCTATCCGATTGCTGATCCGCGCTCGAAGCCAGGCTCACGGTAATGGAATCGACCTGATACCCTTGGGCCCGCAACGCATCGACCATATGGCTTTGATCGGCGTGGAGCTGCCGATAGGCCTCACTGGTCTGCACTTTGAGATCGACGCTCAACTGATCGCCCGAGAGCCGCATGGTAGCTGTGACCTCGCCGAGATCGTTGGGATGCAATTGGATCTTGAGCGTGTTGACCACCTTGCCGGTGCTTGTCCAGCTCGCCGCATTGGAGAGTGCGGAACCCGGCTGCATCGCGCCCGACCACTCCCCATCTCTGGCGAGGGCGCCGGTGACCAGCGCCGCGTTGGGATTGGCCGCAAGACCGAGATAACGGCGGGAATCGACCACGGTGACTGTCTCGGCGCTGGCGCCGCCCGATGCATTGACGTCGACTTGCGTGGTGTCGTCGCTGCCCTTGCTGATCGACATATCGAGCGAGCCGCCGCGCCCATCGGCCCGCACCAGCCGAAAGGTCTTTGCTACGGTGGTGTCGTCGCCGGTGCCGGAAGCCGTCGTGTTGGCGTCGGCTTCGTTCGTCGGCACGTCCTTCGGCGCTGCACCGGCCAGCTTCGGCAAAGACTGACCTGGTGCCTGAGTCTTCCCATCAGCGCCGGCAAACACGGTCTTAACGCTCTGGGCCGCACCTGCAACCGTGGCAGCTACCTGCGGGACATTCAAAAGCGACAGCGCATCCGACGCCGCGCCACCGGCTTGGGCAATTTGCGTCACCGATGACTTACCGTCATCGCCGGTTGCGGCAAGCTTTCCATTCTTGACTACCGGCGCCTGCGTCTTGCCGTCGCCATTATTTTGCGCAGGCCGATCGCCAGCGATCGCGTCCGCCAATTGCCGTGCGATATCATCGAGTTGATCCGACGTTTGAGCTTGGCCCTGCACGTGGGTCGCATCCGTAGATCCGGCCGCTTCGGTCGGCTGGGCCTTGTTGCCGGAGGCGGCATCTGCAGAGGCCGGATTTTGAAGAACCATCAGCGATTTCGAGAGATTTGTCGCGCCCGTTCCCTGCAGGCTTCCGGGCGGCTTGGCGCCCTTGACCAGTTCGCCGATATTGGTTGCGGATGGATCGACCACGCTGCCACCCTTGCTCGCGGCAACCGCTGTCGGGTCGCCGGCCGAACTTTTCGCCGCGTCCGCACTTGTATCGGTCTTGTTATCGTTCCCGGTCACGCTATCAGCTTTGTCCGCATTGCCCTTGGTGGACGAGTCGGATTTGCGCCCATTGCCGCGCGAGCTGGTCAACGCGTCCAGAAATCCCCTGCCGTCACTGTCATCCTGCTTGGCAGAACGCCCGCCTTTGCCAATAGCAACCAGATTGGCCCCGGGCGGGGCACTGGAGATACCGATATCCACCATGATCAATGACTTTCCTGCTTCAACAGGCCGTCGATGGCGTCAAGCTTCGAGCGGCTCGTCGTGACGAATGCATTGAATGAAGAGTCGGCCTCCTGCCTCCCTCCCTCCGGGGTGTGGGCCGCCTTTGCGGTGGCCCCCTCCTCAACACCCGCCGTGGCAGGGGACTGGCCCCCAGGTTGATTCGTCACAGCAGCATCGTGTTCAGTACTTTCTTGATTAAGCAGATTAGGCTGTGAGACTTGCGTCAGGCTTGCCGGATCAGGCTCACGCAGGATCTCGTCGGCCACCACCTTGGCGGCGTCGCGCAGCGCACGATCCCGCTGGTTCAATTCACCGGCCGGCATCTGGTCTATGTTGCGAACCGCTGCCCCCAATTCGGGCGTCGATATGCCGGCAACACCGCCGTAAAAACTCGCCAGCGCGCCAAAAGCATCGCCGCCGTCATTGGAGATCGCCTGGGCGCGGCCGGAAGCGAGTGCAGCAAGATCAGCCTTGCCAGCGATCGCTGCACGGCGCGCCATACGCAGATAAATCTCCCGTTGCCGGGGCGGGTCCATGAAGGACAGGATATCGACAATATCCTGTTGCTTGACGTCCGCGTCATGATCGACAACGAGTTGCACGAAGAGGTCGGCGAATTGGCTGGCATAGGGGGAATGCAAGAAGCGCCTCGTATAGCGCTCGGCATAGTTCAAGCCCTGCGGCACCATTCCGATGTCGGCGCACAGAGCAAGGGAGCGACGCAGGGCAGATTCCTCGACGATAGTGCCCGGCGACGACAAGCGCGCCCAGTCATAAAGCTGAAGGGCCGCCTTCGGGTTTTTGGCGGACATAACGTTGGCGGCAACCAGCAGGAGATAGGGGCCGATCTTCTTGTCGCGATATTCCCTGGCGATATCGGCGAGCGTATTGACCACCAACAGCCCCTTGCCGTTCAAATATTTCCTCAGGACATCGGCGACGCGATTATCGAAATTGCCGTTGACGTCGCGCGACATCAGATATTCCAGCGTCGCCGGATTGCCGCCGCTCATTGCGTAGATCAGCGCGGCATCGACATTGCGGCTATCGTCGAAGACCGATTTGTCGGCAGTGCGCAGGCGCTCGTCGATGGTCGACAGCATGAAACGCTGCATCTCACCAGCCGAGCTATCGCCCGCAACCACTGAATCCTGAATGAATTCGAGCGAGCGCAGCATCTTATAGGGCGGCAGGCTGCCCGGACCCTCAGCACGGGCGACCCCCGGCATGAACATGCCGAGGGTCAATGCGAGCGCGAGGCTATGACGATGCTGAGTGCGCGCCATGGACTATCCTTGTTTGCCTTGGCTCGACTTGCCTTGGCCCTGTTTACTCGACCCCTGCTTGCCTTGGCCGGACTTGCCCTGGACGGGCTTGACCGGGTCCTGATTGCTGCCATCGGTCTGATCCTTGGCGGCCTGGCTTGAAGCGCCCTGAATCAAGATCTCGATGCGGCGGTTGGCATCATTGAAGGGATCATTCGGCAGCTTCAGCCGGCGGTCTGCGAAGCCGGAAACCTGTGCAATCCGTTTCTCGTCCAGTCCGCCACTGGTAAGCATGTAATAGGCGCTCTGGGCTCGATCGAGCGACAGGCGCCAATTGTCGTTGTGGCCATCCACCATATAGGGGCGCCCATCGGTATGACCGCGGATCAGGATCGAACCCTTGCGGTCCGCGAGGACCTTGCCGATCTTCGCCATCGCCAGCACCATCTCCTGGCGCGGAACTGCCGATCCTATGTTAAACATCGGGTCATTGGACTGATCCGAAATCGTCACAAGAAGACCGCCCTCAGCCGACGTGACCTGGAGGCCTTCGGCGAGCTGACCAGCGACGCCGCTGATCTGCTGCTGGATCGCCTGCTGCAAGTCCTTGGCGTCCCGCTGCTGATCTTTCGTCGGCGCAACGTCCTTGTTCTGCGCCGCCGCGACGCTGTCTTCGAATGTCGAGGCATCGCCTTGCTCGGCGGCAGCGCTCGCAATCTGCTGGTTCGGCGCCTGCTTTGCAGCCTGTTTGCCCTGCTGTTCCTTGCCCGGATTCTGCTGGTCCATCGGCGCTTGCTGATCGCTCAGCGTCGGCTGCTCTTCTGGAGTCTGCTGTTCGGTGGCCGGCTGACCGGAATCGGCGGCGGTCGCCTTGGAGAGGGCAATCACTTCGCCCTTCGGCGACTTGTCGGATTTTGCGTCCTGTTCTTCGTCCGCCTTCTTCGAGGCACTGGAAACCTGAACCTGCTTGGTCCAGAAATCCGGGTCGAAAGGATCGCGATAGGCTTGGCCGCCGTCCGCGCCCGTCGCGGGACCCGACTGGGCGGCACCTCCCTCGCCCTTGGCGCTGACATTGGCTTGCTGCCCGACCTGCTGCGCGATTTCGGCCAGAACCGAATAAGGATTCTCGAAGAAATCAGCTTCGGAATAGTTGGTCTGGTCGCCCGAAGTCGAGGTCTGGTCCTCGCCGGTCTTGGCGGACTTGCCGTCGTTCGGATCGTCTTCCTTGTTCTTCGACTTCGCCTGGTTCTTTTGTCCGTCGGCCTGGTCGACGGGCTTCTTCAGCCCCTTCTCCGTCGGCTTTTCATCGGCGAGCTTGATCGGATTGAAATAGGAGGCGACCGAGGCCTTCGTCTCTTCGTTTGCGGCATTCACAAGCCACATCACCAGAAAGAAGGCCATCATTGCCGTCATGAAGTCGGCATAAGCGATCTTCCATGCGCCACCATGGCCGCCTTCATGATCGCCGCCACCATGCCGTTTGACGATGATGATCTCGTGTTTGCCTTGATTTTGATCGCCGTCGCTCATTTCAGAATCTCTTTCAGGCTAGCGGCCCAGGCGGACATACGGGTCACGAGAACACTCTCTCCGATGGTCACCGTGAGATCGACATCTCGGCCTTCGACGTGGCGCAACAAAACACCGTTTTGGCCGATTTGCGTATGAAGGAGCTCGAAGAGATGACGGGGGCCGCCGACGGTGATCGGGCCAGCCGCACCGTCGAGAATAGCCGCCGTCACCCGTTCCGCGAGATCCGCGACGGCCTTGGCGGTCAGCGCTTCCGTCATAACCGGCGCAAGGGCGACAGCCGCCTCCGCGCTGATCGCCTGTCCGAGCACCACGGCGAGCTCTCTCAATCCAGCGGCAATCTTCTCCGCCGCACGCTCCTCATAGCGGGCGCGCAATGCTTCCATCTCGCCTCGGTGCGTTGTGGCGATCGTGTCCAGTTCTGCCTGGTGCCTTTGCGTCAGTTCCTGTGTCGCGGCTTCGTGCCCCTCCGCATAGGCTTCGCGACGTTCTGCCTCGATATCGATCGGAGGTGCCGCTGGACTTCCCGGGAAGTCCAAAGGGCCTTCGAACGGTACATCCGGGATGCCGGGGGTCGGAGGCGGCGGCTCGGCGCTGAAATCCTTGAGATAGCGGGATAGCGTCGGGCTCATGCTGACATCCTCCCGTTTTCATCCGCAGAAGGCCGCGAGTTGATGTCCCGACAGGTCCCTCGAATTCCAATGCTCAAAACGTCGATCATCACGCTTCCGGTTTCCGTCCTGCGGCCATGCTTTTCGGGCGCGACGCCGAACGTCACCGGAAAATAGCGCAGCCATGCCATTGCGATGGACGGTAGGGGGTCAAACTTGTGCGAGGATGAATGCGTGGGCGCGGCCTCCCCGGCCGCGCGAGACGGAATTCACTTTCCCTGAAGCAGGATCAACACCTTGCTTGCCATGGTGTTGGCGATCGAGAGCGACTGAACGCCCATTTGCTGTGCCGTCTGAAGCGCGCTCTGGCGCGCCGATGCCTCTTCCATATTGGTATCGACCAGATTGCCGACACTGACCTTGATTGCATCGCTGAGCTTTGAGATGTAGTCCGACTGGTCATTGATACGGGATTTCATTACGCCTAGCGTCGAATCCGCTGAGGTCGCGGACTTCAGAAGCGAGTTCGTCACGTTGATCATATCGGTGAGCTGATCGTCCGTCGTGCTGGCGGAAACGGAAATTTCGATGCCACCGGCCGGCGCTGTACCGGAATCCGCAGCCAAGAGATAGTAATTGCGGGGCGCCGACGTTCCGCCGGACGTGTCGAACGTGCTCGCGTCGACATTCTTTGTCAGCAACCCGCGGCTCGCGTCGGCGGTGTCGATCATCAGGGTTTGCGAACTATCGTAATTGACCGTTTCCAGATTGACTTGGCCGCCCGGACCGCGCGTAAAATTGCTGATCACAGACTGCTTGGTATCGGGCTGCGCATTGGAGTTGTAGAGCCAGTTCTCACCGGAGAAGGATGCGGACTGCGTAACCGACTGCAGTTGGTTCTTGAGCTGTTGAATGTCCGCATTGACCGCGGGCTTGTCGGTGCCCGGCTCCTTGGCCGAAACAAGTTTGGCCTGGATCTGGGTGATGAGATTGACAACCGTATCCATGGCGGTGGAGGCAGTGTCGACCTTTGAGGCGCCGAGGCCGAGCGCGTCTGTGATGGTGGAAAGACTGTTCCGGTCCGTCTGCATAGTCTTCGACATCGACCAATAGGTCGGATTATCACTCGCGTTCTCGACGCGGAGGCCGGATGTAACCTGTTCCTGCACGACACCGAGATCTTTATTGACGCCGCGCAATACGGTCAGCGCGGCCAGGGCGGCGGGGTTCGTCGTCACATTGCTCATCGGAAAATCCGTAAATCTATTGGGAAACGGCAGACCGGACCGATCCGGCAGCAACGATCGGCCTCATGCCCGCCAGCGGGAATGATCCCAACGCGGCCCGTCGCTAAAATAAAGCCTTGAAATCGGTTCCAACGAATTCCGTCGAACACCGGGCTGGCTCTGCGCAAATACTGCAAATCAGTTACCCGGGGAGGTTAACAAAAGCTTATGCGCGGCGGCAAGAGAGAAACGCCGCCGCACTCTCCTAACGTAAGCTCCGGTCAAGGCTCACTTGAAGAGCGCCAGAACGTTCTGCGCGCTGTTGTTGGCGATCTGCAGCGACTGGATCGCCAATTGCTGCTGTGTCTGCAGAGCCGAGAGCTTACTCGATTCCTCTTCCATATTCGCATCGACAAGCTTACCGACACCGGAGTCGATCGTATCGCGCAGCGTCGAAACGAAGCTGGTCTGCAGGTCGATGCGGGTTGACAGCGAACCCAGTTGCGAGGCGGTGCTCGTCATCGCGTTGAGAGCCGATTGCACCAGGTTCATCGACTGGCCGATGTCGCCGCTTGTCATAGCGGTGATGTTAAGACTGAAGACGGAATAGGCGCTGCCGTTGATGTCCTGCGTGGTGCCGAGGATACCGGAGCTGGTGTCGATCGTGCCGTCCGGATTGGCGCCGAATATGACGTTGCCTTGCGATCCCGAATCGAATGTGTAGCTTGTGCTATTGACCTCGACCGTGCCGTCGCTGTTGCGGACGAAGGAGGACACGACCGACGCGGAAGCGCCATTGGCTCCGATCATCCAGTTCTGCCCCGAGAACGAAGCGGACTGCGCGATGCTCTCAAGCTGCTGCTGAAGCTGCGAGATCTCTTCCTGAACATGTGCCTTGTCGACGCTATTTTCCGTCGCGGCGACAAGCTTGTCCTTGATCTGCTGGACGACACTGATGGAGTTGTCCATTGCCGTATAGGCGGTGTCGACCTTGGCGGCGCCGAGACCCAGCGCGTCAGAGACGGCGGAAAGCGCGCTGTTATCGGAGCGCATGGTCGTAGCGATCGACCAATAGGCGGCATTGTCGGAGGCCTTGGAGACACGATAGCCCGAGGAGACGCGGTTCTGGGTATCTTCCAAATTATTGTTGATCGAGCGGAGCGTCTGGAGGGCGGACATTGCCGCGTCGTTGGTCAGAATGCTGGTCATGGAAAAGTGCCCCTTGTGGCTGAAATTGAAAGGGACATTCCGGTCTTCGTCCGGGAACGGCAATCAGCGTCATGCCTGTTAACCGGCTCTTAGGAGAAGTTAACCAACCGTTGCGTTCGTCGCAGATGACAACATTAGACTTAATAAAAAGTTAACAATGAAGCCGGAAAGTTAACAAAACCATAGTTTTGGAGCGCACTCGCGACTTACGCAGCGTCCCGAACTCTACTTGCGTCTCAACCAGCGGAGGCAGGCACTCGTCTACAACCCCATATTTCGAGGGGGCGATCGGCGCATCAGGTCAGCTTCGCGCCATCTTGGCAAGCATAAGATCGGCACTATCCGACAACTGTCGGGCCGGAAAGCGGCGCGGTTGCGAGTGGTACATTCAGCCAATACGGGGTCGACATGTTAAGTTTACAGGACAGCGGATTGCCGTGGGATGCACCCCGTCAGCGGACAGGCCTTGACCCCGACGACTGGCAAACCTTGCGCAAGCAGGGCCATCGGATGCTGGACGACATGCTTGATCATCTGGAAACGCTTTCGGAAAAACCCGTCTGGCAACCGGCGCCGTCGGCTGCGCGCGCATTATTCGACGCACCGGTGCCCGTCGAGGCGACCGATCTGGCGGATGTCCATGCCATATTCCGTGACAACATCCTTCCGTATGGCAGCGGCAATATCCACTCCGGATTCATGGGCTGGGTACAGGGTGGCGGAACGGCCACGGGTATGTTGGCGGAGATGCTAGCCGGCGGCCTCAACGCCAATCTCGGTGGACGCGATCACATGCCGATCGAGGTCGAGCGCCAGATCATCCGGTGGACGCAGCAAATATTCTCGTTTCCGGACACCGCCGGCGGCCTGTTCCTGACCGGCACCTCACAGGCCAATTTTGTCGCCGTCCTGCTCGCAAGGAGCAGGAAGCTCGGCGCAAGTCTCCGAGCGCAAGGTCTATCCAACGAACAGCGGCTGGTGGCTTACGCATCGAGCGAAGTGCATGGTTGCGTGCCGCGCGCATTTGAGATGTCCGGTATCGGCAGCAATCAACTGAGACGCATCCCGGCCAATGCCGCCGGGCAGATCGATGTTGCGGCCCTCGAACGCGCCATCATGCGCGATAAGGAACAAGGGCATACGCCGTTTCTGGTCATCGGAAGCGCGGGGACGGTGAACACCGGTGCGGTCGACGATCTCATCGCCTTGCGTGGCGTCGCCGACGTTCATGAGCTTCATTTTCACGTCGACGGTGCGTTGGGAGCCCTGGGCATCCTGGCCGATGATCTCGCGCATCTCTTCACCGGCATCGAGTCCTGCGATTCGCTCGCGTTCGATTTCCATAAATGGGGCCAGGTGCCTTATGACGCAGGCTTCCTCCTCGTTCGCGACAGCGCATGGCAACGCCAAACATTTGCCTCGGAGGCCGCATATCTCAGTCGCACCGCCTCCGGCCTCGCGGGTGGTGACTGGTGGCCCTGCGACTATGGCCCGGACCTGTCACGCGGTTTTCGTGCACTCAAGACCTGGTTCACCCTTAAGACCTATGGCGTCAAAGCCTTGGGAGATTCCATGGCCGCCAACTGCGCGCTGGCGCGGGCCCTGGCCCAGAGAGTCGAGCAGGAACCTGCCTTGCGGCTCCTGGCGCCGGTCGCGCTCAATATCGTTTGCTTTGGGTATGTGGGTCTTGCAGGCGATGCGTCGTCGGAGGTCAATGCACGGATCGTGGAGCGCCTCCACGCGGAAGGCCGCGTTGCTCCGTCGCTCACCCATCTGAACGGGCAGACGGCAATCCGCGCCGCCATTGTAAACCACCGTACGCGGCAGGCGGACATCGATGCGCTGATAAACGGTGTTCTGAAACTCGGTTCTCGACAGGATTTGCACCAATGCTGATGACATCCGGCCTCGTTGCCGATCGCACCCCTGACGAAATCGGAGGCGCCAGCCGAATCCTGGGCATGCAGAGGATCGTGTCTCTGATCTATGCCGGCGCGGACGTGACGCCGCTTTGGAACGAGTTGATGCAGCGCATCGGCGCTGATAGTGCCGATGCGGCGGCGCTTTTCGACCTGGCGACGATCCTGCAGACCCTTGGTCGCTCCGATGAGGCGCAGCAAGTTCTTCGGCGTGCGGTGGAATTGAAACGCGACTTTTGCGTCGTCCATGGAAACGGACAGGGACCTCGGCTGCTGGCCTTCGTGACTCAGGGCAATTTCATGGCGAACACGCCGCTGGATTTCCTGCTGGAGGGCAGCGACTGCATTCTTTGGTTGCATTACGTGGATCCCGAAACGACCAACCTCACGGATTTGCCGGACCACGACGTCGCGTTCATGGCGATCGGCGAATCTACCGAGAATGTCCCGGTGCTCGCACGGATGCAGACGCTGCTGGCCGATTATGACGGCCCCATCATGAACAATAACCCGGAACTGATTAGCCGGCTCACGCGCGACGGCGTCAGCGGCATGCTGGCCAGCGAGCCCTCCATTCTGTCGCCGAGCACCTATCGCGTGCCCCGGGAGGACCTCGTTGCTGTCGGTGCGGGCATAAAAGCCTTGGACGAATGCGCACCGGGGCTTTCATTTCCGCTTGTCGTTCGCCCGATCAGTACCCATGCCGGCAACGGGATGGAGCGCATCAGCGACATCCCGGGATTGGCTGCCTGGCTTGACACACAGCCTGCGCCCGAACTCTATGTCGCGCCCTTCATCGATTTCAGCGGTCCGGACGGCTTATACAACAAGCAACGCGTCGTATTCATGAACGGAAAGGCGTTCGCCAGCCATATGGCGCTTTCCGAGCATTGGATCGTGCATTACCTCAGCGCCGGCATGGCGGAAAGCCCAGTCAAGCGCGCGGTCGAACAGGCTTGGATGGAGAATTTCGATACGGATTTCGCGATCCGCCACGAGGAGAGTTTCGCGGCGCTCTATCGTCACATCGGGCTTGATTATTTCGGCATCGATTGTGCGGAACTTCCCGACGGACGCCTTCTGGTTTTTGAACTCGATGTGGCGATGGTGGTCCACAACATGGATAGCCCCGACATCTATCCCTACAAGCAGGTTGCCATGCGCAAGTTGTTTGACGCTTTCGTCAATGCCGTGCGGAACAAGAAAGCCGACGCAGAGGCAAGTTGAAAAGGAAAACCACGCCTCTTGGGGAGGCGCGGTTGGTCTGCTGGTTCGGAATTTCGGCCGGTGCGACGCGCCGTTCTTCTTATTAACGGAACAGCGACAGGATGTTCTGTGTCGAGGAGTTGGCGATCGAGAGCGACTGGACGGCCAGCTGCTGCTGCGTCTGCAGAGCAGAGAGCTTGCTCGATTCCGCTTCCATGTTGGCATCGACGAGCTTGCCAACGCCCGACTGGATCGCATTGGAGAGCGAGGAAGCAAAGGTTGTCTGCAGGTCGATGCGGGTCGAGATCGAGCCGAGACGTGAACCCATGCTGGTCATGGAGTTCAGAGCGGTCTGAACCATGTTGAGGGCGCTGGAAATCTGCCCGCCGGTCATGCCGGTGATGTTGAGACTGAAGACCGAAGCGCCGACCGTGCTATCCACGGTGCCGAGAATGCCAGATGTGGTTTGGATCGTGCCGGCGTTCGAGCCGAACAGAACGTTGCCCGTTGCGCTGGAGTCGAACTTGTAGGAGGTCGTGCTGACCGAAACGGTGCCGTTGGTGCCACGGATGAAGGACGAAACGACCGAGGCGGAGTCGCCGCTGGCAGCCACAACCCAGTTTTCGCCGTTGAACGAAGCGGACTGAGCGACACTCTCCAGCTGCTGCTGCAGCTGGCCGATTTCTTCCTGAACCTGACCCTTGTCAACCGAGCCTTCCATGGCAGTGACAAGCTTGGACTTGATCTGGCTGACGATGTCGAGGGCGCTGGTGACAGCGGTGGTTGCCGTGTCGACCTTGGCCGCACCGAGGCCGAGGGCGTCGGAAACGGCGCCGATAGCGCTGTTGTCGGACTTCATCGTGGTGGCGATCGACCAATAGGCGGCATTATCGGAAGCCTTGGAGATGCGCAGGCCGGAGGAAACGGCGTTCTGCGTGCTCTGCAGGTTGGAGCTGATGCCGCGCAGCGTCTGCAGGGCGGCCATTGCGGCGTTGTTGGTAAGGATGCTCGTCATAATATTTTGCCCCTTTGGCGGCGGTTGATAAGGGACATTCCGGACCTAAAAACCGGTAACGGCACTCAGCATCATGCCTGTTAACCCAATCTGTTAAGGTTAACTCGCCGTTTCAATGGTCTTAGAAAACAGCAATATAGTTAAGAAAACCTGAACCGGCCTGGGCATAAAAATATAAAAAAAACCGCGCCTTAGGGAGGCGCGGTTAACTTGTTGTTTAGAAATTCGGCTGGCGTCGGGCGCCAGTCCTTCTTCTTAACGGAACAGCGACAGGATCGACTGCGTCGAGGAGTTTGCGATCGAGAGCGACTGGATAGCCAGCTGCTGCTGCGTCTGCAGAGCAGAGAGCTTGCTCGATTCCTGCTCCATGTTGGCATCAACGAGCTTGCCAACGCCCGATTCGATCGAGCTAGACAGCGACGAAGCGAAGTTCGTCTGCAGGTCGATACGGCTGGAGATCGAGCCGAGCTTCGAACCCATGCTGGTCATGGAGTTCAGAGCGGTCTGGACCATGTTCAGAGCGCTGGAGATTTCGCCGGAGGTCATGCTGGTGATGTTGAGGCTGAAAACAGAGAACTGGCTGCCGCCGATGGTCGTCTGGGTACCGAGAATACCCGAAGAGGTCGTGATCGAACCTCCATTCGCGCCAAACAGAACGTTGCCCGTTGCGCCGGTGTCGAATTTGTAGGAGGTCGTGCTGACCGAAACGCTGCCGTTGGTGCCACGGATGAAGGACGAAACGACCGAGGCGGAGTCGCCGTTGGCAGCCATGACCCAGTTTTCGCCGTTGAACGAAGCGGACTGAGCGACGCTCTCCAGCTGCTGCTGCAGCTGGCCGATTTCTTGCTGAACCTGACCCTTGTCGACCGAGCCTTCCATGGCAGTGACAAGCTTGGACTTGATCTGGCTGACGATATCGATTGAGCTGGTAACAGCGGTAGAAGCCGTGTCGACCTTGGCTGCTCCGAGGCCGAGGGCGTCGGAAACGGCGCCGATAGCGCTGGTGTCGGACTTCATCGTGGTGGCGATCGACCAATAGGCGGCATTATCGGAAGCCTTGGAGATGCGCAGGCCAGACGAAACGGCGTTCTGGGTGTGCTGCAGGTTGCTTTGGATGCCTTGCAGCGTCTGCAGAGCGGCCATAGCGGAATTGTTGGTTACAATGCTGGTCATGAGTGTGTCCCCTGGAAACTGAATACGAAATGGAGGACATACCGGACTTTAAATACCGGCGATGACGGAGCGGCTTCATGCTCCTCGGCCCCATTCCTGGCGGACCAAACCCGTCATGTCGCAGGTAAACTCGCATGCATTACTTGCGAATTTCTTAAACACGGAACCCATGAAAATGGCCAACCTGAACGTAGCTAACGAGGCGTAAAGGTATGGCGTCACAGGTGCTTCGGTTTCAGGCAAGCTACGTGGGCAATTATTCCACGAATCTATGATGACAGTCCTCGGCCTTTTGCCGGGGCTATTCAATGTTCGCTCGGAGTTCTCGCTCGTGAATACGAAAAACACCTTTGCGGCAGCGTCCAGCCTCTATCAAAAGGGGCAGTATACACGTGCGCTCGAAACACTGAATGAGTTGCTCAATTTCGATACATCGCCGAAGACCTATGCCTTGCTCGCAAAGACGCTGCTCAAGCTCGGTTTCAAATCGGACGCGGCGAAGTCATATGAACTGGCGGGCAGGCAAAAGCCTTACCGTGAAGACTACCTGCGGGAAGCCTTGCTGTTGCATTTTGCCAGCGGCGACGAGGACGCTACGCTTTCGATCGGAAACTTGATCCTGCCTCAGGCGCTCAAGGATCCGGAGCTTGCCTATGCCCTCTCCAGCATCTTTCTGAGCCGTCAGCAAAGGGATTTGCTGGCTGGCTTCAAGACGGTCCTCGTCGAGGGACCGGAGCTCAAACATCGAATGATGGCCGCTAAGCTATTGACGGATGACCTCTACGACGAAGGCAACCGGCACATCGTCGCTACGCTCTTCAAGAAACACCCCGACAACATCATCTTTCGCACGCTTTATTTGATATTTGCCCGCGAATTTTCCGATCTCGCAATGGTCGACAAGCATATGGCGCCGATTCAGACGGCAGTCGCCAAGGGAAACCTTGACTATGTCAGACCGGATAATCCCTTCTTCCATCTGCACTGGTGCGGCGACGAGGCGATCAACAAGTTTGCGGTACACGACACGGTGTCGCTGCCCGCCGGACACGCCGAGGCGCGCCGCAAGGCGCCGCATACCTGGGGCGACAAGATTCGCATAGGCTATCTCTCATCGGATTTCTGGCCGAGCCATGCGACAATGAAGCTCCTGCAGCGGATATTGGAACTGCACGACAGGAATCGATTCGAGATTACCCTCTTCGACCATTCGCCCTTGGCGTCACAGCGCAAGGAAGAATTCGATTATTCGAGGTGGGGCACAATGGTCGATATCCGCAGCCTTTCAGACCTGGCAGCGGCAGAGGCAATTCGCGCTCGCGGGATCGACATCTTGGTCGACCTCAAAGGACATACCAAGGATAGCCGCGTCCGCATCCTCAATCATATGGCCGCACCGATCCAGACGGCCTGGCTCGGTTTTCCAGGCTCGGCGGTCAACATCGACCTCGACTACATCATCGGTGACCCCTACGTCCTGCCTGACCATTCCAAGCCGCATTTCCACGAGAAGTTTTGCCGCCTGCCCGAATGCTATCAACCGAACGACCCGCTCTATCGTCCGAAGCCGCGGGCGACGACCCGTGCGCAGCATGAGCTGCCGGAAGATGCCTTCGTGTTTGCCTCGTTCAACGGCAACCGCAAGATCACCTCGCACATGATCGATGTGTGGTGCAACATCCTGAAGCGCACCAAGAACAGCGTACTCTGGCTGCTCTGCAACGGTCCTCGCGCGGAGGCCAATCTCTGGGCGCGCCTCGAAGCGCGCGGCATCAACCGCAAGCGCATCGTCTTCACCACGCGTATCCAATATGAGGATCACATCGACCGCCAACAGCTTGCCGATCTCGGTCTCGACACCTTCCCCGTGAACGGCCACACGACCACCTCGGAACAGCTCTGGGGCGGCTTGCCGGTCCTCACGATCAAGGGCACGAACTTTGCCTCACGCGTGAGCGAAAGCCTGCTCACCGCCATCGGCGTGCCGGAACTGGTGGCCGCCAATGTCCAGGCCTATGAAGACATGGCCGTCGAACTTGCCGGCCATCCGGAGCGGGTTGCCGCGTTCAAGGAAACATTGGCGGTCAATCGCTACATAAAGCCGCTTTTTGACGCCGAGCGCTTCACCCATCACCTGGAGACGGCCTACGAAATGATGGTCGGACGCGCCAGACAAGGCCTCGGCCCGGATCACATGGACGTGCCGGCGCTGCCGGTACGCACCGAGCCGTTCCTGGTCGAAAGTCTGGATGCGGCGGCGATCGCCGCGGAATAAGGATCTGCAGTCATCGGGAATTCCGTTCCTGATGACTGTCACGCCGGCGGCTGGCGATCAGAGCATCCTGCTTTCAGGTGGAATCACCTGGAACCGGATAAGAAGCTCTGGATTCAAAAGACTAGAGCGACCTTTGTACGCTCAAATGAACGCACGGCGCTCTAATGGAACGAGCGCACAAGGCTGCCGACCAAAAGGTTCCAGCCGTCGATCAGCACAAAGAAAAGGATCTTGAAGGGCAGCGAGATCGATGTCGGCGGCAGCATCATCATGCCCATCGCCATGACGATGGTGGAAACGATCAAGTCGATGACTAAGAACGGCAGAACGACCAGAAAGCCGATTTCAAAACCACGTCGGATTTCCGATATCATGAAGGCCGGGATCAGCACGCGGTAATCGATCTTGTTGTCGACGACCACCGTCTGCCCGCGCTCCTGCGCCAGATCGACGAAGAGCTTGATGTCCTTGTCGCGCGTGTTGTTGGACATGAAAATGCGGAAAGGCTCCGCGATGCGCTGAACCGCATCTGCTTCCGAAATTTGATTGGCAAGCAGCGGCTGCGCGCCATCCTTCCAGGCCTGATCAAAGGTCGGCGACATGACGTAGAAGGTCATGAACAAGGCAAGGCTGAGCAAAATCATGTTCGACGGCGTGGTCGCCAGGCCCATGCCCGAACGCAGGATCGAGAACGCGATGATAAATCGCGGAAAACTCGTCACCATGATGAGGATGCCAGGCGCAATCGACAGGATCGTCAACAGCCCGAAGGTGCGAATGATCCAAGCGGCAACAGACCCGTTCACCGGGACATTCAAGAGATCTGTTGGGAATTGCTGCGGCAATTGCTGCGCCATCGCCAGTTCGGGCGAAAATGCAGCAA
Organism: Martinezella calliandrae; assembly: GCF_030272695.1. Taxonomy (GTDB): domain Bacteria; phylum Pseudomonadota; class Alphaproteobacteria; order Rhizobiales; family Rhizobiaceae; genus Rhizobium; species Rhizobium calliandrae. Next base: position 31,586 of record NZ_JARFYN010000004.1, read on the forward strand.
ACACTAATATTAACAAAGCAAGTAATAATCGAATCATTCGATCACGAAAGTTCTGAACATAACTTTCGATACCCGTCCTTCCGAGCGTAGGTCAACACGTTCCTGTATGTCATCCCGAAGATATTGGAAGCCGCGCGGACCTTCGATCTGCTGCAGCGAGACGGTGCGGACATAGGCGAGAATGTCCTGATGGATGGCCTCGGCGAGCTGCTGGTCCGGCGGGCCCTTGAACATCAACGCGATTTCCAGCCTGATCCAGTTTTGGGAAGGATACGCAAGATTGGTGGTGATCGGATCGAGCTGGACGATGCCATTCGCCTCAGCAGCCGCCGTAGCTTGTTTTTCGCCGGTTGGGGTCTGCGGAGCGGCCTTTACCACGGCGGTCGCCGTCTTGATCTTCGGCGTGATCATGGTGCCGAGGAACCAGCCGCCACCGCCGCCAAGGATCGTTAAGACCAATAGGCCGACAATCATCATGACCAGCGGCGATCCCTTGCCATTTGCCGGTGCGTCTGCAGCTGCTGCCATGTCTCTATCCGTCTGTTAACAAAATGCCACGTGCTTTCCGGCCGTCAGAGCGGCGACAGCAGATCGACCGCCTGTTGCCCGCGCGGCGGCTGCTGTATTTCCGTCAGACGGCCGCGGCCGCCGTAGGAGATGCGTGCTTCCGCGATCTTGTCGTAGGAGATCGTGTTATCAGACGTGACGTCCTGCGGCCGAACGATGCCGGCGACATTCAGGATACGAATCTCCTGGTTCATGCGCACTTCCTGGGAGCCGCTGATCATCAGATTGCCGTTCTCGAGAACGCCGGTGACGACGGCGGCGACCAGCAGAGTGATCTGCTCGGAGCGCTGCATCTTGCCCTTGCCGTCGGTGCTGGTGTCGGAGCCGGAGGTTGCGTCGCCATTTGTGGCGGGCTGCCAACCAAAGATCTTGGCGGTGATGTTCCAGTTCAAGTCGCTCTTGTTCGTGCGACTACGATTGGTCTCGTTATCCCAGTTGGCCTTGTCGTTGATCGAGATATTGACCGTCAGGATATCGCCGACATTCAGGGCACGTGCATCCTTGAAAAGGGCGGCCTGCGAATCATTCCAGAGCGAGTAACCCTGCGCCACCTGATGCGGCCGTTTCGGATACTGCAGCATCTGCGGCGTCTGCGCATATTGCAGGCCGCTGCCGATCGGGCTCATGGCAGGCGCCCTGCCGATTTCCCTGAGAGCCTGCGACTGACAACCGGCGAGGAAAACGACGACTGCGCACGTGGCCGTAAGACGCATGTTCATGAGGGGTCCTTCGACTTCGATGTATTCGGATCGGACGCGCTGGAGATGATGTTGGTGACAACAGCGGCTTTCTGCGCGTCCATCTCCGCCAGAATAAGACTCGACTGGCGCGGCGAGAGCTTCATGATTATCGCGGCGGCCACGGTGACTTTCACCTGGTCAAGGCTCGCCGCTGCCGCATCGGGCTTCATGTTCTTGTAGATGTCGACCAGACCGGAATCGGCGGTCTTCAGGAAATCGTCGCGCCGCTTCAACCAGTCTTCGTATTCCGCCTTGCGCTGGTCCATGGTGGCAATGCGCTGGTTGACATCGGCCTGCAGCTTTTCAAGTTCCTGCTTCTGCAACAGATACCGCTGGTCGCGGGCAGGATCGGCGATATTGGTGCAAAACTGTCTGATCTCGTCCTGGCTGGATGCAGGGTCGACGACAGGCTTCGGCACCTCCTGCGCCGCCGCGGCATAGGCCGACAGCAGCAATGCAGTCATGGCGGGAGCCACCGCAGCACGGCAGGACGTCAACATTTTCTTGGCGATAACGAACGTTGTCATTGCAGAACGAGCTCCGCTTGCAGCGCGCCGGCCGATTTGATGCCTTGCAGGATTGCTATGATGCCGTCGGGCTTGACGCCGATATTGTTCAGCCCGGAGACCAGAGTTTTCAAGTCAGGACCTTCAAGCACGGCGACACGGCCGCCGCTCTTGGTTGCCGTGATATCCGTTTGATCCTGAACGGCGGTCTGCCCGTTCGAGAAGGGTTCTGGCTGGATCACTTGCGGGTTCTCGCTCACCTGCACAGTTAGGGTTCCGTAGCTGACAGCGACCGGCGAGACACGGACATCGGCGCCGATAACGATCGTTCCGGTGCGCTCGTTGATGACCACTTTGGCCGGCGTATCGGTTTGGACGTCGAGATTTTCGATATCCGCCATCAGCCGCGTCAGGTCGGCCATCTTCGGCTTCGCGATCGCAACCTCCTGCGAATCCTTGGCTTCGGCGATCGGAGCGCCGAAATGCGAAGTTGCCCAGGCATTGACGGTATCGGCAATGCGGATCGAGGTGGAGAAATCCGGATTGCGAAGTTGCAGCACAAGATTGACGGAATCCTTGAAACGCGAGGGCAGCTCGCGCTCGATGATGGCGCCGCCCGGCACGCGGCCGGCGGTCGTGGTGCCTTCGGTAACGCTGGCGGCGGCCCCTTGCGCCTGGAAACCCGAGACGATGACCGACCCCTGCGCCACGGCATAGATCTGGCCGTCTGCGCCGCTGAGCGAGGTCATGATCAGCGTGCCGCCGCGCAGCGACGTTGCGTCGCCCAGCGAACTGACCGTTACATCGATGCGGCTGCCCGGGCTTGCGAAGGGCGGCAGGTTGGTCGTCACCATGACGGCGGCGGTGTTCTTGGCGGCAGACTGGCCGCCCTGCGTCGAAATGCCGAGGTTCTGCAGCATTGCGCGCATGGACTGTTCGGTAAATGGTGAGGAACGCAGACTATCGCCGGTCCCCTGGAGGCCGACGATCAAGCCGTAACCGATCAACTGGTTGTCGCGTCCTGCCTGCAATGAGGCGATGTCCTTGATGCGCGATTGCATCGCCAGGGCTGGATTGCCGACGACCAGGCTGGGCAAGGCCAGCAAGACCGCGAGAAAATGACGAAGACTTCTCATTTTGCGACCACGCGGATGGTGCCGTTTTCGAGGACCGTGCCGTTGACGATGATGCCCGAGTCCAGATTGCGGGCGCGCACGCTGTCGCCGACCGCGCCGTCATCCAGCGGCGTTCCGGCCGCGGTGATCGTCATGCTGCCCATGTTCATGACCAGGCGGACATTGGAGCCGCGTGTCACCGCATAGGGTTCGCGCAACGCGGAAATGGAGATGGTTCGGCCGGGCAGAAGCGTGCGTTTCGACACCAAGCCCGTTACGTCCCGGATTCGTTTGGCGTAATCGCCAGTCAGGTTCGGGTTGGTGACGTCGACCTCTTCGAGCTGGCCGCTGCTGATGATATCACCGGGATAAATCACCTCGGTCGGCACGACGGCGGTCCCGAGGCTTGTCGCGTCGGTACCCGTTGCACCAGCGGGATCGACCGACACGAACATGACGGAGAGGCTCGCTGCGGCGAGCCAGGCCATTGCTAAGCTTTTCATCCGGCGAAACCTCATGTTCGGCCCGTCCTCTCGTTACTTCAGATTTTTACTGACGATCTGCGCCATGTCGTCGGCGGTGGTGATGACCTTGGAATTCATCTCATAGGCACGCTGCGCGGTGATCAGGTCGGTGATTTCCTTGACCGGATCGACGTTCGACGATTCCAGATAGCCCTGCTTCATGTAGGCGAAGCCGTTCGTATTGGGATCGGAGACGACGGGATCGCCGGAGGCCGGCGTCTGGGTGAAGAGGTTGCTTCCCATCGGCTGCAAACCGGCTTCGTTGACGAAGTTGGCGATCTGAAGCTGACCGAGAACGGTCGGCGTCGTGGCGGTGCCGATCGTTGCCGAGACCTGGCCGGATTCGTTGATGACGATATTGCTGGCGTTGTTCGGGATCGTAATCCCCGGCTCCAACACATTGCCGTCGGCCGTGACGATCTGGCCGGTGTCGCTCTTGTTGAACGAGCCGGCGCGCGTATAGGCCGTCGTGCCGTCCGGCATCCGGATCTGGAACCAGCCGCGTCCGACCAGCGCGACGTCGAGATCGTTCTGCGTCTGCGACAGTTCGCCCTGGATCTGGATGTTGCGGACCGCCGTCGTCTGCACGCCAAGACCGATATTGGCGCCTTCCGGCACCACGGCCTGGTTCGGTCGGTTGGCGATGCCCTTGGCCCGTTCGGTCTGGTACAGAAGGTCCGAGAACTCGGCGCGGGAACGCTTGTAGCCCGTCGTATTGATGTTCGCAATGTTGTTCGCGATGACTTCGAGATTGGTCTGCTGGGCGTCCATGCCTGTCGCGGCAATAGCGAGCGCTCTCATGCCTTCGTCCTTCGAGCTAGGGCATGATCCCGAAAGCCGCCAGGCAGCTTTTCAATATGATCATGCCAAATCAATTAATGGGAGCGGGAGCGAGACCACCCGCCCTAAATCTGCATTTTCGTAATATCGAGAAAGGCGGTGACCACCTTGTCGCGTAGCGCGATCGCCGTCTGCAACGTCTGATCCGCCTGCATGACCTTATCGACCACTTCGCGTGTGCTCATCGTGCCCTTGATGCCGGCGAAGGAGGCGTTTTCGGCTTCCTTCAACGTATTGATGGAGTCTTTCGCCACGTTTGACATGACCGAGGCAAAGCTGGCTCCCGTCGCGTTCCCGAGCGTCGTCCCCGGCGTCGACGCCAGTGCGTTGGTCGAAGTGGAGCTCTGGTCCGTAGCGATGCTGCCGAGACCGCGGACCGCCGAGAGAGAGGCGACATTCTTGATAGCGTCAATCATTGTGCATTCTTCAAGAGATCAATGGTGGAGTTGATGAGATCGCGCGACTGCTTGATCGTTTGCAGATTGGCCTCATAGGAACGATTGGCTTCGCGCATATCGGCCATTTCGACGAGAATGTTGACGTTGGGCATTTTGACATAGCCCTTCGTGTCCGCCGCCGGATTGTCTGGGTCGTATTCCTCGATGAACTTGCCGGTGTCTTCGCCCATCTTCTTCACGCCGACCGTGGTCACGCCATTGGCGCGATCGACCTCGGCGCCGAAGGTCACCGTCTTTCGGCGATAGGGATCGGAGCCGGGGGTGTCGCCGGTCGAACGGGCATTGGCAATATTTTCGGAAACAACGCGCAGGCGGGTCGATTGTGCCTCCAGGCCGGAGCCCGCAATCTTCAATGCGGCTGATAAAGGATCCATGACATCTTCACTTCATCTATTGTTTTACGGTCATCAACATCATGCGATGAAAGGAGCTGACCAGCGCAGTGTTCAAACCGTACTGGCGCTGGATATCGCCGGATTTGGCGAGCTCGTCTTCCAGGCCGACGGTGTTACCCGACTCCTGGACGCCGATTTCTTGGTTGAGCGAGGCCTCTTCGACATTGACGTCGCCGCTGTCACTGAATTCATTGCCCGAGAAATGCGCCGCGTTGGTCTTCGCCATGCCGATATTCTGGTTGTCGAGAACGGCTTGAAACGGCGTAACGTCCTTGGCGCGGTACTTCGGGGTATTGGCATTGGCGATGTTGCCGGCAACGACCTCCTGGCGAACCTGGAGCCACTCGGCTTGCCGCGAGGCCAGGTCAAAGAGCTGAATGGGTTGCATAGGCTTCTCTCCGTTCTTACAGCAGGGACCCTAGAGGGATAATCTTGCGTGGGACTTGCGGGGGATGCGTTCTTGCTAAAGTCTTTAAAAAGCTTGGTACGCAGGCGATTGCGGGCTCTCAGTCATGGCCGTAGACATCGCCGGTGGACGTTACGATGACCCACTTTCCGTCGCGCTGCTCGATCGTCGCCAGACGGCTGTTATCGGGCAAGATCGAGCCGACGCGCACGACATACATGCCGGTGTCATCCTCGATCAGCGCCCGGCCGTTTGCGACGTGCAGTAGATGGAACGGCGATTTGCCGGGGAATGGCTGATCCTCTGCCGCCATGCCCTTGTCGTCCTCAGCCCCGAGACTGCTGGTCGTTGCCGTCGTCAGCGGATCGGGAATCATCTGCTTAGGCGCATTCGGATTCTTGTTGACCATCGCAAGCGGCGAGACGTTGACGATCTCGCGCCCAGGCCAGTTCGGCAGATCACGAGCATGATCGCCCTCGGCAACATGAATGCCGAATTTGTCGGGGTTCAAAAACACATACCAGGGGAAGAAGGCCGAGATGCCAGCGAGTACCAGACCGGTGCCCGCCAGGACCTTGTCGGTTAGGGTCCGCCTTCTCGCCGGCTTCAGCGGAGCGACCGGTTCGTCTGCATCGGATTCTCTCACGTCTAGCCTCTCTGGGTACGGTTCCGAAATCATGAAACGGTTTCGAACAGGATCATGTGAAATAAAATCACTGGAGCGAATGACGTTTTACCGAAACCTCATCTCGCTCTAGGTTGGGCGGTCGCGACTTGGCCGTTTTTCAAGGCGGTCGCGAGATCGGTGAAGGCATCGGCCGAAGGCCGCTCGGCGGGGGTCTGTTTCAATATCTCGTAGATGAGCGGCACCTGACGGATGGCCATGTCGAGATCCGGGTCGGCGCCCTGGCGGTATCCGCCGATCAAGCGGAGATCTCGGGTTTCCTCGAAACGATGCACCAGTGCCTTCAGGCGGGAAACCAGCTTTTCCTGATCCGGCGTCCAGGCCTTACGCGCCAAGCGCGAGACTGAGGCCAGTGGGTCGATCGGCGGATAGCGCCCCTCCTCCGCAAGACTGCGTTGGAGAACGATATGGCCGTCGAGTATGCCGCGGGTGGAATCGGCAATCGGATCGTTGTGATTGTCGCCGTCGACGAGGATGGAGATGATCGCAGTGATCGTGCCTGTGCCTTCCGGCCCCGGGCCCGCGCGTTCCAGAAGGCGCGGTAGTTCGGTGAAGACCGAGGCCGGGTAACCACGTGCGATCGGCGGCTCGCCGGACGCGGTCGCGACCTCGCGGATGGCGTGGGCGAAGCGGGTGACACTGTCGACGATCAACAGCACGTTGTCGCCCTGATCGCGGAAATGTTCGGCGATCGTGATGGCCGACAACGGCGCCATCTTGCGCAGCATCGGGCTCTCGTCGCTGGTCGCGACGACGGCGATCGACTTCTGCATGTGAGAACCGAGCGTGTCCTCGATGAATTCGCGGACTTCGCGGCCACGTTCGCCGACCAGTGCAATCACCACCTTGTCGAAAGCATTGGCCCTGGCCAGCATTGACAGCAATGTCGACTTGCCAACGCCAGAACCGGCAAAGATGCCGAGACGCTGACCAAGGCAGAGCGGCGAGAAGATGTCGATCGCGCGGACGCCGGTCTTGAAGCCCGTCTCGACGCGTTTGCGCGTCATGGAAGGCGGCGCGGTATTGGAGATCGAACGCGAAATCGTGCCTGCCGTCAGTGGTCCGAGACCGTCGATCGGCTCGCCCAGCGAGTTGATCGTGCGTCCGCACCAGCTATCCGACGGCGCAATGCGGAAGGCCCCCTTGCGGATGACGGTATCGTGAATACCGATCGGCTCACCCGGCTCGATCGGACAGACATAGGTCAGCTCCGGCTCAACGCGGACGACTTCACCGAGATGGATGCCAGTGGAGGAACGATGGGCGACGAATTCGCCTAGACGCACATGCCTGGAAAGACCAGCGACTGTATAGTGCCCAGCCGCGATGGTGCGCACATGGCCACCGTCGGCGACCGTGTTTTCGGCCATCATATATTGCCCGGCCAACGCGCCCATAAGTGAAAGCTTCGGCGACATCGCGCCTTCGGGCATTCCATCCTCGAACATGATCCGACCTTCTTACTGGCTGCCGCCGAGGGTCTTGATCGCATCCGTGAGCGTGCCTTCACTGTTATTCGTGAGCGTCGAGATATTGTCGAAGGCACGGCTGACTTCGATCAGCTGGGTCATTTCCCGCATGCCGTTGACGTTGGAGTTTTCGAGATAGCCCTGGGCGACACCAACGTTGGAACGGTCGACGATAGGCTTCGGCGGGTCCGTCGCCAGTACGCCACTATTGTCGTAGCGCAGGAAACCCTTGCTGATGTCAGCGCTGTAAAGGCCGATCTGGCCGGCCTGCTTGCCGTTTTGCGAGACCGTACCATCCGACGAGACGGTCGGTGCACCACCGCCGGGATCGAGCTGGATCGGCGCGCCACCGGGATCGAGCACGGGATAGCCGCGCTCGGAAACCAGCGCGCCGCTATCGGTCATGGTAAAGCGTCCGTCGCGCGTCAGGACCAGACCGGCCGGCGTGTTGAGACCGAACCAAGCATCGCCCTTGACGGCGAAATCGAAGAGATTGCCGGTGTTTTCCAGTTCGCCGTTGTCGGTGGAGAGATAGTCATTGCCTTGCGAGACGAAGGCGACTCTGGCGTTGAGCTTGTTTTCGGTATTGCTGAGCACTTGATTGAACTTGACCTCGGTGCCGCGGAAACCCGTCGTGTTCACGTTGGCCATGTTGTCGGCGATCGTTGTCAAACGCCGCTCAAGCGCCATCTGCGATGACAGCGCCACATAAATACCAGACTGCATTTTCAACGCCCTCCGGACATTGGAGAATAACGGGAATGGAAACGCCAGATATTGCGGCGCTCCGACATGTCGTTAGCCGGGCGTGGATGCCCTTACCCGACACTCTGCCTGCATTGGCTTGTGCGAAGCTGACACCGCGAAAAGCTTGTGCGGTGGCCGCCGAACAGCCTCACGCAAGGCAAGTCCCCTACTTGATCTGAGGAAGCAACGTTCAGGTGTGGACTGGCGATGAATATTATTATCGGATTTGTAGTGACCTGCGGCTGCATCATTGGCAGCTTCATGGCGATGGGTGGGCATGTGGACGCGCTGTTCCAGCCCTTCGAGTTTGTCATCATCGCAGGTGCCGGCATCGGCGGCTTCATCATGGCCAATCCGATGAAGGTCGTGAAGGATTCCGGCAAGGCGCTGGGCGAAGCCTTCAAGCACTCGGTCCCGAAGGAACGGAACTACCTCGACACGCTCGGCGTGCTCTATGCGCTGATGCGGGACCTGCGCACCAAGTCACGCAACGAAATCGAAGCCCACATCGACAATCCGGACGAGTCCATAATCTTCCAGGCTGCTCCAACGGTGCTGAAGAACAAGGAACTGACGGCCTTCATCTGCGATTATGTCCGCCTCATCATCATCGGCAATGCCCGCTCGCATGAAATAGAGGCGCTGATGGACGAGGAAATCAACACCATCCTGCATGACAAGATGAAGCCCTATCATTCGATCACGATCATGGGCGATTCTTTCCCTGCCATAGGTATCGTCGCGGCCGTTCTCGGCGTCATCAAGGCCATGAGCCACATCAACGATTCGCCCGAAGTGCTCGGCCACCTCATCGGCTCGGCGCTGGTCGGCACCTTCCTCGGCATTCTGCTTTCCTACTCCGTTTGCGCCCCACTGGTGTCGCAGATCAAGGTGGTACGCAGCAAGCAGCACCGCCTCTACGTGATCGTCAAGCAGACGCTGCTTGCCTACATGAACGGCTCCGTACCGCAGGTGGCGCTCGAATACGGCCGCAAGACCATTTCCTCCTATGAACGTCCGTCGATCGATGCGGTCGAACAGGAAATGATGAATCCTGGCGGTGAGAGCAAGGCGGCCTGACGATCATGAGCCAGCAATCAGCAGCCAAGGTACAAACGATGGATCGCGCCCTCTTCGCCAAGCTGACCGGCGGCCTCGGAGACCAGGCAACCGTTGGAAAGCTCACCGCCGCCTTCGGCCAGGTCTACAGCGAATTCCTGCCCGACATCATCAAGAGCGAGACTGGCCTCGATGTGACCGTTGCCTATTCAGGCTGCCAGTCGGGGCTGATGGACGATCTCATCGCCGGCCTCGGCGACAATTGCGCCCTTGTGTACGGTTCTCTGCGCAACTGGTCACCAAGGTTCGTTCTCGGCTGCCGCTCGGGCTTCATCATGGCGCTGATGGAGCACATGCTGGGTGCTCTGCCGGAGACCATCGAGGCTCCCGTTCCGAGGCCGCTTTCGGTCATCGAGCTCGATCTCGCCGTCATGGTGTTCGACAAGATCGCCAACGTATTGCGCTCGGCCGTCAACGCGTCCGGCGGCTTCGAGCCCCAACTGGAACCACCGCACAATATCGAGAACCGCGCGAAGCCGGCTGCGGGCCATACCGACGAATTCGCCGCGGCCGTCATGATGACGATATCGCTTGGCAAGACCGTCTCGGAAATCATCGTCATCATACCTCAACAGGTGCTGTTGCGGACCGTGGTCAGCGCACCGCGGACGAAGAACCTGTCGGCAGCATCGGAAGCATGGACGGAACAGCTCAGCGAACAGGTGCGCCGCTCGCAGGTGACGCTCGAGGCCCGCATCCGTCTGCAATCACTGACGCTGAATACGATTTCCAAGCTCGCCGTCGGCGACGTCATTCCCTTCATGGACACGGGCGATGTCCGCGTCGAGGTCAGCGCCAACAGCAAGGACCTGTACATCTGCGAATTCGGCCGTTCGGGCGAAAATTACACGGTGCGCGTCAAGGACAATGTGAACTCTGACGACGAGCTTTTGCGACACCTGATGAATTGATCGGCTGGCGGGTGCTGCAGCGCACCCACGGGCAGCTTGAGGCAAGTTTCAACTGGAATAGTGATTTCATGGCTAGGAAGACGACACAGAAAAGCAGCGAGGATTCGCTGGAAGTTGAAAACAGTGACGCCGCATTGGACGAGGCCATCGACGGCCTGCGCGGCGTGCTTAAGAAAGACAGCGACGGTGGCATACCCGATTTCGGCGCGGAGCCAGGCACGGATCTTCCGGCCTTTGGGGGTGATTTCGGCGACGACAACGCAGGCTCCGCTTTTGGCGGTGGCGATTTCGGCGGTTCCTCATTTGCCGAACCGTCGGCTCCCGGCAGCGCATTGACCGCAAATCTCGACCTGATCATGGACATTCCGATCGATGTTCAGATCGTGCTTGGCAGCAGCCGCATGCAGGTCTCCGGCCTGATGAACCTGACCGAAGGCGCGATTATCGCCCTCGACAAGAAGATCGGCGAGCCCGTCGAAATCACCGTCAACGGCCGCAGGATCGGCCGGGGCGAAATTACCGTGCTGGAACATGACGACACCCGGTTCGGTATCAAGCTCATCGAAGTATCGAGTGCGAAAAAAGCCTGAACCCCTGTTCAGAATAAGCCCACTCCCTGTTTGGGACGGAGACGAAGACCATGATGGACTTTGACGATTTCAGCGGTGCTATCGCCGAGAAACCGTTAACTCAGGCTGAAAAGGCCGCAGCCGTTCTCCTTGCCATGGGCAAGCAGGTGGCGGGACGGCTGCTGAAATATTTCACGCAGCATGAATTGCAGCTCATCATCGCGTCTGCGCAATCGCTGAGACTCATTCCGCCGGACGAACTGGCGCAGCTCGTGGCGGAATTCGAGGATCTCTTTACCGAAGGCGCCGGTCTGATGGACAACGCCAAGGCGATCGAGAGCATCCTCGAAGAAGGCCTGACGCCCGACGAGGTCGACAGCCTTCTTGGCCGGCGCACGGCCTTCCAGGCTTACGAAACCTCGATCTGGGATCGCCTCGGCGAGGCGGATCCCGCATTCGTGGCCAAGTTCTTCCTGCGCGAACATCCGCAAACGATAGCCTACGTGTTATCGATGATGCCGTCCTCTTTCGGCGCCAAGCTTCTGCTGCAGTTGCCGGAAGCGCAGCGGGCCGACATCATGAACCGCACGGTCAATCTCAAGGACGTCAGCCCGAAAGCGGCACAAATCATCGAAAATCGCGTACTAGCGCTGATGGCGGAAATTGAAGCGGAACGCAACGCTTCCGGCTCGACCAAGGTGGCGGAACTGATGAACGAGTTGGACAAGCCGCAGGTCGACACGCTGCTGACATCGCTGGAAACGCTCAACAAGGAATCGGTCGACAAGGTGCGTCCGAAAATATTCCTCTTCGACGACCTCACGCTCATGCCGCAGCCGAGCCGTGTCCTGCTACTCAACGACATTGCAGCCGACATCCTCACCATGGCGCTGCGCGGCTCGTCGGCGGAGATCCGCGAGATCGTGCTCAGTTCGATCAGCCCGCGCCAGCGCCGCATGATCGAATCCGATTTGCAGATGGGCAATACCGGCATCAACCCGCGCGAAATCGCCATCGCGCGGCGCGCCATCGCCCAGGAAGCAATTCGGCTTTCCAACTCCGGCCAGATCGAACTCAAGGCAAAAGCGAAGACACCTGTGGAGGAAGCCGCGTGACCTCGGCGCGACTCACCTAAATCGTCTTAGACTGCTGCAAACAAGGCCGTGCATGATGCGCGGCCTCTTTCCGTTTCATGAAGGACGGCTGCTTTGGCTGACGAAGACAAGGACAGTAAAACAGAAAAACCGACGGAGAAAAAACTCCGCGACACGATGGAGAAGGGCAATGTACCCCACTCCAGGGAAGCAACGATCTTCGCGTCGATGCTTGCGACTGTCATCTACGTCACGTTCTTCTTGCCGGCACGGGTAGGGCGCATGGGCGAAGTGCTGCGCGACCTCTTCGAAAAGCCCGATCAGTGGCAACTTGAAACTGGGTCGGACGTCATTTCCCTGTTCGTCCGCATTGGTTGGGAAGTCGGTAATCTGCTTTTGCCCGCCGTTACACTGTTTTTCGTCTTCGGCGTTGGCTCCTCGCTGTTCCAGAACCTCCCGACACCCGTTCTCGACCGCATCCAGCCGCAGTTTTCCCGCATATCGCCGGTTTCGGGTTGGAAACGTCTCTTCAGCACGTCAGGGCTCGTCGAATTCGGCAAGTCGCTTGCCAAGATCTTCGTAGTCGGACTCATCATGTTCTTTGTGCTGCGAAGCCAGTTCTTCCATGCGATCGATTCGCTGGTTTCCGATCCTGAGACGATCTTCGCGCGGCTGTCGACCATCGTCCAAAGAATTTTGACCATCGTCCTGCTGGCAACCGCCGTCGTCGGCATCGCCGACGTGCTGTGGACCCGGTATCATTGGGTCGACCAATTGAAAATGACCAAGCAGGAAGTCAAGGACGAGTTTAAGCAGGCTCAGGGCGACCCGATCGTCAAATCACGCCAGCGCTCTGTCGCCCGCGACCGTGCGCGCCGTCGCATGATGAAGCAGGTGCCGCGCGCCACATTGGTCATCGCAAATCCGACCCACTTCGCCGTGGCATTGCGTTATGTCAGAGAGGAAAACGACGCGCCTATCGTCGTCGCCAAGGGGCAAGACCTCATTGCGCTTAAAATAAGGGAGATCGCCGAGGCAAACGGCATCCCCGTCTTCGAAGACCCGCCACTTGCGCGCTCCATGTTTGCGCAAGTCTCGGTAGATAGTGTCATCCCGTCAGTATTTTACAAAGCCGTCGCAGAACTGATTCATCGGATCTATGCCGCGCAGTCGAATAGAAAACGGGTACGATAAATCGAATGAAAAAATGTCCCTACTCTGCCCAACGTGAACAAATTCTCGCCGAGGCCATCAGCCCCGTCGCCAGCGAACTGCGGCTCCTCGATGCAGCCGATCTGATTTCGCTGCTGCGCTTTGAACGTTACGGCAATCTCGCCGACCTGGTGGCCTCGGCAGCCGAGCTTTATTTCCATCCCGGTACGGTCAATTTCGGTCTCGGCGGTGACTACAAGCTTGAATGGGGCGGACCGGCTGAAATCACCATCGACCTCGAAATCAAGCCGCGCGGCGTCACTGTCTACGCTAAGCTTGCGCTTGCCGAACATCATGCCGGGATCGAGATCAACCATATCGCCTTCGAGAAGGCCTTGGCCGATCCGGACGAAAACACAGCGCTTCTCGCCCGCAGCCTGCGAGATGCTCGCTATGCGGTCAGCGGAACGACGCAGGCAGCCTGAGGAAGGCTATCCATTCCCAATTTCATGATGAAAGTTCGCTGAGAAGCCCCGGAGTTAGAGCATATCGCGACAACTACGCAGCTAAAGCGCAGGTAGCGAATCTCAGAGATTGCGATGCGCTTTAGCTGATGTAGCCGAAGCGGATGGCTTTTGCGATCGCCTGGATGCGATTGACGCTGTCGAGCTTGATCGTGGCCGAGCCAAGATAGGCGTTGACGGTGTGCACCGACAGCCCGAGCTTTTCGGCGATTTCCTCGCTGATCCGGCCATCGCCTGCAAGCTGCAGGCAGGCGATCTCGCGTTCGCTCAGAGCCTCGGCCGCCGGCGATCGGCGTTCGTCGAGCGACAGGAGGTCCATCATGATCTGGCAGCTACGGCCATGCAACTCTACGATCAAGTCGCTCGCCAGGTCCATGAATTTCGCAGCGAACACGACATAGCCGTTGCCGACGGATCCAAGGCGCACCGGAAAGGCCACACCTGCAAAAGGCAGAAGATGTGGTTTCAAGCGCTGGGTGAACGAGGCAAAATCCAGTGTCTCGGCGGTGCTGTCGCTGTCACGGCCGTTCCACATCAGCGGCAGCAGTGATTTTTCGATATGCTCGATCATCGCCTCGCTATAGGCTTCGACGAACGCCTTGTTAAGGCCGGGATTGGTCGAACCCCAGTTTTCCAGCTCGCAGACCAGACGCTGCTTGCTCGGCAGGCCGGAGCCGCTGACGCGATAAACCGCGAAATTCTGCGCGTCGATCAGCTTCTGCATCGACACCAGCTTCGGGAAGAGATCGGAGCGACTGGACACCCGATGCGAACGGCCAAGCCTTGGTTCACTCGGCGCGTCCGTCGTCCTAACCGGCTGATATCGCATTCATTGGGCCTTCAAACGAGATTGTTTCTGACAGCAAAGGCGATCGCTTCCGATCGCGTCTTCGTCGCGGTCTTCCGCATGACGCTAGTGATATAGTTGTTGATGGTATTGCGTGAGATGCCGAGAATCATGGCAATTTCATCGCTCGTCTTACCTTCCGCGATCCAGAACAGGCATTCCAGCTCGCGCTCAGTGAGATCGAAGTCACGGTCGGACTTACCCTCCACGCAGCGCGTGAAGCTGGCAAAGTAACCCGACAGCAGTCCCACATCGCGTAAGCGCTCCGGCGACAACAACAGACCATCAGAGGCCAGCAGCATCAGCGAAAATCGCGTGCGCCCGACATTGAAGGTCAACGAGCAATATTGGCGGCTGACGCCTTCCGGCAGCTCGACATCTTCGGGCAGGAGCGCAAAATTCGGCTGAAACAGCGACATGCATTTTTCCAGCTCGCCGGTGCGGCCGTAGCCGCTCGTGAGCTCGGACGCGAGGCGCCGGACGAGATCGAAAGGCCAGTCGGAGGACACGACGAAATCGAGCCCGCTTTCCTGGATCAGATCGCAGCGGGCCAGGAGATAATGGGAAGCGCCGACATAGCCCGTCAACGCACGCAGGCCCGACTGAAGATAGGCCGGGCCGGCAATGGCGCTCAGCTGCTGAATAAGCTGATCGCGCGACACGGCCGTGACGGACGCGGCCAATCGCGCATCCTTGTCGCCTTTGCTCCCCTGCAATATCTGCATGTCCATTTTTTGCATTTCCCGCCCGCTGTTAGACGATCATACGCCAACGAGAGCATTGCTCGGTCTGGACCTAGCGCATAGCCCCGAAACCGACATTGGTTTTCAGTTGGGTGTCTGCGCCAACTCAACTTTTTACTGCGCCTGGTATGCATCCGGGCGGATGCGGGCGCGGTGCTAATTTTAGTTCCGTTTCGGCAATCGCATTGGCGCGAATCACCGCAACTGCAATCAACTAATCATAGACTGATATTTCAGTGTACGGGCATCTCCAAATTCTTTGAATTTACCAAAGACGGATTTCATGATCTGATTCGCGCCGCCTAGACGCTGCGCCGAATATGTATGATGATTGTAATCGATTCTTTCTACCCAGCAACGAAATTTCCGATCGGACTGGATATCACCAACGCGTCTGACAAGCTCATTTTGTTATGCTGCCTTGCAGAGAACATTTTCTGAAACCCAAGATTGATACAATTCGTCTGCGCGCTCTAGTGACGTGAAAGACCGGGAATATCTCCCGGTCTCGCTATCAGGCGGCGCTGTCGACGGCCCACTTTCTGAGGATCTTTGCTGCCCGCTCTTCGCTGATTTCCACCATGCGCGAGAGGCGACGTTCCGGCCCTTCCTTAACGCGGCGATTGAAGGTGCCGCCGTCTTCGCCCATCGTCAGCAGGTCGTCGGTGCTGTCGAAGCCGAAATCCGAGCCGAAGCCGTCCATCAACGCGGCGCCCGGTCCGCCGACGGTCGGCGCGAAATCCGGCAACTCCAGGCCTGCCGCCTCCGGCAGGGCCGCAGCACCGGCTGTATCGCCACCGAGCGAGCGGATAAGCGGGCGGAAGCCCATCCAGACGATGAGGAAGGCAACCGCGACGAAAGCAGCCGAATTGATGATGCCGGCCATATTGCGGCTCAGCATATCCATGATGCTGAAGCCCGAAGAGCTGTCGTCGAGCAGTTGGTTGTCGAGGAAATCCATCGCAGTGACAGTCACCACGTCGCCACGGTTGGGGTCGAGGCCGGCAGCGGTCGAGACGATCTTCTGCATCTCAGCAATATAGGCGTCGATCTTTGCTTGATCGGCCGGCTGGCCGACCATCTGGGCAATGCGGCCCTTGTTGACCACCACGGCAACAGAAAGCTTCTCGACCCTGTAGCTGTTGCGGGTCGTAGCTGTCGTCTTGCTGTTGATTTCGTAGTTGGTTTGCTCTTCTCGCTTGTCGGACTGGTCGTTCGATGTCGGTCCGTTACCACCGGCCTGCGGGGCCGCCTGCGGAATGTTCTGTTCGACGGTCGCCGCCGTATCCGACTGGCGCTGCTGCGATTTCTGCGCTTCCTTGGTGGTGCGCACCGAACGTTCGACCTTCGAATCCGGGTCGTAGGTGGTTTCCTGCACCTGCTGGCTGTCGGTGTTGAGCAGCGCCGTCACGCTGGAGCGGAAATTGTCCATGCCGAGGAATGGCGCAAGCGCCTTGTCGATATTCGATTCGACCGTATCCTGAACGTTCTGCACGATACCGAGATTGCGGTTCAGCGCGCCATTGCTCGGATCGTCACCCGAAGCAAGCAACTGTCCGGTGGAATCGAGAATCGTAACGTCCTCGACCTCCAGGCCGGGAACGGCGGAGGCGACCAGATGGCGGATGGCCTGGGCTGATTTGCGCGCCGCTTCCGCATTCGCTCGGATCATGACCGAGGCTGTCGGCTTTTGATCCGCTTTTCGGAAGTTGCCGACATTCTGCATGACGATGTGGACGCGTGCCGCGCTGATACCCGAGATCGACGTGATCGTCCGAGCGATTTCGCCTTCCAGCGCGCGGACGCGGGTCACTTCCTGCATGAAGGAGGTCAGGCCCAGCGACCCGACATTGTCAAAGAGTTCATAGCCGGCATTGGTGCTGTTCGGCAGGCCGCGTTCGGCGAGAAGCAGACGCGCCTTGCCAGTCATGCCCGCCGGCACGGTCAGGCTGGTGCCGTCCGAGCCTACCTGGAAATTGATGTTGGCTTCGGCAAGCGCAATGCTGATCTGATTCAAATCGGTTGCATCGAGGCCAACATAAAGCGTCTCCTGGGCAGGCTTGTTGACGTAAAGGGCCGCAAACAGGATGAGCGCCATGGAGACGACACCGACGCCGGCCATGATCAGCAGGCGCGTCCTCCCCAGGTTCTGCAGATTCCTGAACAAGGGAACTAATTGATTTAACAGATTCATTCTGTTCTCGCACGATTCGTCAAAGACCTGATGGCTTTGTGCCCTGCAGCGAAGATAGAAATCGAAACTTGTGCGAGCGTTTCGTCTGGGCAGGAAAATCAATAGAGTCGAGGAATTTATGCGAGATAATATAGGAAAAACAATATTAAGCGGCGGCGCTTCCTATCAGAAGAAATCGAAATCGCCGGCGGCCTTGGCCAAGGGCTGAGAGTGTCCGTGGCGACCACCGCCGCTAAGCGCCTTCTGCATTTCCGACAACTTGACCAAGCTCAGCGCCGTTGCAACATCGACCATCCAGCCATCCGGGATATCGCCGGTAATGGTATCGATGAACTCGGCGATGCCGCGCGTCTTCTGCACGGCCAGATCGATGCCCTGCATGACCTTCATCGAGTCAGGCGATTCCAGCACGTTGACGCCGCCGAGATCGAGCAGTTGCGGCTCGATGCGTTCGATCAGGTACGCGACATCGTGCAATTCCGAGACGATACGCATAAGGATGGCGGGGAGTGCCTCCTGCATAGCGGATGCTTCGGCACGCGGGCTGGTGGTCATCGGGTAGTCCTCGTTGATCAGAAAAATTCGATCGTATTGTCGATCGGCTTGGGGGCGGCAACGGGGCGCTGTTCCAGAGCCACGGTCTTCTGTGTCTCGGCGCCGGTCAGCGGATATTGCCGGGCACGGCCGGAGATCGGCCAGTATTCGATCTTGCGTCCATGCTCGCCGCCCGTGCTGGAGCCGACGACGGGAATACCTTCATCTCTCAGGAATTGCATGGCGAAGGCAGCATTCTGCTCACCCACATTGGAGAAGGTGGCAATCGTCTTTGCACCGCCAAAAACCTTCGCCTCCAGCCGATCACGGCGCGCGCCCTGCTTCAAGAGACCGTTGATGAGCAACTCCATCAGATGCACGCCATAGCGCGTCGCGTCACCGCCGCTCATCGGCGAAGCAGCCGTTCCCGGCAGGAGAAAGTGGTTCATGCCGCCGACGCCAGCGATCGGATCGCGCAGGCATGCTGCCACACACGAGCCGAGAATAGTCGACAGCACCACTTCCGGGTCGTTGATGACTCTGTACTCACCCTGAATGATGTGAACGCGACGGGCAGCACCCTCGACGATCATTTCAACGCTCCGAACACGGCCTCGATCGCCGCTTTCATCTTTTCAATGGTGAAGGGCTTGGCGAGAACGTTGTTGGCGCCGAGCTGGGCAGCCTTCGTCACCAGCGCACGGTCACCCTGGGCGGTCAAAATGATAAAGGCGGCTTTCTTCGTCGTCGGATTGGTGCGTACGGCCTGCAGCAGGCCAAGGCCATCCATCTTCGGCATGTTGAAGTCGGAGATCACCAGATGATGCGGCTGCTGCTCCATGATCTTCATGCCCTGCTCGCCATCACCGGCAGCAGTAATCTGTTTAAAGCCCAATTGCGTGAGCGCATCGCTCAACAAAAGACGGCTGGTGACCTGGTCATCGACGATCAGGACTTTGATTTTCTCCGCTAGGGACATTATTCGCTTCCTTCCTTACGGGCGGCTGTTACTTTCAATATTTCCTCGCCAATGGCGTTCAGCGGAAACTGCTGTTCGACTGCACCGAGTTCGAATGCGACCCTCGGCATGCCGTAGACCACGCAGGTCTTTTCGTTCTGGCCGATGGTCCGCGCGCCAGCATGGCGCATCTTCAGAAGACCGGCGGCGCCGTCGCGCCCCATGCCGGTCAGGATAACGCCAACGGCGTTGCGGCCGGCGAGCTCGGCGACCGAATCGAAGAGCACGTCGACGGAGGGGCGATGACCGTTGACCGGCCCGCGCTCGATCAGACGGCAATGCGGCGCCGACACGTTGGCGATCTGCAGATGCCGCTCGCCGCCAGGTGCCAGATAGATCTTGCCGATCTCCAGCCGCGCGCCATCCGTCGCTTCCTGAACGACCGGCGCGCAGAGACGGTTGAGCCGTTCGGCAAAACTGCGGGTGAAGCTCGGCGGCATGTGCTGGGTGATGACCGTCGGCGGGCAGTTGGCCGGGAACTTCTGCAGGACCGCGATCAATGCTTCGACGCCGCCGGTGGACGAACCGATCGCCACGATCTTGCGGCCGACGCGGAAATCTGCGACCGCAAGCGGCGGAGTATGATTGGCGGCCGGCTTGCTATATTGCCGCTGCGAACGAGCCGCAGCCTTCACCTTCTCCGCAAGGTCGCCGAAGGGCCGCGGCTCGCCGGGAGCCGGTTTGCCGACGCAATCGAACGCCCCGATTTCAAGGGCCGCCAGCGTCGCCTCGGCGCCGCGATGCGTCATGGTCGAGACCATGATGACCGGCATGGGCCGCAGCGTCATGATCTTCTCGAGAAAATCGAGGCCGTTCATGTTCGGCATCTCGATATCGAGCGTCACCACGTCGGGATTGAGAGCCTTGATAGCAGCGCGCGCTTCCATGGCATCGCCGGCCTGGCCGATGACGTCCACTTCCGGATCGGAGCGCAGGACAGCGGTTATCAAGCCGCGCATGGTCGCGGAGTCGTCGACAACAAGAACGCGAGCGGGCGCGGTCATGCTTTCCTCCCGATTGAGTTCGCAACACGGCGATAGGTGGTGATGCCTATATTGTCGAAGAGGTGCTTGGCCTCGCCGGAGACGCGCTCGGAATGGCCAATATAAAGATGGCCGTTTTCCGGCAGCAGACCGGCAAAACGCGACCAGATCTTCGTCTGCGTCGGTTCGTCGAAATAGATGACGACATTGCGACAGAAGATGACGTCGAAGATGCCCTTGAACGGCCATTGCGCCATCAGGTTCAGCTCGTTGAAGGTGATCAGCCGCTTGACACGATCATCGATCTGGAATTTGCGGCGCCCCTGGATTTCGACTTCCTGAAACCATTGCTTGCGCATGGCGGGCGAAACCGTTTCGAGCGAAGTCTCATCATAGGCTCCCGTACGCGCAAGGCCCAGGATCTTCGGATCGATATCGGTCGCCAAAATCTTGAAATCGAAATCCGCGGCGTTCGACAGCAACGACAGAACCGTCAGCGCGATCGAATAGGGCTCTTGCCCGTCGGAACAGGCCGCAGACCAGATGCGGACGCGGCCACCGCTTTTGGCGCGAGCCAGGAGGTTTGGCAGAACCTCATCGCGCAGATGATCGAAATGGTGGTTCTCGCGGAAGAAGCGGGTGAAATTCGTCGTCAGATGCGACAACATCTCGCGCCGCGCCCCCGCTCCCGCCGGCGAGGAGACCAGCGTGCAGTAGTCGCGGAAGCCAGCCAAACCCAACGCTCGAATATGCTTCGACAGCCGCGAATAAACCAGCGAGGCCTTGGTCTCGTTGAGAGAAATTCCGGCGTCCGAATAGATCATGGCCGCAATTTCGCAGAGATCGCGCCGTGTCAGTGGGTATTCGCCGCTGGCCAGCACCTCGTCCGGTGACGCCTTGAGATCTATCGCTCCCATCATACTCATGCAGCTTCGCTTTCGCTGTCCGGGAACAGGGTTTCGAGTTCGATTAGGCAGATCATGCGGCGGTCGATCGCCAGGATGCCGCGAGCAAACTGCCGCTCGTAGTCGGAAGAGACTTCCGGCGTTGGCTGGATGTTGTCATCAGTAACCGTCAGGATATCGGACACGGCGTCGACCAGCAGTCCGACAACCTTGCGCTTGACCTGCGCCACGATGATCACATGGCGCGCGGTCGGCTCGGCCCGCTTCATGCCGAGGCGAGCGGAGAGATCGACGATGGGCAAGACGGCGCCGCGCAGGTTGATGATGCCAAGGACGTGGGCCGGCGCGTGCGGCATAGCTGTCGCAGGCGTCCAACCGCGAATTTCGCGGACCGACATGATGTCGACGCAGAACTCCTGATCGCCGATGCGGAATGCGATCAGCTCACGGGCAGCCTGGGTCAGATTCTTGACGGCGTAGGACATAGGTTCAACCTGCTGCTGCGTATGACATTTCGGCCTTCAGCGACTGGCCGCGCGAGGCGCCGACCACGGCGTCAACGTCCAGAATGAGAGCAACGCGCCCGTCACCAAGGATGGTCGCGGCTGCGATGCCGGGCACATGCGTGTAGTTCGCTTCGAGGCTCTTGATCACGACCTGCCGCTGACCCTGGATGGCGTCGACCATCAGGGCGCGCTGTCCGCCGCCTTCCGATTCCACCAGCAGCGCGACACCCTCGACGGGATTGGCCTGCGTGGCGCGGAAATTGAGGATGCGGCCGACATCGACCAGCGGGCAGAAGCTGTTGCGGATCGAGATCAAGCGATGGTTGGCGCCGAAGGAATGGATCGCGGCGGCTTCCGGCTGCAGGGTCTCGACAATCGCGGTCAACGGCACCACCAGCGTCTGGCCGGCAACCGTCACCACCATGCCGTCGAGTACGGCGAGCGTTAGCGGCAGGCTCATGGTGAAGACCGAGCCCTGTCCCGGCTTGGAGCTGATGTTGATGCGGCCACCGAGTGCCTGGATCGAACGCTTGACCACGTCCATGCCGACACCGCGGCCGGAAATGTCGGAAATCTTGTCGGCTGTGGAGAAGCCCGGCAGGAAGATAAGGTTATCGATTTCCTCGTCCGAGAGATTGGCGTCGGCAGGAATGAGATCGTTGTCGATCGCCTTCTGGCGCACCTTCTCGCGATTGATGCCGGCGCCATCGTCGGCGAGTTCGATCAGGATGCGGCCCGACCGATGCTTTGCCGTCAGGCGAACCGTACCTTCCGGGTTCTTGCCGAGCGCCGTGCGCTTTTCCGGCGTTTCGACGCCGTGGTCGACCGCATTTCGGATCATGTGGGTCAGCGGCTCGGCCAGCTTGTCGATGACCGTCTTGTCGACTTCGGTGTTTTCACCCTCGGTGACCAGACGGATCGACTTGCCGGTCATGTCGGCAATTTCACGGACGATGCGCGACATGCGCTGGAAGACCGGCTTCACCGGCTGCGCGCGGATCGCCATGACGCTATCCTGAATCTCGCGGGTGAGCTGCTGCAGCTCCTCGAGACCCATATTGATCGAGGATGCGCCGTTATTGTCATTCTCGATGACGCTCTGCGAAAGCATGGCCTGGTTGATGACCAGTTCGCCGACAAGGTTGATCAGTCGGTCGACACGGTCGAGATCGACGCGGATGGTCTGGCCGGCACCTGCGGCGGCATTGTTCTGCGCGGCGGCGCTGGCGGCAGCGGCGGCGGCGGCCGCGGCTTCCTTCTTTTCGACGCGAGCGGCAGCGGAGGCAAGCTGCGTGACATTGCTGGCGGTTTCAGCGGCAGCAACGGCGGCAGCCGCGTCGTTGTTCGGCTTCACCGCTTCCTCGGCGGCTTCCGCAGCCGGCTCGATACCTTCGCCGTCGAGAACGGAGAGGTCGAAGGGCACCGGCACCATCGGCAACTCTTCATCATTGCCTGCAGCTTCGACGAGCCGGACATCGAGCTCGCAATCCCATTCGGCGAATTCGAAGACGGTGCGGATGGCGTCTTCGCCCTTATCCGTCTTGATCGAGATCGTCCACTTCAAATAGGCACCTTCGGGGTCGAGCTGATCGAGGTCCGGGAGAGCGTCCATGTTGCAGTGGATGCTCATCTCGCCGACGCGCGAGAGATCGCGCAGCAGCAGCGTGGCATCATTGCCCTTGGCATAGAGATCGGAGCGCGGCTTGAAGCTGACTTCATATTCCGGCACGGCCACAGGCACTTCGTCGCTACCGAAATCTTCGTCGAAGCTGAAGGGGATTGGCTGAAAGCCGCTATCATCAGTGGGGACGGGCGCGGCCTTAACCGGAGCCGGTGCAGGCGCTGCGGCCGTTACAGGCTTCGGCGCGGCTTCGCTGGCTGCGGATGCTGACGGCAATTCGCCGTGGGCCAGCGCTTCCAGTTCCTTGACCAGGCCCCTGCTGCGGGCCTGATCGACGCTGCCGCCGTCACGGGCGGCATTGGTCAGGTCCGCCAGAACGTCGGCGGCCTTGAGCATGACCTTCAGGACATCCTGGGTCGGCTCCAATTTGTTGGATCGAACACAATCGAGCGTGGTTTCGAAAACATGGGCAAAGGAGACAAGGTCGTCCAGACCGAAGGCCCCTGCCCCGCCCTTGATGGAATGAACGGCACGGAAGACGGCATTGACGGTTTCCGGATCCCGGTCGCCATCATTCATTTTCAGGAGACCGGATTCCAGTTCGGCGAGCTGCTCCTCGCACTCCTGGAAGAAAATCTCTTTGATTTCGTTCATATCCATAGGAACAGATCCTGTTTAAGCGGTTACACGCTCGATGGCATCGATCAGCTTGGCGGGATCGAAGGGCTTCACAATCCAGCCCGTCGCACCCGCCTGGCGGGCGCGGTTCTTCTTTTCGGCATCGCTTTCGGTCGTCAGCACCAGAATCGGAATGGCCCGGTACTTGTCGTTGCGGCGAACCCCTTCGATGAAACCGAACCCGTCAAGGCGCGGCATGTTGATGTCCGTGACGATCACGTCTGGGTTGGCTCCTTCCAAAACCTCGAGGCCCTCGACGCCGTCTTCGGCCTGAATGGTCTCGAAGCCGGCATTGTTGAGGGTGACGAGAAGCATGTTTCGGATGGTCCGTGAATCATCCACGGTCAGCACTTTTTTCTTCATTGCCGGATCTCCTTGGCAAGCAGATGATCGATGTCGACTCCAATCAACTGCATCGTTTTTTGAAATGCATCCGACACCTTGGAAAAGGTGAAGGACAGCTTGTCTTCATTCCAAGTCTTGGCGGCGGCCATGATGACCTGAATGCACAAGGCCCCGATCCTCTCGACGCCTGATGCATCGATCACAACATGGCTGCCGCGCAGCCCCATTAACTTGCTGCGAAGCGTCGAGGCCTCGTTAAGGTCCAGCACCGCGGCCAGACTGATTGTCTTTTCGCCTTTCCTGCTCGCCATCGCTTTTATTCCTCGTTGACTGAAATCGGGCCCCACGGCCCGCATGCGCATAAAACAGAGATGTCAGTAAACATTCCGCTCGCCTCCAATCCCGGCCCTGCGAAGCGGAAAATCGAATTCGGCCGTATCGCCCGCATCACGCCGGACGACGTCTTCGTCGCGCCGAGCAATGGGCAAGCGTTGCGCTGCAGCCACCGGGCGTGGCACAGCGTGACGGCGCGCGCGCTCAAGGCGGAATTCACGGATCGTCTGGCCAAGTTCGAGGATGACGCTGTGAAGATGATCGGTGCCTTCGTCCGAGCGACGGGCGAGGTTTTCGGTGGCAGCGGCGCGCTCACCGAAGCTGCCGATATCCGTCGTTACTGTGTGCAGACCGGCCGCCTGTTCGTCGGTGGCGGCGGCAATGCCGGAAATGGCATCGTTGATATCGGTCACCTGGCGGACGATACTGCCGATCGCTTCCTGCGTACGGCCGACCATTTGCACGCCGGCATCGACCTGCGCCTTGGTGCCCGTCACCAGCACCTTGATCTCGCGGGCGGCATCGGCGGAGCGCTGAGCGAGTGCACGAACTTCCTGGGCGACGACGGCAAAGCCACGACCGCTGTCACCGGCGCGAGCTGCTTCGATACCGGCGTTGAGCGCCAGCAGATTGGTCTGGAAGGCGATCTCGTCGATGACGCCAATGATCTGGCCGATCTTCTCCGCCGAGGTTTCGATATCGGCCATGGCCGCAATGGCCTGGCCGACGACGCGGCCGCTGTCTTCGGCCGCAACGCGGGTAGAGGCGGCGGCACGCTCGGCCGAGCGCGTGCTGGCGGCATTGCTGCGAACCCGATTGGCCAGTTCGCCAAGCTGCTTTGCCGACGCAGCAAGCCCCTGGGCTTGCTGCGTGGAATTCTGTGCGAGGAAGCGCGTATCGCGGGCGATTGCGTCCGTCGTCGATTCCGCCGCCTGCACGCTGGCGGACAAAGCTGTAAATTGCTGCTGGATGTCGTCCAAAGCGGCATTCAGCGTCTGCGCCAGTTCGGCATAGGCCTTAGGGCCGTCGGCCGGCAGGCGGACGGTCAGGTCGCGTTCTGCGAGGCTGCGCGTGACATCGGCAAAAAGACCAGCCGCCTCGGCATGATCCGCGCTGCGTTGTTCGGCAAGTGCCCGCTGATGGTTGAGGCGCAACTCGTTGAAGCGCAGTGACACGGAGATCTCGACGTCAACCATCACCAAGCGAATGACGGCGGCGGTCAAATCGCTCAGTTCACGGGCACGACGTTTGGCGCCGGGCAGGATGGCGCGGCCGCCCATCTCCTCGACGATACCAGCGAGAACGTGCTCCAGAATTACGCCGTGGCCGGCGACGTGCCAGCGCGGATCGAGCCCCATCTTGCTTTCGGTATCGGAGAGAACCTTGACACGCTCGGCGTACAGACTGTCGAAACGAGCGTCCGTCAGCACGTCCCAATGCGAGGATTGGAAGTCATGCAGACGTTCGAGCTGGCTTTCGCTGGTAAAATTGCGGGCTGCGTCCGGAAAGGTCTGGAGACGGTGGAAGAGATCACGCAGACCGGCTTTCAGATGCGCTTGGAGCATCGGCCGGTTGCGCCGCACGATTTCGCATTGCTCGGCATCGAGACCAGCAAAACGCAAGCGGTCGCGAAGGCTGCCCGCCTGCGCCCGTCCTGCCTGATCTGACGGCGAATCCTGCGTCAAAATCGTCCCCAACGAACCGCCGGGCGCAAACACGCCGGCAAAACCACGGATGATCCGGCTCAGACGCAACGAAGAGACGAGGAAACGCGCACGTCGCCGCCGGTCCATTGACCGGGACGCTGAAGCTCGCTCGTTCATCAAAGTCTGTTTTCGGACCGTTTGATGACATGGATACCGGATCTGACCCGGTACGACGGGGCGGCTTCATGCCTGGTGAGAACGAGTGACAGTTTTCCCATTCCGACGTGCAGCTTCAATGTTTATGGTTAATTCCTTGCTTGAAGGTTAATAAGTCCAGGCAGCAATTCTGTTTTGATTTAAACTATTTTGGGTTCGATTTCTGCCGGTGGCGATTTTGAGTAAAAGCTCAAGTAGCCGCAAGTCACAGGCAAGCTTCATATTCTAATCCGGCAAGTAGAGACACCTTCGATGTCGACACGGAGAGAGCAATGATTGTTCTTGGTTTGACTGCTTCGCTGATGGCCGGCATGACGCTCGCTGCCTTCGTGTTTTTGAGCCTCATCGAAGAGACCCGCGGCAAGGCCGCTCCCCGCGTACTCTGAGCATCTCGCCAGACGCCCATCGGCGCGCAAATCCCACATCAAAAGAGCTTACGCGTGCCGCATCGGGCCGCGTTTACCGTCTTTCTCTCTCCGCAAGAGCTAGCGTCGGGCTCGATAGTTCCGTATGAAGCCTGACACCCCGGCACCGAGATCGACCCTATTGATGTCCGATACGACCCATTTTGAAACAAGCCAGCAGGCACTGTCGATGCGGCTTGCCCTTGCAATCGTCTTCGGCGTCACGCTTTGGCGCGTGGTGATGTTGATCTTCAACAGGACGGATCTGTTCGTCGACGAGGCGCAATATTGGTTCTGGGGCCAGAACCTCGACTTCGGATATTATTCCAAGCCGCCAATGATCGCCTGGGTCGTCCGCTTCTTCAATGCGATTTCCGGTTCGGACTCGACCTTCTGGATCCGCGTTTCCGCGCCGCTCTTCCATCTTGCCACCGCGCTCATGCTGATGCGGACAACGCGGCGGCTGATTGCGGGGAACGTCGGGCGAGAGATCGAGCCCTGGGTCGGGGCCATCTTCATCACCCTGCCGGCCGCCTCGCTTTCCGCCGTACTGGTATCGACCGATACGATCCAGATCCTGTTCGTCACCATTGCGATCTGGGCTTTTCTTGGTCTCACCAAACGTTCATCCGTCATTGAGGCGCTGATCCTCGGCGTCAGCCTCGGCATCGCCTTCCTGACGAAATATTCCGTGCTATTCCTGCTGCCGGGTGTCGCCGTCGCAATGCTGACACTGCGTTCGGCTCGCATAGCCTGGCGCGACGTTGTCATCGCCGCCATCGCCGGCGCTGTCATCGTCGCCCCGAATCTCTGGTGGAATTTTGCCCATGATGCGGCAACGGTGCGCCATACCGAAAGCATCGCCCATTGGAACGGTGACGGAAACGGCGGCGGGCTGGTGAAGCATCTGCTCGGCGCGCTCGGGTTCGTCTGGGCGCAATTCGGGGTCGTCGGACCCATCATTTTCTATGCCATGCTCTGGGCGGCTTGGCGGATGGTCCGCGGCAAAAGCGACGACACGGAAAAACTGCTCGTTTGGCTGTCGATCCCGGTCGTGGCGTTGATCACGCTGCAGGCGCTGTTTGCCAAGGCCTATGCCAACTGGGCGGTCACGGCCTACGCCGCCGGCACTATCCTCGCCGTTTGGCTGCTTTACCGGCTGACGAAAAAGGGCCTGGTCATCTCGCTGATTATCGGCTCAGTCGTTGCCTTCCTTTTGCCGATTCTGACCGTGTTTGCCTATGACATTAAGCTGCCGAACGGCAATCTGCTGATGCAGCGCTACGTCGGCCGAAGCGCCATCAGCCTGGAGATCGCCGATATCGCCGCCCAGGCGAATACGCCGGATATCGTCGCCGATAACCGTGATATTCTCGCCGATCTGTTCTACACGCTAAAGGGCAAGCCTTATCATATCTACGCTCGCAACTACGGCGGCTTTCCGAGGAGCTACTACGAGCAGAATTTTTCGCTGCCTTCCAATGTGACCGGCGACGTGCTTTACATCGACGACGAACCGTTCGATTGCACCGCAGGCCGGTCGGAACTCGTCAAAACCTGGTCGCCGGATTTCGGCAACATGAAAGGCAGGACGCTCTACGCTTACCGTCTTTCGCCAAACTGCCTGGCCCCCAAACCTCAATCGTGATGTGAAGCCGGGCGCAGGTAGACACCCCAACCAAGCTGCGGCATTTCCGCGAAGACGACGCCACCCTCTTCGAAAGCCAGGCGCAATTGCGCCTCGGTCGCCCGGTGAATATCATGATGGCCGCCCTCATAGTCGCGGATCGTGCTTCGTGACACGCCGGCTTTTCCGGCTATGTCCGACTGCGTCCAATCAAGCAGCCCACGCGCCGCCCTGCAGAGCGCAGGCGTGAGAATCATTGGGTTGGCGCCTTGATTCACGATTTAAAACCACCCATATTGGTCAACATACGCCAAATATGTCATAAACTGCACGGGATTTCCAGTATCGAGGAGACTGCAATGCCACACGACACGCCGTTGATTTCGACGATCGTCATTGGCCTCGTACTGGCATTCATCTTCGGCGCCATCGCCAATCGGTTCAAGATGCCGCCGCTCGTCGGCTATCTTCTTGCCGGTGTGCTCGCCGGCCCGCACACACCCGGCTTCGTCGCCGACCAGAGCCTGGCGCCGGAACTCGCTGAAATCGGCGTCATCCTGTTGATGTTCGGCGTTGGCCTGCATTTTTCACTCAGGGACCTTCTGTCTGTACGCGGCATAGCGGTTCCCGGTGCGATCGTTCAGATCGGCTTCGCAACCCTGTTGGGTTGGGGGCTCGGCGCCGCGATGGGTTGGCCGCTCGGCGGAAACCTGGTCTTTGGCCTCGCGCTCTCCGTCGCTTCGACGGTCGTCCTGTTAAAAGCGTTGCAGGAGCGCCGGCTAATCGAGAGCGATCGCGGCAAGATCGCAGTCGGCTGGCTCATCGTCGAAGACTTGGCCATGGTGCTGGTTCTCGTCCTCATTCCTGCCGCCGCCAGCATTTCCGGTCACGGCACGCCCGAGCCATTGTCGGCCGGCCTCAACAGGATGTTGGGCCTCGATCTCGGCATCACCGGCATCATCGCCATGACGCTGCTCAAGGTCGCGGCTTTCGTCGGACTGATGCTTGTCTTTGGCCGGCGGATCATTCCCTGGATCCTGCACTTCATCGCCCATACCGGCTCGCGTGAGCTTTTCCGCCTCGGCGTCCTCGCCATTGCGCTCGGAGTTGCATTCGGGGCTGCGAAAATCTTCGGCGTGTCGCTGGCGCTCGGCGCCTTCTTCGCCGGCATGATACTGTCGGAAAGCGAGCTCAGCCACCGGGCCGCGCAGGAAAGCCTGCCGCTGCGCGATGCCTTTGCCGTACTATTCTTCGTCTCGGTCGGCATGCTGTTCGATCCGACTATCCTGATCGATAACCCGCTGCCACTGTTGGCGACCGTGTTCATCATCGTCATCGGCAAGTCGGTCGCCGCGTTCTTCATTGTGCTCGCCTTCGGCAAGCCGGTGAACACTGCACTGACCATTTCCGCCAGCCTGGCGCAAATCGGCGAATTCTCCTTCATCCTCGCCGCACTCGGCGCCGATCTCGGCCTGCTGCCCGCCGAAGGCCGCGACCTGATCCTCGGCGGCGCGATTATCTCGATCATTTTCAACCCAGTTGTCTTCATCGCCTGTGACTGGCTGCAAAAGATCCTGAAAACCAAGCGGCAGACCGAGGCACCGATTAGCAAAGAACCAGCTGCGCAAGCGGAGCGGGCGGCGACGGGCGAAGCCTCACCTTCCGTTGCCGATCCAATGGCCGAGACCATTGGCCATGAGGGACTGCGGGCGACCACACTTGCCGGCCATGTCGTGCTGATCGGCTATGGCCGCGTCGGCAGCATTGTCGGCGAAAACCTCAAATCCTCCGGTACGCCTTTCGTAGTCATCGAGGATTCCGACAAGCGCATCGTCGAACTCAAGCAGCAGGGAGTCGAGGCGATCTACGGTAATGCGGCCTCTGCGGAGGTTCTGGCATACGCTAATGTCGCGGCGGCGCGTAGCCTGGTCATCGCCATTCCGAACACCTTCGAGGCCTGCAGTGCGGCCGAACAAGTGCGCGCCGTCAATTCGTCGGCCCTGATCGTCGCTCGCGCCCATTCCGAAGCCGAAATCGACGTGCTCAAGCAATATGGCGCTGATACCGTCATCATGGGAGAGCGAGAAATTGCGCTGGGCATGGTTGACCGGCTGGCACAAGTGCATCATGACAGGCCGCACTATGAAGACGCGAAGCGTCCTGATATCATAACCGAACCGTCGGAATCCGCTCCGGCAAAGAAATGAAGGCCTTTTAGACCATTGGACCCGTTCGAATTCGGCGCCGCCGATAGCGAAGAGAACGAGAGCAGGATGACGCGCCGCGCCGGAGCGCGGGTGATCGCCTCGCTGTTCGTCGCTTTTTTCGCCTATATCGGACTGGCGCTTGGCGGCGGCATCAATCTCGCTTCGCGGGCGGACGCCGAAGCCTTTTCCTCCGGCAAGGACAGCCAACCGCTTTATCTCGCCTTGCGCGATCCAGTGCGCGGCATTGTCGTTGCCGACCGCACGGTCACACCGAAAGCCACCTGGCATGATATCGGCCCGGCAACGCTTACGGCTCTTCCCTCGCTCGGACTTCTGAGCAATCCGTGGCAGCAGCCCGATCGCGGCGAAGCCATACAGCGCGAGTCTCTCGCTTTTCGCGCCTATCTTGCCCGCGCCCCTCCAGCTGCCTTCATCTGACCGGTTCGCGCGCTTAACGGCGCATCTCCAACATGACTCCACGTCCGCCAGCGGCAGGCTCCGCTGGCATTAGCGTATTTCCAAGGATAATACCCATGCGCACCTCACCATGGCTGGTGGTCCTCTATTCAGTGATCATCGTGCTTGGCCTCCTCATCGCCCTGCCGAACGCGCTGCCGCCGTCGATTCTCAGCAAGGTCCCGTCCTGGCTGCCGCATAGCCAAGTTTCCCTGGGCCTCGACCTTCGCGGCGGCTCTTACCTCGTCCTAGAAGTCGACGAGAAGGACCTGACCAACGGCCGGCTGCAATCGCTGATGCAAGACTCGCGCCGTGTTCTGCGTGACAAGAATATCCTGACCCGTTCGATCGTCCGCAATGGCGAACAGATCATCGTAACGCTGACCGATCCGTCGCAGAGCAATGATGCGGTGACCCAGCTCAGAACCCTCGCCAACACGATCTCGTCCGGCCTCTCCGCGGGCCAGTCTGATCTGACGATCACGGCAAATGGCAGCGCGATTGCGATGTCCTTCTCGCCGGCTGGCATTGCCAGCAACGTCGATTCCGCCGTTCAGCAGAGCTTGGAAGTCATTCGCAAGCGCGTCGACCAGGTGGGCGTCGCCGAACCGACCATTCAGCGCGTCGGCCCCAACCGTGTCCTCGTGCAGCTCCCGGGCGCACAGGACCCATCCCGTCTGCGTGAACTGCTCGGTTCGACCGCGAAGATGTCCTTCCATCTGCTCGCCGACAATGTCGATCCGAACAATCCCGGCCCCGGCGTCACCATCCTGAAGGATGAAGAGGGTCGCAGTTATCCGGTTCTCGATCGCATCGAGCTCGCCGGCGATCGCCTCACTGATGCCCGCGTCAGCTTCGATCCGAACACCCACGAGCCGCTCGTCACCTTCCGCTTCGACAGCGCCGGTGCCAACCGCTTCGCAGAAATCACCCGCGAAAACGTCGGCAAGCCCTTCGCAATCGTTCTCGATAACAAGGTGCTGAGTGCGCCGAACATTCGCGAGCCGATCACCGGCGGTTCGGGCCAGATCTCGGGCAACTTCACCGCCGAAAGCGCAACGACGCTCGCAGCGCTCCTGCGCGCCGGTGCGCTGCCCGCCAAGCTGACGGTCATCGAAGAACGCACGGTTGGCGCCGACCTCGGCAGCGACGCGATCCAGAAGGGTATCTATAGCGGCCTGATCGGCTTCGTCTTGGTTGCCGCCTTCATTTTCGTGCTCTACGGCGCCTGGGGGATTCTCGCGAATGTTGCACTTCTCATCCACACGATCCTAACGTTCTCGGCCTTGACGCTTGTCGGTGCCACGCTGACGCTGCCCGGCATCGCCGGCGTTGTCCTCGGTATCGGCCTTGCGGTCGATGCCAACGTTCTCATCAACGAGCGCATCCGCGAAGAAACCCGCAAGGGCCGCAGCGCCTTCGCCGCCATCGATAACGGCTTCAAGAAGGCTTATTCGACGATTATCGATGGCAACATGACGGCCCTGATCGCCGCCGCCATCCTGTTCTACTTCGGCTCCGGCCCGGTTCGCGGCTTTGCCGTGACTATGGGTCTCGGCCTCATTATCTCTATGTTCACCTCCGTCGCCTTTGTGCGCGTCGTGATGATCGCCATCACCCGTCGCCGCAAGCTGAAGGTGCTCAACATCAGGCCGCTGATCCCCTTCAGCCCCTATGACAAGCACATTCAGTTCATGAAGGCCCGCTTCTTTGGCGTCGCGGTCTCGGCGATTCTGTCGATCGCCTCGGTGATACTGTTCATTCATCCGGGCCTCAACTACGGCGTCGATTTCCGCGGCGGCATCCAGATGTCGGTCAGGACCAAAGACGCGGCCGATTTGTCTACATTCCGCGAGGGCCTGAACACGCTCGGCCTCGGCGAAATCGCACTGCAGTCCTTCGGCGACAACAGCAGCCTCCTTGTCCGCGCCCAGCGCCAGGACGGCGGCGAAGAGGCACAGACAGCCGCGGTCACCAAGCTCAAGGCAGAAATCATGAAGATCGACCCAACCGCGACCATTGAAGGCACGGATGTCATCGGTCCGAAAGTTTCGGGCGAGCTTGCCTGGGCCGGCATCTTGTCGGTCCTGATCGCCAGCCTGGCGATGCTGTTCTACATCTGGTTTCGTTTCGAGTGGCCGTTCGCGGTCGGCGCCATCGTCACGCTGGTACTCGACGTCACCAAGGCGATCGGCTTTTTCGCGATCACCGGCCTCGATTTCAACCTGACGGCCATCGCCGCTATCCTGACACTGGTCGGTTACTCAGTGAACGACAAGGTCGTGGTCTATGACCGTATGCGAGAAAACATGCGGCTCTACAAGTCGATGCCGCTGCGCGACATCATCGACAGGTCGATCAACGAGACCCTGGCGCGAAGCCTCTATACCAACGCCACCGCCTTCCTGGCGCTGGTACCGATGGCGATCTGGGGCGGGAGCGCCGTCTCCAGTTTCGCGATCCCGATGGTGTTCGGCATAATCGTTGCCGGCGCCTCGTCGGTCTTCATCGCCGCTCCGATCTTGCTGTTCCTCGGTGATTGGCGCCGCCGCCATGCCAAGGCCGCCGTCGATGATGCCAAGCCGGACGACAAGTCCGGCAGGGACAACAAACAGATCCCCGCCGCCGAATAAGCGGCAGACGGACACAAACGAGGACATGCCCGGTTTTCGGGCATGTCCACCACTTCCGGATCAGATGGATGGCATGTGCAGCGGCAATCCTGGGCGCGGCGCCGTTATTCTCTCCACAACACCATTTTCCTGCTCGGTAATGAGCGCAAATTTGCCGTCGAGGGTGAAGGCGATATTGCTCGGCCGCGCGCCATCGGTGCGGATGCGGCCTGCAAGCTTTCCCTTGGGATCGATCATGCAGATCTCGCCCTGTCCGTAAATCGTGCAATAAAGCATACCGCTGCGATCGAAGGCCATCCCGGCCGGCCCGCACAGCGCCTTCGTAGTAGGCGCCCGCATGACCTGGGCAAACAGTTCCTGCCGTCCACCTACGATCTGGCGATAGATTTTCCCGGTCAATGTCTCGCTGTAATAAAGCAGCCCGTCCGGCCCAAATGCTATGCCGTTGGCATAGAGCAAGCCGGTCGCCAGCACGCGCTGCACCCGGCCTTCTGCTGGGTCGATCTGATAGACGCGGCCGTTATAGGGCGCCTGGAAAAAATCGGGATTGATGTCGGAGCCTTCGATCAGGTCGGAGATACGGACACCGGAATCGGTCATATAGAGCAGGCCGGCAGGACCAAAGGCCAGGTCGTTCGGATAGAGAAACGGGCCGTCTTTGTCACCTTCGATCACCTGCAAAGTGCGGCCCTCGGGAGAGAGGCGAACAAGGGAGTTTTCGGGGCCGCCCGCCACCCAGAAACAATTGTCGCCATCGACTGCAAGCCCCGATGGCCGGCCGCCGGGCCGACAGATTTCGCGACGGCTGCCGCCGGCAGCGATCATCGTCAGGCACCGACGACTGTCGTCTGCCTCCACAAGCGCGATACGCCCATCCGTCAGGGCAACCGGCGCCTTGGGCTGACGCAATCCGGTGGCGATCGTCTCATTCATGTTCGGGAACCCTACCCAGCGCACCGAAACCCCAAAATTATCTGTCACAATTGGTAAATAAGTACCCCAACGGCTTTTTTCGAGCCGGCTTCCATTAAATCTGAACCATCTTCATGACGGGAGGGTCACATCTCCGCGCAGATCCTGTCGATCTTGACAGTTTCGGCCAATTCGGAACATTCATCGAACATTCGGACATTTTTGCGAACGTGATTCGTCACCGATTCCTTGTTTGCCCGCCTGCCGTCCGAAGCCTTCAGGAGAGACCATGAGCGCCTATCTGGAAAAGCTAAACCCGGAGCAGCGGCTGGCGGTCGAGCACGGCACGACGGTCGAAGGCAGCCATATCGCCGGGCCGCTGCTGGTAATCGCCGGCGCCGGCTCCGGCAAGACCAACACGCTGGCCCATCGCGTTGCACACCTCATCGTCAAAGGCGCCGATCCCCGCCGCATTCTGCTGATGACCTTTTCCCGGCGCGCGGCGGCCGAAATGGGCCGGCGCGTCGAGCGCATCTGTCGCGAGGTGCTTGGCGCCAATGCCGGCATCATGGCCGACGCGCTTGCTTGGACCGGCACATTCCATGGCATCGGTGCGCGGCTCTTGCGCGACTACGCCGAACAGATTGGCCTCGACCCGGCCTTCACAATCCATGACCGCGAAGACAGCGCCGACCTGATGAACCTCATTCGTCACGAGCTCGGCTTCTCCAAGTTGGAAAGCCGCTTTCCGACCAAGGCGACTTGCCTTGCCATCTATTCCCGCGCAGTCAATTCGGAGACGCCGCTCGAAGAGATACTGCGCGATTTCTTCCCGTGGTGTGCCGGCTGGGATAAGCAGCTGCGCGACCTCTTCGCAGCCTATGTCGAAGCCAAACAGGCACAGAATGTGCTCGATTACGATGATTTGCTGCTCTATTGGGCGCATATGTTGCACGAGCCGCTGATCGCCGAAGACATCGGCCGCCGCTTCGACCACGTGCTTGTCGACGAATATCAGGATACCAACCGGCTGCAGTCATCGATCCTGCTGGCGCTGAAACCGGGCGGTCAGGGACTGACCGTCGTTGGCGACGATGCGCAGTCGATCTATTCCTTCCGCGCGGCAACGGTGCGTAATATCCTCGACTTCCCGACATCCTTTACCCCCGCCGCCAACATCGTCACGCTCGACCGCAATTACCGATCGACGCAGCCGATTTTGGCTGCCGCCAATGCGGTGATCGAGCTGGCCTCCGAGCGTTTCACGAAGAATTTGCGTACGGAGCGGCAAAGCGCCCAACGCCCGCGTCTGGTGACGGTGCGCGACGATAGCGATCAGGCGCGCTACGTTGCCGACCAGGTCCTGGAAAATCGCGAGAGCGGCGTGAAGCTCAAGCAGCAGGCGGTGCTTTTCCGGACTTCCCACCATAGCGGCCCGCTGGAGGTGGAGCTTACCCGCCGCAACATCCCCTTCGTCAAATTCGGCGGGCTGAAGTTTCTCGACAGCGCCCATGTCAAGGACATGCTGGCCGCTCTTCGCTTTGCCCAGAACCCGCGCGACCGCGTCGCCGGCTTCCGGCTGATGCAGCTCCTGCCGGGAGTCGGCCCCTCGACCGCGCAGCGCGTGCTCGACCATATCGGGGAAGAGGCCAGTCCTATGGCGGCGCTTGCCGATTTTCCAGTGCCGCCGCGCTCGGGAGAGGACTGGACGAGCTTCGTTGCGACCATGCAGGAGCTGAAGAGCGGCAAGGCCGGATGGCCGGCGGAAATCGGCCTCGTGCGAAGATGGTACGAGCCGCATCTGGAGCGAGCACATGAGGATTCGGCGACGCGCCAGGGGGACCTGATACAGCTCGAACAAATCGCCGGGGGCTACGGCTCGCGCGAGCGCTTCCTCACCGAATTGACGCTCGATCCACCCGATGCCACAAGCGACCAGGCCGGCGTGCCGCTGCTCGACGAGGACTATCTCATCCTCTCGACAATCCATTCCGCCAAGGGCCAGGAATGGACAAAGGTGTTTGTCCTCAATGCCGTGGATGGCTGCATTCCGGCCGATCTCGCCGTCGGATCATCCTCCGAGATCGAGGAGGAACGGCGGCTGCTTTACGTCGCAATGACTCGCGCGAAAGACAATCTCGATCTCGTCATTCCGCAGCGGTTCTTCGTCCACGGCCAGCATGCGCAAGGCGACAAACATGTCTTCGCCTCGCGCACGCGTTTCATCCCGGCGACCCTGCTGCAGTTCTTCGAGGTCTGCAGCTGGCCACAGGCACGGGCGGAAAGCGCTGTAGCGGCCCAGGCACGACAGGTGCGCGTAGATGTCGGGGCGCGGATGCGCGGTATGTGGCGGTGAGCGCTCGTTCGGCAGGTCACGCTTGCTCGCCGATGCCGTACCTTCCGACATGTCCCCTCGCCGCGTTTGCGGGGGAGGGGTAGAGCGAGGGGACACCCGCAATCTATCGCCTGCAATATTCAGCGCGCTTCTCGGAACATCTCGATGATCGCCGAGAAATCGCGGCTGCCATTCCCGAGCTTCTCGAAGAGCGCGTAGAGCTGCGCCGCTTCGGCACCCAGCGGCGTCGATGCGCCGCTCGAAAGCGCTGCCTCCTGCGCAAGCCGCAGATCCTTCAGCATCAGTGCCGCCATGAAGCCCGGCTTGTAGTCACTGTTGGCGGGCGAAGTCGGCACGGGGCCGGGTACAGGGCAATAGGTGTTAATCGACCAGCATTGCCCCGACGACGTCGAGGCGACGTCGAATAGAGCCTGATGCGACAGGCCGAGCTTTTCGCCGAGCACGAAGGCTTCGCAGACGCCGATCATAGAAATGCCGAGGATCATGTTGTTGCAGATCTTCGCCGCTTGGCCGGCCCCGGCGTCGCCACAATGGACGATCTTCTTGCCCATGACTTCGAGCAGTTGTTTGGCGCTTGCAAAACTCTCCTGCGACCCGCCGACCATGAAGGTGAGCGTTCCGGCCGCAGCGCCCCCAGTGCCGCCGGACACAGGTGCATCGAGCGACAGGCAGCCGGCATCACCAGCCATGGCATGGGCATTGCGGGCGCTTTCGACATCGATGGTCGAGCTGTCGATCAGCAAGGTGCCCTTCGGCACGGAGCGCAGGATATCGGTCCAGACCGTCAGGACATGTTGCCCCTTCGGCAACATGGTGATGACGATTTCGGCGTCCACCAAGGCCTCGGTCAGCACGTTTGCGGCCTTGACGCCCGTCGCTTCCGCAGCCTTCAGCGCATCATGCACTAGATCGAAGCCGACGACGTCGTGGCCGGCCTTGACCAGATTGGCAGCCATGGGACCGCCCATATTGCCGAGCCCGATGAATGCGATCCGTGTCATAATGGTCTCCTCTCATGATCATTTATTCTTCGAAAAGCGGCGGCCGTGGCGGCACGAAGAAGCGATCGATGGCGACAATGTCGACTTCGGCAAGACTTGCCGGCGACCATTTTGGATTTCGGTCCTTGTCGATGACCGCGGCGCGCACGCCTTCGAAAAAGTCAGGATTATACAATATTCCGAGACAGGCACCGAGCTCGCGGTTCAGGCATTCTGCCAGGCTCGCACTCTTACGGCCGGCCCGCAGCAGTTTCAGAGTCAATTTCAGGCTGGTGGGAGAGCGCGTGGAGATCATCTGTGAAGTTTCGGCGGCGAAATCGCCTGCCTCCTGCCCCAGCGCCTCCTGAATGTCCTCGACAGCATCATATGCCAGCGCCCGATCGATCATATCGCGGTTGGCCGCGAGCCGACTTTCGCCTGCAGGAAAGGCCATGCCTGAAATCACCCTGTGCACATCGTCTGCGGATGTGGCGATGGGCAGCGCGCAGATCGTCTCGATCAACGCCGGTAGATCGGAAGAAGCAACACAATGGTCGGCCAACCGCGAGTGGATCGCGTCGGCGGCGTGGATGGCGTGACCGCTCAGGCCCATCCAAGTTCCGCTCTCACCGGGCGCACGCGGCAAAAGCCAGGTGGCGCCGACATCGGGAAAATAGCCGATGCCGGTTTCCGGCATGGCGAGCCGGGTGCGTTCCGTAACGACGCGATGGCTGCCATGGCAAGAAAGCCCGACGCCGCCGCCCATGGTTATGCCGTCCATCAGCGCCACATAGGGTTTGGGGTAGTTTGCAATGGCATGGTTGAGACGAAATTCCTCGCGCCAGAAGGTCTCGGCTTCCGCAGACCCTCGTTTGCCGCTCTCATGCAACAGGCGGATGTCTCCGCCGGCGCAGAACGCGCGCTCACCCTCCCCGCTAACGATGGCGCTGGCGATGGAGGGATCGGCGGCGAAATCAGAAAGAGCCGATGC
Organism: Martinezella calliandrae; assembly: GCF_030272695.1. Taxonomy (GTDB): domain Bacteria; phylum Pseudomonadota; class Alphaproteobacteria; order Rhizobiales; family Rhizobiaceae; genus Rhizobium; species Rhizobium calliandrae. Next base: position 70,542 of record NZ_JARFYN010000004.1, read on the forward strand.
AATCGCCCGGATCATCGGCAATGTCAGGCTGTTCAACGCCTGCGGCCGGTTGAGACGGATGAGACCCGCCGATCCCTGACGCCCGACGATGACCTCTTCTATGCCATGCATTCGAAAACTCCCTATGCCCGCCTTATTCAATCAATAGGCGCTTAGCGGTTGTCGGTAAGGATCATCTCAGCGGCTTTCTCGGCGATCATGATGGTCGGCGAGTTGGTGTTACCTGATGTAATCGACGGCATGACCGAAGCATCGGCGATCCGAAGTCTTGCCAACGCGCGAGAGCGCAGGCGCGGATCGACCACGCTTTGCGGATCGCCGCCCATGCGGCAGGTGCCGACCGGATGAAAGATCGTCGTGCCGATATCGCCGGCCGCGCGCTCCAGATCGGCGTCGGTCTGATACGACGGGCCGGGCTTGAATTCCTCCGGCAAGAATTTGGCGAAAGACGGCTGCGCCACGATCCGCCGCGTCAGGCGGATGGAGCGCACGGCGATTTCGCGGTCGCGCAATGTTGAGAGATAGTTTGGGCTGATCGTTGGCTGGGCCGTGAAATCGGGACTATGGATGTGCACGAAGCCGCGGCTCTCCGGCCTCAGATTGCAGACGCTGGCGGTGATCGCCGGAAAAGGATGGACGGGATCACCGAACTTGTCGAGCGAAACCGGCTGCACATGATATTGCAGGTCCGGCGTTTCCTTGTCGGGGCCGGAGCGGGTGAATATGCCGAGCTGGCTCGGCGCCATCGCCATCGGCCCCGAGCGGCGCACGAGATATTCCAGCCCGATCGCCGCCTTGCCGAGCAATTTGGTCGCCTTTTCATTTAAGGTCGGCACGCCCGTAACCTTGTAGGCCATGCGCAGTTGCAGGTGATCCTGCAGGTTCTCGCCGACCGCCTTGACTTCGCGCACCACCTCAATGCCGGCTTGGCTCAATATCTCGCCGCGGCCAATGCCGGAAAGTTCCAGTATCTGCGGAGAGCCGATGGAGCCGGCGGATAGCACCGTCTCCTTGTCGGCATGGGTGCGCTTCACCATGCCGTCATGCTGGAATTCGACACCGATGACGGCATCGTCCTCGACGAGCAGGCGGCGGACCTGCGCCTTGGTGAGGACGGTGAGATTGCCCTGTTTCAGCGCCGGCCGCAGGAAGGCCTTCGCGGTATTCCAGCGGACACCGGAGCGCTGGTTGACATCGAAATAGCCGGAGCCCTCGTTATTGCCGCGATTGAAATCCGCCGTCTCGGGTATGCCGGCTTCTCGTGCGGCCGCCTGGAAGGCATCGAGAACGGCCCAGCGCACGCGGGCCTTCTCGACTCGCCACTCGCCACCGACGCCATGTATCTCGTCCTTACCTTTATAGTGATCCTCAGACTTCACGAAATAGGGCAAAACATCGTCCCAGCCCCAGCCGGTGCAGCCGAGTTGCCGCCAGAGATCATAATCGCGTGCCTGGCCGCGCATATAGATCATGCCGTTGATCGAGGAACTGCCGCCGAGCACCTTGCCGCGCGGATAGTTCAGCGAGCGGCCGTTCAGCCCAGCTTCCGGCGCGGTGGTGAAGCACCAGTCCGTGCGGGGATTGTTGATGCAATAGAGATAGCCGACCGGGATGTGGATCCAGTGGTAGTTGTCGCTATCCCCCGCTTCCAGCAGAAGCACTCTGTTGTTGCGATCTGCCGACAGCCGGTTGGCAAGCACGCAGCCGGCACTACCGGCACCGATGATGATGTAGTCGAAGCGATCCATTCCAGAGACTCTGTTGTCCCTTCTCCCCGCTAGCGTGGAGAGGGTTAGGGTGAGGGGCGTAAAGGTTCGGCAAACGCCATAGTCGCCGGCATCTTTGCAGGCCCTCATCCGCCCATCGGGCACCTTCTCCCCAACCCTTCGACAAGCTCAGGACGGGGAGAAGGAAAATCAAGCCGTCAGCGGCGATACTCAAATCCGAGCTTCCGCCCCAGCCGCGACGCGTAGAACTCGCCAATAATACCGCGACGGAAAAGCAGGACGCAGACCATAAAGACGATGCCGGTGATGACGGTGACCGGGAATTCAGAGGTTGCGAGATAATTTTCCAGCGTCGCCACGAAGCCGGCACCGAAAAGCGGGCCGATCAAGGTGCCGATGCCGCCGAGCAAAGTCATCAGGATGACCTCGCCGGACATCTGCCAAGCGACGTCGGTCAGCGTCGCAAACTGGAAAACCAGCGCCTTTACCGCGCCCGCAAGCCCAGAAAGTGCCGCCGACATGACGAAGGCGCCGAGCTTGTAATGTGCGACGGAATAGCCGAGCGAAATCGCCCGCTGCTCGTTTTCCCGGATCGATTTGAGGATCATGCCGAAGGGCGAATTGATGAAGCGCCAGATGATCAGCACCCCGATGATGAACACCGCCAGCACGAAATAATACATGTTGAAGGGGTTGTTGAGATCGATGACGCCGAAGAGATAGCCGCGCGGCACCGACTGAATGCCGTCTTCGCCCTGCGTAAACCTCGCCTGCAGACAGAAGAAATAGAACATATAGGACAGAGCCAGAGTGATCATGGCGAAATAGATGCCCTGCCGGCGGATGGCGACGAAGCCCATGATTAATCCAAGCAGTGCCGCACCAGTGACGCCGATCACGATGCCGAGTTCCGGCGGGACGCCCCACTCCTTCACCGCATGCGCCGCAAAATAGGCCGCGCCGCCGAAGAAGGTGGCGTGTCCGAACGACAGAAGGCCGGTATAGCCGAGCAGCAGGTTGAAGGCGCAGGCAAACAGCGCGAAGCAGAGCACCTTCATGACAAAGATCGGATAGATCAAAAACGGCGCCCAGATCAGTAGAACCAGGCCGAAGATCAGAAAGCCCTTCTGGACTGACGAGGGACGACGGCTTTTGGAATTCAGCGTATCGGTCATATCGGCCATATCACGCATCCCGGCCAAAAAGGCCCGCGGGCCTGAGGAGCAGCACGATCGCCATGATCACGAAGATGACGATGTTGGATGCTTCCGGATAAAAGACCTTCGTCAGGCCTTCCGCCACGCCAAGCACATAGCCGGTGACGATGGCGCCCATGATCGAGCCCATGCCGCCGACGACAACAACCGCAAAGACGATGATGATCATGTTCGATCCCATCAGCGGCGAGACCTGATAGATCGGTGCGGCCAGCACGCCGGCAAGGGCGGCGAGCGCGACGCCGAAGGCATAGGTCAGCGTGAGAAGCACCGGCACGTTGACGCCGAAGACCTGCACGAGCACTGAATTTTCCGTCGCGGCACGCAAATAGGCGCCAAGCTTGGTCTTCTCGATCAGCAGCCAGGTGCCGACGCAGACAACAAGCGACACCGCGATCACCCAGCCCCGATAGATCGGCAGGAACATGAAACCGAGATTGACGGCGCCCACTAACGCGGTCGGCACGGCGTAGGGCTGGCCCGAAGAACCGTAGAGATAGCGGAAAGTCCCCTCGATGGTCAGCGCCATGCCGAAGGTAAAAAGCAGGCCGTAGAGCGGATCGACCTTGTAGAGCCTGCGCAGGCATAGGCGCTCGACAACAGCACCGAAGAGGGCGACAATCAGCGGCGCCAGGACCAACGAGGGCCAATAGCCGATGCCGGCATAGGCGAGCAGCAGATAGGCCGTGAAAGCGCCGAGCATATAGAGCGCACCGTGGGCGAAATTGATCACCCGCAGCATGCCGAAGATGATCGCGAGCCCGAGGCTCAAGAGCGCATAGAAGGAACCGTTGATCAGGCCGATCAGCAATTGTCCGAGGAGCGCCTGCAGCGGGATTCCAAATATCATGGTCATGGCGTCAGACCCCCAGCACCTTGTGCAGCATGCCCATCCGCTCCGGCAATTCGCCGACCGGAAATTCCGCGACCATCTGGCCATGATCCATCACATAGAAGCGATCGGCAATGCGGCTGGCGAAGCGGAAATTCTGCTCGACCAGCAGAATGGTCATGCCGCGCTCCTTCAGCTTCTTCAACACCTCGCCGATGCGCTGGACGATGACCGGCGCCAGCCCTTCCGTGGGTTCGTCGAGCAGCAGCATGCGTACACCGGTCCGCAGGATGCGGGCCATGGCGAGCATCTGCTGCTCACCGCCCGAGAGTTTCGTGCCCGCGCTATTGCGGCGCTCGTGCAGATTGGGAAACAGCTCGAAAATCTCATCGACCGTCATCCCGCCTTGCGCGACTACCGGAGGTAGCATCAGATTTTCATGAACGCTAAGCGTGGAGAATATCCCACGCTCCTCCGGTACGAAACCGATGCCTCTGTGCGCCGTCTTGTGCAACGGCACATGCATCATGTCGGCGCCGGCAAAGGCGATCTTACCCCTGCGCGCCCGAACGATGCCGACAATGGTGCGCAGCGTCGTCGTCTTGCCGACGCCGTTGCGACCGAGAATGGTGATGGTTTCGCCCTCGCCGACTTTCATGTCGACGCCGTGCAATATGTGGCTTTCGCCATACCAGGCATTGAGACCCTGGATCTCAAGCAGTGCCGCCATTCTACGCCTCCTCCGTGCCCATATAGGCCTCGCGGACGCGCGGATCCTGGCTGACCGTGGCATAATCGCCTTCCGCGAGGATTTCGCCGCGCTGAAGCACGGTGACGTGGTGGCAGATATCGGCGACGACGGAGAGATTGTGCTCCACCATCAGCACGGCCCGATCACGCGCCACATCGCGGATGATCGCGGAGACGGTGTTGACATCTTCCAACCCCATGCCGGCCATTGGTTCATCGAGCAACAGCACCTTGGGATCAAGCGCCAAGGTCGTCGCGATCTCCAGCACACGCTTGCGGCCATAGGACAGATCGGCTGCAATGGCATTGCGCTCCTTCGCCAGGCCGACCGCTGCCAGCAATTGCTCGGCACGTTCGTTGAGGCTCGCCAATGCCGAGATCGGCTGCCAGAATTGATGCGCCAGATTGTTCGGCCGCTGCAGGGCGACGCGAACATTATCGAGCACGGAGAGATGCGGAAAGACGGCCGAAATCTGGAAGGAGCGCGCCAGCCCCATACGCGCGACTCTATCCGGCTTCGTCCTGGTAATGTCGGTCCCAAGAAGGGTGATCGTCCCATGCGTTGGCTGCAGGAATTTTGTCAGCAGGTTGAATACAGTTGTCTTGCCGGCGCCGTTCGGGCCGATCAGCGCGTGCACGCGGGAATGTCGCACGTCGAGATCGACATTTTTGACCGCCGTGAAGCCGCCAAAATCGCGGCGCAGGCCGCGGGCGGATAAAACCACCCGTGGCTCTTCCAGTTGCTCTTTCGCAAAGATCGCCATCGGCTGATCGCAACCTTACTGTTTGACGAGATCGCAGCCGCTCTTGGCTGGATCGATATAGGCTTCCTTGCCGGGAATCGTTGCCAGAACATTGTAATAATCCCACGGCTGCTTGCTTTCCTCAGGCTTCTTGACCTGGAGCAGGTACATGTCGTGGAACATGCGCCCGTTGGGACCGACCGTGCCGCCGCGGGCGAAAAAGTCGTCGACGGGCATTTCGTGCAATTCCTTCGCAACCGCTTCTGTATCGTCGGTGCCGGCCTTTTGCACGGCCTTCAGATATTGCAGGACGGCGGAATAGGTGCCGGCGTGGATCATGTTCGGCATCCTGCCCGTGCGGGCGAAGAAGCGCTTGCCGAATTCGCGGCTCTTGTCATCGAGATTCCAGTAATAGCCTTCGGTCAGGGTCAAGCCTTGAGCCGCCTGAAGGCCGAGACCATGGACTTCGGCGAGCGTAAAGAGCAGCGCCGCGAGATGCTGGCCGCCCTGGGTGATGCCGAATTCCGAGGCCTGCTTGATGGCGTTAGACGTATCGAGGCCGGCATTGGCAAGACCGATGACCTTGGCGCCCGAGGACTGGGCTTGCAGCAGGAAGGATGAGAAGTCGTTGGTCGACAGAGGATGGCGGACGGAACCCAAGATCTTGCCGCCATTTGCCTTGACGAAATCAGTCGTCTGCTGCTCCAGCGAATAGCCGAAGGCATAATCGGCGGTCAGAAAGAACCATGTGTCACCGCCCTGCTTGACGAGTGCGCCGCCGGTACCGACGGCCAGAGCATGCGTGTCGTAGGCCCAATGGAAGCCGTAGGGCGAGCACTGCTTGCCGGTGAGATCGGTCGTCGCTGCGCCGGTGACGATATCGATCTTCTTCTTCTCCTTGGCGATCGCCTGCACCGCCAGCGCCACCGACGAGGTGGTCAGCTCCATGATGGCGTCGACCTTGTCGGTGTCATACCATTGGCGGGCAATGTTCGAGGCGATATCCGGCTTGTTCTGATGGTCGGCATCGACGATCTCGATCGGAACGCCCAGCACTTTGCCGCCAAAATCCTCAACCGCCATCTTGGCAGCTTCCACAGAGGACTTGCCGCCGAAGTCGGCATAGACGCCCGACTGGTCGTTCAAAATGCCGATCTTCACCACATTGTCGGAGGCGCCAGCGGCAAATGCCGCGGCGCTGGTTGCAAGCAGAAGTGCCAGGGACGCAATAAGACTCTTTCGCATATCTTCTCCTCCCAGAGATTTGGCAAAAATGAATCTGTTCAAAATTGGCCAATCGTTCTCCTCAAAACGACTTTCCTGTCCTTCAAGATCATTGAAATCGGGCGTTGACGCAAGTGAAGTTTACAATTAATTCCAAACAGTGTCTGTTCATTTTTGAACAGAAAGGGAGGCATGAAGACCGCGCCGCATTTCACTTGGGATGATCTGCAGTTTTTCCTGGCCGTGGCCCGGACAGGACAGCTTTCGACCGCGGCCAGGCAATTGCGGACCAGCCACGCCACCGTCTCGCGCCGTATCGACCGGCTGGAATTTTCGCTTCAGGTCAAGCTCTTCGAGCGCAACCCGCGCGGCTACATGCTGACCGGCATGGGCCAGCGCTTCGTCGACACGGCCGAACGGATGGAGCAGGAAACCGAGCGGCTGCGCTCAGACCTAACGGTCGGCTCAGCTGCACAGCGGGGCGTGGTGCGCATCAGTGCTCCGGAGGGTTTTTCCAATTTCTTCTTTACCACCATGCTTTCGGAGTTCACCGCGCGATATCCGAATATCTCGCTGGAATTGGTGACCATCCAGCAGATCATGTCGCTATCGCGCAAGGAAGCCGATATCGTGGTCGTGCTCGACCCGCCGAAAGCCGGCCCCTATTTCACCGAGAAACTGACCGATTACCATCTGCAAGTCTACGGGTCGCGGGAGTATCTCGCGAGCCACCCGCGGGTCGAAAGCCGTGACGATCTGCCGGAGCATGCCTTCATCGGCTACATCGAAGACATGATCTTCGCGCCAGGGCTCGACTATCTCGGCGACATCCATCCGCGCATCAAACCGCAATTTCAGAGTTCCAGCATCTTTGCGCAGTTGACAGCGACGAAGAGCGGGCTCGGGCTCTGCGTGTTGCCCTTCTTCATCGCCAATCGACATCCGGATCTGCAGATGGTGCTACCCGACGAAGTCGACCTGAAGCGCCACTACTGGATCACCTGCCATCGCGACCTCCGGCAATCGCCGCGCGTGCGCACGGTCATCGATTTTCTGGTGGATGCGGTACGCCGCAATGCGCCGGCCTTTCTTGGGCGCGCATCAGTTTAGGCATTCGCCATGCGCCGCGCCTCAACGTCCGTCTCGCTCGCCTCGGCAAAGGCGATCGCATCATGCAGGCGCAGCGGCTTGGAAAAGTGATAGCCCTGCGCCAACCGAACTCCGAAAGCACGCAGCGCCTCGGCAATCGCTGCGCTTTCGACGCCTTCGGCGACTGAGGTAATACCGAGATTGCGGCTGAGATTGGCAACCGAGCGGGTGATATTCATGCAGCGAACGTCGCGATCGAACTGCATGACGAAACTCTTATCAATCTTGATCTTGTCGAATTCCAGCCGGTGAACATGGCTGAGGCTGGAAAAGCCAGTGCCGAAATCGTCAAGCGCAATGGTAATGCCGGCAGCGCGCAACAGGCCAATGACCTCATAGGCCGTGTCGAAATCCGAAAGCAATGCCGTTTCGGTGATCTCGAATTCGATGCGGCGAGGATCGATCTTGGCGGTATGGATCATGGCCAGTAGGGCCATCGAAGTCTCATGGTCGCAGATATCGCGCGCCGACAGGTTGAAAGACATGCGCAACGGCGAAGGCATGACCGACAACGCCTGCAGCGCCTCGGCGAACAGGATGCGGGTCATCTTGCCGATCACCGCCGTGCGCTCGGCTGCGGGAACGAAGGCATCGGGGCTGACGCGGCCAAGGCGAGCGCTGCTCCAGCGCGCCAAGGCTTCGAAGCCGACGACATGACCATCATCGAGATCCACGATCGGTTGGTATTCCAGCGACAATTCTCGGGCGAAATTGTCACTCTGCAATTCCAGCTCGATCAGATGCCGTTGCTGGAGGATCTCCTCAAGATCATGGGAGAAGAACTCGACGCTACCGTTGCGGCGGCTCTTGACCTGATAAAGCGCGAAGTCTGCCTTTTCATATAGCTGTTCGGCCGTATGGCCGCCGCCCTCCGGAACGACGATGCCACAGGAGCCGGAAATACGGATGGAGCCACCCGGCACATCATAGGGTTCGCGCAGCGCCGCGCAGAAAGCCTGCCCTAACTCGGAGACACAATCGCGGCCGAGATCGCATGGAAAAATCACGCCAAATTCGTCGCCCCCAAGGCGCGCAATGGTGCCTTTGCCGCTCATCAGGGCCACGAAACGTTCGGCAGTCTGCTTCAAGACGAGGTCGCCTGCGGCGTGGCCAAAGACGTCGTTGACCGGCTTGAAGCCATCTAGATCGACAAGACCGACGATCGGCGGTTCGTCCGGCCGTTGCTGCAACAGATCCTGCAATTCACGAAAGAAGCTACGACGGTTGGCAAGGCCGGTGAGTTGATCCTGCAACGCGTTGCGGCCGTTGACGAGAATCAGCCGCTCGGCTTCCGTCTGCTTGTCGACAAGTTCCTCGGTCAGCCGCACCAGCCCGGCAAAGTTCCGGAAATAGCTGTCGATCACGCGGATGAAGGGAAAGGTGAGGAAAATGACGCTGGTCGCCGTCGCCACGAACACCGAATTGCCGGAAACCATGAAGGTGACGACCATGAAGGAGAATGTGATCGCAGTCGTTAGCAATGCAGCTGCCGGCAGGTGCATGAGGCAGAAGACGCAGGAGATGCCCGTCACGACAAGGAAATAGGCGATCTGACCCTGCTGATAGGCATTGCCATATTGATAAAGCGCGACCGCCCAGGCGCCGAAAGCAACCGTCAGCACGCCAGCGAACACGATCGTTCGAAGCATCACCCTATAGGCCCGATGCGCGCTTATGGAGTCCTGGCCGTGTATCTGCCACCAGACGATGCGGAAAACACAGAATATGCTCAGGCCGATCGGCACATAAAGCGCCAGCCACATCGGCGCGGTGCGGATATGGGTGATCGCCACGGCCAGGGCGTTGATGATCAAAAGAATATAAAGAACGGGTATCTGTGACGACAGCGCTTTGTATTGCGCTACCAGAAACGTCGGATTCTCTTTCTGCAGGCGCACGCCTGAAAGCAAGTTCCTCATGGCTCTCATCCCCCAAGCATATAAAACCACAAAAAACTTGATTTTCAGTTATTTTTATTTGGAAATATTACTAATTGTTTCCGGTATATTTCTGAATTTACATTAAAATATAAATATTTTTCCATGTAAAATGCGGAGCTGTCAGACGCTTGGCGCTGCGAACACCTTATGCAAGCCACTTACGTCGAAACCGGATTTGTGCGCGAGGTAGATTTCCCACTCCAGCGATGAGCGCACGATCGTCTCCATGCAGTTGTATTTCGGCGCCCATCCCAGTTCGCGCTGAGCGAGGGTTGCGTCGGCGACAACGCTGGCGGCGTCCCCGGGTCGACGCGGTGCCATATGAATGCGGAAGGCTCGGCCATAGACCCGCGTGACCATGTTCAGGACGTCGAGCACCGAATAGCCCGTGCCATAACCGCAATTTGCTACAATCGGCCGGCCGCCGCTTCTCAGATGCTGCAGCGCCATCAGATGTGCTTCGACGAGATCGGAGACGTGGATGTAGTCGCGCACGCCAGTGCCGTCATGTGTCGGATAATCGGTGCCATAGATATCTACCTGGCGGCGCCGACCGAGGGCCGCTTCGCAGGCAACCTTGACAAGATGGGTAGCGCCATCGGTCGATTGACCGGCCCGACCCTTTGGATCGGCGCCGGCAACGTTGAAATAGCGTAGAGCCACATAGCGGAAATCATAAGCGGCGGCAGCATCGTGCAGCATTAATTCCGACATCAACTTGGATTGCCCATAGGGTGTTTCTGGGCGCAGCGGCGCGCTTTCCCGCACCGGTTCGCTGGAGGGCTGCGGGCCGTAGACAGCGGCGGTGGAGGAGAAGACCAAGTGGCGAATGCCGGCCTTGATCGCGGCGCTCGTCAGGACACGGGTTTTACCGGTGTTGTTGTCATAATAGGCAAGCGGGTCTTCAATCGACATCGGCACGACGGCGGAACCGGCGAAATGAATGATGGCGTCGATATCGTTTTCCGCGAAGATCTCCTGCAGCAATGCTTCATCGGCGACATCGCCGAGATAGAAGCGCGCCGCCGGTGCGACCGCCCAACGAAAGCCGGTGGAAAGACGGTCGATAACGACGACATCCTCGCCGGCATCCAGCAATTTCCAGACCATGTGGCTGCCGATATATCCGGCACCGCCCGTCACCAACACTGTCATTCTTCGCGCCCCTGCAAAGTGATATGAGGAGCATATGAAGCCCGCTTTCTTACGGATTTGATTAAAAGCAGGGGTTGAGTTGGTTCATGCGAAGGGAAGATTGCTCCTATGGTTAGGCGGTGTTTTCGTGGATTGGTCGGATTTTATCGATCTCAGAGCGGCGCACGAAAAACCCGGTGCAACGGCCGGGTTCACTCAGTAAATCAGCGGGGAAATCCTGCCCTACAAATCCAGTATATACCGGCTTAGCCGTTCCGCAGCATCCGCCACCTGCGCAGGATTACGAAGGAAACAAGCGCGCATGAAGAGTTCGCCGCCCTTGCCGAAGGCCGTTCCAGGCGCCAGGCCGACGCCGGTTTTGTCGACGATATCGAGGGCGGCCTTGCGACTGTCGCTGACGCCGTCGATCTTCAGGAACGAATAGAGCGCGCCATCCGGCTTCAGTGTGTGGACGCGGTTGGTGGCGATCAGCGCGTCGCAGAGGATGTCACGCGCGCGGGCCGCTTTGGCGATGTTGGAGCGGACAAAATCATCGCCTTCATTCAGCGCGGCAACCGCGCCTTTCTGCATGAACTGCGCTACACCGGAGGTCGAGTATTGCACAAGGTTTTCGATGACCTGCCCAAGCTCGGCTGGCGCCACGATCCAGCCGACGCGCCATCCAGTCATCGACCAGTTCTTCGAGAAGGAATTGACGAACAGGATCTTGTCGTCGGCTTCCTTGATGTCCAGGAAGCTCGGCGCGCGACCGCCAGCATAATAGTACAACGCATAGATTTCGTCGGCCATGATCCAGAGATCATGTTTGCGCGCGAGCGTCAGAATATCCCGGAGATCCTGGTGGGTCGCCGTCCAGCCCGTCGGGTTGGACGGGGTGTTGATGAAGAGACCCTTCGTCTTCGGCGTGATCGCCGCCTCAATGCGCTCGAGATCGAGCGACCATTTGCCGTGTTCGAACTGCAACGGCACGGGGACGGAGCGGGCGCCTGCAATCTCTAGCGCAGCGGCGATATTCGGCCAGGCTGGTGAGAGATAGACCATCTCATCGCCGGGAGACGTTATCGCCTGCACGGAAAGTTGGATCGCCTGCATGCCGGAGCCGACGACGTAGAAATGCTCCATCGGCAGGGAGGTGCTGAAGTGCCGGCCATAATAATCGGCAAGTGCCTGGCGCAGCTCCGGGATGCCGCGCTGCCAGGTGTAGAAGGTTTCGCCAGCATTAAGCGAGGCCATGGCGGCGCGGTTGATGAAATCCGGTGTCGGCAGATCGCCCTCGCCGACCCACAGGGGCAGCAGGCCGTCGCGGCCACGGGCATAATTCACAACTTCCACGATTCCGCTTTCGGGTGCGCCAAGCGCACGCGGGCTGAGGCTATCCAATATCGACATGCTAAGTCTCCGGTTTCCTGCTTCATAAAGCAGAACACTGGCCAAATCCTATGACTTTGCCTTAGCGACCGATCGATTTTTGTGATGAATAACGCCTCGGCCGTTGATCAGCCGAGCCTTGAAATCAGGGATTGCGAAAACGTGCTTCAGGCGGCGGGGCGCTTGGCCAAGAGGTCACGGATTTCCGTGAGCAACTGGACATCGGCGGGCGGCGGTGCGGCTTCGGCCGCCTTTTCCTCTTTGCGCGCGACCTGCTTTTGCAACGCGTTCACGCCCTTGACCATAAGGAATATAATCCAGGCGAGGATGAGGAAATTGATGAGGACGGTGATGAAATTGCCATAGGCGAAAACCGCGCCTTGCGCACGGGCGCCGGCCAACGTCGGCGCGTTGACAGCAGACGACAGGGGCAGAAAATGATTTGAAAAGTCAAAACCACCGAAAATCGCACCGACGATTGGCATGATGATATCTTCAACCAGCGACTTGACGATACCCCCGAACGCGCCGCCGATGATCACACCGACCGCGAGATCCATGACGTTGCCACGAGCAATGAAAGCCTTGAATTCATTAAGCATTGACCAGTCCCCTTCGCGTTGCCGTTGAATTCACTAGGAACGATTAGCACCATCTTTTTCTTTATTTTTCAACAGCAAATTGGCCGGAGGCGCGGCTCGGGCGCTCATATCCCAAGGGAATCATCTTTCCGGCATCTTTTAAGTGCGCATGCTGGAACTAATCAGTTTTCTCTGGCATCACCCGTGAAACCAGGCCGCGAACGTAGTCGTTGCTCGGCACCTGATCGAAGAGAATGCGGTACATGATCGGCGAGACGACGTAGTCCATCAGTTCGGTGAGCGTCGGGAATGCCTCGCCCCTCTCTTGCGCACGGGCCACGATGACGCGCAATTGTTGTTGGGTATAAATGCAGCACTTCTCCGCATTTGCGGAGTCGGATACCGCCAGGACATCGCGGATCATTTGCCGGCCGGCGCCGGACGACATTTCGTCGGCATACTGCTCGGCCCAGGCCTGCAGGTCGTTCCTGGCGCTACCTGTTTTGGGCGGCTCCGTTTCCGGCTGCAGGTGCGAGGCTGCCACATCGGCGAGAAGCTCCTGCAGGTCACCCCAGCGGCGATAGATCGTCGATGGCGTCACATTGGCGCGCTGCGCGATGAGCGGAATCGTCACGTCGGCACGATTCATTCCGGCCAACATATCACGAACTGCCTGATGCACCGCGGCCTGAACTCTGGCACTGCGCCCGCCAGGACGCGGATTTTCCTTTGAGACCATAACCTTATGCCAATCTTTCCCTTTGTCGCCGATCATGCATCAAAACGCTCTTGCGTTTCACTAACGCGAATTATTTGCTTTTATCTGCATGACACACTACGTATGCTTAACGCAATATTTTAGCTTTTAGCCAGGATGTAGTCGATGACCATGCTCGAATCCACCGCCAATTCGCCGCAGCCATCGGGCCGCCGGATGGCACCGCTCTTTCATGCCGCTAGCAGCGCCACTTTCTTTGCTGCCTCTTCCGCGCCGACGCCGCTTTACCGAGTCTACCAGCAGGTATTCGCCTTCTCGCCGGTGTTGATCACGGTGATCTTCGCCGTTTATGCGCTCGCTCTCCTCATCTCGCTCCTGATCGTCGGTTCGATCTCCGATCACCTCGGACGCCGGCCGGTGATCTTTGCTTCGCTTCTGCTTAATATGGTGGCGATGGCACTGTTTTTAATGGCCGACGGTCCGAATTGGCTGATTGCCGCACGCATCGTGCAAGGCTTCGCTACAGGCGCAGCAGCAGCCTCGATCGGCGCCGCGCTTGTCGATCTCGATCCAGCCAAGGGTTCGGTGACGAACAGCATAGCGCCGCTGGCCGGCATGGCAGTCGGCGCGCTTGGAACCAGCGCCCTGGTACAATACGCGCCGGCGCCGACACTTCTCGTCTACGCGATCGTGCTCGTGCTTCTCGTGGTCCAAGCCATCCTGATTTGGGCGACGCCTGAGACGACCCGCCGCCGAACCGGCCTCATCGCCTCGCTGAAGCCGGAGGTGGCTGTTCCACCGCAGGTCCGCCGGTCGCTGCTGGCGCTGACACCGGTCAATGTCGCGGTCTGGGCGCTTGGCGGCTTCTATCTTTCGCTAGTCCCGTCATTGATCAGCGCCACAACGGGCAACACCGCACCCCTCGTCGGCGGCTCGGTCGTTGCTGCGCTGACCATCAGCGGCGCTGCCTCCGTGTTTTTGCTACGCAAAAAACCTGCGGCAACCGCGCTGACCTTCGGAATATCGACCATGACCCTCGGCGTTCTCGCCGTGGTCGCTGGCGTGCATTCGGCCGAGGTGCCAATCCTTATCGTCGGAACGCTGATTGCAGGCGCCGGATTCGGCGCCAATTTCCTGGGTGCCGTGCGCAGCATCATGCCACTGGCCAAGCCCGACGAACGCGCCGGCCTGCTGTCAGCTTTCTACATCCAAAGTTACCTCGCCTTCAGCCTCCCCGCCATTTTGGCCGGCTTCCTGTCGAAGGCGGTCGGGTTTACGGCAACGACGGACATCTATGCCGCCGCGATTCTGGTCTTGGTCGGCAGCGGCGTGATGGCGTTGAGGGCCGGGCGGGAGAAGGTCGCTGCGTGCGCCCCCAGCTACGGCTTTAGCCCCAACTCCGCCAATCCGCTGCCGTCCTTGGCGAAGGGGACCGATGTGTGATCGTGGGCGATCTTCCAGACACCGGCTTCCTTTCTGAGGCCGAGCGTCTGACGGAACCAGAGATCGACCTTGGTGCCGTCGGCCTTAGTGCCTAGCATGTGTGTCAGGCCGCTCCAGAAGGCGATATCCCCGCCGATCGTCAGTTTCTGGTCTTCGACATCGCCTGCAATCGGCCCCTGCCAGGTATCGAACCAGCCTTGCAGGCCGGCCTGATCCTTACCCTTATATTGCAGAGGTGCCGCCAGAGTGAATTCCACGATGTCGTCGGTCACATGCGACAGGACGCCGGCGGCGTTCTTTTCACCTAAGGCCATCGCCCAATCGACCAGCATGGCAAAGATGGCGTCGGCTTCTTTTCGGCTTCCGATAATTTCGGCCATTATTCGTCTCCTCGGTTTGATGGAACCAAGCAGAGGACGAATGGAAAGAGCCGCCCCGACAGGAGCGGCCCTTTATTTTCCCAGGACTGATCGGCATGTTCTCGCGTAAAGAACGCTCTTTTATGCCGCTGTTTTCACGCCATACGGGTCAAACCGCCCATAAAATGTCTCGCCTTTCGCCGCCATATCCCTCAGCAAAGCTGTCGGATTGAAATGCTGTCCGTAAGCCTCTGCTAACGTTTCGCAAAGTCCAACGAAAGCCTTGACGCCCATGCCGTCTACGTAGGAGAGCGCACCACCGGTGTAAGGGGCGAAGCCGAAGCCGAGGATGGAGCCAACATCGGCTTCGCGCGGATCGGTGACGATGCCGTCTTCCATGGTGCGAGCGGCTTCCAGCGCGATAGTGACGAGGAAGCGTTGCTTCAGGACGTTGACGTCGATCTCATCGGCCTTCTTCTGCGGATACAGATCCTTCAAGCCCGGCCAAAGCAACTTCTTGGCCGGTTTGGGTGGATAATCGTAAAAGCCCTTTGAATTCTTGCGTCCGAAGCGGCCTTCGCCTTCCACGAGCCGTGTAATCAACTGCATATGTCTGCCATCAACGGCCTTGTCGCCGAGGTCAGCGACGGCAGCCTTGAGGATCTTCAGCGACAGGTCGATGGCGACCTCGTCGTTCAGCGCCAACGGCCCGACTGGCATGCCGGCCATCTTCGCGGCATTCTCGATCATCGCCGCCGGGACGCCTTCGCTCAGCATGTCGTAGGCTTCCGACATGTAGCGCAGGACGCAGCGGTTGACGAAAAAGCCGCGGGTGTCGTTGACGACTATCGGCGTTTTCTTGATGGCGGCGACGTAATCGAGCGCGACGGCGAGCGCGCGGTCGCCCGTTTCCTTGCCGAGAATGACCTCGGTCAACATCATCTTCTCGACCGGCGAGAAGAAATGGATGCCGATGAAGTCAGCCGGGCGTTTGGAATTCGTCGCAAGACCCGTAATCGGCAGTGTCGATGTGTTGGAGGCGAAGACGGCGCCAGCAGGCAGAACGGCTTCAACGGCCTCAATCACGGCTTTCTTGACGTCGCGATCCTCGAACACCGCCTCGATGACGAGATCGGCGTCGCTGAGATCGGCATAATCAATCGAAGGCGTGATGCGGGAAAGCAGAGCCGCACCTTCGTCATTCGTAAACCGTCCCTTACCAATGGAGTCTTTAACCAAACCTTCCGAAACCGTCTTGCCCTTGGTCGCGGCTTCGATGTCGCGATCGATGAGCGTAACAAAGATGCCGGCGGCTGCCGTGACATAGGCGATCGAGGCGCCCATGAAACCGGCCCCGACAACACCAACTTTCTTCAGCTCGGTTTTCGGGTGTCCCGCCGGGCGACGGGCCCCCTTGCCGAGCTCCTGCATTGAGACGAACAGCGAGCGGATCATCGAATAGGCTTCGGTCGTCTGCAGCACCTGGGTGAAATAGCGCTGCTCGATTTTGAGGCCGGTGTCGAAAGGCACCTGCAGGCCTTCATAGACACATTTGAGGATGGCAAGTGCCGCCGGATAGTTGCCCGATGTCTCACGGCGAAGGATTGCGGGTGCTGCCGGCCACAGCTGCGCCGCAGCCGGCGTCCAAATGCCGCCACCAGGCGCCTTGAAGCCCCTTTCGTCCCAGGGGGCGACGGGCTTCAGTCCTTCCTTGATCATCTGTTTGGCGGCCGGTATCAACTGATCCGGCTCGACGACCTGATGCACCAGGTTCATTGCCTTGGCGCGTGCAGCCGACAGCGACTGGCCTGTCGTCATCATCTGCAGGGCCGATTGCGCATCGGTCAGCCGCGACACGCGCTGCGTACCGCCGGCGCCGGGGAAAATGCCGACCTTGACCTCGGGTAAAGCGATCTTGACGCCCTTCGCATTCGACACCACACGGCCATGGCAAGCGAGCGACATTTCGAAGGCGCCGCCCATGCAGGTGCCGTTGATGGCGGAGACCCAGGGCTTGCCGCAAGTCTCGAGTTTGCGGAACAGGCCGGTCATGCGGCCGACGAGATCGAACAGCTTTTGCGCCGCCGTCGCTGGGTCCTTCGCCTTCTCATCCTGATAAAACGAGAACATCGATTTGATCATCGACAGATCGGCGCCGCCAGAGAAAGATGATTTGCCCGAAGTGATGACTACTCCCTTGATTGCTTTGTCTGCGACCGTTTCATCGATGATGGCATTCAGTTCGTCCATCACCCCGACGGTGAAGACGTTCATCGATCTACCGGGCATGTCCCAGGTGACGAGTCCGATACCGTCCGCGTCGGTCTCGACGGTGAAATTGGTGTAAGCCATAGGTTTCCCCTCCCCTTAGACGCGTTCGACGATCGTGGCCGTGCCCATGCCAGCGCCGATGCAGAGTGTCACCAGCGCCCTGTTGAGATCGCGGCGCTCCAGTTCGTCCAGCACCGTGCCCAGGATCATCGCGCCGGTGGCGCCGAGCGGATGGCCCATGGCGATGGCACCGCCGTTAACGTTGATCTTGTCGTGCGGGATATCAAAAGCCTGCATGTAGCGCAGTACGACGGCTGCGAAAGCCTCGTTCAGCTCGAAAAGATCGATATCGGCGAGCGTCATGCCGCAGCGCTTCAACAGCTTTTCGGTCACATCGACCGGGCCGGTCAGCATGAGTGCCGGATCAGAGCCGATATTGGCGAAAGCCTTGATGCGGCCGCGCGGCTTCAGCCCCATGCTGTCTCCGCCGGCTTTCGAGCCGAGCAGCACGGCAGCGGCGCCATCGACGATGCCCGAGGAATTGCCCGCGTGGTGCACGTAGTTAATGCGCTCAACTTCCGGATGCGCCTGGATGCCGACGGCTTCGAAGCCGCCCATCTCGCCCGGCATCTGAAAGGATGGATTGAGCGAGGCCAAGGCCTGCATATCGGTGCCCGGACGCATATGCTCATCCTTGGCAAGGATCGTCAGGCCGTTGATGTCCTTCACCGGAATCACTGACTTGCTGAAATAGCCCTTGTCCCAGGCATTGGCCGCTCGCTTCTGGCTCTCGACCGCATAGGCGTCGACATCGACGCGGGAGAAGCCGTATTTGGTGGCGATCAGATCGGCTGAGACGCCTTGCGGCATGAAATAGGCCGGAAAGTTCACCGAAGGGTCCATGAACCAGGCGCCACCGGACATACCGAGGCCGACACGCGACATGCTCTCAACGCCACCGGCGATGACAATATCGTCGGCGCCCTGAGCGATCTTGGCCGCGCCGAAGTTCACCGCATCGAGGCCGGAGGCGCAGAAGCGGGAGATCTGCATGCCGGGCGCCGTGGTCGAATAGCCAGCTTCGAAGGCGGCGGCCTTTGGAATAACGGCGCCGGCGTCCATGACCGGATCGACACAGCCCATAATTATGTCGTCGACCGTCCTCGTGTCGAGGCCATTGCGGTCGCGGATCGCCTCCAGCGTCCTGGCGGCAAGGCGGACGGACGGCACCTCATGTAGCGCGCCGTCCTTCTTGCCGCGCCCGCGCGGCGTGCGCACATGGTCGTAAATAAAAACCTCTGTCATGTCTCATCTCCCTGAGGCGGCAAGCCCCCTTCAATTCTACATACAGCGGCCAAAGGCCGCGAACTCCCCTTCTCCCCTCGGGAGAAGGTGCCCGGCAAGGCGGATGAGGGGCCGAAGTATCCAATCCCACGGGCCTTGACGGCAAGCGAAAGGCAGCCTTACCACGTAGCGCCCCTCAATCTGCGCGTTCCGCGCATCCTTCTCCCCGCCGGGAGAAGGTAAAGCTCTAAAATGCATCGGCCGCCAGTTCCATCATTGTGTCTGCGCCGGTTTCGATGCGCGCCTTGCGCAGCACCGTTTCCGGCATGATGCGCTCCATATAGAACCGTGCCGTGATAAGCTTGTTCTTCAGATAGTCCGCGCGTGCGCTGTCGCCACCCGCGAGACCTGCCTGTGCCGCCTTCGCCATCTTTGCCCACATATAGCCGAGGATGACTAGGCCGAAGAGGTGCATGTAGTCTGTCGAGCCGGCGCCGGCATTGTCGGGCTTGGCCATGGCATTCTGCATGAACCAGATAGTCGCAGCCTGGACGTCGTTCAAACCGTTCTTCAGATGCTTGGTGAAGAAGGCCATTTGCTCCTCGTTGCGGTTCTCTTCGCAGAAATCCCCGATCTCCTTGAACAATGCCATGACGGCGCGGCCACCGTTGTGCGCCAGCTTGCGGCCGACGAGATCGAGCGCCTGAATGCCGTTGGCGCCTTCGTAGATCATGGTGATGCGGGCGTCGCGGACATACTGGCTCATGCCGTGCTCTTCGATGTAGCCATGGCCACCAAAGACCTGCTGCGCCATGACGGCGTGGTCGAAGCCCTTGTCGCTCATCACGCCCTTCAGGATCGGCGTCGCCAGGCCAAGAATATCGTCGGCCGCCTGCCGTTCCTTCTCATCCGGCGAGCGATGGGCGATGTCGGATTTCAGCGCCGTCCACAGCAGGAAGGCACGACCGGCCTCATTGAAGGCGCGGATGGTCATCAGCGAGCGGCGGATGTCGGGATGGACGATGATCGGGTCGGCTTGTCTTTCCGGCGCTTTCGGGCCGGAGAGCGAGCGGCCCTGAATACGCTCCCGAGCATAATCGGCGGCATTCTGATAGGCGATCTCGGCGACGGCCAGCCCCTGTAAGCCGACGGCGAGCCGTGCCTCGTTCATCATCACGAACATGGCGTTAAGGCCCCTGTTCTGCTCGCCAATCAGGAAACCAGTCGCTTCGTCGTAGTTCATGACACAGGTGGCGCTGCCGTGAATGCCCATCTTGTGCTCGATCGCGCCGCAGGCAACGGCGTTGCGCGAGCCGAGCGAACCATCTCCATTGACGAGAAACTTTGGCACGATGAACAGCGACAAACCCTTGGTACCATTGGGCGCACCTTCGATACGGGCGAGGACGAGATGGACGATATTGTCCGTCATGTCGTGCTCACCGGCGGAGATGAAGATCTTCTGGCCGGAAATACTGTGGCTGCCATCGGCCTGAGGAACGGCTTTGGTGCGCAGCAGGCCGAGGTCGGTGCCGCAATGCGGCTCGGTGAGGTTCATGGTGCCGGACCATGTGCCATCGATCATCTTAGGCAGGTAGGTCTGCTTCTGCGCTTCGGAGCCATGCACGAAGATCGCGGCGATGGCGCCCTGCGTCAGCCCGGGATACATCATCAGTGACATGTTGGCGGCGGAGGTATATTCGCCGACGGCGCAATGCAGCGTGTAAGGCAGTCCCTGCCCGCCGAATTCTTCCGGGACGGCCAGCCCAAGCCAACCGCCTTCACGATAGGCGCGATAGGCCTCCTTGTAGCCCTTCGGCGTCGAGACCGTACCGTCGTCGCGGCGCACGCAGCCTTCCTGGTCGCCGGAATAATTCAGCGGGAAAAGCACTTCTTCCGCCAATTTGGCCGCCTCCCCGAGGATTGCCTCAATCGTGTCTGGGCTTGTCTCGGCGAAACCTGGCAGCTTGTTGTAGCGTTCCAGCCCAAGCACATCGTTCAGGACGAAAAGCGTATCGTTCACCGGGGCCTTGTACACTGGCATCTCTCGAATTCCTCCAATTCACTGCCGGACTCGCATTCCGGCCTTTGATCGAGTCTTACAAAATATTGACGTTTGCGTAAACGTCAAATTTGCGTGACGAGATGGATTTTTAGGAAGGGTAACCGAGCCTGTGCATCATGAAGATGATTATGGCAGGCGGCGGCGGTCCGTAGCCTATGGCTGCTGCGTTGCCAAAAAGATGACCGTCGATCACAGGGACATCCGCAGTTTGGCGGCATCGCCGCTTCCGCGCTCATCCGCTACCGAGGTAGAATTTTCCCGACGGCCGGCGGCTAAACATGGCATTGGGCCTTGCAGCCCGTCAGACCTTGGCCAAATACAGCAAATGACAGGCGTTAATATGCGATTCCACCGATGCCGCGGCGTCGGTCACATCAGTAAGAATATAAGCATATTCAATAACAAGACCAAAATAAAAGGTTAAGATTTCCGCAAAACTTAACGGGTTGTTTACCACGTTTCGTGAATTGTGCGGGATGAGCAGCGATGCTTCGCGTTTCTTTCATTTCTTAGCTTTGATGGAGCGCAGTTTCGCGGTTCAGCCTGAGGAAAGCCTAATAAACTATCCCTTTCCGAACGGTGGGATGCGGTCTGTGCGCGAAATTCCGCGAAGCCGCTTACCACAAGCAAGGTGGCTTTGAGTGGCCCATATGTCGAAGCGAGCAAAAAGATGAGCGGATCGCGATCAAATCCTACCGGCACGGGCGACTGGACTTCGCTGGATGCGTTGAGCCGCACCATCGAAGGATTGGAGGCACGCATCGAAGGCCTGATCGGCACCGCTGCTGCCCAGGACACACGCCAGCGCGTGGCAGACGGTTATGCCGCAGCGCCCGAGCGGACACCGTTGCCGGAACGCCTTCCGCTCCGGGAACACACACCGCGCACCGAGCGTGAAGCCTATGCCCCACGGCCTTATGAACGTCCGCTGCGCACTGAACGTGCGGAAACCGATCTGCGCACCGACCCGTTTGCCGAAATCCGCCAGCGCCAGCGTGCGCTCGAGGTGAGCCGCGAGCGTCTGCATACGCGCCGAGAGGAAGCTTCAAGTGCTGAGCAGCCGCCACTCGGCAGGCGCATTGGCGAAAATCCGGCTCCACGGCAACCCCTGCCTTCCGCGCTGCGCCCAGCCGCTGAAAGTTCCGTCGATATTGCTCAGGCGCTCGTCAATCTGAGGCAGGACCTGAAGCGCGATATCGCCGAAAGCGTTTCCCGCGAAGTCAGTGCGTTGCGCGCCGAAATCCGCGACATCCGCAGCAACGCAGAGGACAAGCATTTCGCCGCCGATGTGCGCGAAGACATGGCGCGGCTCGCTGACAGCATCAGCCAGCTCGCCGCTCATCCTGAGCAGCCGGAAACGGCCGGTCTGAAGGCGGAGTTCGAAGAACTGCGCTCGTTGATGGACGGGCTGGCCCGTGAGGATTCGCTGCAACATGTCGAGCGCCAGGTCCAGGCAATCGACGCGAACGGCCTTCAGGACGAGCTTGTGTCGCTCGCCTATCGCCTCGACGATATCAAGCAGCATCTGGGCAGCATGAGCGACAGCCCCGCCGTGCATGCGCTGGAAAACAAGCTGTTGTCGATCGCCAACGCCATGGAAAGCCTCGGCGGCATGATCCTTCCGCAGGACCAGGCCATGCAGCGGCTCGAAGGGCGCATCAGCGGTCTTGCCGACCAGATCGACATGATGAGCCGCGACGCGGCCCGACGCCAACCGGCGGACGATCTTTCCGGGCGCCTTGAAGCGCTGACCATACGCATCGACGAACTCGGTAACGCCAAGGCCGCCGCACGGCTGGAAGAGCGCCTGGATCAGCTCTCCTATCTGATGGAACGCTCGCAGAAGGCCTCGCCTCAGCCGGAACTAGTCAGCCACCTCGCCGATATTTCCCGTAAAATCGATGCGCTGGAACACGGCTCGGTCGACCAGGTGCTGGCCGAACGGCTGGATTATCTGGCGCGCCGCATCGACGAGATGGATTTTCATCCACCGCATCCGATCGCCAACCTCGATGATGGCGCGGTCCGTCGGCTGGAGAGTCGTCTTTCCGATATCGCCACGCGGCTGGAGGCGAGCACAGCCGCACCGCCGACCGACACGCGAGCTTTGCGCCATCTCGAAGAACAGATCGCTCACCTCTCGACTCTTTTGATGAGCGAGCCGCGGGCCGCCGCCGACCACATTCCCGCCGATCTCGACCGTCGCATGAGCGCGATCGAAGATTATATGGCGACCAATGACGAATATATCATCGAGGCGGCCCGGCACGCCGCAGAAGCCGTCGTCGAGGCCTACTCGCGCGAAGGTATGCTTGGTCATGGCGTGCCAGCCGCCGACATGTCGGCCATGACTGCGCTTGCGGAAGACCTTCGCCATCTCGAAGACCTTAGCCGCAGCAGCGACGAGCGAACCCACCGCACGTTCGAGGCGTTGCACGACACACTGCTACAGATCGCCGACCGGCTGGATCATATGGAGCACCGCCAGGCGGCGCCTGCCGTGCCTGCCGCCAAATTCGAAAGCGATGTTTTCGCTCATTCCGATACGTCGACGGTGAAACCGCCTTTGGCCGCACCGCACAAGGCAGGACCAGTCATTCGCACCGTCGCCCCCGCCGACCCCGCGGCATCGCCGGAAGCCGTTGTCGCGCAAGCGGTCGATGCGGTCACCAAGGCGGAGATCAAGGCCGCATCGAAGAAGGATGGAGCGAAAACCAGCCTGCTCGCCAGCCTCGGCAGACGCTTTTTCATGCCCGAAAAGGCAGAACCGATCTTCCTGCCCGACCGGCCTGTCATCGAGCAGGCGCCTTCGATCGATCCGGTCGACATGATGCCTGCCGAGGAGGCGAATGAGCTGCTCGAGCCGGGCTCCGGCGCGCCGGATATCAAGAAGATCCTGGAGCGCGTGCGCGCCAGCCAAAATGCTGCGCGCAACGGCACTGCCAAACAGCCGAACGAAAACGAGCGCGCCGACTATATCGCTGCTGCACGCCGCGCGGCGCAGGCGGCTGCAATGGAAGTGGACCAGACGCAACGCTCAGCTCCTTCGGCTAAGAACGGAGAGAAGAAACGCGGTGCATTCTCGCGCTTCCGCCGCCCAATCCTACTTGCTGTCGGCGCAGCCCTGCTCGCGATCATGGCCTTCCCCCTGGTCAATACGCTGACGCGTGGCCAGAAGGCGCCGTCGCCGGCCGAAATCTCGGTGTTGAGCTCGGTGGCCGACGCGGCTACGACAAACGGTGCCGCCGCCAATGCGGCTCAGACGCAAGCACCGGAGGCTCAGGCGGCAAAAAATGCTCCAGCCAGCCAGGCATCGCCAACAGAAGCCCCGAGCGCCAATATCCAAGAAGCCGCACAGCCCTCTCCCGCGCCCGCCAATCCGGCTATCGCGCCGACGAACGATCATCTGACAACCGCCTTACCCCTCGACGGCAATCAGGCCAGCGAAACACTGACGCCGGCCAGCAGCGCCGCGCCGGTTCAGCAAACCGCAGCCTTCGTACCCGCCAATGCCACGACGACCGCCGCGCCCGCTGCCATCGCGCCGGCCGCCGCGATCACCGTGCCAGACGGTATCCAGCCGCCCACGCTCGTTGCCGCCGCCAAGTCCGGCGACCCCGTCGCGCTGTTCGAGATCGGCGCGCGCTATACGGATGGCCGCGGCGTTACGGCGGACCTCAAGCAGGCGGCGAGCTGGTATCAGCTTTCCGCAGACAAGGGGTTCCCGCCAGCCCAGTACCGGCTCGCCAGCATGTACGAGAAGGGCAATGGCCTCGACCGCGACCTCACGAAGGCCAAACAGTATTACGAGCAGGCCGCCAATCAGGGCAATGCCAGCGCCATGCACAACCTTGCTGTCCTTTACGCTTCCGGCGCTGCCGGTCCGCAGGACTATACGACGGCGGCGAACTGGTTCATCAAGGCGGCCATTCTTGGCGTGTCGGACAGCCAGTTCAACCTCGCTATTCTTTATGCGCGCGGCAACGGCGTGAAACAGGACCTGCAAGAGTCCTACAAATGGTTCGCGATCGCCGCCAAGGGTGGCGACAAGGACGCTGCGCAGAAGCGCGACGAAGTGGCGAACGCCATGAATCAGAATGAGCTCGACAGCGCCCGCGCCAAAGTCGATCTCTGGAAGGCGCAGCCGCTCGACGCCAAGGCGAACGGCACGACCATCCCCGAGGAATGGACGACTGGCAAAGGCGTCAACACGGCCTCGATTGACATGAAGAAAGCGATCCGCAACATCCAGGCGATCCTCAACAACAACGGCTTCGACGCCGGTACCCCTGACGGCAATATGGGCGAGAAGACCGTCGCTGCGCTGAAGAGTTTCCAGAAATCGGTCGGCCTGCCGCAGGACGGCAAGGTGACGGATCGGGTGGTCAAGGAACTTCTTGCCCGCAACAAATAAGCCAACGGCTTCATTCCGATCGGGATGAAGCCGTCCAATCCGCTGTCGCGGCGATGCGCGATCTTGAGCCGTGTCTTGCAGACGAAGGGTCGTTTTCTCTTTGAGGCTTTTCCCCCGCGATTGACGATTGCATGATCAAATCGTCGGCATGTTAGATCGCCTCCACCAACGACAAGCTCCCACCCCTCGCCAGCTTTGCCTTGTGACAAAATTCGTCACACAATCGTGGAAAATGCCGCGTTAGATTGGAATGAAGACTTCGACAGCTGAAGAGCGCCATGCTTTTTCATAAGGCTCTGGCAATCATTTCAGATTAGAATCGTCTGTTTAAAGGGGAAAATTGTTCACAGGTTTCCGGTCGTTTGCGTTCGGAAACCTGCAACTGGGATCAGACCGTGACGATCTATCTGCCGATCGCAGAACTGTCGGTGAATATCTTTATTATTCTCGGCATGGGTGCAGCCGTCGGGTTTCTCTCCGGCATGTTCGGCGTCGGCGGCGGCTTTCTGATTACCCCCCTTCTGATCTTCTACAATATCCCGCCCGTCGTCGCCGTCGCCACCGGCGCGAACCAGGTTGTTGCGTCGTCGATCTCGGGCGCCATCACGCATTTCCGCCGCGGCACACTGGATATGAAGCTCGGATCGGTGTTGCTCATTGGCGGTCTTGCCGGCGCCACCGTCGGCATCTGGATCTTCTCGCTGCTCAGGCGCATCGGTCAGCTCGATCTCTTCATCTCGCTTCTCTACGTCGTCTTTCTCGGCACGATCGGCGGGTTGATGCTATGGGAGAGCCTAAACGCGATGCGCCGCGCTGCCCGCAACGAGCCGGCCATGCCCCGCAAGCCAGGCCACCACAGTTGGGTGCATCGCCTGCCGCTGAAGATGCGCTTCAAGAAATCGAAGATCTATCTGAGCGTCATTCCCGTGATCGTCCTCGGCTTCGCTATCGGCATCCTGACATCGGTGATGGGTGTCGGCGGCGGCTTTATCATGGTGCCGGCGATGATCTATCTGCTGCGCATCCCGACCAATGTCGTGGTTGGTACTTCGCTGTTCCAGATCATTTTCGTCACCGCCTACACAACCATCGTGCAGGCGGCAACCAACTATTCCGTCGATATCGTGCTGGCCTTCCTTCTGATGGTGGCGGGCGTCGTCGGCGCGCAATACGGGGTGCGGGTCGGACAGAAGCTGCGCGGCGAACAGCTTCGCGCCCTGCTCGGCCTCCTCGTGCTTGCCGTCGGCCTGCGCCTAGCGATCGCGCTGGTGGTGACGCCGGCCGACATCTATTCCATCGTGCTCGAAGGAACAGGCCAATGAGACAAGTCGGCCTGTTCGTTGCTGCCTGTCTCCTGCTTGCGCCATTGGGCGCTGAGGCGCAGGTGTTGCTGGATCAGCCGACCACGTCCACAACAGCGCGCGAGACGATGGAGATCGGCACCTCCACCAGTGAAATCGCCATCACCTCCGATTTTACCGGGGCCGACTTGACGATCTTCGGCGCGCTTTCCAATACCGACCAACTGCTCCTGGCGATCGGCCAATACGACGTCGTCGTCGTGCTGGAAGGACCGCGCCAAAATGCCACCGTGCGCAAGAAGGAGCGCATCTTCGGCATCTGGGTCAACACCCGGTCGATGACCTTCGAGCATGTGCCACAGGCCTATTCACTGTCGAGCACACGTGCCGTCGACTATATTACCGCGCCACTCGAGCTAAACGACCGCGGCATCGGCATGGACCATATTCAGCTGACCCCGGTCGGTTTCGTCGGCAGCGGCGCCGATGTCCCGGAATTTCGTCAGGCCTTCCGACGGCTACAGATGGTTCGCGGCCTCTATGAGAGCGATCCAGCCGGCGTGCGCTTCGTCAGCTCCAGCCTCTTCAGGGCAACACTTCGGCTTCCCGCGGACGTACCGAACGGCGTGCATACAGTGCGCGCCTATCTCTTCAAGAGCGGCAAGTTCCTGACGGAAAGGTCCCTGCCGCTGCGTGTCATCAAAACAGGCATTGAGCAGACCATCACCGATGCCGCTCATAACCGGCCGATCACTTACGGCGCGTTTTCGGTGCTCCTGGCGCTGATCACGGGATGGACGGCAAGCTTCGTGTTCCGGAAGAGCTGATCAGGCGCTTCTCTTGTGCTCCACGACATCAAGATAGGCTTGCGTCAGCCGGCCGAGCACCGAGGGCGTACCCGGCGGCAACACCTTGCCCAGATGCTTTGCCCTCAGCTCCTCCATGAAATCCTCCCAGAGTTTAGGCCCCCCATCTTCGAGCAGTTCCGCGCGGATCGACAGTTTTTCCGAAACCGGCAGATGCTTGCGGCCCCAGGCGCCCATATGGGCAAAAAGCGGCACGAGATCGATTGCCATTTCGGTGAGGCTGTAGACAGCTTTCTGCTTATGAGTCGGATCGTCGTCGCGTGTCAAAAGCCCACGCACCACCAGCCGCTTCAGCCGGTCGGCGAGGATGTTGGACGCGATACCTTCCTCCGAGTTCTGCAAGAGCTCGCGAAAATGCTGGCGATTGCCGAACATGATGTCCCGTATGATGATCAGACTCCAGCGGTCACCGAGGATTTCCAGGGTGAGATTGATCGGGCAGCCGGAGCGATTGAGCGCGTCCATGAGGGTCTCCAAAAACTGCTTGCACTTTGCCACCGGTCACGATAATTTTCAACTGCTTGCTTTTAGCAACCAGTTTTGAAAAATAAGATACGGTTATCACGATGGAGGAGACCGATGAGGAGGCTTGTTGTCTGGAATCTCATGACACTCGATGGATATTTCGAGGGAACGAAGCCTTGGGACTTGGACTTCCACATGCTTGCCTGGGGCGAAGAGCTGGAGCGCTACGCGAAGGACCTCGGCCAGGAGGGCGACCTGCTGATCTTCGGCCGCAAGACCTATGAAGGTATGGCCGCCTATTGGCCGACCGCGTCCGAAGCACCCGAAATCGCCGCCTATATGAACGGCATCGCCAAGATCGCCGCATCGCGGACGGTGGACAAGGCGGAGTGGAACAATTGCCGCGTCGTTCGCGACATCGTCGCCGAAGTCGGAAAACTGAAGGAAGACCCGGGCAAGACCATGTTCGTCTTCGGCAGCGCCGAAGTGGCGAATGTGCTGTTGAAAGCGGGATTGGTTGACGAAATCCGCATCTGCCTCGTCCCCGTCATTCTCGGCAACGGCAATCCGCATTTCAAGCCGGCGGCGGAACAAATCCCGATGAAGCTGCTCGAATCCAAACCGCTTAAGACCGGCGCCGTGATCCTGCGCTATGAACCCGCTAAGGCAGCTTAGGCAGACAAATTGCCGAACCGCACCGAGTAAATGCGGTCGCGGCCGAGGACGTGGGCAATGAGACTTTCTCGGTCGAAGAGGCCGGCCATGGCCTTGTGACGCAAGTCCAGCCCGCCGGTCATGGTACCGAAAGCCGGCATCAGCAGGCGGACGCCGTCGGTGGCAAAACACGGGCGGCGAACGGATTTATCGCGACGACGTACGGTGGCAGACGGGTGCAGATGGCCGGCGATCTCGCCGACCTGCTGGCCGCCGCCCGGTTCGTGGCGGAAGGTCAGCCCGCCATAATGCATCTCATCGACGGAGCGACCGGGCAGATCGACCGTGCCATCCGGATCGTGATTGCCGTTGATCCATATCCATTCGCGGCCGCGCGCCATGTTGACGATCAGGCCGCGGAACTCCTCCGGCAGGTGCTCCGAGCCGACGCGATCGTGGAAATTGTCGCCGAGCGAGACGACAAGTTTGGGATCGTAGCGGCATATGACGGCAGCAAGCACGGTCAGCGTCGCCAGCGTGTCGTAGGGCGGCAGCAACATGCCACGGCGCGCAAAGGCTGCGCCCTTTTCCAGATGCAGATCCGAAACGACGAGGATGCCGGCATCTGGCAGATGAAGCGCACCCAGCGGATCACAGACGACGGCGACACCATGAACAGCGGTCTCGACGCCCGAGACGGGGGTCAAGCCGTTCCGGAACGGGCCGTTTATCTCTCGCGCAAGCGCCAGGCGGTTCATCAATTTAGTCTACCTTCGTCGTCATTGCATGGCCTCGCGGATCAGATCGTCAGCCGCTTCCGCCAGCACCACATCATGAGCCTCACCCGGCACCGGCACCTTGCCGATCTCCAGCATCACCGGCACGGCAAGCGGCGAGATGTGGTCCAGCGCCCGGTGAGTAATGTGACCCTTGATTCGCTTTAGCATATCCCCAAGACGGCCAATGTCCAAAAGGCCCGTGGCCGCATCCTGCCGAGTCGCCTGCATCAAAATATGGTCCGGCTCGTGGCTGCGCAGCACGTCATAGATCAGATCAGCCGACACGGTTACTTGCCGGCCGGTCTTTTCCTTGCCAGGGTGGCGGCGCTCGATCAAGCCGGCGATGACGGCGCAATTGCGGAAGGTGCGTTTCAGCAGGAAGGATTCATCGAGCCAGGCTTCAAGATCGTCGCCGAGCATGTCCTCTTCGAAGAGGTCGGAAAGGCTGAGGCGGCCATTGGCGATCATCAGCCCGATATCCTCAAGCCCCCAAATGCCGAGCGAATAATCCGTGGCGACAAAGCCCAAGGGCTTTGCACTTGCCCGCTCCAACCTGCGCGTCAACAACATGCCGAGCGTCTGGTGCGCCAGCCGCCCCTCGAAGGGATAGGCAACCAGGTAGGCGCGGCTGCCGCGCGGAAAGGTCTCTATCAGCAGCTCGTCGCGTTTCGGAAGCAACGACTTGTCAATCTGCAGCTCAAGCCAGTCGCGCACCTGATCCGGTAAACGATGCCGGCGATCGGGATCGGCGATCATCGTGCGCACCTGATCGGCGAGATAGGTGGACAGCGGAAATTTGCCGCCGGCATAGGAGGGGATTTTCGGATCCATAGAGAAGGCCTGTGAGGCCAGGCATTCGTTCTCGCGGATGCCTTCGAATCGCAGCACCTTGCCGGAGAAAAGAAACGTGTCCCCGGGCGAAAGCTGTTCGAGAAAATACTCCTCGACCTTGCCGAGCGGCGCTCCGCCGCGACCGAGCGACCCCAGCGCATTGCGCTTCACCAGCCGGATGTTCAGCATTGCCTCTTCGACGATGGTGCCGAGATTCAGGCGATATTGCTGCGCCACTTGCGCATTGGAGACCCGCCAGCGGCCCTCCGGCGTCTTGCGGATGCGAGCATAACGCTCGTAAGTGCGCAGGGCATAGCCGCCGGTGGCCACGAAATCGACAAGGCGCTCGAACGTCTCCCAGGACAGATCGGCATAGGGCGAGGCACTGCGGACCTCGTCGTAAAGCTCCAGCATGTCGAAGGGTTCTGCACATGCCATGCCGAGGATATGTTGTGCAAGGACGTCGAGCGCACCGGCACCGACCGGCGGCGTATCCTGCGCGCCGACATAATTGGCATCGAGCGCCGCCTGACATTCCATCACTTCGAAACGGTTGGCCGGCACAAGGATCGCCTTTGACGGCTCGTCCATGCGGTGATTGGCGCGACCGATGCGCTGGGCAAGCCGCGAGGCGCCTTTCGGCGCGCCGACATGGATGACGAGATCGACATCGCCCCAATCGATGCCGAGATCGAGCGTCGAGGTGGCAACGACGGCGCGCAGCTTGTTGGCGGCCATGGCGGCTTCGACCCTCCGGCGCTGTCCGACATCGAGCGAGCCATGATGCAGCGCGATCGGCAGATTGTCGTCGTTGGCCGACCACAGCTCCTGAAACAGCATTTCCGCCTGCGAGCGGGTGTTGACGAAGAGAAGCGTCGTCCGATGCTCTTTCAGCTCCCGATAGATATCGGGGATGGCATACTTGGCGGAGTGGCCGGACCAGGGGATGTGTTCGTCGGTCTTGAGGATCGAAATATCGGGCTTGGCGCCGCCGTCAACCATCACCAGGCCGGCATTCCGCTTCGCCCCCTCTTCCTGGGCCACCAGCCATTTCTGCAGGTCCATCGGCTCGGCAACCGTTGCCGACAGGCCGATGGTTCGCAGATTGGGCGCAAGCTTGCGCAGGCGCGCAAGGCCGAGCGAGAGCATATGGCCACGCTTCGACGTCACAAGAGAATGCAGTTCGTCGAGGACGACGTATTTCAAGTCCTTGAAGAAGCGTTCCGCCTCGCGGTTGGCGAGCAGCAGTGCTACTTGTTCTGGCGTCGTCAGCAGGATGTCCGGCGGGTTGAGTTTCTGGCGCTGGCGCTTACCGCTCGGGGTATCGCCGGTGCGGTTCTCGACAGAGACCGGCAGGCCCATTTCCGTGACCGGCTTCATCAGATTGCGCTCGATATCGACGGCCAGTGCCTTTAGCGGCGAGATGTAGAGTGTGTGAATGCCGGTGAAGGCCGAGCCGGGCGGGATCTTGCCCCGGTGTGTCAGATCGGTGAGCGAGGGCAAAAATCCGGCCAAGGTCTTGCCCGCCCCGGTCGGCGCAATCAGTAAGGTGCTCTCGCCAGCCTCGGCGCGGGCCAACAATTCGAGCTGATGGGCACGCGGCTGCCAACCCTTTTCCGCGAACCAGCGGATAAAAGGGGCAGGCAAGGCAATACGGCGCTCTGAATCGATCTGGTCCACCCAATGAAGGTAGCTGGAAATGCAGGAAAAAGAAGAGCACTTGACACATCGTATAATCGCGGACAAAATATATCCACGATATGAAAAGGACAATCGATGAAACTCGGCGAAGGCGTTGAACAGGCCATACACAGCGTCGCGATGCTGGCAGGGCTATCGGAAGGGGGCGTGCTTTCAGCTGCGGCGATTGCCGAGTTTCATGGGGTGTCAGTGAGCTATTTGCTGAAACATCTGCAGGCACTCTCCAGCGCCGGCATTCTCGATACTGTGTCCGGCCCCAGGGGCGGCTACCGGCTGGCGCGACTGCCGAAAGAGATCACGCTGCTTGATATCGTGCTTGGCGTCGAAGGCCCGGCGCCAGCCTTTCGCTGTGCCGAAATCCGCCAGCGCGGGCCGAACCCGCTGCCCGGAAAATCTTTCGCAAAACCGTGCGGAATCAGCGCGGCGATGCTGGCGGCTGAGCGGGTGTACCGCGCCGAGCTCGCCAAGACCACCATTGCCGATGTCCTCGCCGAGCTCGCGGAGAGCGACGACGGCGCCATCGCGGCAAGAGGCTGCGCATTCCTTGCCCTTAATGAACGCAGAGCGAACCGATAAACCCAAAACCAAGGAGAGACCCATGCATCCCCGTTTGAATTTCGCCAAGGCTTCGCCCGAATCCTACAAGGCCGTTAGCGCACTCGAGCAGTTCGTACAGAGCTCGGGTCTGGAACGCCGCTTCATCCACCTCATCAAGCTGCGCGCTTCGCAGGTCAATGGCTGCGCCTACTGCGTCGACATGCATGTAAAGGAAGCCCGGCATGATGGGCTCGGCGAGCAGTGGATCAACCTGATGTGCGTCTGGTGGGAATCGCCGGTTTACGATGCACGCGAACGCGCCTTGCTCGGATGGGTCGATGCCGTCACGAAAATTGCCGAAACAGGTATTCCGGACGCGGCCTTCGACACGCTGAAGCCGCACTTCAGCGAAGAGGAGATGGTCAAGATCACGGTCGCGATTGGCGCCATCAACATCTGGAACCGGCTGGCTGTCGGCTTCCGCTCGCAGCATCCGGTCGATAAGGACGCGAAGGCGGCCTAAACACGATTGGCGGAACAAAAAAGCGCGGGACCGAAATCCCGCACTTTTCATTGTGTCTCTGTCCCGGCATGCGGGGACAATCGACGGTCAAGCAGCAGCCGAAGCCGCCGGGGTCGAAACTTCCGAGATGGTCTTCAGAACCTGGGAAGCGATCTGGTAGGGGTCGCCTTGGGAGTTCGGGCGACGATCTTCGAGGTAGCCGCGGTAGTCGTTCTTGACAAAGGAGTGCGGAACGCGGATCGACGCGCCACGGTCGGCAACGCCGTAGCTGAACTTGTTCCACGGAGCCGTTTCGTGCTTGCCGGTCAGACGCAGGTGGTTGTCCGGGCCGTAGACGGCGATATGGGCTTCGAGATTCTTGTCGAACTGAGCCATAAGCGCTTCGAAATAGGCCTTGCCGCCGACTTCGCGCATGAACTTGGTCGAGAAGTTGCAGTGCATGCCCGAGCCGTTCCAGTCGGTGTCGCCAAGCGGCTTGCAGTGGAACTCGACGTCAATACTGTACTTTTCGCAGAGACGCAGCAGCAGGTAACGGGCCATCCAGATCTGGTCGGCGGCGCGCTTGGAGCCCTTGCCGAAAATCTGGAATTCCCACTGGCCCTTCGCCACTTCGGCATTGATGCCTTCGTGGTTGATGCCGGCGGCCAGGCAGAGGTCGAGATGCTCTTCGACGAGCTGGCGGGCGATATTGCCGACGTTCTTATAGCCGACGCCGGTGTAGTACGGGCCTTGCGGAGCCGGGTAACCGGATTCCGGGAAGCCGAGCGGACGGCCGTCCTTGTAGAAGAAGTATTCCTGCTCGAAGCCGAACCATGCGTCCTCGTCGTCGAGGATCGTCGCGCGGCTGTTGGAAGCGTGCGGGGTGACGCCATCGGGCATCATGACTTCGCACATGACGAGAACGCCGTTGGTGCGAGCCGGATCCGGGTAACGGGCAACGGGCTTCAGCACGCAATCCGAGCTGCGGCCTTCGGCCTGCATCGTCGACGAACCATCGAAGCCCCAGAGCGGGAGCTCTTCAAGCTTCGGAAAATCAGCAAATTCCTTAATCTGCGTCTTGCCGCGCAGGTTCGGTACAGGGGTGTAC
Source organism: Martinezella calliandrae (assembly GCF_030272695.1). Classification (GTDB taxonomy): domain Bacteria; phylum Pseudomonadota; class Alphaproteobacteria; order Rhizobiales; family Rhizobiaceae; genus Rhizobium; species Rhizobium calliandrae. Next base: position 104,526 of record NZ_JARFYN010000004.1, read on the forward strand.
CCGTCGAGCCAGATATACTCGAGCTTATATTTTGTCATTACGCACCTCATTGAGAGTTAACTACCCGAAGCAGAGAAAATTCGAAGGAGCCCGCCCGGAAATCTTCGCCACCCACGGCTAGCATGTGACATGCATTTGACATGCCAAACTGAGTAAGATGCGCTGCAGTTCGACAAAAAATCTGTAAATCGGAGTCAATTTCGACCGATTTTGACTCGCTCGATGTCCGATTCTTTCAGAATCGTGAGCAACTTGGCCGAAAGGTGGCGCCAACTTGTCGCAGTGCGGCTGGGCCGAAGCAGCGCAGCAACTAGGCACCCGAGAACCACGTTCCCCAGCGGCAAAACCTCGAAATTGCCTATAATTTCAACCTTTTGCATTTTTTTTGAGCATATATCTCAAAAATGGGGAGGGACTCTGCTATATATAAGCTGTCTCTTGAAGCGCGCCCGCTTGAACACCAAAAAGGGGGAGACATTGCAATGGCAACCAGCCCGCATCGCGAAACGGCAAAGATTTTTCAGTTTCCCGTCACAGCTCGCCCAACCCCTGCCGGCCGGCGCGAGAAAGTAAACCTTACTCCCGACATAGGCCCAAGCATCTGCACGGCTGCCTTCGATAGCTGGTATCACGAAGCCGCGATCGCAGAGTCCGACCAGACCCGCAAGCGGTAAAACTGGCGCAGCTTAGAGCGCGATGAAGCGATCCGATCGATGGTTTATCGCGACGAAGAGGTTGAGCGCGGCTGCGCCCCACACAGAACAGATGACCACGAAGGGTGTGGTCACTGCAAAGGCGGCAGTGAGTACGCAATGTCGACCCCGAGCTGAACGAGCCCGGCGCATATCCCGAAACGTTCCTGCAGATAGATACCCCACCTGCTGCGCTGCCGTTCAAGAGGCCGAGCGACGATACCAGACTGCCTGAAAATATACTCTGAACATCCTCGACCAGCGAATGCCTGGTGGCGGAGGTGTTCCAGACGCCCCAAGGCAGCTTTGCCCTTATTTTGTGGGAACTCTGCGGAAAGCGCGGGGCTATTAAGGGAAATATGTAACGAAGACTGACCTATTGGCATGTTGCAAGATTCGGTCGGTCAGACGGATTTCTGCGTAATGAACAAAAAGCCGTGCACCGGTTTTCCGGCATCCATGCGAATGACGCTACGGACCAGATTGCGGACGACGAAGCCGTGAGCGGCCAATGTCGCCCCGACATAGGCCTCCGAATGCGCGAAGCGCAATGAGTCGCGCAAGAGATAACCTTCCCCCTCTTCGGCGTCCTCGACCGAAAAGGCGAACACAGCCGAGGAAGCTGCCAGCTCCGCGACGATCGTCATGACGCTCTCGAGATTCCCGAGATACATCAATACGTCGGCGGCGGCGATCAAATTGGCACGCCCCCGGGCCAATCCGTCGTCGAAAATGCCGGACGAAGGCGGAGGCAGCGACAGATCGGCTTGCCCTAGGTTATCGTAGACCCCTTTGTCCGCTGCCTTGGCGAGCATGCCTTTCGACAGATCGAATCCTTCGAGCCGATCAACCCGCGCGCGGATTTCCGGGCCGAATAGACCGGTGCCACAGCCGAGATCGACTGCAAGGCGGAAATGCGGGGGTATACTGGTCGTACCGGCGATCAGAGCCGCGAGCTTCTGCGGCACGCTGTAGCCGAGTTTTTCGACCAGCGAAGTTTCAAACCGGTCTGCATAGTCGTCAAACAGCCGCTCGACATAGCGGCTCGGCGGCTGATCGGGCATTTCGGCCGCGCCCAGAACCGCGAGCTTCAAGCGGGCGCCGAAGATATCGTCGGTATCGAGGGCAAGGACCTGGTTCAGCGCCTCGATGGCACCCTGCGTGTTCCCCGCCTTTTCACGATATGTCGCGAGAGTGAACCAGCCAGCCGCCCAGCCGGGCGTCAGCTCCAGCGCCTGCTCCATCAATTCGGCGGCGCTGGCCGGCTCGCCGCTTTCAGCAAGCATCTTCGCGTAGTCGGCGCGGCGGTCGGCGATGATGTCGCCGGAGGAAAGCTGGCTCGGCAGCATAATCTCGCTCCTGTTGGCATCCGCCTTTGGACGCGGCCACAAAAAAACTCAAGTCCTATTTCAGGCAGACATCTGTTTCAGGTAAGCACGTGTTTCAGGTAGTACTGGGCAAAAGCGCTTGCGAGTCGCTGGGCGCAGCCTTATCTCAAAATCGCTCGATAGGCATTATGGAGACAGCCGCATGTCGGATCAGGTGAACAGGTTTCTGGGCGACTCGCCCGGCCGCACGCTCGTGAAGCTTATCATCGTGTCGCTGATCGTTGGTTTCGTGATGAAATTCTTCGGCTGGCGTCCGCTGGATTTTCTATATGGCCTGCGCCGCTTCGTTCTTGATCTCTGGCACAGCGGTTTTGCCGCGCTCGGCGAGTTTGGCGACTATCTGCTGCTTGGCGCCACCATCGTTATTCCACTTTTCGTCATCCTCCGTCTCTTCAATTACCGCCGTTAAAATATGATCCCTGACGATTCGCTTTCTACGCGGCGCCATGCGCTGCGCCTCACTGGCCTTGCGCTCGCTGCCCTCGTTGCGAGTTGCGCCACGCCGCCCACCCATGTCTCCAACACGCCCGCTCACGACCAGACCGCTTCCGCCCTGCCGCTCGTCAACTCGCTGCGCGCCAAGAACGGGCTGCCGCCGCTCAAAATCGATCCGGCTGCCAGCACGGCGGCGATCTATCAGGCCAAACGGATGGCCGATGCCGGCAAGATGGAGCATCTGATCGGGATTGGCGATAACTTCGGCACCCGCGTCAAGGCAAGCGGCGTCAAGCTGCCGGCCGCTGAAAATATTGCCGAAGGCCAGCGCGACGTGAATGCAGCGGTGGCGGCCTGGATCAATTCGCCGAAGCATTTGCACAACATGCTCGGCAATTATAACGGTCTCGGCGTCGCCCTCGCCTATGATCCCTCTTCCAGTGACAAGCCCTATTGGTCCATGGTGCTCTCTTCCAATTGAGGGGAGCTGAGGGGACATGGATCACCAGGAGCATAGCGGACGGATTCTGTCTTTCGAGGTGACACACCGACTAGTGCTGTCCATTGCCATTCCGATGACTCTCGGCTTCATGACGACGCCATTGCTCGGCCTCGCCGATACCGCCGTCGTCGGGCGCCTCGGCCAGCCCGATGCGCTGGCTGGGCTGGCCATCGGTGCGGTGCTCTTCGATCTCATTTTCGCGAGCTTCAACTTCCTGCGCTCTTCGACGACCGGCTTGACTGCGCAAGCCTACGGCCGCCGCGATCGCCATGAGCAGCAGGCGGTTTTTTGGCGGGCGCTGTTATCGGCGCTTGGTTGCGGCCTGCTGCTTCTCCTGTTGTCGCCCTTGTTGCTCTGGCTCGGCATCAAGCTCATGGGCCCTGAGGGCGGCATTGCCGATGCGACCCGCACCTATTTCTCGATCCGCATGCTTTCCGGCCCGGCAGCGCTTGCCAACTATGCCATCCTCGGTTTCGTGCTCGGGCGCGGCCAAGGTCGCATCGGGCTTTTGCTGCAGACATTGATCAATGGCGTCAATATCATCCTCGCCGTGCTGCTTGGCCTGGGGTTCGGCTGGGGCGTTGCCGGCGTCGCCTGGGGCACATTGATCGGCGAGGCTGTCGGCGCGCTCACGGGTCTTGCCATCGTGGTGCGCAGCTTTGGTGGTGAAGCGCGGCCCGCCCGGGCCGAGCTTTTGTCACGCGCCAAGCTCACGCAACTCTTTGCGCTCAACCGCGACATCCTTATCCGCACCTTCGTGTTGATCGGCGCTTTCACGCTGATGACTCGCATCGGCAACACGTTCGGCGCGGTGACACTGGCCGCCAACGCGGTGTTGATGAACTTCTTCCTGCTGTCCGGCTATTATCTCGACGGGCTGGCGAATGCCGCCGAGCAGATCACAGGCCGCTCGATCGGCGCCAACTACCGACCGGCCTTCGATCGCGGGCTGAAGCTGACCGGGCTTTGGTCCTTCGGATTGGCGTTTGCGGCTGCGGTCTTCTTCTTCACTATTGGCCCTGAGCTGATCCGCCTACTGACAACCTCGGAAGAGGTGCGCGCCGCGGCCCAAACCTATCTGCCCTGGGCCGCCGTCACTGGGCTCACCGGAGCGCTCGCCTTCCTGATGGACGGCGTCTTCATCGGCGCCACTTGGTCGCGCGACATGCGCAACCGAATGCTGATGTCGTTTGCCGGCTACCTTTTTGCACTTGCGCTATTCGTGCCGACCCTCGGCAATCACGGCCTGTGGCTGGCGATGAACGCCTTCCTGCTGTTTCGCGGCATTTTCCTCGCCATTGGGCTGAAAAAGCGGGCCGATCAGACGTTCCGCCTGGCCCAATGATCGAGCCTGCTGTCGCGCAGCTCGCGGATCGAGCCGACGCGCTCGCGGTCGAGCAGCTCCGACAGGCCGGTAACGATACGGCCCGGCAGGCCGGGACCTTCATAGACCATGCACGAATAGAGCTGCACGAGATCGGCGCCGGCCTTGATCTTCTCCAGCGCTGTCGCCGCCGATGAAACGCCGCCGACGCCAATGATGGGCAGAGCCACGCCGACGCGGCGGCGCATCTTTGCGAGAACCACCGTCGATTTTTCGAAGAGCGGCCTGCCGGAGAGGCCGCCGGTCTCCTTTGCCTGAACCTGGTCCCTCAAGCCGTCGCGCGAAAGGGTGGTGTTGGAGACAATCAGACCATCCAGTGCTTGCGCCAAAACTTCCGCGGCGATGTCGTCCATGCCCTCTTCCGTCAGATCCGGTGCGATCTTCAGGAAGACCGGAATTTTTTTGCCCGCCTTCGCCGCCTCTTCCTCGCGGGCCGTAAGGACTGCCGACAACAGCGCTGCAAGGCTTTCGCGTGCCTGCAGATCGCGCAGGCCCGGCGTGTTCGGCGAGGAGATATTGGCGGTGAAATAGCGCGCGACGGAATAGAAACGGCGGATGCCGGCGACGTAATCGGCGATGCGGTCGGCACTATCCTTGTTGGCTCCGATGTTGACGCCGATGATGCCTTTGGCGCGGATCGGCTGAAGACGCCGGAAAACCGCCTCGTGCCCTTCGTTGTTGAAGCCGAGGCGATTGATGACGCCCTCGTCCTCGACCAGGCGGAAGATGCGCGGACGCGGATTGCCGGATTGCGGCTTCGGGGTCACTGTACCAATCTCGGTAAAGCCGAAGCCGAGCTTCAACAGCGCCTCCGGTACCTCGGCGTTCTTGTCATAACCTGCGGCCATGCCGAGCGGGTTGGCGAATTCCAGCCCGGCCACGGTCTGACGCAGGCGAGGATCGGCGTTGATCCGGCAGGCCGGAACGAGACCGGACTTCAGCGCTGCGATCGACATGCCATGCGCCGTCTCCGGATCGAACATGAAGAGGCCGCGCCTGCCGAGATCGCGAAGGGCGCCAATCATTCGGACATCTCCGGAAATACATGCGCACCGTCCGGACCGAGCGGCAACGGCTTTTCCCAGAGGACAGCCGAAAGCGGCAGGGGCGCGTAGAGATGCGGGAAGAGATCGCCGCCACGGGAGGGCTCGAAAACCAGCTTGTCACCGAGTGCTTCGTCGTCTATCGCCACCAACAGCAGGCCGGTCTGGCTGGCGAAATGCCGAGCCGCTGTTTCCCTGGCTTGCTTTGCCGTCGAGAAATGGATGAATCCGTCTGTCAGGTCGATCGCCGCGCCATTAAAAACCCCGGTTTGTCTGGCTTGCTGCCACAGCGTATCCGGCACAATCTTGTAAACCACTGGCATCGCGGTCATCATTCCTGTGTAACGTTTATCCCTCATAGGGCTTTGCACGAAAATGGCTGCAGATGTCCACGGCCAACGCAGATTATTTGGGATCAAAACGCAGAAAACCGGGAGGATGACATGACGAACGAAATGGTATCAGGCCTTGCGGCGCTCATCCTGCCCGCCGCTCTTCTTCTCGCCACGCCAGGTCACGCCGCCGAGGCGGATATTAAGCGCTTTCAGCTGGAGCGTAGCGGCGATCATTTCATCCGCCTGGACAAAGAGACGGGCGCCATGTCGATCTGTCAGGATCAGAACGGCAATCTGGTCTGCCGCATGGCGACCGACGAGCGCGCGGCTTATGACAACGAGCTCGACCGCCTCTCCGACCGCGTCTCGAAGCTGGAAAAGGCTGTAGCCTCGAACGGCGGATCGAACCTTCCGAGCGATGCCGACATCGACCGGACCCTTGGCATCATGCAGAAATTCATGCGGGGCTTCATGGGCATGGCCAAGGAATTACAGAACGAGGCACCCGACAACAAGGTTCAGCCGCAGAAGACCTAGGCGGCTGGAATCGGGAATGAAAGCAAGGGGATAAAGGACCTTATTCCTAAGCCGCCCTTTACTCGCCGGAGAGCCTCGGTTAACGTTTCCTTAAGGGTCAAACGCCGAATATTCCGGCTTCCGAGTGCTGAACGGCGATGCTGTCACATGAGCAGATATGGAGCGCGATCGACAGGCTTGCCGAGCGGCATGCCCTGACGGCGTCCGGTCTTGCCCGGCGCGCCGGCCTCGATCCCACCTCATTCAATAAATCGAAGCGGCTGAGCCAGGACGGGCGCCTGCGTTGGCCGTCGACGGAATCGATCGCCAAGGTGCTTGATGCGACCGGGGCCAGCATGGAGCAGTTTCTCAGCTTCATGCGCTCGGTGGATGACCCCAGCAGCACTTCCCATCGCGCGTTGTCCGCGCTGACAAGCTCCATCCCGATGCTCGGCTTCGCGCAGGCCGGTGCCGGAGGCTTTTTCGACGACGGCGGCTTTCCGGTCGGCCAGGGCTGGGACATGGTGGAGTTTCCGGCCGCACCTGGGCAGAGGGGTGGTGTCTACGCGCTCGAGGTGCAGGGCGAAAGCATGTTGCCGCTCTATCGTGATGGCGACGTGCTGATTGTCGAGCCGGGCGCACAGATCAGGCGCAATGATCGGGTGGTGGTCAAGACCCGCGAGGGTGAAGTCATGGCCAAGGTATTGTTGCGACAGAGCGCCCGGTCGATCGAACTGCTGTCGCTCAATCCGGAACACCCGAATCGCTGTTTCGATCTCGCGGATGTCGAATGGATTGCGCGGATCATCTGGGCCAGCCAATAGGAAAGTTTTCTCATTATGCGCAGTGATGTTTGGCTGGCAAGTTTGGCGGGTGTGGTCATCGGTTCGTGGCTGACATTGATTGCCGTGCAGGTCGAGGAGCATAGCTTCGGGCCGAACAGAGTGGAGACCGAAGCTGATAACCAAGCAGCGGTGACCGCCTCAATGGAAACGGCAAAGGCGGACGCCATCTCCGCAACGACCGCTCCGGCCCGGACGCCTGCCGATGCTGCCAATCAAGAGCCAACGCCCGCCGCCGAGGCAAAACCGGACGACAAAATCTCGGCGCCGCCTGCCGTCGCCGCCGAACAGACGCCGTCGGCCGCGGCGACCGCGCCTAGCACCACGGATCCCGGAACGATCGGCAACGGCAATCAGTCGCCGCCGACGACACTCTCGTCCACAGCATCCGCCTCGCCGCCCACCGTAGCTCCTACATCGACACCGGAAGACACAGCGAAAGCTCTTCTCGCCACCAGCGCAGATCAAATCGACAGCGGCAACGCCGACGCGCAGCCGCCAAAGCGGGCTGACAGCAAGGCATCGACCGAGTTCGCGCAACGGAAGACAACCCCAGCAAACCCGGGCGAGACGCAATTGGCGCAGGCAGCTCCGACGAATACGACCCCGACGCCGCAGTCGGAGAAAACACAGGCAGACAATGTTGCTGCCAAACCCGCACCTTCCGACCGAACCAATGCGGGCCAGATACCGGCGGGCCGGGGGCCAGCAGATCAAGGAGACAGGGAGCAAGCCGCCGCAGCCCACCGGACCCTGCCTGGCCAATGGCCAACGCAGCAGGTGCAGGCGTCGCCCAGCACAGATCAAAAGCCAAGCGAGCAGGCAAAGCCGGTCGAATTGGTGCGGCCGTTTTCTGACCGTGCCGGCATACTGACCATTGCCGGTAAGAGCGTGCAGCTTCCCGGGATCATTCCGACCGATGTGGACCGGATGTGCACCGGACCGAGCGGCAAGAGCTGGCCCTGCGGGGCTGCGGCGCGGACTGCCTTTCGCATGTATCTGCGCGGCCGTACCATCGATTGCGACCTGCCAAGCCCGACTTGGAAGGGGACCGTGATCGGTGCCTGCCGGTATGTTCGCATTGACCTCAGCGAATGGCTGGTGCGCTTCGGCTGGGCTGAACCCGAGGCCGGATCGCCGCTGTCTGCGCTCGCCGAACAGGCAAAGCAGCAGAAACGGGGCATCTACGGCGACGATCCGCGCGCCGGCGGAAAATCAACACTCGCGCCGGACGTGCCCAAGGAAAATCCGCTTAATCCAATCTGAGGTCACGCTTCCGACACCGGCTCTTGCCATGACGGGCCTGACTTTCTAGTCTGCTGCCAAAACCGGAGGACTTCGCCTGCCATGAACAAGCCACTTTCCGCCCATGAGGCCCTCATCTACGTCATGGTAATGGCGTCCGCCGTCGATCGGACGATGAACGACAAGGAAATGGGCCGGATCGGCGAACTGATCCATGCCTTGCCGGTTTTCGATGGTTTCGACGACGAGAGGCTAATCTCCGTTTCGCGCGATTGCGCCAAGCTTCTCGCCGGCAGCGAAGGGCTCGATATCGTGCTGGAAACAGTGCGCGACACATTACCCGCGCGGCTCTACGACACCGCATATGCGCTTGCCGTCGAAGTTGCCTCAGCCGATTTCTCGGTCAAGGCCGAGGAGCTGCGCTTGCTCAGCCTGCTGCGCGATCGTCTCGGTCTCGACAAGCTCACCTGCGCCGCCATAGAGCGCAGCGCCATCGCCCGCTACCGCAAGGGCTGAGAGCGTCATCAGTAGAGCCCGTAAGGGAAATACCGAAGATAGATTTCCTGCAGTCGGCCGTCGCGTGACAGTGTTGCCAGCGCGTGGTTGATCGCGGCTGTCAGATCGGCGTCCTGCTGCCGCAACATGATGGTCATGCCCTCGCCGAGGAATTTTTGCGAAAGATAGGGGCCATCAAACAGAGCACAGCATTTTTCTGCTGACGGCGAGGATACCCAGAAGGACAGCTGCAGCCCATCGGCAAATGCGGCGTCGACCTTGCCATCCTTGACCGCCGCGAGAAGCGTGTCTTTGTCGTCAAAGGGAACCTGCTTGATCGCCGGGAAAAAGGCGGCAAGCATCGCCTCATGTGCCGTGCCCTTGACCACACCCACCGGGTGACCGGCGAGCGCGGCGGCCGTCGTGCCGTCGATCGACGCCTTGAGATTGCGGACGAAGCGGGCGGGCAGTATCAGGAAGGGGCGCGAGAAGGCAAAGGTCTTGCGCAGATCGGGCGTGACCGCGACGCCCGCGATCACCGCATCACCTTGCGAACTGGCAAGCGCGCCCTGTAGCTCATCGAACGGCAGCGCCTGGATCTGGCATTTGTCCAATATGCCAAGCTCACTGCAGATTTCGCGGGCAAGATCCACATGGAAGCCGGCGAGCTTGCCGTTCTGGTCGGCAAAGTTGAAGGGCGGGAAATCGACGGATGTCAGGAAACGCAGCCTGACTAGCGAGGAAAGGTCCGGCTTCGGCAGCCGCTCGCGCGAATCGAACAGGATCGGAAGACCGGGCGGCGGCTCTTGCGCGCCAAGGGGCATGGCATAGAACACGGCGATCAGCACCACGCCTGCCATCAGCCTTGCCACGGATCCCAAAAGCGAAAGGCCAACAGGCATGATGATGATCCAGCCTCCAATCGAATGTTCAGATCTCTGATGTCGAAACCGGTCTAGCAGAGTTGGGCAAAATGGAAAATATCATGCGGCAGCTGACAGTCACGAGCCTTTCTCAAGCTGAGCAGCATTCATGATCGCATCCGGCGGTTGCGGTGCACCAAAAAAGCACGGACGCTGTAGAATTCGGCCCCGAACACTGTCGGCGTTAGCGGTCGATTAAGCTCTATCGATTCTATTTGAGGCATCGACGACGTCGGCTCCGGAAGCTGATCGCATGACGCATGTCGTCCGAACCTTTTTCGCAAGGTATCCCACAAGAATTCGGCTTCACCTGCGTGCATCAGGCAGCAAGCGTTAAATCCGCCGCCTCTCCCAGGCGCGCGGGCCATTGCGCGCTACCGTCCGATGCGGCGCGATATCCCTCGGGCGGATCGTCATGTTCAGGAACCTGAAAATCAAAACCAAGATGCTCGCCGTGATCCTGCTTCTCGGGATCATCTCCTTCGCCGGGCTGCTTTACATCGTCAGCGAATTCCGCAAGGCGGACCAGGCCTATAGCGCCTTCCTCGACAACGAGGCCGTCGCCGCGTACATGGGCACACGCTCAAGCACATCCATTCTAAATTCGGTGCTGCAGGCGAGCCTGATGCTGAATTTCGATCCCGACAGCCAGGCCTTCAAAGCGCTTGCCGGCGATAAAAGCCGCTTTGGCGAGGCCAAGGATCGATTGAAGCAGGCCGAAAGCCTGGTTCCTTCGAAAAAGGCGCAAATGGATGAGATTCTCGCCGGCATGGACGAGCTGGAGGCACTGACGAACAAGGTGATCAACCTGCGCAAGAGCGGCGACGTGGGGGGCGCAGAAGCGGGCATGGCCGACGTCAGCGACAAGCTGGCCGCACTGGTCGGCAAGATGCAAGAGAACAACAATGGGCTGACCGACCGACTGAATAAGGGCGCCGATGCCCTGTCTGCCCATGTCAACACCGCAATCGACTACGCGCTCGTCATCCTCGGCGCTCTGACGCTTCTTGGCATGGCCCTTGGCGTCTATGTCGCGCAGACAGGCATCGCCACGCCCCTGACGCGGCTGCATCGCCGCATGGTGACGCTCGCCAACGGCGACACGACGAGCGAGATCGACGGTCGCGACCGTCGCGACGAAATCGGCCAGATGGCTTCGGCGGTTTCCGTTTTCCGCGACAACGCCATCGAACGCGGCCGCCTGGAAGCGCAAGCCGAAGCCGATCGCAATCTCAACGACAGCGAGCGTGCCGAGCACGAGGCGCAGCGGGCGGAAGAAGCCGCGCATCTGCAGCAGGCAGTCCAGGTACTCGGCGATGGTCTGAAGCGCCTCGCGGAAGGTGATCTCGTCACCCAGATCAATACGCCTTTCGTTGCCCATCTCGACCAGCTGCGGCAGGATTTCAACAACTCGCTCACCAAGCTGAACGAGGCCATGCAGGCGGTCGGCGCCAATGCGCGCGCCATCAATGCCGGCGCTAACGAAATCCGCGGTTCCGCCGACGAACTTTCCAAGCGCACCGAACAGCAGGCGGCATCCGTAGAAGAGACGGCCGCCGCCCTCGAGCAGATCACTACGACAGTCAAGGACGCCGCCAAGCGGGCGGAAGAAGCCAGCCAGCTCGTCGCCCATACGCGCGCCGGCGCCGAACGGTCGGGCGAGATCGTCCGCAATGCCGTCAGCGCCATGCAGCAGATCGAGAAATCCTCGTCCGAGATCGGCAATATCATCGGCGTGATCGACGATATCGCGTTCCAGACCAACCTTCTCGCTTTGAATGCTGGTGTCGAAGCAGCGCGCGCCGGGGAAGCCGGCAAGGGCTTTGCGGTCGTCGCACAGGAAGTGCGCGAACTGGCACAGCGCTCGGCCAATGCCGCCAAGGAGATCAAGTCGCTGATCACCGCCTCCGGCACGCATGTGCAGACCGGCGTCAATCTGGTCGGCGAGACCGGCAAGGCGCTCGACGCCATCGTCTCCGAAGTTCAGGAGATAAATCGGCATGTGCATGCGCTCGCCGAAGCATCGCGCGAACAATCGGCCGGCCTGCAGGAGATCAACACGGCCGTCAATGCCATGGATCATGGCACGCAGCAGAATGCCGCCATGGTCGAGGAAAGCACCGCCGCCAGCCATAGCCTGGCAGCGGAAGCCGCCTCGCTGACGGCCCTGCTCAGCCAGTTCCGCATGACCGAAGGCGGCCACGTTTCGGCAGCGTCACCGAACTACGCGCCGCGCACCACCGTCCGCCCAGCGCCGCGATCCGCCGCAGCACCGGTCCGCGCTGTCGAAGGAACGAAAGCACGCCCCACTCCCTCACCGGCCCGCGCGCTCGGCCAGAAGCTGATGAGCGCCTTCGGAGGCGGCAGCCAGGCAGCCGCCGCTCCAGCGAAGGATGCGGACTGGACGGAATTCTGAGCCGCGTCACTGCTTGGTGCGATAATTCGACAACAAAACAGGCGGGATGCCTTCAACACATCCCGCCTGTTTATTTGAATGAAATCTATCGATCCGCTTTTCGTTTAGGAATTGGCAGCGGTTCGACATTTGCGTATCGGGCGCCGCCGGCAGCTTCGCCTCGCCGCCTGATCAGCTTCGCGGGGCCGCCAACATAGATGCCATAGGGTTCAGTCTTCCCCTTGACGACGGAATTTGCGCCAATGACGCATCCCTTGGATATATGGGAGCCGCCGAGGATTTTCGCTCCGGCGCCGATCCAGACATCGTCTTCGATGACCACCGGCTTCTTGGTAACGCCCTGCATACGAATGGGCTGGTTCGGATCGTCGAAATTATGGTCGAACGACACCACCATAGCATGGGCGGCGATCCGCACGTCGTTGCCGATCGTGATGCCGCCACGTCCGAGCAGAATAGCATAGTCATTGAGGGAGACGCTGCCGCCGATGTCAATGCTGCCGCGTTGGGCATCGATGACGATCCCCCTGCGGAGAAAGGCCTTTGGCCCAATGCTGACACTACCATCTTTCCAGACGATCATTGCGCTCAGTGGCACCTTCGTGCGTCGGGAGAGCTTCAACACACCCCGCGTGAAGATCGCCCTCAATCTGTAAAACCACGCAATGTTGAGCATCGGCTTCCATTCCATTTTTGTTGATCTTTTCGCACGAATGTCTGGCAGCAACCTGAAGGAAGAAAGGTATTAATGCGGCGGCACCAATGAAGATACCGCCATTCGTTCGTTACGACCATTCGGGCCAGAAGATATATCAGCTCCTTGTGGCAAGCCCGGTCAGGAGTGCTGCAGCTCCGAAAACTGCGCCGGTGGCACAGACGGCAGTCCAGCCACCCCAGCTCGAGGCCGTGCCGGCCAGGGCCGAGCCGACGGCGCCGCCGAGAAAGAAGATGCCGACGAACAGCCCGTTGATGCGGCCTCGCGCTTCCGGCCGTAGCAGATTGATCGCCCTGCGGCCCAATGTCTGATCGCCAGTAACGCCGACATCGAGCATTACGGCACCCGCGCCGAGCAGCACTAGGGAAATCACGGGTTGGCTGGCCTTAGCCTCGCCTGCCCAAGCGGACAACGTCATGGCGCCGATCAAGATCAGATGCGAGACGGTTGTCGCCACCCGTGTCCAGCCACGGTCACCCATTCGCCCGAAGGGCGAGGTCGCCACCGCGCCGCCGGCTCCGACAAGGGCGAACATGGCGATGCCGGCTTGACCTAGGGAAAATGGTGGCTGCGCCAGCCGCAGCGCGACCGCAGTCCAGAAAAGGCCAAAACTCGCCATCACCAGCGCGGCCGTGAGGGCGCGTATCCGCAACACCGCTTCATCGTGCAGGAGGTGCCAAAGCGAGGCGATCAAGCTGACGTAGCTTGATCTTACCAATGGTTGGCGTTCCGGCAGTCGGGGCGCAAGAGTGGCCGTCAGCAGGGCGAGCGCAGCGGCGCTGACCGCGTAGAAGCTGCGCCAACCCCAGATATCAGCGACCAGGCTAGCCAATGGACGCGACAACAAAATGCCGACCATCAGACCGCTCATGACGTTTCCGATCACCCGGCCGCGATGTTCCGGCGGCGTCATGGTCGCAGCGATCGGTACCAGGATCTGAATGGCGGAACAGGCCGCGCCGAGCAAGAAAAGAAAGGCGAGCAGGCTTAACGGCAGAGATGCCGTTTTTGACGTAGCCGATAGGTTAGGAGGCGGCGACTACGACGGCGGCGCGGCGGGGAGCGAGTCGCCGCCTCGCACCCAAAACGCCCTGCCGTTCGCGTTGCCTTCAAACACGTATAGGCAGCACTATTCGATCTGAGCTCCGCCAAGAGCCGCGATCCCAGAGTCGAGAAGATGCTTCGCGATCCCCTGTCGCCTTTGCGATGCACACACAGCAAGATGATGGATCAGACCGCGACGGCCATCATGCCCAACAAGAATGGTGCCTACAATATTTCTTTCGTCTTCAGCGACAAAGCTTGGGCCGGGATTGCGAGCCAGACCGGCGAGAATGGCATGTTTTTCGTCTGCTGAACTTAAGCCGACAACCTCGGTTGTCTCCCATAGCGACCTGGCGCCTGCATAATCAGCCGGCATGAAGCATCTTATTGCGAAGGACATGCACTTTAGCCTTTAATCCTCATTCTGAAATGCATGTCACGCTGATGCCAAATCTGGTGGCTCAGAGCGACCATTGTAAAAATCCCGATTCTTGTAATGTTTTGCGACTGATTTCTACAGTCCCGCGAATGTTCTGTGGCCAGAGGTTTTGGAGCGGGTGAAGGGAATCGAACCCTCGTATTCAGCTTGGGAAGCTGCTGCTCTACCATTGAGCTACACCCGCTTGACATTCAGAGATGTCCAACAGTTGGCGGCCTCTGTCAAGGCCGCCAACAAGACGATCAAAGCCGGAAGTGCTTCGACAGCTTTAGGCCCTGCGCCTGATAGTTCGAGCCGAGGCCGGAGCCGTAGAGGCTTGACGGCTGTTCCAGCATATGCTCGTAGACCAGGCGGCCGACGATCTGGCCGTCTTCGAGGATGAAGGGAACTTCGTGGCTGCGCACTTCCAGCACCGCGCGGCTACCGCGCCCGCCGGCGGGCGCATGGCCGAAGCCGGGGTCGAAAAAGCCGGCATAATGAACGCGGAATTCGCCGACCAGGGGATCGAAGGGCGTCATTTCGGCGGCATAATGCGGCGGTACGTGGACGGCTTCGCGCGACACTAGGATGTAGAACTCGTCCGGATCGAGGATCAGCTCTGTGCGGCCACGGCTATAAAGCGGCTCCCAGAAATCGAAGATATCGTGCTGCGCCTTCTTGTCGACATCGACAACCGCCGTGTGATGCTTGCCGCGGTAACCAATCAGGCCTTCCTTATCGCCGGCAAGATCGATCGAGAGCGCTATGCCGCCGCCGGTCACATTTGGCTGCTTGCTGGCGACCAGTGTCTCGCTGGCATGCAGCGCCATAAGCTCCGGTTCGCTCAGTAGTGCCTGGCCGACTCGGAAGCGGATCTGCGACAAGCGCGAGCCGCGGCGTACGACGATCGGGAAGGTCCGGGGGCTGATTTCGAGATAGAGCGGGCCGGAATAGCCGGCGGGGATCTTGTCGAACTCCTGAGCCCGGTCGGTGATCACGCGGGTGAAGATGTCGAGGCGGCCGGTCGAGCTTTTCGGGTTGGCGGAGGCCGACATGTCGGCCGGCAGGTCGAGCCGCTCCATCAGCGGCACGATATAGACGCAGCCGGTTTCCAGCACTGCGCCTTCGGAGAGATCGACGACGTGCAGCTTCAGCCGGTCGAGCTTGTCGGCCACGAGATGCGAGGGGCCAGGCATGAAACTGGCGCGGACACGGAAAGCATGCGCGCCCAATCGAAGGTCAAGGCTCGCCGGCTGGATCTGATCGACATCCAGTTCCTTTTCGCTCGTCAGCCGCCCCGCTTCGAAAAGGGCGGCAATGGCCCGATCGGCCAAAATTCCAGTATTGCGAGCCATCATGCCTCATCTCCAGCGCATAACCCGGCAAGTCGAGAATAGACTTGCCGGGTTATGCGCCGATTTAAACTGTTACTGTGACCCTTGCGGATCCTTCCGAACGCGCGGGCAGTAATTTGCCGGAGACAAAACCAAACTCGGGGAATTGACGCAAGCGGTCAACGGAAGTATTGCAACTTATCCCGTGGTGATTTGGCCGGTCGGCTTGCAGCCACGTTAAACAAGTGGCTAAAAGGACCGGGGTTAAACCGGTCTGCTTTCGCGGCCGGTTTTTTGTTTTGAAAGTGGTGATGGCATGAGCAAGACTTGGCGCCCCGCAACACAGCTCGTTCACGGCGGAACGCTCCGTTCGCAATTCGGCGAGACGTCTGAAGCGATCTATCTGACCCAAGGCTTCGTCTACGACACCTCGGAAGCGGCCGAGGCCCGTTTCAAGGGTGAAACCGACGGCTTTATTTACGCCCGCTACGGCAGCCCCACGAACGACATGTTCGAAAAGCGCATGTGTGCGCTCGAAGGCGCCGAAGATGCCCGCGCCACCGCATCCGGGATGGCCGCCGTTTCCGCCGCCATCCTCTGCCAGCTGAAGGCCGGCGACCATATCGTTGCCGCCCGCGCCCTCTTCGGCTCGTGCCGTTGGGTCGTCGAAACGCTGGCACCGAAATACGGTATCGAATGCACGCTGGTCGATGGTCGTTTCGTGGAGAACTGGGAAAAGGCGATCCGCCCGAACACCAAGGTCTTCTTCCTGGAAAGCCCGACCAATCCGACGCTCGAAGTGGTCGACATTGCCGCCGTCGCCAAGCTCGCCAACCAGATCGGCGCCAAGGTCGTGGTCGACAATGTCTTCGCCACGCCCCTCTTCCAGAAGCCGTTGGAACTCGGCGCGCATATCGTCGTCTATTCCGCCACCAAGCACATCGACGGCCAGGGCCGATCGCTCGGCGGCGTCATCCTCTCCGACAAGCAGTGGATCAGCGAGAACCTGCAGGACTATTTCCGCCACACCGGTCCCGCGATGTCGCCGTTTACCGCCTGGACGCTGCTGAAGGGCATCGAGACGCTGCCGCTGCGTGTCACGCAGCAGACGGCGAATGCAGCAAAGGTTGCCGATTTCCTCGCCGAGCAGACAAATAAGGTCGCCCGCGTCATCTATCCCGGCCGCAAGGACCATCCGCAGGCTGACATCATCGCCAAGCAGATGAGCGGCGGCTCGACCCTCGTGGCCTTCGAGCTGAAGGGCGGCAAGGAAGCGGCGTTCAAGCTGCAGAACGCACTGGAGATCGTGAAAATCTCCAACAATCTCGGCGACTCGAAGAGCCTGATTACGCATCCGGCCACGACCACGCACAAGAACCTCACCGACGAAGCTCGCGCCGAGCTCGGCATATCGCCCGGAACGGTCCGCTTTTCCGCTGGCATCGAGGACAGCGAGGATCTGGTCGAGGACTTCGCCCGCGCGCTGGCGTTGGTTTCAGCCTGACCTTTCTACTCAAACCCGTCCGAACATCGTTCGGGCGGGCTTACAAGTCTTGAAAGCAGACCATGCGCCTATACTTTCGGCCGCGTGCGATTAAGCTTTAGAATTAGGGCTAACATTTGAAAATCCGATTGGTTTAACCCGGCAAGGGAGTTTTCACCAATCCGTTCCTTGACGGAACAGGTCGCTTTATAGGATACCGCTAACAGTCCCGCTTTCCGTGGGATCATAGAAAGCGGATAAGATGCCCTAGACGTAAAATGCTGGAGCGTCCTTTGTGTGTTCGTTTGAATGCATGGCGTTTCGGAGAAGTGACCAAGGTATCAGGCATGTATCGCGCTCTGACACGCGACATCGAAGTTGTCGTCGAACCCTTTTATCTGGAGGAGCAATCCGATCCGGACGACGATCGTTATGTCTGGGGTTACCGTATCGTCATTTCCAACCACTCCGCCATTTCCGTCCGGCTGGTGACGCGTTATTGGCACATCACCGATCAGAATGGTCTGGTGGACGAGGTGACCGGTCCCGGCGTCGTCGGCGAGCAGCCGAGGCTGCGGCCGGGCGATACCTATGAATATTCCTCAGGCTGCCCGCTCGACACGCCGTCGGGCATGATGTTCGGCCACTACCAGATGGAAACGGATGACGGGGAGCTCTTTCACGTCAAAATCCCCGCCTTTTCACTGGATACGCCTAACCTGTTGCGCACGCTGAACTGACTCTGAGACAAGTTGCTCAGGCGTCAGTCACCTCGGAAACCTCGAAGCGATAGGTCGTAGAGCAGAACTCGCAGGTGACGGCAATTTCGCCATTCTCTTGGCTCGCCTCGATCTCCTCGGCAGAAAACCCCTGCAACACACTCTTCAGCTTGTCGCGCGAACAGGTGCAGCGGTCGAAGACCGCCTTCGGCTCGTAGACCCGCACGCCGCGCTCGTGGAAGAGGCGGTACAGCAAACGCTCGGTGCCGACCTGCGGGTCGGTCAGTTCGTCCGCATCGATCGTCTCGACAAGCGTGCGCGCTTCCGCCCAGGCGTCATCCTCGACATGTTCGCGAACGCTCGTGTCACCGTCGCCGCCGTGGAGGTCCGGCTGGCGCATGCGCTCGGGTGCTTCCGGCAGGAACTGCGCAACCAGGCCACCCGCCCGCCAACGGCGGCGCGGCTTGCCGGCCTCGTCGCGGTCGAACAGTTCGGCCGCACCCAGACGAACACGCGTCGGGATCTGCTCCGACTGGCGGAAATAGGTGCCGGCAATCTCCTCGAGCGAAGCGCCGTCAAGCGCCACGATCCCCTGATACGGCTGGCTGAAGCGGCCTTGATCGATGGTGAAGGCGAGCACGCCCTTGCCGAGCAGCTGTTCCGGCTCGGTCTTGCCGGCGGCGACAGCCTCGCCCAGTGCCTCGTCATCAAAGCGGGCATAGGCGCGGACGTTCTCTGGCGTCGAGAAATCGGCAACCAGAAGATCGACCGGCCCGTCGCTCTTCGTCTGCACGGTGAACTTGCCCTCGAACTTCAGCGAAGTGCCGAGCAATACGGTCAGCACCACAGCCTCGGCCAACAGCCGGGCGACGGGGGCAGGATAATTGTGCCGGGCGAGGATTGCATCCAAAAGAGGCCCGAGCTGCACGGCGCGGCCGCGTACATCAAGACCTTCTACCTGGAAGGGAACGACATGATCGTCGCCGGCAAAATCGAATTGACCCAGCGAGGCTGCACTTTCCGCCATTGCTCTACTCCTACTGCGCCCGCGACATTAACGCGGTTCTATATCCTCAGATCGCGCCCAGGCACCAAGCAAGAATCGATTTTTGCGCATGAAGGCGGTTTTCCGCCTCATCGAAAACAACGGATTGCGGACCGTCGATCACCTCGTCCGTCACTTCCTCCCCGCGATGGGCGGGCAGGCAATGCATGAACAACGCGTCCTTGCCGGCCTGTGCCATCAAAGCCGCATTGACCTGATAGGGCTGGAAGACGTTGTGACCGCGGGCCCGGTGCTCCTGATTCATGGAAACCCAGGTATCGGTTACCACACAATCGGCGCCAGCGACCGCACGGTCGGCATCATGCGAGAGCATGATTTCGGCGCCCTCGTTGCGGGCCCAGTTCAGATAGTGATCCTTCGGCTCGGAACCAAGGGGCACGGCCATGTTCATGCGATAGCCGAAACGGGCAGCCCCTTCGACCAGCGAATGAAGCACGTTGTTGCCGTCGCCGCTCCAGGCGATCGTCTTACCCTTGATCGAACCGCGATGCTCCTCGAAGGTCATGATATCGGCCATGATCTGACAGGGATGCGTGTCGTCGGTCAGAGCGTTGATGACTGGCACGGTCGCGTGTTCGGCGAGTTCCAGCATGCGCGAATGGTCGGTCGTGCGGATCATGATCGCGTCGACGTAGCGCGACAGCACCCTGGCCGTATCGCCGATCGTCTCGGCGCGGCCGAGCTGCATTTCCGTACCCGACAGGAACAGCGTCTCGCCACCGAGTTGGCGCATGCCGACGTCAAAGGAGACGCGTGTGCGCGTGGACGGCTTCTCGAAGATCATCGCCAGCATCTTGCCGGTCAACGGCTTGTCGACAGCGCCCGCCTTCAGCGCCTGCTTTCGCACGATAGCATCGTCGATGATATTGCGCAGATCGGTCGCCGCGACGGCGGAGAGATCGAGAAAGTGTTTCGGTGAAGCCATGTCTTACCTGTACTCCCAAAAAGATTACGCCCGCTGGGGGCAATAACGCCCCAAAACAGCGGGCGTTGAACTCACGCCGACTTCTTGGCGCGGGCGGCGCGCAGGCTCTCGGCGGCACGTTCGATGCGAGCAATGCCTTCGCGCGCTTCCTCGGCAGTGACCACCAGCGGCGGCAGCAGGCGGATGACGTTGTCGCCGGCCGGCACGCCCAGCAGATGTTCGGCGCGGATCGCCTGCAACAGCTCCGATGATGGGATGGCAGCCTTCATGCCGAGCAGCAGCCCCTCGCCGCGGATATCCTCGATGATATCCGGAAAACGATCCTTGAGCGAGGCGAGGCCCTGGCGGAAGACCAATGCGACATCGCGCACATGCTGCAGGAAGCCATCCGCCAGTACGATATCCAGCACAGCATTGCCCACGGCCATGGCGAGCGGATTGCCGCCATAGGTCGAACCATGGGTTCCCGCTTTCATGCCCGATGCGGCCTCAGCCGTCGCAAGGCAGGCGCCGAGCGGAAAGCCGCCGCCGATACCCTTGGCGACTGCCATGATATCAGGAGTGATACCGGCCCATTCGTGGGCGAAAAGCTTGCCCGTGCGGCCGACGCCGGTCTGAACTTCGTCGAGAACCAGCAGCAGACCATGCTCGTCACAGATCTGACGCAGCCCGCGCATGAACTCGTTCGTCGCCGGGCGAATGCCACCTTCGCCCTGTACGGGCTCGATCAAGATGGCGGCCGTTGCATTGGTAATGGCGGCTCGCACCGCATCGAGACCGCCGAAGGGTACCTGGTCGAATCCAGGCGCCTTCGGGCCGAAACCTTCGAGATACTTCTCCTGGCCGCCGGCCGCGATCGTCGCGATCGTGCGGCCATGGAAAGCGCCTTCGAAGGTAATGATATGATATCTCTCCGGATGACCCTTCGCGAACTGGTAGCGCCGTGCCGTCTTGATGGCGCATTCCAGCGCCTCGGCACCGGAATTGGTGAAGAACACCTTGTCGGCGAACGTGGCTTCCGTCAGGCGCTTCGACAGCTTCTCCTGACCGGGCACTTCATAGAGGTTGGACAGGTGCCAGACCTTGTCGACCTGCGACTTCAGCTCTGCAACCAGATGTGGATGCGCATGGCCAAGCGCATTGACCGCGACGCCAGCCGCGAAATCGAGATAGCGCTCGCCGGTTTCGGTGATTAGCCATACGCCTTCGCCTCGCTCGAACCGCAGCGGAGCACGCACATAGGTGTCATAAAGCGGCGCGGTTTCAGCCATGGCCCATATCTCCTCGATCACAACCTTTAGGACAAACGTTTCCCTTCGAGTGAAACGGGCCCGAAAAAATCAAAATGCCGCCTTGCGGCGGCCCGAGGCACTATTGATGTTTTGCACCGCGATGTCAACAAAACTGGCGAGTTAGCAGGTGCGGCAGACCGCCTCTGGATGGATGGCACGCCTTCGACAACTTATATTGCATAAATGCCACTCACGTATAGCAAGTTGGGGAAAACCTCGAAATCGATTCTCCAAGATTCGTGCGACTCTTGTCACGGAGTCAGCCTCACACTAGGTTAAAAACCAATTACTAGACTGCATGCGGCGGAACTAGTCACCACAATTTTAAAGCGTTTCGCGCCTCGACCCAATGCGAGGCAATGGTGAGGGATTCTGCCATCAGAAACGCGACAGCGGAGACAGGGCATGAATTGGACAGACGAACGCGTCGAGAAGCTGAAGAAGCTGTGGTCCGAAGGTTTGAGCGCCAGCCAGATCGCGGCACAGCTCGGTGGTGTCAGTCGCAATGCCGTCATCGGCAAAGTGCATCGCTTGAGCCTGCCGGGCCGCGCCAAGGCCGGCGGCACGGCAACGGCGGCCCGAGCGCCGAAACGCAATACCTCGGCACCACGCGCGCCGAACTACGCCTCGCGCGTTGCAACCCGCACGGTTACCCGCCAGCAGGGTGCGACGATGCTCAAGGAAGAGGTCGAGATCGATACCGTCAACGAGATCGAATATCGTCCGGCCGCCAATGTGGTCGTTCCGATCTCGCGCCGCCTCGGCTTGACGGAACTCACCGAACGCACCTGCAAGTGGCCAGTCGGCGACCCTCTGAAAGACGATTTTCACTTCTGCGGCAACGACAGCCCGGACTCTTCGCCTTACTGCACCTATCATCAGCGCCTCGCTTACCAGCCGGTACACGATCGACGCCGGGCGGCACACTGAACCGCACCAGCCACATGAAAGAAACGGGCCGAAGGGCCCGTTTACTGTTTCCGCCGCTCTGCAAAAACCTGTCGGATGATCCCGATCAGGCCTCCATGGAATAACCCGCACCGCGAACGGTGCGGATGACATCCTGCATATTGGAGAAATTCAGCGCCTTGCGCAGGCGACCGACATGCACGTCGACTGTGCGTTCGTCGACATAGATGTCGTGTCCCCATACGCCGTCGAGCAACTGGGACCGCGAAAAGACGCGGCCCGGCGAGGACATCAGGAATTCCAGCAGGCGGAATTCCGTCGGCCCCAACCGCACTTCGCGGCTCTTGCGGTGAACGCGATGGGTTTCGCGGTCCAGTTCGATATCGCCACAGCGCAACACCGTGGAGAGAACTTCCGGGCGGGCGCGGCGCAGCATCGCCTTGACGCGAGCCATCAGCTCCGGCGTCGAGAACGGCTTGACGACATAGTCGTCCGCGCCGGTGGAAAGGCCGCGCACGCGCTCGCTTTCCTCGCCGCGAGCGGTAAGCATGATGATGGGTAGGCGCTCTGTCTCCGGCCGCATGCGCAGCCGGCGGCAGAGCTCGATGCCGGACACGCCAGGGAGCATCCAATCGAGGATCAGAAGATCGGGGGTGCGCTCCTGGAGGCGCAGCTCGGCTTCGTCGCCTCTCAGGATGGTGTCGACCTCGAAGCCCTCAGCTTCAAGATTATAGCGCAGCAGAACGCTTAGCGCTTCCTCGTCTTCTACAACAGCTACTCTCGGAACCATGCGCCTCTGGTCTCCCTCTCTTACTCTCTTAGCGTGTACGTTATTCCGTCACTGCACCGACGGTGTTCGCGGTATCGTCTTTCGGGCGCTCGCCTTCGGGCTGGGCGCCGGTTGCCATGTAATAGATCGTCTCGGCAATGTTGGTGGCATGGTCGCCGATGCGCTCGATGTTCTTGGCGCAGAAGAGAAGATGCGTGCAGGTGGTGATGTTACGCGGATCTTCCATCATGTAGGTCAGCATCTCGCGGAAGAGCGAGGTGTACATGGCGTCGATTTCCTCGTCGCGTTCGCGGATCGACACAGCCTTGTCGGGCGAACGGGTCGTATAGACGTCGAGCACTTCCTTGAGCTGGACGAGCGCGAGTTCGGAGAGGTGTTCGATGCCGCGAGCGAGACGGCGCGGAACGCCGGTGCCCTGCACGGCTATGACGCGTTTGGCGGTGTTCTTGCCGAGATCGCCGACGCGCTCCAAGTCGGAGGCGATGCGGATGGAGCCCATGATTTCACGCAGGTCGGCAGCCATCGGCTGGCGGCGAGCGATGGTGACGATCGCCTTGTCGCCGACTTCGCGTTCGGCGTGGTCGAGAATGACGTCGTCGGAGATGACCTTCTGCGCCAGGCCGGCGTCGCCATTGACCAGAGCGCGAACACTGTCGCTGACCATTTGCTCCGCCAGGCCGCCCATTTCAGCAATGCGGCGCGTCAGAAACTTCAGGTCTTCGTCATAGGCAGAGAGAATGTGTGTGGAGACCATTTTTCTATCCTCAAGGTGAACGATGTGAAGGGAACCGCGCGGGGAGCATCATCAGCCAAAGCGGCCCATGATGTAATCCTGCGTGCGGAAATCATCGGGATTGGTAAACATCTTATCGGTATCATTCTCCTCGACCAGATGGCCGAGATGAAACATCGCGGTGCGTTGTGAGACGCGGGCCGCCTGCTGCATGGAATGCGTCACGATGACGATCGTGAAGTTTTCCCGCAGCTCATGTATGAGTTCCTCGACTTTGGCGGTGGCAATCGGATCGAGCGCCGAGCATGGCTCGTCCATGAGAATGACTTCCGGACTGACGGCGACGGCTCGGGCAATACAGAGGCGCTGCTGCTGGCCGCCGGACAGGCTGGTGCCGGCATCATGCAGCCGATCCTTCACTTCTCCCCAAAGGCCGGCCTTCTGCAGGCTGGTTTCGACGATGTGATCCAGATCGGCCTTGGAACGATAAAGTCCGTGGATACGAGGCCCATAGGCCACATTCTCGTAGATCGATTTAGGGAAGGGATTGGGCTTTTGAAACACCATGCCGACGCGGGCACGCAGCTCCACCACATCGATGGCGTTGTCGTAGACATCCTGATCGTCGAGTGTGATCTTGCCGGTGATGCGGCACGTGTCGATCGTATCGTTCATGCGATTGAGGCAACGCAGGAAGGTGGATTTGCCGCAGCCCGAAGGACCGATCAGCGCGGTAACCGTATTGGCGCGGATGTTCAGGTTTACGTCGAACAGGGCGCGCTTGTCGCCGTAGTAGACCGAGACGTCCTGGCCGATCATCTTGTAGGGGATCCTCATCATCTTCCTGGCCAGTAATCTCTCGCTCGCGGCTTCCGTGATCATGTTCATACCGTCTTCTCCTGTCACCAGCGCCGCTCAAAACGACGGCGCAGCAGGATTGCTCCGATGTTCATCGCAACAAGGAAGAAGAGCAGAACGATAATGGCACCGGAGGTTCTTTCGACAAAGGCGCGCTCGGCTTCGCTCGCCCACATGTAGATCTGCACCGGCAGGGCCGTCGAAGGATCTAGCGGCCCTACCGGATAATTCGCGACGAAGGCGACCATGCCGATCAAGAGCAATGGTGCGGTTTCGCCGAGCGCATGCGCCAGCCCAAGGATCGTGCCCGTCAGGATGCCGGGCATGGCGAGTGGTAGGACATGGTGGAAAACCACCTGCATGCGCGACGCGCCAAGGCCGAGGGCTGCGCTGCGGATCGACGGCGGCACGGCCCGCAGCGCCGAGCGCGTGGCAATGATGATCATCGGCAGCGTCATCAGGCTGAGCACCAGCCCGCCGACCAGCGAAGCGGAACGCGGCAAGCCCATGAAATTGATGAAGACCGAAAGGCCGAGCAGGCCGTAGACGATCGACGGCACCGCAGCGAGATTGTTGATATTGACCTCGATCAGGTCCGTCAGGCGGTTCTTCGGCGCAAACTCCTCCAGGTAAATCGAGGCAGCCACGCCGATCGGCAAAGCCAAGACCAATACGGTCAGCATCAGGTAGAGGGAACCGATCAGCGCGACACCGAGGCCCGCCGCCTCCGGGCGGCTTGAATTGCCGGACAAGAACAGGCCGGTGTTGAATGCCTTGTACAACGCGCCGCTGGCTGCGAGCTGCCTCATCCATGTGAGCTGCTGGTCAGAGACCTTACGGTCCTTTTCTGACGCCGTCAGATCGATCTGTCCCTTGTTGGCGGAGTCGATATTGGCGCCGGCGAGGAAGGTGACCTCGACTGTCTTCCCGATGATCGAGGGATCGGCCAGGACCTTGTCGCGCAATGCAATCCGTGCGCCGTCCGATACCATTTCTGTCGCTTCGCGGACGAGTACCCGATTGGAAGGATCGATGCCCAGCGCCTTCACCAAAGCATCACGAATGAGAGCCGGATAATTGGCCGAGATCAGCACCTTAGGATCGGTGCCGCGCTTGCCCGCAGGATCGAACACTTTCTCCGTGAACTCGATCGGCAAGGTAATCGAGGTCTGCACGAACGCGGTGTAGCCGTGACGCACCACCGTAGAGACCAGGATAACGAGGAAGACGAGGCCGAAGGTGACGGCGGCAAGGCCATAGGCACGGAACCGCCTTTCAGCGGCGTAGCGACGATTGATGCCGATATCGCGCCGTAACGGCGCGCCGGGCGTCAACCCACGCGGAATCGGCGATGGTGCGGAAGAAGCGACCTCGCTCATTCGTATTGCTCCCTATACCGGCGGACGATGTAGAGCGCATAGACGTTCAGGCAAAGGGTCAGGCCGAAGAGCGTTATGCCGAGCGCGAAGGCCACCAATGTCTGCGGCGAGGTGAATTCGAGGTCGCCGGTCAACTGGTTGACGATCTTTACGGTGACCGTCGTCATCGGCTCGAAGGGATCGAGCTGCATGCGGGCTGCAACGCCGGCGGCCAGCACGACAATCATCGTCTCGCCGATCGCCCGCGACGCCGTCATCAGCAGCGCGCCTACGATGCCTGGCAATGCAGCGGGCAGGAGGACGCGCTTGACAGTTTCCGATCGTGTGGCGCCGAGGCCAAGCGACCCGTCACGCAGCGAGCGCGGCACGGCCATGATGATGTCGTCTGAAAGTGACGAGACGTAGGGAATGAGCATGACGCCCATGACGAAGCCGGCAGTCAAGACGCTCTGCGCCTCGATGAAGCTCGCGTAATTGCCCGTCAGCAGGCCGTTGATATCAGCGGAAATGTCGCGCAGGAACGGTCCGACGGTCACCAGGGCGAAAAAGCCGTAGACGATGGTCGGAATGCCGGCAAGCACTTCGAGCATCGGTTTTGCGACGGAGCGCACGCGAGACGAGGCATATTCGGCCATGTAGATGGCGGCAAACAGCCCGACCGGAACAGCGACCAGCATGGCGACGAAGCCGATGTAGAGTGTGCCCGCCAGCAACGGGATAAGCCCGAACGTGCCCGACGTTTGCGAGCCGGCTCCCGTGAAACGCGGATCCCAGACGGTGCCGAAGAAGAATTCGGCGGCGGGAACCATGTTGAAGAAACGGGCCGCTTCCGACAGCATCGAAGCGACAATGCCGATCGTCGTCAGCACAGCGATGGAGGAAGCGACGATCAAGCCGCCGAGAATGACCTGCTCCACCCGGTTGCGGGCACGAAAGCGCAGCGCGATGGCACGGAGGCCATGAATGGCGCACAGCACCGAAAGAATGATGGCTGCCGCCGACATGACGATGCGACTGACATATCGCATGCCGTTATATTTGTTGGCGGCCTCGATCATATAACCGGTCGGCCGGACCGCGAGCGGCACACCCTTCTGCGCCAGGAGCAATTGAAGATCGGCCGAGCCGCTGGCGACAGTGGCAAGCTCCCGGTCATCGAGCAGGCGCATACCATGGGCGATGCTGCGCACCATGCCGTAGCTGAGGTTGAGCTCCGCTTCCGGCAGGGATTTCACCTCCTCCGGAAAGGACTTAATCACGAAACGGTCGATCACCTCCGGGCTGATTGTCAGCCAGACGCAGATCAACGCTAGCGCCGGCAGCACCGCCCAGATGGCGGCATAGGCGCCGTGATAGCCGAGTCGCGAATGCATGGCCGAGGACCTGCCGCCCGAAAGCGCAGCCGCTCTCGTCCGCCCCAGCACGAAGGCAGAGGCGCCGATGATCGACAGGCACAACAGCAGCAATGACAAACTCATTCCCATTCCCCGGCAAACGCCGGCGCGGGCAAACCCCGCCGGCGGCAGTCGTTATGCACTCACATGATCTTCCCGTCCGCGAAATCCTTGCGGATCTGATCCCTTTCAGCATCCGGTGCCGGCACCAGGCCGTATTCGGCCAGGGGGCCGTCCGGTCCGATCATCTGATCGCTCATGAAAAAGTCGACATATTCCTTCAGGCCCGGAATGACGCCGAGATGCGCCTTCTTGACGTAGAAAAACAGCGGCCGCGACACCGGATAGGTGCCGTCGGCGATGGTCTGGCCCGAGGGCACGATGCCGCTCACGGTCGCGACCTTCAGCTTGTCGGCATTGTTCTGGTAGAAGTAGAGGCCGAAGACGCCGATACCATGCTTGTTAGCGTCGATGCGGGCCAGCGTCTCGGGATAATCGCCGTCGATGTCGACCGCCGCTCCGTCCTTGCGCACCGCAATGCACTTCGCCGTCCGGTGATCGGGATCGGAAACGGTCGTCTTGATGACGTCGAGCGCGCCGGAATCCTTGCAGCCGGCGGCAAGCACCTTCTCTTCGAAGACCTCGCGCGTGCCGTGCTTCTCGCCCGGAATGTAGGCTGCGATCTCGAAGTCCGGGAGGGCAGGATTGATCTCGGACCACTTCCTGTAAGGGTTGGGAACCAGTTTGCCCTTCACCACGACCTCGGCGGCGAGCGCCTTGTAGAGATCGGCGGGGACGAATTTTATATCGGGATTGCTCTTGTCGAAAGCAAAAACGATGCCGTCATAACCGATCTTGACCTGCTGGATATCGGCGACGCCGGCTGCCTTACAGGCCACGACTTCGCTGTCCTTGATCGGGCGCGAAGAATTGGCGATATCGATGGAATCCGGGCCGACGCCCTTGCAGAATTCCTTCAGGCCGGCACCGGAACCGCCGGATTCGACGACCGGCGTTTTGAAGTTGGTGAAGGTTTCGCCGAAGGTCTCGGCAACGATCTTGGCATAGGGGAATACGGTGGAAGAACCGGAAATCTGAATCTGATCGCGGGCCAGCGCGACACCGGAACAAGCGGCGGAAGCGACCAACGCAATGATAGACAGTTTCAACGTGTTCATGGTGAACCCTCCCTGACGGGCTTTGAAGAGCGCGGCGGCGAACGGGCGTCCGCCTTTCAACAGCCCTTTTTAGCGGTCAAAGCACCGCCCTTTTATGTCAGGCGAGTGAAACAATTATGACAGTTCAACCTGTTGAAATATATTAATTAAATTGCGTACAAAATGATCGATTCGCGGAGCCGTTCAGAACCGCACGGTAAAGTCCGTTCCTTTTCCGACTTCCGACTTAACGATCAGCCTTGCTCGATGGCGGGTGAGAATATGCTTGACGATGGCAAGCCCCAGGCCCGTGCCTTTTTTCGAGCGGCTATCTTCGACATTGACGCGATAGAAGCGCTCGGTCAGGCGCGGCACGTGCTCCGCCGGAATACCCGGCCCCCTGTCGGAGACGACGACCTCGACGGCCTGACCGGGCTCATTCAGGAGCGAAACCTCGACGACCTTGCCTTCCTGACCGTATTTGCAGGCGTTTTCGATGAGGTTTTCGAAGACCTGCACCAGTTCGTCGCGATCACCCAGCACCTCCACCTTTGCGGGAGGCAAATGCAGATTGATGGTCACGTCGAGATCGCCGGCGAGCGGCAGCAGCGCATCACGGACATGGCCGAGCAAGGGCACGAGATCGACCTTCTGATCCGGCGCGATGTGCGACTTCAACTCCAACCGCGACAGCGACAGGAGGTCGTCGACCAGTCGGCTCATGCGCGTCGTCTGGTCGAACATGATGCCGAGGAAACGCTGCTGCGCCTTCGGGTCCGCCTTAGCCGGCCCCTGGATGGTTTCGATAAACCCGCGCAGCGAGGCAAGCGGCGTGCGCAGCTCGTGGCTCGCATTGGCGACGAAATCGGAGCGCATGCGATCGATATGGCGAAGTTCGGAGATATCGCGGAAGGAGAGCACAAAGAAGGTCCCGGGCTCGATGTCTGTTTCAGGCAGATCGATCGGCGCGATGCGGACGATATAAACGCGTTCGGACGGCAGGCGCTCCGAATGTTCGATCTGGTTCGGCGCGTTGGTGGTGATCGTCTCACGCACCATGTCGAGCACGCCGGGGGAGCGCAGCTTGGCGGAGATATGGGCGCCGGGTGGAAAAGCACCGAAGGCTTTATCGGCAGCGGCATTCTGGACCAGGACGGACGCCTCGCGATCGATGATGAGCACCGGCACGTCAAGTGCTGCAAGCCCGGAAAACACCGTGCGAAGCAGGACCTCTCGATCGGTCGGCACAGGATCGGCGGCCGGCGGCGGGGCTGCCTTTTCGACCAGGGGCCGGCGGATAAGCGCAACGCTCATCACGACGACCCAGATCCAGAAGACGACGCCGGTGTTGATGCCCTCGACGAGCGCGAGAATGGCGATCAGCGTCGCCAGAATCAGGATGGCGGTCTCCTGCCGCAGCCGTGCAGCCAGCTTCCTGAGGAATGACCATTCGTCTTCCACGTGCACCCGTCCCTTCGCCTGCCATTGCGGAATCCAAGACTCCGCGTCTTAGCGGGGATTCATGACAGAATTTTCGGCTCTATCCACAGAAGCCGACGACTTACAACAATAAATGTAGCCGGCAAAGGGTGCCGTCGGCAAAGAGCTTGAAAATACTGGATAAATATCCCAACTTGCTTCAAAGTTTTTTTGCCACACCCAGCGGATATCGTTAGAACAAGATAAATTACAAAGGAATGGAACACATGGGAGAGAACGTGGGAAGCCGCGCGGTCGAGTTGCATATTGGTGGCAAGACCCGCGTATTCGATGTCGACGATCCGGTGCTGCCGGACTGGGTCAACGACGAGGCGCTTGCCTCCGGCGGCTATCCCTACAAGAAGAAGCTGAAGGATGAAGAGTATCTACTAGAGCTGGAAAAGCTGCAGATCGAACTCATCAAAGTGCAGTTCTGGCTGCAGGCAACCGGCAAGCGGGTGATGGCACTCTTCGAGGGGCGTGACGCCGCCGGCAAGGGCGGCTCGATCGCCGCAACGTCCGCGCATATGAACCCCCGCCTCGCGCGCGCTGTGGCATTGACCAAGCCGACCGAGCGCGAAGCGGGGCAATGGTATTTCCAGCGCTATGTCGCTCAGTTCCCGACGGCCGGCGAATTCGTCCTGTTCGACCGTTCATGGTACAACCGCGCCGGTGTCGAGCCGGTCATGGGCTTCTGCACGCCGGAGCAATACGAGCAATTCCTGAAACAGACTCCGCATCTGGAAAAGCTCATCGTCCAGGACGGCATCTTCTTTTTCAAATTCTATCTCGATATCGGCAGGGAAATGCAGCTCAAGCGCTTCCACGACCGACGCCACGATCCGCGCGCCGTCTGGAAGCTTTCCTCAATGGACATCGCGGCGCTGAGCAAATGGAAAGATTACAGCGAAATGCGCGACCGCATGCTGAATGAGACGCATACGGACTACGCGCCATGGACCGTGCTCCATGCCAACGACAAACGCCGCGCGCGCCTCAACCTCATCCGTCACATTCTGCTGACGCTCGACTATGACCGCAAGGACGAGAAGGCGATCGGCGAAATCGACGACAAGATTCTTGGCACGGGGCCGCATGTCCTCAAATAAGAGGCGGCCGCAATAGCGGCGGCGGCCCACCCTTACTGACCGGGCAGGACGCGGATGGCGTAGATGTTGATGCCCCTCGCCTTGCCGTCGACATCGCTGTTGATGATCAGATGGCCGGGCGCGTTTGGCGCCAGCGAACGGTCGAAATGAACCTCGAACAGGGCGTCGTTCTTCTGGCGACTCACGTTAAAGCGGTGACGGCCGCAACTGCCGAGCGAGCCGAAATCGCATTCCACGGTGATCTGCGTCGGTGTGTCCGAAGTGGACTGCAGCGTGAGCGCGACCGCTGACGATTTGCCGGCCAATTGCTGCAGCACACTGACCGGCACTTCGACTGACGCATCGCCGTCCGGGGCGTTGGTCTGAGAGATCAGCCTAACCGCCGGGCCCTCGTTTTCCGCGACGCTCTCGGCCTTAGCCTGCGCACCGCTCACAATTTTCGCCACGTCGGTTGGCTTGAAAATCTCGATCCACTCCTCAGAGAAGCGGTTCTGCGGATCGATTGTTGCCAATCCCGGATTGGCGGGACCATTGTTGTCATCTTCATTGGAGGTGTCGTCGTCGCTGTTGTTGCCCTTGAAATCCTGGGAATCAACATGCGCCGGCGGATTGGGGACGCTTGTGTCGCGCTGCGCGGCCGTCATGAATACGCCCGAACTCTTGATCCACCAAGCGCCGACCCCGAGGAAGGCGAGCAGGATGCAGAACACCAATAAGCGCGAGAAGAACTTGCGCGGCTTGCGGCGAACGGCGGCGCGTTCCGGTTTGAAATTCATCGACCGCGTTGCGCCCAGCGCGGCTGCCTGCGGCTGATCGCTGTCGGCACCGAGATGGTCGGTTGGGCCGGCACGCATGTCGCCAAACTCGCTTTCCGGCGCAGGCGATTTGACGGGAACGGAGGCTTGAGCGGCCGTAGGGCGGTCGCGCGTCTCGCCTCGCACGCTCATGACAGGCTCCTGCGCCTGCCGTTGCTGCACAGGCTGCGGCGCCTGCTGCGGCGGTGCTGAGGGAATATGGGGCGCTTCCACCTCGGGCGTCGCCGGCGTTTGCGGCGGGCGGACGCGCTCCTCACCCTCAATCGTCCGGATGGTCGCCTCCAAGCGCTGGCGCTGGGCCGCAATGATGCCGACGTCGGTAATGTCCTGCTTGCGAAGTCCCGATTCGAGCGCCTGTCGTGCCGACTGATAGATGCGGGCCCGGATTTCCGGATTGGCACGGTCGGATCGCTCCAGGGCGTTTCTGATAGCCGTTTCTAATCCGCTCACTTCAGGTCCTTTACTCTCACCCGCGATGCGCCCGCATACTCTACCGCCACGTCGACCATTTCTTTACCATTCGCTAACCAAATTCGGTAACGCCCCGCCCGGCAATGTGCAAGTCTCTCCAAATGACCCGCGGGCACTCCGACGGGGATAATTGGCAAAGACGACACAAATGGGGTGGCAGTTGGGAAGCAGTAGGCAATGGGGAAGAACGTGGACTGCGGATTCCGGCACCCACTATCGCTTATTGCCTGTTACCTCCTTCTTCCTCCATCTTCCCCTCCCCGCCCGCATCTGCTATCCCTTTGACGTTTTCGTAAACGTCAAAGGATGATGTTCATGGCCCTCCCCGCTGTCCTGACCGAGCGCCTGCGGTTGCCGGTCGTGGCCTCGCCGCTCTTCATAGTCTCGCATCCGGCATTAACGCTGGCGCAGTGCAAGGCCGGTGTCGTCGGTTCGTTTCCGGCGCTGAACGCCCGGCCGGAAAGCCAATTGGATGAATGGCTGGCGATGATCACCGAGGAGCTCGCCGCGCACGACGCCGCGCATCCGGATCGGCCGTCCGCCCCTTTCGCCGTCAACCAGATCGTCCATGCGTCGAACAAGCGGCTGGAGCACGATCTGATGCTCTGCGTGAAATACAAGGTGCCGATCGTCATCTCCTCGCTTGGCGCCGTGCCGGAGGTCAATGCGGTCGTGCATTCCTATGGCGGTCTCGTGCTCCATGACATCATCAACAACCGTCATGCCAATTCGGCGATCGGCAAGGGCGCGGACGGGCTGATTGCCGTGGCGGCGGGCGCAGGCGGCCATGCCGGCCAACTCTCGCCCTTCGCGCTCGTCCAGGAAATCCGTGAATGGTTCGGCGGGCCTTTGCTGCTCGCCGGCGCAATTGCCAACGGCGGCGCGATCCTGGCTGCCCAGGCCATGGGCGCGGACATGGCTTATATCGGCTCGCCCTTCATCGCCACCGAAGAGGCGCGGGCAGCGCAAACCTACAAGCAGGCAATTGTCGACGGAGCGGCTGCCGATATCGTCTATTCCAACTTCTTCACCGGCGTGCATGGCAATTACCTGAAACCTTCGATCCGCGCCGCCGGCATGGACCCCGATAACCTGCCCGAAGCCGATGCTTCGAAAATGGATTTCGAGATCGCGACGACCGGCGTCAAGGCCTGGAAGGATATTTGGGGCTCCGGCCAGGGAATAGGCGCCGTCAAAGCCATCGAACCGGCGGCCAAATTCGTCGATCGGCTGGAAGCAGAATACCACCAGGCACGGGTCCGGCTGGCGCTCTGAGAATGCTCATGCGCTGGGCCAGTTCTTCACAAGCCTCTCGCTTTTTTGCCATTCGCCAATTTGAACGCTTGAAATCTCGCCGCATTGACTGTATCAGCGCCATGCAAATCGCGGGGCAGTACCGAACGCCCTGGGATGCCGCTTTAGCTCAGTCGGTAGAGCACATCATTCGTAATGATGGGGTCACGTGTTCGAGTCACGTAAGCGGCACCATATTTCTCCAATAAAAATAAGATAGTTATATCGTTAGAAGTTCTTGAGCTTTTCTGTGCTGACAGCTCGTGTCGCGACCAATTCGATCCGAGCATCATCTTTCGGCCATAGGCAAGCCTCTCTCACGTCGTACCACTCGCTGACACATAGAATGCTATCGCGGAGAATATCATGACCCCAGAACGCTTTTCCGAATGCCTTTTGCATATCCGTTGGACGCCGATCAATTTGGCGAGCGCCCTGCAATGTGACCTATCATGGGTGGAGGCATTGGAAGCGGGGAATGCCAAAGTGCCAGAGGGGCTGGCAGCATGGCTGGAAACTCTGGCGCAATGCCATGAAGCGGCCGGCGTTCCAACGACATATCGTGGGCGTGGGCATGATTGACTAGATGCGGGCTTGATGTGAGGTTCCCACGGCTCCAACAAGATGGAGCAAATGCCCGCGCTGCCGGTTTCCAATCCTCAAGCGACCAATATGCCGCAACAGTGGCTGGCGACACGGATCCGAAGGCCTGGGAACTCGTTCGAGATTTCCAGGGACTCATGCTCCGATCGCAGACGACGACGCATACCGTCGCTAATGAGGCAGAGGCGGCCACGGGAACGAACGGCGGTATTTGAACCTTCTTTACGGCTCGCTTGATCAACTTTTCTCCAGGCAATGCCCGTCGCTCCCGCCTTCGGCACGCCTGTCGAACAATGAGGCGGACCGTTCAAATACCTCTTCTTCCAGATATAACAGCGCAAAATAGTAGTTGACTTATAATATGTTCAACTTAGTGATTTGTCATCTGGTTGGATTTGACCCCTGATCGGATCGTAGAGCAGCTCGACCGTCTGAGCGGTCGGGCTGCTTGGCTCGGGAACCGGGAAACCGGGGTTCAAGCGCGGTGACAACCCGCTATGCCCTGATGAATAGAGCTCCCACCAGGCCAAAGACCACGATCGACTGCAATATGAACATTGGCCAATCAGCTGACATGGCTTCCTCCTGTTTTTATGAACATAGGGAAGCACTAATGTTTGTCGATTGTCATGTAATCACTTTGGTTGCGCCCTGGCAGACAAAGCTCCAGACGCGATTGCCATTAGGTTTGGAAAGACGGGCCGCCAATTGGCGGCATCGCCACCGCCGAAGCGTCTTGTTGGAAAGCAATGATTTTCCCGAAGTGCGGAAATCAAGGTGCGTTTCGGCTGCTCCCCCCGCTTTTTCATCCAGAGCGCCTGATCGGTCTAACGGCGCCGCAGCTCTTCGTCATGGTCGGCAATCATCTTGGAAAGGAAAGCATCGACGATCCACCAGATGCCGAGAGCAATCAGCATAACGAAGCCGATGACTGCTGTAAGCCAGCCCAGTACCACCAGAATCAAATGCGCCACTCCGCTGCCGGTTCTGCCGAGGTAAACCGGTGAGCGCCCAGAGTGCCCAGAAAGAACCAGAGCACGTTGGCTGCTGCCAACCGATTTGCTTCATTGGCCACGCGTTGTTCGATCAATATTAGCGCTTGCGTAGAAAGCGCCATTTTTCCTCTCAAATGATTTTCGGGCGCAAGCTCCCGCACGCCGTAATAGATTAACTCATAAAATCTCACGCCAGGATAGCAAATTGGGATGCCACAAAAGTTAAGGCAAGCGTCCGATCGCCGTCTATTTGTGATATTCGTCACAACCGGGCGCGCAATCTGCGCAAGCCGACGTCTTGCCTCAGCATCATCCAATCCATTAAAAGGAAACATCATGATCCACGTTCTCGCCATTCTGACCGCCCTGCCCGGCAAGCGCGCCGCCGTGCTCGAAGCCTTCCAGGCGAATGTTCCGGCTGTACACGCCGAGGACGGCTGCATCGAATATACCGCAGTGGTGGATGTCGAAGGCGCAAACCCCGCATTCGGTCCCGATACGTTTGTAGTGGTCGAAAAATGGGAAAGCATGGCGGCGCTTAAGGCACATGCCGCCTCGGCGCACATGGCGGCCTATGGGGAGAAAGTGAAGGACCTAATGGCCGCGCATGCCGTGCATGTACTGAACCCCGTCTGATCTCGCCTCGCAGGGGTCTCACCTCGCAGGAGCTGTACAACTCTGCCCACGGCGCCTCTTGGCGCCGTTCTTCCTGTTACCCAGCCTGCCGGCGCGGGCTGTCCGCTAGCTCAGTACGGGCTGTAATAGCGATCACTCCAATAGGGGCGATGCCAATAGCGGTAATGCCCATAATACGGGCCATCCCAATAGCGGTCGCGGTAGTAGTCGCGATAATAATAGTGACGATAGCCGTAGCTTGGACCGACATAGGCGCCGTAGCCCGGCGAGATCACCACGCTGGGGCCGCCGTAATAGTGGTGGTAATGGTGGTAACGATAATAATGGTAAGCCTCAGCATTGGTCACTGGCAACGCGAGGATACCCAGCGCCACTAACGCTGTTGCGATGATCCTCATTTCTCTTCTCCTTGAACGCATCCGCAAGGCCGGCGACATCTGCGCCGGCCCGATGGTATCGTCCCCGCACAATCAGGGGACATTTGGATAACGCTCAAAGGGAAGGCATGGTTCCGGATGGCTGGACGCAATTAGTTATGCAAGAAATGCGGCCTCTGGCTATAAGCCCGATCCCAGCGGTGATGGACTGGCCGATGGTGATGCCATTCATAGGCGTGATGATAGTAATGGTGATAATAGCCATGATGGTAATAATGAGGATGATGAAAGACGTGATGCGGATGGTACTATTCCCGGGCTTCGGTATAGGTTGCGGGCAAAACGACAACGCCCAGCGCAACGAGCGCTGTTGCCAGAATTTTCATTTCTTTTCGTCTCCTTGATTGCCGGACAAAACATCCGCCCAGAATGGGATCAATGTACGCACGTCCGAACGAACGAGACGTAGGTAACGCGATTAGAGCCGGCTGGTTCCAGATCGCCTCAAGATGGAGCGCGTCTTCAGGCGGCTTCCGGCCTGCCCACCAATTCCCGCACCGCCTCCTGGATCAACCGGCAGGCATCGATCGAAGCGCGGCGGCCGTTGTGGGCGAGGTGATAGGACAGCGGTAGCACGTGGTCCGGATTGACGATCCGGACCTTGTCGGCGATCGGGGCGGCACTGACGCGCCCGAGAAATGAAACATAGCCATGATTGGCGACGAGATCGACGATGACGGGCAGCGAGTCGGCCGAGGTAATGTCGCGGCCGCGAAATCGACGGCGGTCGCCGCTGTCAAAGCCGAAAGCCATAGCGGCATTGCCGATGCCGGTGCGCGGGCTCGGCACGCAGAGCGGATGGTTTTCGACCAATGCCGTCAGGGTCAGCTCCGTGCTACCAGGCGGCGCGATCGCCACCATGTCGGTCGTCACCAGTTCCGTATGCTCGAAGGCATCGAGGCCGAAGACGGAATCGACAATAGCGACATCGATCCGGCCAGACCTCAGCGCCTCGCGCAGATCGTCGGCGGTCATCAGCATCAGGGACAGCGTGTTGCGGTTGCCGCTGATGTTCCAGCGCGCCACGAGGCTGGCAAGCGAGCGCGCCACCCAGCTTTCCGAGCCCGTCGGGATGATCGACCCGATACGCACGGCGCGCGCTGTCCGCCGAAATCGCTCATCCGCCGCCGCCTTCATCTCGTCCCATGCCTGGGTGATACTGGCGAGGATGGCATAGACGTCGCGTCCCGCATCGGTCAGCACCGAACCCTGCGCCTGACGTTCGAACAGGCGGCAGCCGAAGAATTCTTCCAGATTGGCGATCTGCAGCGAAAGCTGCGGCTGACCGAGACGCAGGCGGCGGGCTGCGCGATTGATGCTGCCCTGATCAGCGACCTCGAGGAAACGCTCGATGGTGGCAATCTTCAACGGCAGGCGAGCCGCCCATTGAGCATAGTTCTCCGGCGCTGGCGGTTCCTGCGTTAACGCCGAGAGCTGCCGCATAGCCGACAAGATCGGCTGCAGACTCTTCTGCACCTTCGAGCTGGCGAGCAAGGTGGCAAGCTCGCCGGATGCTCGTTCGACGAGCTTC
Organism: Martinezella calliandrae; assembly: GCF_030272695.1. GTDB lineage: Bacteria > Pseudomonadota > Alphaproteobacteria > Rhizobiales > Rhizobiaceae > Rhizobium > Rhizobium calliandrae. The sequence goes on from NZ_JARFYN010000004.1 coordinate 142,327, forward strand.
ATCGCCAGTTCCGTCTCCAGGCGTCGTAGCGCGCTCGACACGGTCGAGGCCGAAAATGACAACCTGCGCGCCGTCTCTCTGACGGAACCGATCGAGAAAACCGTATCGGCGACGAACAATGCTCCGAGATACAAACCAGCCTTCCTTCCAGGCGTGCTGCATACGTCCCCTTTTGCATGCCGCCCGCCGCGACGATATGATGTGTTCTCAAAAAAAGATATCCCAAACCTGAAAAGCTATGACTATCGTTCGACCGCTGGCTAACCGATCCTGCCGTCAACAAGAGATCGGAACGGCGGCGAAATGGGTGAGGGGAACAAAAACAAACGCACTTGCCCCTGAAAAAAGAAATCTATTTTCGCGCTTATGCCGGGCACCCTCGTCATAATCGCGCGGCACTGCAGGTGGCGGATTGGCATGTCATCGATTTTTTGATGACGAGCACTATCTCCCAGACGCAGACAGGACTTCGCATGCGGGTTCTTCGGCCCGCAGTTACACGTGGCGCGTCCGGGGACCGGATTTGAACCGAACGGATACGCCAGGCAAACGGTTCAACGGGGTATAAAGGGTAACATCATGTTCAAGAAGCTCGCACTCGCCGCCGCGCTGGCGGCTTTCGTCGCCAACGGCGCCAGCGCCGCCGATGTCGTAGTCTCTTCGAAGATCGACACGGAGGGCACTCTGCTCGGCAATATCATCTTCGCCGCCCTTAATGCCAATGGCATCAAGGCGAAGGACCGCATCGCGCTCGGCACCACGCCGGTTCTGCGCAAGGCGATCACGGCAGGTGAAATCGACATCTATGCCGAATATACCGGCAATGCCGGCTTCTTCTTCAACAAGGCCGAAGATCCGGCGTGGAAGAACTTGCAGCAGGGCTATGACCAGGCGAAGAAACTCGACTACGACGCCAACAAGATCGTCTGGCTGACGCCCTCGCCCGCAAACAACACCTGGGCGATTGCCGTTCGCAACGACGTTGCCGGCCCGGCCAAACTCAAGACCATGTCCGATTTCGGCAAATGGGTTGCTGGCGGCGGTCCCGTGAAGCTTGCGGCCTCTTCCGAATTCGTCAACTCGCCGGCGGCCCTGCCGGCCTTCCAGACCACCTACAGCTTCCAGATCAAGCCAGATCAGGAAGTAGTGCTCTCCGGCGGCGACACTGCGGCGACGATCAAGGCTGCGGCCGACCAGACCAACGGCGTCAACACCGCCATGGTCTACGGCACGGACGGCGCCATCGAAGCGGCTGAACTGACGGTTCTCGAGGACGACAAGAGCGTGCAGCCGGTCTATGCACCGACGCCGATCATCCGCGAAGCCGTGCTAAAGGCCAACCCGAAGATCGAAGAGGTTCTGGCACCGATCTTCAAGGGCCTGACCGCCGATGTGCTGCGCAAGCTGAACGGCCGTATCCAGGTCGACGGCGAACCGGCCAAGTCGGTTGCCGAATCCTACCTCAAGGAAAACGGCTTCCTGAAGTAAGACTTTACCAACTACCCTAGCGGCTCCGCTTTGATAAGGTGGAGCCGCAGTCACATTTGATGAGGCATGATCTTGGCCAAAAGCCGCTTTGCGCGTTTTGAGATCATGCGCTGACGGAGCTTGCTTGATGGAACATGCACTTGCGGTCCGCAGGGTGGACCGTCTTGGAATGGTGCTGGTGGCCGGTGGTCTCCTGGCGACGGCATCGATGCCGTTCGTCATCGTCAAGGCAAATCGCATTGCCGCCGGCAAGCCGCAATTGCTGACACAGCTTCTTGCCCAGCCGGTCGCGCTGGCGCTTCTTATTCTTCTCGTCGCCACCGCGCTTGCCGCTCTTTTCCTGCGCAACCAGCTCGTCCGCCTCGGCATCGCCACGTTCGCCATCGCCCTGCTGATCATCACGCTCGGCCTCGTCTCTACCGCGGCTACGCCGGCCGGAAGCACTGTGGCGCGCATCACGCCGGGCGGCTGCTTTTGGGTGCTGCTCGCCGTTATCGGCCTAGTGATTTCCGATGCGCTGGTGAAGCTGCAGCTCACGCCATGGCTTCGGGTCGCCTCGCTCGCCCTCTACACAGCGATTCTCGGCGTCATCCTCAGGGCCGGCCTGCTCGACAATCTGTCGATCATGAAGGAGTACGGCAACAATGCCGATAAATTCTGGAATGAGGCGCTTGGCCATGTGTTCCTGTCGCTCGGCTCCGTCGCCATTGCCATCGTGCTTGCCCTGCCGCTCGGCATCTTTTGCTATTGGCAGCCGAGACTTCGCGCCGTCGTGCTGCGCGGCTTGAGCCTAGTGCAGACCATTCCGAGCCTGGCTCTGTTCGGCATTTTGATGCTGCCGCTCGGCTATATCGCGGCGCACATCCCTTTCGCGGCCGCGATCGGCGTTCAAGGCATCGGCACAGCGCCGGCGCTGGTAGCGCTGGTGATCTATTCGCTGCTGCCGATCGTCGCCAATACCGTCGTCGGGCTCGCCGGCGTCGATCCCTCCGTGCGTGACGCAGCCGCCGGCATGGGACTGACGCGCCGACAGATCCTGACTGGCATCGATCTGCCGCTCGCGTTCCCGGTTATCCTGACCGGTATCCGCATCGTGCTTGTGCAGGCCATCGGCCTCGTCACGGTCGCGGCGCTGATCGGCGGCGGCGGTTTCGGTCTCTTCATCTTCCAGGGCATCGGCCAGACGGCCAATGACCTGGTGCTGCTCGGCGCCGTGCCGACGGTCTTTCTAGCATTCTCATCGGCCGTCATCCTCGATGCGGTCATCGACAGCATCCGAGGACAACACGCATGACCACCATGATCGAGCTGAAAGGCGTGACCAAGCGCTATGGCAGTGTCGCCGTGGTCGACAATGTTAGCATGAGCATGGAAAAGGGCACGATCACCGTCATCGTCGGCACCTCCGGCTCCGGCAAGTCGACGCTGATGCGCATGATCAACCGGCTGGTGCCAATCTCCGCCGGCCAGATCTTGCTCCGCGGCCAGGATGTCACGACCGCGCCGGCGACCGAGCTTCGCCGCGGCATCGGCTATGCCATTCAAGGCCACGGCCTGTTTCCGCACCGGACCGTGGCGCAGAACATCGCGACCGTGCCGCAATTGCTCGGCTGGGACAAAGCGCGCATCGACCGCCGCGTTGAGGAACTCCTCAATCTCTTCCATCTGGATCCCGGGACCTTCGCGGCGAAGTATCCGAGCCAGCTTTCCGGCGGCCAGCAACAGCGCGTCGGCGTTGCGCGTGCGCTCGCCGCCGAACCGGAAGTGCTGCTGATGGACGAGCCGTTCGGCGCACTCGATCCTGTCATCCGCGGCAAGGCGCAGGACGATCTTCTGGCCATCCAGAAGCAGTTCGGCACGACCATCGTCCTTGTCACCCACGACATGGACGAAGCCTTCCATCTCGGTGACAAGATCGCCGTCATGAGCGAAGGCAAGCTGCTGCAATGTTCCGAACCGGGGAAGATCCTGACCGAACCGGCCGATCCCTTCGTACAACAACTGACCGGCACCTCCGATCGGGCACTGAAGCTGATGTCGCTGCTGCCGCTGAAGGGAAGCATGCAGCCGCTGCGACCGGGCCTCGGCTACAGCCTGTCGCAGACGCTCAATCTGCGCGATGCGCTGGCCGAGATGATTTGGCAGGGTGCCGACGAAGCGATCGTGGAAGATGACAGCAAGGTGCCGGTCGGCTCGATCTCCATGCGGCATCTGATCGAACTGGGCCGCAAAGCATGAAATTTCTGACCGCTAACATCTTCCGGTTCCTGGCGCTGGCGCTGCTGCTGGTGCTGCTGTTCCGGCCGGAATGGCTGATGCCGATCCTGGCACCGCTCACCAAATTCGGGGCATCGCCGATCTACACGCAGAACAGCCTAGTGGGTCTCGCGATCAGCCATATGGAGCTGATCCTGATCTCGATCGCCGCCAGCGGCATCCTCGCCGTGCTTGGCGGCGTCTTCGTCACCCGCAAAAGCGGCGCCGATTTCCTGCCCCTGTCGCGCGCGATCGCCAATGCCGGCCAGACTTTTCCCCCGGTCGCAGTGCTGGCGCTCGCCATCTCCACTACGGGTTTCGGCGCGGTGCCGACGCTGATTGCGCTTTTTCTCTATGCGCTGCTGCCGATTTTCGAAAATACCGTCGCCGGCCTGCAGCAGGTGCCCGCCTCCGTACTCGACGCCGCCGACGGCATGGGCATGAATGGCTGGCAGCGGCTGTTTCAGGTCGAGCTGCCTCTGGCTCTCCCGCTGATCATCGAGGGCCTGAAGATTGCCACCGTCATCAATATCGGCACGGCGACCATCGGCTCGACCGTTGCGGCGAAGGGGCTTGGCGAAGTCATCATCGCCGGCCTGATCAATGACAATACTGCCTTTATCCTGCAGGGCGGCTTAATCGTCGGCCTGATGGCGGTGCTAATCTACGACGGCATGGAGACGATCGAACATGCCGTCACCCGCAAAATCGGCTTCCGGCCGCAGTGATTTCGCGGCCTGGGCATCCCGTGGGTACCACCTGCAAGCGGACAAAATGCTCTAGATTCAAAAGACTAGAACAACCTTTGTGCGTTTAACTGAACGCAGGGCTTTCTAGGCGGTATGGCTCTGATGGTTCGCGTGCGCGATTTTGTCCAAAAATCGCTTCGCAGTATTTGGGGTTCATGCTTCACATCGGAGTCCACATTTAGCGCCAAGGAGGTGCATATGGCGAAAATGATCCATTCGATGATCCGAGTTCTCGATGAAGCGCGGTCGATCGATTTCTACAGCAAGGCTTTCGGGCTAACGGTCGCCGACCGCATCGCCTTCCCGACCTTTACGCTGATCTATCTCAGCAATGTGGAGACTGGTTTTGAACTGGAATTGACCGTCAACCAGGACCGAGTCGAGCCCTATGCGCTCGGCAACGGCTATGGCCACCTCGCTGTATCAGTCGACGAGCTTCGGGACGAACACGCGCGCTTCACCGAGCTGGGCCTCGATCCCGGCAAGGTCATCGAACTCAATCGCGATGGGAGACTTTTCGCCCTCTTCTTCTTCGTCACCGATCCCGATGGCTACAAGATCGAGGTGGTTCAAAGGCACGGGCGGTTCCAATAAAAACAACACAACCACGCCCCGCGCACGCGGGGCAGGCCGGCTCAACTATTTGTGTGCCTACATCCAGTAGGGCGGCACGCCGAAATAGTCGTGGCTCTTATGGCCATGATCCTTGTGGACTAGGGTATCGTCCTTGCTGGCGAAACGACGAGCCTTCTCGATGTCGTTCTTGGTCATGTTGACGCGGTAACCGTCGATGCGGGCGTCGTAGCGCAGCTTCTCCCAAGGCAACCGATAGTGATCCTGGCCGATGCCAAAAAAGCCGCCAAAACTGAGGATAATGAACGCAATACGTCCATCGCTTTTTTCCAGCATCAGGCGCTCGATATGACCAATCTGCTTGCCGTCTGACCCAAAGACCTTCGATCCCTCGACCCGATCGCAGGCAACCAGCATCGACATGTCCTTGACATAGAGGTCGCGGCTGATCGTCTCGGCACTCTCTTTATGCATGTGCGCACCTCCTTTTGGATACGCTTCACATAAACTTTTGGAGCGTCCGATCCGCCTTCTACTTGCGCAGGCACCACGATGCTCCGATGGGTCTTCGCCCACGGCTCCATTAACGCTCCGTCGTCGCAAAAGTTCCAGTACTTTTTTCAAACTTATTAAAAATTGGTTAACGCCCATGGATTATTGACGTTTACGTCAAAGTTATTATAGCTTTGTTATTGCCTTAGGTCTTTAGGCGAGGGCAAAGCGGCGGCGCTAGCGAAAAACGGGAGACTTTTCAGCCAAGTAGTGCCACGCTAAAGAGCCGCGCGCCGAAGGCTGGGCGTGACGATTGCGTCAAGGAGGAAGTACGCATGAATTCAGTTTCCGCTCCTTCGGATGGACCGGCGATCAAGAAGATCTGGCTCGCGTCCTATCCGGACGGCGTGCCGGCCGAGTTGCCGCCGCTGGAGCATGTATCGCTTGCCGAACTGCTGGAGGAAAGCTGCGCGCGCTATGCGGATCGGCTCGCTTTCACCAGCATGGGCAAATCGATCACCTATCGCGACCTCGACGCACAAACGCGCAAGATCGGTGCCTGGCTGCAGAGTCTCGGCCTGAAAAAGGGCGATCGCATCGCCGTGATGATACCGAATGTGTTGCAGAACCCGATCGCCGTTTACGGCATCCTTCGCGCAGGCTTCGTCGTCGTCAATGTTAACCCGCTTTACACGCCGCGCGAACTGGAACATCAGCTGCGCGATTGCGGCGCCAAGGCGATCTTCGCGCTGGAAAACTTCGCGCACACGGTCGAGCAGGTGCTGGCGCATACCGATGTGCGCCATGTCATCGTCACCTCGCTCGGCGACATGCTGGGCCTGAAGGGCCATTTCGTCAATTTCATCGTCCGCAAGGTGAAGAAGCTGGTACCAGCCTGGTCCATCCCCGGCCATCGCCGTTTCATGGCCGTACTCGATGAAGGGGCAAGGCTGCCGTTGAAGCCGGTCGATCTCACCAGCAGCGACATCGCATTCCTGCAATATACCGGCGGCACGACCGGTGTTGCCAAGGGCGCGATCCTGACCCATGCCAACCTGCTCGCCAATCAGTTACAGTTGCTGCTGTGGTTGGCCGCCGCTTACGGCAATAAGACACGGCCCGCTGTGCTGACCTTTGTCTGCGCATTGCCGCTCTACCATATTTTCGCACTGACGGTGAATTCGCTGATGGGCATGTCGCTCGGCGGACATAATGTGCTGATCGCCAACCCGCGCGATATACCGGGCTTCGTCAAAGAGCTCGGCAAATACAAATTCGACCTGTTTCCCGGCCTCAACACTTTGTTCAACGCGCTGATGAACAATCCGGAATTCGCGAAGGTCGACCTGTCGCGCACCTTGACGCTAGCTGGCGGCATGGCCGTGCAGCGGCCAGTTGCCGAGCGCTGGCAGAAGATGACAGGTTCGTGGATCACCGAGGGTTATGGCCTTTCGGAAACCTCGCCGGTCGCCAGCGCCAACCGCTTCGACAGCCCGGACTTCACCGGCACGATCGGCCTGCCGATCACGGGTACCGATTTCGACATTCGTGACGAGGACGGCAATTCGCTGTCGCTCGGCGACGTCGGCGAAATCTGCGTTCGTGGGCCGCAGGTCATGGCCGGTTACTGGAAGCAACCGGCGGAAACCGCTAAGGTGATGACAGCGGACGGCTTCTTCCGAACCGGCGACATGGGGTTCATGGACGAGCGCGGCTACACCAAAATTGTCGACCGAAAGAAGGACATGATCCTCGTCTCTGGCTTCAACGTCTATCCGAACGAGATCGAGGAAGTCGCCGCCATGCATCCGGGAATTCTCGAAGCTGCAGCAATCGGCGTGCCGGACGTGCATTCTGGCGAAGCCGTCAAACTTTTCATCGTCAAGAAGGACCAGGCGCTAACCGAAGCGGAGGTCAAGGCGCACTGCATCGCAAACCTCACCAATTACAAACGACCGCGCTTCATCGAATTCCGCACTGAACTGCCGAAATCGAATGTCGGCAAGATCCTGCGCAAGGAATTGCGCAACTGACATAATTCCATGTCATTCCGAAAGCCGCTCGCTCTATTTCGCGAGCGGCTTTTTTCATTTTGGATGACACGTGAACTTGATTTAAGCCCCACAAAGCGAATAGTTTCCGCGACTAACTCAGATTGCCCCGCCCTCGCCAGACGGCCAGTGGCGCGAACCGCAAGGAGCCCCCCATGAACGCCCTCGTCGAACAATTGAAGAGCACCGCAGCGGCCACCAAGGCCACCGATATCCGCGCCGCCTTCGCAGCCGACTCCAACCGTTTTTCACGCTTCAGCACCTCGCTTGACGACCTGCTGATGGACTATTCCAAGACTGCGGTGAACGACGAGATCTTTGCTCTTCTTGAGAAGCTCGCAACCGATGGCGGCATCGCAGCCAAACGTGACGAGATGTTCTCGGGCGTTGCCATCAACTTCACCGAAAACCGGGCCGTTCTGCATACCGCGCTGCGTAACAGATCCAACACGCCCGTTCTCGTTGATGGCAAGGATGTGATGCCTGAAGTCAACAGCGTGCTGGCCGCCATGGGCAAATTTGCCGACGGCATCCGCTCGGGCATGCTGAAGGGCGCGACCGGCAAGCCAATCACCGACGTGATCAACATCGGCATCGGCGGCTCCGATCTCGGCCCTGTCATGGCAACGCTGGCGCTTGCGCCGTTCCATGACGGCCCGCGCGCGCATTTCGTCTCCAACATCGACGGCGCCCATATCGCCGACGTCCTGAAGCTCGTCTCACCGGAAACGACGCTGTTCATCGTCGCGTCCAAGACCTTTACCACCATCGAGACGATGACCAATGCCCAGACGGCGCGCAAGTTCATTGCCAAGGCGCTCGGCGAAGCTGCTGTTCAGCATCACTTCGCCGCTGTTTCGACGGCGCTCGATAAGGTTGCTGCCTTCGGCATCGACAGCGAGCGCGTCTTCGGCTTCTGGGATTGGGTCGGCGGCCGCTACTCGATCTGGTCGGCCATCGGCCTACCGCTGATGATCGCCGTCGGTCCTGAGAATTTCGGCAAGTTCCTCGACGGTGCGCATGCGATGGACAACCATTTCCGCAAGGCGCCGTTCAAGGAAAACCTGCCGATGCTGCTCGGCCTCATCGGCTTCTATCATCGCAACGTGCTGGGCTATGCAACCCGCGCCATTCTGCCCTATGACCAGCGCCTGTCGCGCTTTCCGGCCTATCTGCAGCAGCTCGACATGGAATCGAACGGCAAGGGCGTCACCATCGACGGCACGCCGGTCGAGGGCAATTCCGGCCCGGTCGCCTGGGGCGAACCCGGCACCAACGGCCAGCACGCCTTCTACCAGCTCATCCACCAGGGCACGAGCATCATCCCGGCCGAATTCATGATCGCCGCGAATGCCTTCGAGCCGGACCTCGTTCACCAGCACCAGTTGCTGATGGCCAACTGCGTGGCGCAGTCGGAAGCTCTGATGAAGGGCCGCACTTTTACGGAGGCCAAGGCTCAGCTCACCGCCAAGGGCATGGACGACAAGAAGGCCGATTTCATCGCGCCGCATCGCGTCTTTACCGGCAACCGCCCGTCGATCACCTTCGTCTACGACAAGCTGACACCCTACGCACTCGGCCGCCTGATCGCGCTCTATGAACACCGCGTCTTCGTCGAAGGCGTATTGTTCCGCATCAACTCCTTCGACCAGTGGGGCGTCGAGCTCGGCAAGGAACTGGCAACCGGCCTGCTGCCGGTCATCGAAGGAAAGGAAAGCGCCGCTGGCCACGATTCGTCGACGCAGGGCCTGGTGGCTGCGCTGGCGAGCCGGGCGAAATAGGATCCGTCATTTACCTCCCCCTCGAGGGGGAGGTCGCCGCAAGGCGGCGGGAGGGGGTGACGATGCTCTCCACGTCGGAACGACTAATGGATCACCCCACCCGGTATTGCGTACCGACCCTCCCGTTAAGGGGAGGGTTGAATTAAAGCCCGATCTCACGCGCCCAGGGTGGGTTAGCACCCGCGCGGGAGACCGTCACAGCCGCGGCCTTAGCGCCCAAAGCCAGTGCATCCCGCAACGCCTTCTCATCCAGCGATGCCACCTGCGTCTTGGTCAGCAGATCGTTCATTTTCAGCGACGCGAGAATACCGGCGTCAAAAGTGTCGCCTGCCCCCACCGTGTCGACGACCGTGACCCGTTCGCTGGGGACTGTGACCTTCAGCGATTTCGTGTACCCCGTCGCGCCCTCGGCACCCTTGGTGACGACGACCAGCTTGGCGCCCTGGTTCAGCCAGTGGGCTGCAAGTTCGTCATGGTTTCCGGGCATGCCGAACCATTCCAGATCCTCATCTGAGAATTTCAGGATATCGGACATGGCAGCCATGCGGCTGATGCGGCCCATATGCGCGGCCTTGTCCTTGATGAAGCCGGGGCGAATGTTCGGATCAAGCGAAATGACGCGGCTTTGATGCTCGCGCTTCATCAGCGCTTCGTAGGTCGCGCCGCAAGGGTTGGGAATGAGGCTGATGGCGCCGAAATGCAGTGCTTGGCAGTCGTCCCCCAAGGTCGGGAGATCGGCTTCGGTGATCATCCGGCCGGCGGAACCTTCGTCGTAAAAGGCATAAGTCGCCTGACCATTGACGAGTTTGACGAAAGCGATCGTGCTCGGACGGGGAGCGATGGCGCAGTAGCTGTAATCCACCTTGGCGGCCGACAGAGTCTCGCGCAGAATATCGCCCATCATATCGTCGGCAATACCTGTGAAGAAGCCAGTGGGGACGTCGAGGCGGCCAAGCGCGATCGCGGTGTTGAAGATCGCGCCGCCAGCATAGGGCGCAAAGGCCTTTTCGCCCAGCGTCGTATCCCGCGGTAGCATGTCGATCAAAGCTTCGCCACAGCACAATATCATTCCGGCCTCCTCGAGAGCGTCTGTCGGTCTAGTTCCGTAAATCGATTAGATAAATTTGCGGCAAAAGCAAAGCGTCACTTTGTTGCCAGCTCGGACACGCCGCCGTTCCGACCGGACCAGGCGAGCGGTGCATTGAGGAATGCTTCGACTTCCTCGAGCGTCTTGTCGTCGAACAGCTTCTGCGCCTTGGCAACAGCGAGCACGTCGCGCCACGTGGCGATATAGTGCAGCCGAACCTTGCCGTTGGCAAACCGTTCCTCCGCTTCGGGGAAGATGTCGTAGTAAAACAGCGCGATGCCATGCTCGACGATGCCGCCGGCGGCGCGGACGGCGTCGATGAAGGTGAACATGCTGCCACCGGCCGTCGTCAGATCCTCGATGACCAGTACACGGGCGCCTTCAGGCATGTGGCCTTCGATCTGCGCATTGCGGCCATGGCCCTTCGGCTGCTTGCGAACATAGATCATCGGCAGGTCGAGACGCTCCGCAAGAAAGGCCGCGAAGGGAATGCCAGCCGTTTCACCGCCGGCGACGCAATCGAACTGCTCGAAACCGGCGTTACGCATGACGATGCTGGCGGCGAAATCCATTACCGTGGAGCGGATGCGCGGGTAGGAAATCAGCTTGCGGCAATCGATATAGACCGGGCTCGCCATGCCGGAGGCGAGCTTATAAGGCTTGTCGGCGCTGAAGTGCACCGCCTTGATCTCCCAAAGCATCTTCGCCACCAGTTCGGCCATGACGGCGCGATCGGAAAATGTCATTTGGGTGGTCATGCGCAGCCTCCTTTGCTCTTAGGACATTCCTGCGGCAATAGCAGCAAGTGGCCGAGGTTTCCAGCCGGACGGAGAGATTCGTATGCACCCGTTTTTCAGTGCTGCTATTTCATCTGGTGGGGCGTCGATACCCTCTCCGAGACAGCACCGACATCGGCGGGCAGCATTGCCTTGAAAAGGGCGATCGCCTTGTCGCCCTCCGCCTTCTCAATCGAGATCGCGTAGCGGACTGCGGCGGCGACAAGTTGCATGGTCAATCGGGCGATCCGCGTCAGTTCATCGGAATCTCGCGCCGGCCACAGACGATGGAGCACTGCCAGAAAAGCCTGGGAATGCCATTCCATGTCCTCGGCATCGATCGCCTGAAGAAGCTTGTCCGCCTGCGTCGCATGCCAGATATCCCGCATAACCGGCTCTTCGCAAAACATCGCGTAGTAACCATCAATGATGCTGCCGAGTACGCCCTGGAGATCAGCGGCGCTTTTCACACGCGCCAGTTCGCTCTCCACGCATTGCCGCCCCTGTTGGTTGAAACGTTCGGCCAGGACGCGGATGATAGCGGTCTTATCGGGAAAGTATTGGTAAAGCGAGCCGAAAGATACGTCGGCCTTTTCGACGATCTCGCCCATTCGCAACGCATCGCTGCCATTCTTTTCGATCAGTTCCATCGCAACGGACAATATCCGCTCGACGCGCTCGCGGCCGCGCTGTTGGCTCGGTATTCTGCGGGGCGTGCCTGCCTCCTCCTTGCTGCGCCTGTGTTTCACAAGAGGCTCCTGCACCATGTCACGGCTCGTCCAACATTCTTGACATACGATATAAGAGAGTTTATCACATTTTGCAAATGAGAGATTTTATCACATTTTCGCGGGAGGAGCCGACATGCAGATCTCGACAGTCGCCATCATTGGTGGATTGGGAAAAACCGGCGGTCGTGTCGCCAAGCGCCTGAAAGATCGTAGCATCCATGCCCGTGCAGCCTCGCGCTCGACGGCACCCAGCTTCGATTGGCAGGACCGTGGCACATGGCATGCAGCGCTGACCGGCGCTTCCGCCGCTTATGTCGCCTTCCAGCCAGATCTTGCCGTCGCCCGCGCCGCCGAAGCCATTTCGGCCTTCGCGAAGACGGCAGTTGATGCGGGCATTGGGCACATCGTGTTGCTCTCCGGCCGTGGCGAGGATGGTGCCGTTCGCAGCGAGAACGAACTCAAGGCGGTGGGCGTGGACTACACCGTGCTCCGCGCCAGCTGGTTCAACCAGAATTTCAGCGAAGGCGCCTTTTTAGAGCAGCTCCGCCAAGGAAGGTTGGCATTGCCGGTCGGCGATGTGCCTGAACCCTTCGTCGATGCCGACGACCTTGCCGACGTGGCCGTCGAAGCTCTCACCAACCCCCGACATCGCAACCAAACCTATGAGCTGACGGGACCTCGAGCGCTGACGTTTCGCGAGGCGGTCTCGGAGATCGCCGCGGCTTCCGGCCGAGCCATAGAGTATGAGACCGCCCCGGTAGATGCTTTCACTGCCGAACTGACGGCTGCGGGTCTGCCGCAGGAGACGATCGGTATCTTGTACGAGCTTTTCACGAAGGTTCTGGATGGCCGGAATTCGAACGTCATGGATGGCGTTCAACAGGTCCTCGGCAGGCCGCCTCGGGATTTTCCCGACTATGCGCGTGAAACGGCGGCAACCGGCATCTGGAGTGTCCAACCATGATCTACCCGATCACAAATATCGCCCTCATCGCCGCCGCACTCGGTAGCAGTCTCATTGCCGGCATCTTTTTCGCCTTCTCGGCCTTCATCATGCAGGCCTTCGCCAGCCTTCCCGCCGATCAAGGCATCGCCGCCATGCAGTCGATCAATACGACGATCCTACGCTCGCCGTTCATGGTAGTATTTCTTCTGACCGTAGCGCTCTCGGTGTTTATCGCAGTGATCGCCATCGTCTATTGGCGGGGCGGCGTTAGCATCCTGATGATTGCCGGCGCGGCGCTCTATATCGTCACCACTTTCCTTTCCACGATCGTCTTCAATGTTCCTTTGAACGACGCCTTGGATAAGGTCGATGGTCGCACTGCGGAGGCGGCCCAGTTATGGACCACCTATCTCAGCGATTGGACAAGATGGAACCATTTGCGCACGGCAGCGTCCCTGCTGGCTGCCTGCGCTTTCGTCCGTGCTCTCTTTTAGCTAATCATCAGGATGCCGTGCGGGAAACGTCTGGCGGGACGGCGTGCAGATGGACCGCGATTTCGACCCGGTTGCGACCATTGCGCTTGGCGGCATAAAGCGCCTTGTCGGCAGCACTAAGGACGCCGTCGAAACAGATACCCTCTGCGGCGCCGAGCGCGATGCCGGCGCTGACCGTGCAGGCGAAAGACTTACCCTCTACAGCGACCTCGCGGTTCGCAAAAGCGGTCCTCACCCGCTCGGCGATCTGCTCTGCCCGGCCCGGCAGGGCGTTATCGAGCACAAGCGCGAATTCCTCGCCGCCAAGGCGAGCCACCGTATCGGAGGCCCTCAAGCCGCTCGACAACTCCTGGGCAAAAAGCTTCAGCACGCGGTCACCGGTGGCATGGCCATGCTCGTCATTAACGGACTTGAAGCGGTCAATGTCGAAGACGACCACCGCCATCGACGGACCGAAGGAGCGTTGGCCATAAAGATCGAACAGAGCGCGGCGATTGAGCAAGCCGGTCAGCGGATCCGTAATCGCCTCAAGGCGGTGATGCGCCGCCTGACGCCAGTGATGCAACGCAAGCGACAAGGCACCGATACCTGTCATGCCGGCAATGCAGACGGCAAGGCTGACATCCTCGGCCCAATTGTCCGGCGCACGGCCGAGCACGAGCTTACCATCCCAAATCAGGACGCCCGCGCACAGCACAAAAGAAATGGCGGTCAAAGTGTAGAGCGCGGCAATCCCATAGAGCGGCGTTGGCGCCTCCTCGCGGCTCAGCCAGTATTCGCGCGCCGTCAGCATGAGCAGCACCGCGACGACCGAATTGTCGCCGATGAAAGCAAGGCCATCATAACCGGCAAGCATGGCCGGCACGGAGAAGGCAATGCCGATCAAACTTCCCAGAACGACACGGGTCCTCGAAAACCGATGCATGCGGAACTGGTATCCCGCCGCCCAGATGGTCGAAAAACCGATGAAAAGCAGCACGAACGTTGGGATGGCGAATATCAACCGTGGCTTATCGACATAGGCGCCATAGCTGAAAATTCCCGCAACGATAGGCGCAAGGCCCGCCGAACCGGTCAGCAGGAACGTCTCCGGCCGGCGGGAAAACCAACTGCCGATCAGCGTCACCGCAAGACAAGATGCAGAAACGCCCAAGGCCAGCAGAAGAGAATTATAGTCAAGCTCCATGCTCTTCCTTCGACGGTTTCATTTCGCACCGCTGGGGATCAGCATCAGGCTATCCTTCAAGGGGTATCAAATTGGTTACAGGGTCCGATAAAGATCATGTATTTCAATGAAATATGCCCCGACATTACTCCCAGAATTTTCAAATAAAAGTACTATTTATAGGAGTACGAATTTACTGCGCTCAGCTCTCGACATCCCAATGCAATGGGAACATCGGGTCGAATACGGTAACGGGGCCTGCCGCCGTTTCGATCTTGTCGGGAAAGGCAACCGATTCAGCACGGCGAAGCAGTGTAATCCGGTCCTCATTCGCAGGCAGCGCATACCAGATCGGGCCGTTCAGCGAGGTGAAGGCCTCGAGTTTGTCGAGGGCGCCTTCCTGTTCGAAGACGTGCGCCAGGCAGCTCATGGTGTTAATCGATGTGTAGATGCCGGCGCAGCCGCAGGCGCATTCCTTCAGCGGATCGACGTGCGGCGCGGAATCGGTGCCAAGGAAAAACCTGGCATCGCCGCTTGTGGCGGCTGCGCGTAGCGCCAGGCGATGGCTTTCGCGCTTGGCGACCGGTAGGCAGTAATAATGAGGCCGGATGCCGCCGACGAGGATGGCATTGCGGTTGATGATCAGATGATGCGTGGTGATCGAGCCGGCGAGATTGGCCTTTGCCGACTTGATGTAGTCGATGCCGTCCGATGTCGTTACATGTTCCATCGTAACTTTCAGTTCCGGCAGGCGTCGACGTAGTGGATCGAGCACGGTTTCGATGAACACGGCCTCGCGGTCGAAAATATCCACATCCGGCGTCGTTACCTCGCCATGTACGCAGAGCGGCAGGCCGATCTTGGCCATTCGCTCCAGCACCGGCATCGCCTTCTCCATGTGCCGCACGCCGCCGTGGGAATTGGTCGTCGCACCGGCGGGATAGAGTTTGACGGCAGTGATGAGGCCGCTTCTCTTGCCCTCCTCGACATCATCGGGATCGGTATGTTCGGTGAGATAAAGCGTCATCAACGGCTGGAAACGGTCGCCTGCGGGCAATGCCTTCAGGATACGTTCGCGATAAGCGACTGCATCCGCTGTCGTGACAACCGGCGGCACCAGGTTCGGCATGATGATGGCGCGGGCGAAATGTCTGGAGGTATCGCCAATCACGCCTTCCAGCATGGCGCCGTCGCGCAGATGCAGATGCCAATCGTCAGGGCGGCGGATGGTGAGCTTTTGCATGGCAGCGACCTCTGGACTCGTCTTGTATCGTCGAGCCTCGATAGCACCATCCCATGCCGCAAAACAATCGAAGATGCGGCGGAAATGACCGCTGGATGTCAGTCCTGGACGATATCAATGGTGGTATCGGCCCTGCGGCGGTTTTCAAGGACGCGGCGACCATTGGGCAAATCGTTACCGTACACCTTGGCGCTCGCCGCTTCCTCGGTGAGATTATAGCCTCGCCAACGCTGCCACAGCCGCTCCTCCAGCACCTCAATCGGCGGCGCCAGCATGATCGTATAGTCGAAAATGCCCTCGAGTTCCGCCCACTTGCCTTCGCTGAACAGCAGGTAGAGCCCCTCGACGACAATGAAGCGATGATCGGCCGACACAATCCGGGCCGACGCGATGGCGATTTCGCGTGAACGATCGAAGACGGGCACCAGCACCTCTTGATCGGCCGCACGCACCGCCTTGACGATATCGATAAACGCCCGAACGTCGAAACTTTCCGGCACGCCCTTGCGTGCCAGTAGTCCCTTTTCGATCAGCACGGCATTATCCATGTGGAAGCCGTCCATTGGCAGAACCTCGACGCTCTCGCCCTTGGCATGCAGTACCTTGGCCAAATTGTCGGCCAAGGTCGATTTTCCAGCGCCGGGCGGACCGGCGATCGCGACCAGGAATCGTTTGGCATTGCCGGCACGCGCAATAATGTCATCGGCAAGTGCCTCAGTCGCAGATGTCATGCAGCGACAGTCTCCGCCGGCGGTGCTTTGGCGCCGGTCATGAAGGCAACGGCATCGGACATGGAATATTCCTTGGGGTTGATCACGGTCAGACGACGCCCGAGGCGATGGATATGAATACGGTCCGCCACCTCGAAGACATGCGGCATATTGTGCGAAATCAACACGATCGGCAAGCCACGTGCGCGCACGTCAAGGATGAGTTCCAGTACCTTGCGGCTTTCCTTGACGCCAAGGGCTGCCGTCGGCTCGTCCATGATAACCACCTTCGACCCGAAGGCGGCGGCACGCGCTACCGCCACGCCCTGGCGCTGGCCGCCAGAGAGCGTTTCCACGGCTTGGTTGATATTCTGAATCGTCATCAGGCCGAGTTCGGTAAGCTTGTCGCGGGCGCGCTTTTCCATCGCCGGCCGGTCCAGCATGCGGAACCAGGAGCCAAGGATGCCGGGTTTCCGGATCTCGCGTCCGAGGAACATATTGTCCGCGATCGAGAGCGCCGGCGACAGCGCCAGGTTTTGATAGACCGTCTCGATGCCGGCCTCGCGCGCTTCCATCGGCGACCGGAAGTGGACGGGTTTTCCCTCCAGCCTGATCTCGCCTTCATCCGGCGTGGTCGCGCCGGAAATCGCCTTGATTAGCGAGGATTTTCCGGCGCCGTTGTCACCGATGACGGCAAGGATTTCGCCGGGGTAGAGGTCGAAATCGGCATTGTCGAGGGCAGTCACGCGTCCGTAACGCTTGACGAGGCCGCGAGCCGTGAGAAGGGGTTCGCCAGTCGTGGTCATGCCGACACCTTTCTGATCCATTGATCGATCGCGACGGCGCCGATGATCAGCACGCCCGTCAAAAGAACCTTCCACTGCGGATCGGCTCCGAGCATGTTGAGGCCCATGGACACCACGCCGACGATCATCGCGCCGAACAGCGTACCGAGGATCGAGCCACGGCCACCGAAGAGCGAGATGCCGCCGATCACAGTCGCAGTAATCGCCTGAAGATTGAAATCAGTTACAGCCGAGGATGGCGAAATCGAGCCGTTGCGGCCGATCGAGACCCAAGCGGCAAACGCCGCGATCAGTCCCGAAACACCATAGACGGCGAGCAGAACCTTCTTGGTCTGGATACCAGACAATTTTGCCGCTTCCGGATCGTCGCCGACCGCATAGACATGCCGGCCCCAGGCCGTGTGATTGAGAACATACCACAGACCGACCACGAGCAGCACCATGGCGATGACGCCGAGGGTCAGCACCGCGCCGCCAAGCCGGAAGCTGATGGCGAAGAAATGTAGGAGCGGTGCCTGTTCGTCCACATCGGTATCGCGGATGGTTTCGTTGGCGGAATAGATGAAATTCGTCGCCATGACGATGTTCCAAGTGCCGAGCGTCACGATGAACGGCGGCAGCTTCATGTTGGCGACAAGGAAACCGTTAAGCAGCCCGCAGACACCGCCCGTGGCCATGCCGGCAACAATGGCAATCGGCGTCGGCATGCCGTAGGTGATGGCGCAATTGCCCATGACGACGGCGGAAATGACCATGATCACACCGATCGAAAGATCGATGCCGGCAGTCAGGATGACCAGCGTCTGTGCCGCGCCGAGAATGCCGACGATGGCAATCTGCTGCAGGACGAGCGTCAGCGTATAGGCGGAAAAGAAGCGCCCGCCAATGGCGATGCCGAAGATGATGATTGCCATCACCAATACGATCAAGGGCACAGCCGCCGGCGTCGAATGCAAGAAATGCTGTGTGCGTTTGAGAAGAGTGACATCCTGATGTTCGAACGAGGCAACGTTCTTGTCGCTGCCGTCGAGAACACGCTCGAATTCCTGTGCTCCGGTCATTGTTTTCCTCCGTAACCGCGCCGAACTTCGCGGAAACCGCGGGGGTTGAAACCGACCGGGCTCAAACCCGGCCGGCATTGGTGGGGCGACGGCATGATCCCCCGAAGAGCCGCATCAGTGGATGTGAAACGGTCTTCGGACAGGATCACGCCAAACCCAGGACAGGGCTTAGCCCCAGCACTTTGCGGTGCCTTCCTTGGTGTCGATGGATTTCAGGCCGGCAACCGGCTTATCCGTCACAAGCGAAACGCCGGTGTCGAAGAAGGATTTGCCTTCGGTCGGCTTCGGCTTTTCGCCGGTATCGGCGAACTTCTTGATCGCTTCGACGCCGAGAGCGGCCATCATCAGCGGATATTGCTGCGAGGTTGCGCCGATGACACCGTCCTTCACCGATTTAACGCCGGGGCATCCGCCGTCAACCGAGACGATCAGGACCTGCTTTTCCAGACCGACGGCCTTCAGCGCCTGATAGGCACCGATAGCGGCCGGCTCGTTGATCGTATGGATAACATTGATGCTGGAGTCCTTCTGCAAAAGGTTTTCCATGGCCTTGCGGCCGCCTTCCTCGTTGCCGTTGGTCACATCATGACCGACAATACGCGGATCGGTCTCGTCGCCGATCTTGTTCGGATCCTTGGGATCGATACCGAAGCCGATCATGAAGCCCTGGTCACGCAGGACATCGACGGTCGGCTGCGACGGCGTCAGGTCGAGGAAGCCGATCTTGGCGTTCTTCGCCTTGTCGCCCAGCGTCTTGTTGGCCCACTCACCGATCAGCTTGCCGGCAAGTAGATTGTCCGTCGCGAAGGTCGCGTCGGCGGCAGTAGCTGGGTCCAAAGGCGTGTCGAGTGCGATGACCAGGAGGCCCGCGTCACGCGCCTTCTTGATCGTCGGAACGATGCCCTTGGTATCGGAGGCGGCGATCAGAATGCCCTTGGCGCCCTCGGCGATGCAGCTTTCAACGGCGGCGACCTGGCTTTCGCTGTCACCATCGATCTTGCCTGCATAGGCCTTCAGCGTCACGCCGAGTTCCTTGGCCTTGGCGGTAGCACCTTCCTTCATCTTGACGAAGAAAGGGTTCGTGTCCGTCTTGGTAATCAGGCATGCGGAAACGTCAGCAGCCTTGGCCGGAGCGGCAAAGACGACGCCGATCGCCAGGGCGGCGAGTGCTGCGGAAACAACAGATTTCTTCATTCAATCCTCCCAAAATTTGAATAGGCCGGAACTCCCGGCTGCCCCGGACCCCCACTGAGTCCGGATTTTAGACGTGCCATGTCTGCTTGGATTTTTTTGCCGATTGGGCCGCCTCCAAGGCCATATGCACGTCCTCCAACGCCTCCATCTGAGCCTAAAGATTTCGTCCTGTCAATAAATAAATCTGATTGAATTATTAATTGGATGTGGCATTTTGCTGGGAAATAGGGCATGGCCATGATGGAAGGAGCGGGCCAATGTCTCCCCTGCAAGACCCGGCGGATACGCCAACATCACCCTTGATTCTCGACCCCAGCGGCGGCGCGAATCAGGTTCGCGTGCGCGCTCATAACGAACGGCTGGTGCTGTCGCTCGTACGTCGTCATGGCGCCCTGTCGAAGGCGGAAATCGCCCGGCGCAGCGGCCTGTCGGCGCAGACAGTTTCCGTCATAATGCGGGCACTGGAGAAGGATGGACTGCTGTCGCGCGGCGCGCCGGTGCGCGGGCGTGTGGGGCAGCCTTCCATTCCTATGCGACTAAATCCGGATGCGGTGCTCTCCTTCGGTGTCAAGATCGGCCGGCGAAGCGCCGATCTTGTGCTGATGGATTTCGTTGGGCGCATACGGATGCAGTTGCACCAGATTTACCCCTACCCGCTACCGCAGGACATCATGTCCTTCGTCACACTAGGCATTCAGGAGCTTGAAACACGCCTCACCAGTGACGAGCGCCGCAGGCTTGCCGGCATCGGCATCGCCGCTCCATTCGAACTCTGGAACTGGGCAGAGGAAGTCGGCGCGCCTGAGGGGGCCATGGAGGCCTGGCGTGGCTTTGACCTGCAGGCGGAAGTCGCTGCGCGCGTGCCCTATCTCGTCTATCTGCAGAACGACGCCACCAGCGCCTGTGGAGCTGAACTCGTCTTCGGGGTCGGCCCGCGCTACCCGGATTTCGTCTATCTTTTCATCGGGTCCTTCCTCGGCGGCGGCATCGTTCTTAACTCCTCGATCTTCGTCGGGCGGACCGGAACGGCAGGCGCGCTCGGCCCCTTGCCCGTGCGCGGGCGCAACGGCGAAACCCGGCAGTTGCTCGACATTGCTTCGATCTACGTCCTGGAAAATTACTTGCGGGAAGCCGGCTTCGATCCTCGACCACTCTGGTATTCCGCTGACAATTGGATCGATTTCGGTGCACCCCTCGAAACATGGATTCAGGATACGGCCAAGGCGCTGGCGCAGGCGATCGTTGCCGCCGCCTCCATCATCGATTTCAGCGCCGCCATCATCGACGGCGGCTTTCCCGACTGGGTGCGCCAACGGGTCGTGCGCGCCACCATCAAAGCGGCCTCGGACCTCGACCTTCAGGGTGTCGTCATGCCCGAGATTATCGAAGGCGCGGTAGGACCGCAGGCGCGTGCCATCGGCGGCGCCAGCCTTCCGATCTTCGCGCGTTACCTGATCGACCAGAACATACTCTTTAAGGAGATAGACCATGCTGAAGGGCATTGACCCGCTGTTGAGCCCCGACTTGCTGGCGACGCTGCGCGCGATGGGCCACGGCGATGAAATCGCCCTCGTCGACGGCAATTATCCGGGTCTGGAACATGCCCGTCGCCTGATCCGCCTCGATGGTCACGGCGTCGTCCGGGTTCTCGATGCCGTGCTCAGCGTGTTGCCGATTGACGATTTCGTACCCCAGGCGATTTTCCGCGCGACGGTCAAGCAGGACCGCGATGCTCTTGATCCGGTGCACGCGGAAATGATCGACAGTTGTGCCCGGCATGTTCCCGACATCAAGGTCGTGCCGCTACTACCGGCGGAATTCTACGAACGGGTGAAGCAGGCTCATGCACTGGTGCAGACCGGCGAGCCGCGGCTTTATGGGAATATCATTCTGCGCAAGGGCGTGATCTATCCGAAAGCATAATGAGGGCGCTCGCTGCAAAGCCCCTCATCTGGCTTCCTGCGCTTGTCGAAGGGCGGCCACAACTCTCCAAATGACACCGGGTCTCAGATATCGCCTGCCTGCGGCCCCCAGACGTCTGTCATGGCAAAGCCATTCGCCATCGGATCGAAGGGATCGAGTGCCACCTGGCTCAGACCGAAGGTGAAGCCGCGGCCGGTGATGGTGGGGATGATGGCGGGTTTGCCGGCAACTTCTGTCACCGCCTGCAGGCCAACCTCGAATTCCGAGCCGATGATCGAGCGGGACTTGAAGACATCGCCTACCTTGACCTTGCCGCGGGCGTGAAGCGTCGCCAGATTGGCAGAGTTGCCGGTGCCGCAAGGCGAGCGGTCGGCGCGGCCGGGCCACATAGTCGTGCAGGTGCGGATGGCGCCATCGGCATCGATATCGCGGAACATCACATAGGCGACGCCCGAGATTGCCGGAATCTCCGGATGAACCACGGACATCGTCCGATTTATCGCATCCTTGAGAACCATGCCAGCCTGAACGAGGGCTGCGGCATTGGCCTTTTCGATCGTCAAACCGATCCGGCCGACATCGACGAGCGCGTAGAAGATGCCGCCATAGCAGAGATCGAGCTTGATCCGGCCCCATTGCGGCGTGTCGAGCTCGACATCCAGCTCATGCACGAAGGACGGAACCATGGTGAGCCGGACCTTCTCGCAGCGGCCGTCGCGGCACGTCGCGGTCGCCCGCACCAGACCGGCGGCCGTATCGAGCGTGACGACCGTTTCCGGCTCCTTCATCTCTACGATGCCGGATTCGAGCAGCGCCGTCGTTACACAAATCGAATTGGAGCCGGAGCTCGCGTGCGCCTGATCCGGCTGCAGGATGATGAAGCCGGCATCGGCTTCGGGATGCTTTGCGGGCAGCAGCAGATTGACAGAGCCAATCGGCGCGCCCCGCGGCTCGAGGACGAGGAAGCGACGCAGCTCCTGGCCCTTCGGATCGGTGTTCAGCCAATGCAGCTGCTCGGCGATGCTATTGCCCGGGATCTTCGGCACGCCGCCGATGGCAACCTTGCCGATTTCGCCTTCGCAATGAACGTCCAACAGCTGGATCGTGCGCTTCCATCTCATGTCGATAACTCCAATCAAACGTGACGGGTGATGCCGCCGTCGACGCGAATGTTCTGGCCTGTGATATAGCCCGCCCCATCGGAGAGTAGGAATGCCGCGGTCTTGGCGATCTCGCTCATCAGGCCGATGCGCTTCATCGGCACTTTATCGGCGGTTTCCGGCTTGTGGTTCAAGCTGTCGATATAGCCAGGCAGGATGCAGTTCATTCGGATATTGTCCGCAGCATAACGATCCGAATAGAGCTTGGTGAAGGCGCCGGCGGCTGCGCGGTAGGTGCAGGAGACCGGGAAGACCAGCGACGGCTCGTAGGCGGCAAAAGTGGTGATGTTGACCAAGGCGCCCTTGCCCTGCTTCAGCATGACCGGCGTCACCAGCCTGGCCATGCGCACAAGCGACAGGATCATCATGTCGGAACCGAGCGTCCAGTTTTCGTCGGTGATATCAAGCAGATCACCCTTCGGCGGGTGGCCGGTATGGTTGACCACGGCATCGATGCGACCGTAGGTCTTCATCGCAAGGTCGAAGATCGCCTCGATATCCTCCGCCTTTTCGGCGACACCTCGAGACGCGACGCCACCAAGTTCGGAGGCCAGTGTCTCGCAGCTTTCCGAAGGTGACATCAGCGCCAGACGATAGCCGCCGGCCGAGAGTTCGCGAGCGATCGCTTCGCCCATGCCGCGGCCGCCGCCGGTAATCAATGCAACACGCTTTTCGATCTCCGACATCTGTTTCCTCCTAATAGCGATTGATGCGGAATGGGCTCATGTCGACATCCGGCGTAACTCCGGTCATCATATCGGCCATCAGTCTTGCTGTCGTCGCTGAAAAAGTCAGCCCCAGATGGCCGTGGCCGGTGGCGTACCAGACGCCGGGAATGCGTGAGGACGGCGAGATGATCGGGATCGTGTCGGGCAGCGCTGGGCGATGTCCCATCCAGTCCTTGGCGTCTTCTACCTGCAGACCCGGCAGCGCCCGCTGGGCGTGACGGACGAGGATGCGCGGGCGACGGAAATCCGGGGGCGCATCGAGGCCCGCCAATTCGACATTGCCGCCGACGCGGATGCCGCCGGCCGTTGGGGTTACCATGAAGGCACGATGAGGCCAGATGATCGAATAGCGCAGGGCAATGCCGGGCCTCATGATCTGCGTGTGATAGCCGCGCTCGGTCTCGAGCGGGATCGGCTCGCCAAGTAGAGAGGCGATGAAGCGCGTGCAGACACCGGCGGCGAGCACGACATCATGGGCCTCCAGCCGCGTTCCGTCTTCGAAAAGCAAGGCCATGTTGCCATTGGCCTGACGTTCTACGGTCCGGACCGGGCCGGAGGCGAAGGTGGCTCCGAGAGCCTTTGCCCCGTCCACCAGCTTGAGGACAAGCTGATAGGGATTACGGATCGACTTATTGTCCGGCAGCAGCACCGCCTTGGCAATTTTCGGCGACAGAGCCGGCTCGTAATCGCGGATCTCGGTGCCGGAGAGAATCTTATGCTCGAAACCGTAGCGCCGCATCAGCTCGATATGGCTGCGATCGCCGGCAAACTCCGACTCGGTCTCGTAGATGGCCAAACAGCCCTCTTGCGTCATCAAATCCGGCGCGCCGATGGCGTCGAGCATCCTCCTGAAATCGCCGAGTGCGTGGCGAGACAGGCTCATGCCCGCATCTTCGATCTCCCTCACGCGAGAGGGCCGGCCGGCGGCGGCGAAGCGTAGGAACCAAGGCAGCATCTTCGGGGCATAGGAAGGCCTGAGCCAAACGGGGCCCTCGGGATCCAGCAGCCAGCCGGGAATTCTGCGCCAAGTGGACGGTCCTGAATTGGCGACGAAATCGAGTGCGATGCTCGCCATGTTGCCGAAAGAAGCACCCTCCCCCGGCTCGCCTTTGTCCACGAGCGTCACTTGCCGTCCGCGCCGCTGCAATTCAAGGGCGATCGCCGTGCCAATAATACCGGCGCCGACAACGATGACCGTCCGCTTACTTTCGTTCATCCCAAATCCACCTGCAGATGTCGCAGGGCCACGGACCAAGCCAAGCAGCCGGTCCGGCGTCCCGACCCTGTGATATATCAGATCGATTTGACTGGCTACGATCTTTTTTGCGGGCTCTCCCGCGACGATCTATTGATCGACCGCAGCCCCGACGTCGCTGCCAGTCGTCTGGACGCTATCGCTGACGGAACCGGCGGTATTGCCGGCGGATGCGCCGAGACGACGGATCTGCTCGAAATAGTTCCGGCGCGTACGCGGATCGAAAATCGCGATCGGCGTACTGACCGCGACACTAGCCGCGCTGCCGACCGTCTGCGCCGCCCCGATGGCGACGGCGCCGACCGCTTCGTCAATAGATCCCATACATGAGGTTGCTGCTCCCCTTGGCGGATGAGAGCATTCGCCTTGGTTTGTAAGCATGGAAGGTCATGGGGCAAGCCGCGCTCGCCGTCTTCGCAACGTGATGTAGTGCAAATTCATCACAGCGTGGCAAAGGCGCAATGGTGGGTTGGAAGAAAATGGCTCGGCACAATTGAGAGAAACAGGGGAAATAAAAAGAGCCCGATGCGGGAGGAGGATGCATCGGGCTCTTGATCCGGATTGGCAACTGGGAGGAGGAGGAGTGTTGCCAATCTATGAAGGAGCGCTGGGAGGAGGAGATGCGCTGCCTTCGAGGGGGTAGATATAACTGCCGGGCAGGCATTAACAGACCGGCTTTCGCAATGCAGCAATGCAAAGAACGCAACGCTTCTATTGCCTTGGATCGAAAATGCCGCATATCACTCGCAGTTCGAGCAATTCAGCGCCTAATTTACAGCCGCAAAATACGAAGGCATTAAATTCACATAGTTGTGATCCGTCATTTCGCGGCATGACCGCGGCCGCGATGCTTTGATGATCAGAGACGTCGAGCCGGATGACCAACACGTTGTCGAGCGCGGTCAGCTCGGTCAACACGGAATTTCGTGTTGCCGCCGGCAAACTCGGAATGTCGGCCTTAGCGGTTAGCAATGCGATAGCGACGCTGGAGGCGCGGATGCGAGTGAAGCTTTTCAATCGCGCCACACGCTGCGCCTCGCTGACCGAGGCTGGCGAGGAGTTTCTGAGCCGGGTGGGGTCGGAGCTCAGGGAAATTTCGTATGCGATGGAAGCCGTCAATCTATTCCGCGCCACGCCGAGCGGAACGCTGCGCATCAACACCTCGGAGGGCGCGGCGCGTGGACGCCGATGGCCTTCGTCTTGGAATCTCACCGGCGCTATCGCGACGTTCATGTCGACATCGTCACCGAGGACAAGATGGTCGATATCGTCGCCGATGGTTTCGATGCGGGCATCCGTATTGTCGAAACCGTGCGACAGGCTCGACGTTCAAAGGTCGATAACGCTGCAGAGCGCCGAGCTGATGTTGCATGCCGTGCTCTGCGGCGCGGACGTCGATTACATGACCGAACGTACCGCAGCACCTGGTCTCGCCGAGGGCAGGCTCGTCAACCTGCTGGAAGACTGGACGCCGCCGTTTGCGGGAATATGCGTGTATTGTCCGAGACATCGCCATGTGCCGGCAGGGCTGATGGCGTTTGTTGGCGTCGTCCGGGAGAACCAAAGCATAAAAGTCGGCCGCTTTATCAGCGACCGCGCCTTCAGTCATTTGCCTATTCAAGGCAGCCATCAAGCAGCAGCCGCAAACGCCTTTTTGCCTTCGGCATCGAGCGCGGAAAACTCTTCATCGGATAGCGTGATGTTGACCGCCGCAGTGTTCTCCTCGAGATGCTTGACCTTGCCGGTGCCGGGGATCGGCAGCATGACGGGGCTGCGCTTCAGGACCCAGGCGAGTGCGATCTGGCTCGGAGCAGCGCCATGCTTCTTGGCGATAGTGTCAAGCGGCGAGCCTTCCTTGGCGAGATCGCCGGCGGCGAGCGGGAACCAGGGAATGAAGCCGATATTGTGCTTTGCGCAGTAATCGAGCACGTCTTCGCTGGTGCGGTCGACGAGGTTGTAGCGGTTCTGCACCGTCGCCACCTTGAAACGCTTCGATGCGGCTTCAATGTCGGCCACCGACACTTCGCTGAGGCCCGCATGGCGAATGATCTTGGCATCGAGCAGCGACTTGACGGCATCAAACTGTTCGGCTGCCGGCACCTTCGGGTCGATACGGTGAAGCTGCCAGAGATCAATCTGTTCGACACCGAGATTGCGCAGACTCTTATGCGCCTGCTGGATCAGATATTCCGGGCGGCCGACCGGAACCCAGACGTTGGGACCAGTACGGGTCAGACCTGCCTTGGTGGCGATGACCATTTTGTCGTCGTAGGGGTGCAGTGCTTCCTTGATCAGACGTTCGGAAACGTCGGGACCGTAGGAATCGGCAGTATCGATAAAGTCGATGCCTAGGCCTGGGAGGCGCTTGAGGGTGCGGACGGCTTCGTCATGGTCCTCCGGCTCGCCCCATATGCCGAAACCGGTGATGCGCATGGCGCCGAAGCCGAGGCGATTGACGGTGAGATCTCCGCCGATCTTGAATTGACCGGACTTGGCTGCGTTGAAATCTGACATGGTTTTCGTCCCTATAGTCTGGTTGACATTAATCAAAATCCGTAGAAGCCGAGACTTGTTCCCAGGCGTCGAACTCGCTTTTCAGCAGGCCGAGCTTTTCGCGAACGAGACTGATGGCGTCGCGGCCTAACAGGAGATGGGTCGGCGGGTTGTCGGATGCAATGAGTTTCAGCATAACTTGCGCCGCCTTCTTCGGGTCGCCAGGCTGTTTGCCGCTGCGCTCGAGACGGCGCTGACGCAGAGGCTCGAAGACCTCGTCGTAATCTGGGATCGAGCGCTCGGCGCGCACCATAGAGCGACCGGCCCAATCGGTGCGGAAGCCGCCCGGTTCGGCGGCGGTCACATGGATACCGAAGCTTTTGACCTCTTTCCCTAGGCTTTCGGAAATCCCTTCCAGCGCGAACTTGCTGCCATGATAGAAGGAAATGCCGGGAAGTGTGATGATGCCTCCCATCGATGTGATGTTGAGGATGTGGCCGGCCCGGCGCTCGCGCATATAAGGCAGTACCGCCTGGATGACGGCAACGGGGCCGAAGACGTTGACTTCGAACTGGCGGCGCAACTCGTCGATCGTCGATTCCTCGACCAAACCTTCATGCCCATAGCCGGCATTATTGACGAGAACGTCGATCGGGGCGATCTCGTTTTCGACCGCGGCGATAACGGGAGCGATGGCTGCGGTATCGGTGACGTCGAATAGCTTGCCAAAGGCGGAGCCTGGTTTCAGCGCTTCGAACTCGGCGCGGTCAGCTTCCTTGCGCAGCGTGCCGACAACCTTATGGCCGTCGGCAAGGGCGGCCTCGGCAAGCGCCCGCCCGAAGCCGGAGGAAACTCCGGTGATGAAAAAGGTCTTGGTATCGGTTTTTGTGCCGGGCATGGCGATGTCTTCCTGTTGAGTAATATGAGGATAGGCCAAGTCGACATTTTCGATAATCTCATCAATCGAAGATGGCCTTTTTAGAAAAACTGATTAATTTCGAGCGAAAAGTGAACCGTTCGGAGAGCTGCATGCGGCAGGACGTGTTGGACGGGCTGGTGACCTTCGTCATCGTCGCGGAGGAAAAGAGCTTTTCAGCGGCGGCCGTGCGTCTCGGCGTGTCGCCATCGGCAGTCAGCCAGTCGATCAGCAAGCTGGAAGGCCGGATGCGGCTTGCACTCTTCAACCGCACCACCCGCAGCGTCAGCCTGACCGAGGCGGGCCTGCGCTATCTCGAACGCGTCGTGCCTGCGGTGCACGATCTGACGGTCGCCGCCCAGGAACTTGGCGAGTCGGTCGATAGGCCGGCCGGACTGCTGCGCATCAACGTAGCGCGCGCCGGCTTTATGATCGCACTTCAACCGATCCTGCGCGATTTCCTCGACGCCTATCCGGAAATCGAGCTGGAGGTGCGCATCGAAGGCTTGTTGGTTGATATCGTCGGCCAAGGGTTCGATGCCGGAATCCGCTTTGGCGATCTGGTGCAGCGCGATATGGTGGCGGTGAAGATCGGGCCGGCGATATCGGCCCATATCATTGCCGCACCCAGCTATCTCGGCCGATACGGAATTCCGAAACATCCGCGCGATCTGCTTAACCACAATTGCGTCGGCTTCCGCCATTCCTCCAGTGGCCAGGTCGAGCGCTGGGAATTCGAAAACGGCGACGAGAAGATCGAGCTTGCCGTCAACGGCCGGCTGATCCTCAACGATTCCGCGGCGCTGACGCAGGCAGCACTCGACGGCATCGGCATCGCCTATATGATCAACGGCTATATCGACCGATTTCTCGACGACGGGCGGCTGGTACGCATCCTCTCCGATTGGAGTCCGGCGCTCGCAGGCTTGACGCTATATTACCCCGACCGCCGCCGCGTGCCGGCGAAGCTTAGGGCATTAATCGACTTCCTGCGCCACCGGCGGCATTTCGAACCGCCGCAGACGGCAGGTGCCCTGACTTGAAATCAGCGATTGGCTTTGCGTTGCCGCAACAAACTGCCGAGATCGGCGAGCGCAGTCCAGAGCTGTTCGAGCACGTGACGGGCGAAATCCTGTAGTGACAGCTCCCGCGGCCCTTCGTTCCAGCGCTCGCCACCGATGCGTAGCGTGCTGACGACGATCGTCGATAGCATGCGCAGGCGGAACCGCTCTTCTTCATTGCCACCGGAGCGGGCGAAAAGCGCATCCGTCAGCTTTCGTTCCAGCTTGGCGTATTTCAACTGATCGCGAGCGCAAAGCGCCGGCGTATTGCGGATCAAAGTTGCTAATGCGAGGCGCTGCGGATCCGAAGTGGCGGCAAGCAGCGCCGAGGTTAGCGCGCCCTCAATGACCTCGACGATCGATGCGTCCTTGGGCTGCGCGGCGATGGCATCGGCCAGATCGTCGGAGAAGCTGTCCTGCCAGGCGAAGACCACCTCTTCCTTGCTCGGGAAATAATCGAAGAAGCTGCGCTTGGAGACATCGGCGGCCTCGGTGATGTCCTCGATCGTCGTGCCGTCGAAGCCGCGTTCGAGGAACAGCGTTAGGGCCACCGCCTCGATGCGCTCGCGTGTCTGGCGGCGCTTGCGTTCGCGCCGGCCTTCCTTCACTTCGCCGTCGATCTCTTTCACATCCGCCATGAACTACCCCCAAGCTATGCACCCGCTTCCGGCCGCCCCAGGTCGACCGCGCCGGTTTCTACAGCATGGGCCGCAATTCCAGCGTCCTTTTCCCTGCTAGGATATTTGGAGCGATCGATCGAGGTCTCCAATGGTTTGCTGCGCGAAATCCGATAGACGCCAGCCGGCGGAATGTTGCGTACCGTGCCGCCGACGCGCGCCGCTTTCAGGCCGAGACGATCGAGGATCGGCCGCGGCACCGGACAGCGCGGCCCGTAAGTGAACTGATAGAAGGCCGCACCGGACCTCATCGTCGCAAACGCCCCCTCGACGATCGCGGCGATCTTATCCGGAGACATAGAGAGCAACGGCAAGCCGCTGACGACGGCGCCGAAGGGTGCATCGGCAAAGAGGCAGCATTGTGCGAGCTCCGCCGCATCCATTTGCACCACGCGCGCCTCGGGAAAGCGGCCTCGCAGCCGGACGGCAAATTCCTCGCCAAATTCGATCAACGTCAAGTCGTTCTCCGGGATGCCGCGGGCGAGCAGTGCCCGTGTGAAGACGCCGGTACCGGGGCCGAGCTCAAGAATCGGGCCATCGAGCGGTTCAATCTCCTGCGTCATCAACCGGGCCAATCGTTCACCGGACGGCGCGATCGCCGCGACACGCATCGGATCGCTCACCCAGGAGCGGAAGAACCGAACGAAATCGGCGCATGTCGTCTTTGTCGTCATCCCAGGAATCCAATCTGCAGCAAAGATTTCGAATATGGACGCGATTGAGGTCCGAGCAGCGTGGCAATTCGAAGGCACGGCGGGCAATTGCACGGCCAATATTGCTGATATGCAAACCATAATCGCGAACCTTTCCTTATCTATGTATTTTTGCATTAAGTGCAATAATATACTTTATACAGAAATGTACAAAATTCGTTCCCCCCGGAGATCCTCATGCCGCATGGGACCGTAAAAGACATTCCCTCGCAAGTTCGCCGCATCGCCCTCGTCACCGGTGCCACCAGCGGCATCGGCTATGAAACCGCCAAAGCACTGGCAGGTGCCGGCACCAAAATGATCATAGCCTCGCGCAACGAACGCAACGGCGCCGTAGTGCTGGCCGAAATCCGCGCGCCGACATCGCCTTCGAGCCGCGCGATCTCGCCAACCTCGAGTCCGTCGCCCGCGCCGCCAAGAGCATCAGCTTTCCGTGCCGCAGATCGACCTGCTCATCAACTATGCCGGCATCATGGCCATTCCGGACAGGCACGAAACGGAAGACGGCTTCGAGATGCAGATGGGGGCCATTTCGGGCATTTCGCCTTGAACATGCAACAGTTGCCGAGAGTCCTCGCCGCCGCGAACCCGCGTGTGGTTACTGTCAGCAGCCTGGCGCATCGCAACGGCAAGATCAATTTCGACGATCTGCAATGGAAGAAAGGCTACAGTTCCTGGCGCGCCTATTGCCAATCGAAGCTGGCGACGTTGATGTTTAGCCTCGAATTCGACCGGATCGCCCGCGTTGAAGACTGGAGCCTGATGAGCACGGCCGCTCATCCTCGATTCGCCGTTACCGGCTTGCAAAGCACTGGCCCGCGGCCGTAACAGACCGGGTCTTCTTGAAGTGTTCGGCAAATTGATTGAACCGGTCCTGTCGCAATCCGCCGCGGCAGGTGCATTGCCGACATTTTCGCCGCGACGTCGCCGAGCGCAGAGGGCGGCGTCATGTATGGTCCTGATGGCATTTATGAATTGAAGGGGCCGCCCGTCCTCCAAGATCGTGCCGCATGCACAGGGCACGGCGATCTGGCGGCGTCTTTGGCAGGTATCGGAGCAACTGACCGGGTTGAGAATGCCAGCACCTGTCACGGCCTAGCTGCATCCCTTTCCCGCATGAGCCGAATCCTTCCAAGGCTTCGATCGCTTGCGCGACACGGAATCGTGGGATATGTAGATAGATAGGAAGCCTATCTATCTTGTTGATCATGCGCGAAACCGGACGTCTCCAGGACCTAGAAGAGGCTGTGGCGCTTGCCGAAGCGTTGCGTCCTGCCCTGCATCGCCTCTATCGCCAGCTGCGACGCGAGGTCGAAGATCCAGGCATTTCGCCGCTGCACGCTCTTCTCCTCGTCGCCATCCTGCGGCAGCCGGGCATTGGCGTCGCAGAGCTGGCGCGGCTGGAGAAACTGCGCGGGCCAACGATATCGGGACACATCAAGGCGATGGAGCGCGAAGGCCTCGTCACCCGCGCCCCTCCCGATCCGAAAGACCGGCGGCGTAGCAGTCTGATCGTCACGGACAAGGGACGAGCTTTGATTAAAGACATGAAACAGCGGCGGACCGACTGGCTCGCCTTCGAACTCGCCAAATTATCGCCTGAGGCGCGCGCCGCGATCCGCGCCGCTGTCGGCCCGCTCGGGGATATCGGACAATGAACGCGCAAATTCAGCAAGCCGCTCCGAAACCGGCGCAAACCGAAGGCGACGCACCGGATCGCCGGGAAATCCGCGCGGTTATTCTCGGCCTGATGATCGTTCTCGGTCTCGGCGCCATCGACCAGAGCATCGTCGCGACCGCCCTGCCGCGCATCGTCAGCGATCTCGGCGGCGTCACGCATCTGTCCTGGGTGGTCAGTGCCTATGTGTTGGCCTCTACCAGCACCATGCCGCTTTATGGCAAGCTGAGCGACCAATACGGCCGCAAGCCCTTGATCTATGTGGCGATCCTCATCTTCCTCCTCGGCTCGGTGCTGAGCGGCATGGCGCAGACGCTACTGCAGCTCATCATCTTCCGCGCCGTTCAGGGACTTGGCGCCGGCGGGCTGATGCCCCTGGCGCAGATCATCATCGGCGACCTCGTGCCGCCGGCCAAGCGCGGCCGCAACCAGGGCTCGATCGTCGCCGTCTTCGCCGTCTGCAGCATCCTCGGACCGATCGTTGGCGGCATCATCACCGACCTCCTCTCCTGGCATTGGATCTTCTATGTCAACCTGCCGATCGGCGCAGTGGCGCTCGTGATGATCGGCCGCGCCCTGAAGCGGCCGCATGAGGCACGCAGCCGCCGCATCGACTATCTCGGCGCAGTGTTGCTAACCGCGTGCACGACTGGCTTGCTGCTGGCGCTCGCACTCGGCGGCAATGAATGGGCATGGAACTCGCCGCAGATTATCGGTCTTGCGACCGGTGCCCTGGTCCTCGGCATTCTCTTTGTCCTTCATATCCGCCACGAGCCGGAGCCGGTGTTGCCGCTCGACCTTTTCAGCAACAGACTGTTCGTCATCGCCTGCGTCGTGCTGGCCCTGACCTTTATGGGCATGCTTGGGGCGACCCTGTTCTTCCCGCTGTTCTTCCAGATGGTGATGGGCGCCAGCCCCTCGCATTCCGGCCTCTTGACCGGGCCGCTGATGATCGGCGTGGTCATCTCCTCGATCGTCAACGGTCGCGTGCTGCTGCAACGCTCCGGTCGCTACAAGCCCGCCCAGCTTTTCGGCCTCAGCCTCGCCACCGTGGCTTTCGCGGTGCTCGCCTGGGCAGCCGCCACCAGCCAGGGTTTTGGTGCAATCGAACCCTCGATCTTCGCGCTTGGCCTTGGACTTGGCCTAGTAATGCCGAACATGACGATCGCGGTGCAGAACGCGCTGCCTTACTCTCATCGCGGCGTCGGCACGGCAACGCTTGCCTTCTTCCGCTCGCTCGGCGGTCTCATCGGCGTCACCGGCTCCGGTGCGATCCTGGCGCATCGCGTACGGCAGGCAACGGGGCCGTCCGGGAGCCTCGATATGTCATCGCTGACCGAAAGCGGTCTCAGGCAGCTCTCCACAGCATCGCCGGAAACCCATGCCACTGCAATAGCGCTCTACCGCCACGCCATCGCCATGGCCTTCGCCACCGGAACGGTCATCGTGGCGGTGGCTTTGGTCGTGCTGTTGTTCTTGCCGGAATTGCCGCTAAGGACGCATCATGGCGATGGCGCCCAGCCGCCACGCTAAAGCGCGCCGCGATTTCTGGTATTTACTCCTTGCGCTTTAGCTCGTTGATGTTTGCGCATGTCGTTATCGCAAAACCACTGAACATTTTTGCGCGAAATGGCTTAGGATCACCACACAAGCCCCAGGTAAGTCCTTCATCCTACGATCGACGGCATGATGTGAACGCCGCCCGCTCACCAGCCACATTGAGAAGGAACGACCGATGGTCTCCGCACTGACGACGACCCGATTGCTCGCATCGCAAATGGCGCTTCAGTTGCTGCAGACGCCTGATACTTCGCAGGGTTCCAGCAGCGACCCGCTGTTGGAAAACAGCAGTGGCAGCGATCTCTCCAACCTGCCGTCACAATCACAGGCATCGCTCACGAGCATGCTCAACGGTCTGTCGGCAAATCAAACCGATAGCACGGCAGCGCAAGCCGATCCGGATATGACCAGCAGCTCATTCATGGATCTTCTGAAACAGAACCTGCAGGACGCGGTCAAAAACGAAGGTGCGGGAGGCCAGGCACAGGCGATGCTCGATGCCCTCGACACCGGCACGCTTTCAGTTTCCGACCCAACGAAAGGTGTTTCGATCAAGGCATGGGACGTCAATGCAGCCAGCGAGCAGGGCACGACCAGCAAGGCCGCCGACTCCATCCCCACCAGGGATTGGAACGACTTCCTGAAAGCCCATCTCGAACGCGGTTCCGATGGAACCTTCGTCAAGAACCCGGACGGCAGCTTCATCGACAAGACCACCGGTAGCGAAGCTTATTTCGGCCAGGTCGGATCGCAGTACTACTACATCACCTGGCCGTCAGCGTCAGCCACCTCAGATACAAATGCATCGAGCTCAGATGCACCCGCGTCAGCCGATGAGGCGAACGCCTGATCGTGGCAGGT
The DNA here is from genome assembly GCF_030272695.1 of Martinezella calliandrae. Taxonomy (GTDB): domain Bacteria; phylum Pseudomonadota; class Alphaproteobacteria; order Rhizobiales; family Rhizobiaceae; genus Rhizobium; species Rhizobium calliandrae. The sequence continues at coordinate 176,955 of NZ_JARFYN010000004.1, forward strand.
GACATCTAGGCGACCGAGAAATCCTAACTTCGACGACCTCTCGCGGTTCATTTTTCGGCGACCTCCTTGCCCTACCTCCTTAGGCCGTGCCTCACTGATCGCCACCAAACGGCTTGCGCACAGGGAGGCATCGCATGGGCAGGTTGGACGGCAAGGTCGCGTTGATTTCCGGCGCGGCGCGCGGAATGGGCGCGGAAGAGGCCCGCCTCTTCGCAGCTGAAGGCGCCAAGGTCGTCTTGGCCGACGTGATCCATGACCAGGGCCGCAAGCTCGCTCAAGAGATCGGCGGCTTCTACGTGCCGCTCAACGTGGCGAGCGAGGCGGATTGGAGCGACGCCATCGGCGCCATCGAAAGGAATTTCGGGACCTTGCAGATCCTGGTGAACAACGCAGCTATCCTGCGGCGCGCACCGATCGAGGAATGTTCGCTCGACATGTTCGAAGAGGTGATCGCGGTCAATCAGGCCGGCGCGTTCCTCGGCGTGAAAGCCGCCGTCAGACTGATGAAGAACACCGGCGGCAGCATCGTCAACATATCGTCCACGGCCGGTATCCGCGGCCCGGCCAACAATGTCGCCTACGTTGCCTCGAAATTTGCCGTGCGCGGCATGACCAAGGTCGCCGCCAACGAATTCGCCAGATACGGCATCCGTGTCAATTCCGTGCATCCCGGCCTGATCGAATCGCCGATGATCGACCCGTTTCTCGACCAAACGGCTATCGACGCCTTTGCAGCGCGCCAACTGATCAATCGGCTCGGCACTGCGCGCGAAGTCGCGGAAATGGTCCTCTTCCTCGCCTCCGCCTACTCCACCGGCGTGGAGTTCATCTGCGACGGTGGCGTGACGACCGGGAACAGGAAGTAGCGATCGATAGCGCTCCAAACGTATCATCGTGCTGTTGTGCGTCAGCGACGGTGCCGCCGGATGGCGACGGCGTCGGGAAGGAGCGGCAGATCCCCTCGCCGCTCTGGCGAAATCGTCCCCGCATCCTTCCAGGGACCGCATCGCGGCGCCGGCACAACCCTCCATCCGATCGGCGAACGGGCTACCCAATCGTTGGATGTCTTCCCCCTTTTGGACGAGATGACAAAAGCCTGAGCGGGGATCACATTTTCGTGGAATTCCGTGACACCTCTGTCAATCCAAAGGAATCCAATCATGCCTACAGCAATCGCGACGAAAACGGTTCGCCAGAATAAACGTAGCATCGAGGTGGGACCGAACGCTTTCAGAAATGACTTCAATAAAAGGTCATTTCAATTCAGCCATAACTTGGTCGGACATCGACTGTTCTCGCTTCCACGCCTCGCTGAACTTGCGAAATCGTTGCTTGCGGACACGAGCACGAGAAGTGTGCGCTGGCAGGCGGGTGGAGCACCGGTGGACGCCGGTTGGGCCGTGCCGTTGCACGACAAGGTGGAAAGCGTCAACGAAGCGATCTCGAATCTGGCTGAATCAGGATCGTGGGTGCTGCTCTACAGCGTCCAACGCGACCCTGAATATCGCGCTTTGCTCGATCAGCTCATGACCGAAATCCTGGCCGATACCGGCTGCTCGCGCGACGAAGTCACTTGGGAAGATGCCTACATATTCCTGGCCTCGCCCGAAGCCGTAACGCCCTATCACATCGACCATGAAGCGACATTTCTGTTCCAGATCCACGGCAACCGCACCGCCAACATATGGGACGCAAACGATCGTTCTGTCTTGCCCGACCAGGAAATCGAGAAATACTACGTCGGCGATCTCAACGCGGCTAAATATACGATCGAAAAACAAAGCAAGGCGACGGTCTACGCGCTGACCCAAGGGACCGGCGTCCACCATCCGTCGAAAGCGCCGCATGCGTTCAAGAACGGCGATATCTATTCGATCGCACTTGGCATTCATTTCTGTGTGCGCGATTGCGACCGGCAGGCGTCCGTCTATCAGATGAACTATCTCCTAAGGCGCTGCGGCCTGAAGCCGACATCGCCTGGCAGGTCCCAATGGCGCGACAATTTAAAGACCTCGATCATCGGAATGTTTGCCGACAAGAAACCTAAGACCAAGCACGATATGCTCCGCTCCGGCTTTAAAAGACTCACCACGCCTTTACGCTTTGTTTTGAAGTAAAGGCAGGAGCGGTCTGGGTGTAAAAAGCGGCACAACACAACCGAAACGTGTAATTTCATCGATAGGTGGCATCGATGAAAGCGGCGGATTGCTTTTGCTAATATATTGGTTCAATCTTCGTCACTGACGACGCACCAAGCGTCGTCGCACCCAGCGGAGGAATGACCATGAGGATTGTTGCAATATTCGCTGCTACGGCGGTTGTCGCTCTCATCGGCACCAGCGCCATGGCCCAAACGACTCCATCGACTACCACAACCACGCCGATGGCCACCACGAAAACGCCCACAACCGCGGCCAAGCCAAAGATGGCAACAACTGCGCAAACGGACATTTCGAAGGCCTGTTCGGCGCAGGCCGACGCAAAGGGGCTTCATGGCAAGGAACGCTCCAAATTCCGCGCCCAGTGCAAAAAGAGCGGAGGCAAGATGTAAGCAGGTCGAGCCCGGCCCTGCCGTTGTTTTGGCGGCATACATCTAAAATATATTACGCATCGTTGTCGCCGGCAACCTATGAGCGCCTGCCTCAGCAGGCGCGACAGCTATACGATGAGCGGTATCTACACTCTCCAGCGGCCCAGCGAGGTGCCCAATGAACACGGATTCGGCTCGTTTCGTCGGTGATATTCCGCAGCACTATGACACCGGCATGGGGCCGATCATCTTTGCCGACTATGCGGCAGACACGGCACGGCGCGCTGCTGCGTTCAGGCCCGGGCGGGTTCTTGAGATTGCCGCCGGCACCGGAATCGTCACGCGCCGTCTGCGCGATGCTTTACCCTCTGGAGTGTCCCTGACAGCCACCGACTTCAACGCACCGATGCTGGAGATTGCCCGCAAGAAATTCGGTTCCGCCGATCAGATCGACTTCCAAACCGCCGACGCCACGCAACTGCCTTTTGCCGCCGACAGTTTCGATGCGATCGTGTGCCAATTCGGCCTGATGTTCTTTCCCGATAAGGACAAAGCCCATCGCGAAGCGCATCGCGTCCTTTCCCCCGGCGGTGCCTATCTGCTCAGCGTCTGGGATCGGATGGACTACAATCCGTATTCCCTCATCGCCCACGAGGTCGTCGGACGTCTTTTCCCCGCCGATCCGCCACAGTTCTACACCGTGCCATTTTCTTGTGCCCCAATTGACCCGATCAAGGAATCTCTCATCGATGCCGGCTTCTCCGACATCACGATTTCAGTCCTGAGATTGGAAAAGGAAATCTACGACACCGCAGCCTTTGCCCGCGGCCTCGTCTACGGCAATCCAGCTGCGGAACAGATCCGCTCGCGACAGGGCGCGCAACCCCAACAGGTCTTTGAGGCGATCTTGCAGGAGATTCGGCGGGCATTCGGCGACAAGCCGGCACGCATGCCTCTTCAGGCAATTATTTTCTCGGCGCGGAAATTGTGATTTGGGCCGTGGAGCCTGGCGGCTGCGCCGAAAGTGGTAGCGGCGTTGCCCGAGTCCGCGGTCACTGGAACTGGCATGCTTGGCGTTACGGCTCGCATTTTCTCCCGTAAACCATTGTCGGAGTTATCCAATGTCACTTGTCTACAGACGTGCTCGGGCGGACGATTTGGCCTCGACCGATACTTTGGTGGTTGCCACCATCAATGATCTTACCGTTCGGCACGGATTCGGCCCGATGGCGGCGGCAAGCCCTCCCAACTTTCAGCTGTTTTCGCTCAACGACGACCCTGATGGCCTATGGATCGCTGAGGACGATGGGGACATTCTCGGCTTTGCTTGGAGCTGGGTTTGCGGGGATATCTGGTTCCTCGCCCAGTTGTTCGTCGATCCCGCCCGACAGGGCCAGGGTATCGGGAATGAGCTATTGGAACGAGCCATGGAGCACGCCCGGAAATCAGGAGCGGCTCACAGGGCACTTATTACCTTCACCTTCAACCGCGTCTCGCAGGGCCTTTACATGCGGCATGGCCTCTTTCCCAAGACGCCGATTTACCTTTTCAGTGCGACGCGCGAACGGGTGTTGCAGGAGCTGCCAGCGCCGCGACTACAGACCATCGCGATCGACGACAGCGCCGCAACCACGCAAGAGCTTGTCGAAATCGACTCCCAAGCCATAGGCGCTTCGCGTAAGAAGCATCACCGCTACTTGCTCGAAGACCAGGCGACCACTGCGGTACTGCTCTGCGCCGGCAGCGACTGTGTCGGCTACGGCTATGTCAGCTCCAGCGGACACATCGGCCCGCTGGCGGTCAAGCGGCCTGACCTTCTTCGCGATGCCTTCGCGACGGCGTTGAAGCTGGCGGCAGATCGGTCGGCCGGGAAGGTATCGGCGTTCCTGCCAGGCACTTGCGACCGCGCTTTGAGCCTTGCCGTCCAGCAGGGCATGCGGATCACCTTTCCGATGCTGTTGATGGCAACGCCCGGCTACGGCGACTGGGCTCAGTATCTGCCGCGAAATCCAGGTTTTATGTAATCGGTCGTCTGCCGGTGACGAGACGAGATCCGAAGGCGGGATCTCGCTTCCCAGCCTTTGGCTCCCGTTCGGATGACGAAGGAGGTCACGGCGAAAGACCAGGAAGCCGGCATCACAGGATCGAAGGCCGTTCTCGCAGATGCCGCCTTACGGGGCTCCGTCAAAAACCCGCCTGCAACTGTCTCTGTTTTTTTGGAAAGAATGGCGCACCCGAAGAGATTCGAACTCCTGACCCCCAGATTCGTAGTCTGGTGCTCTATCCAGCTGAGCTACGGGTGCGTGGCCGAAACGGAAGAAACCGTTGGCGTGGGCGGTTCTCTAAAGCGTCCCTCCGGGGAATGCAAGTGGATTTGTAAAAAAGATCACGATTTTTGCAAACACTATCGCGAAGAGGCTGAAAACTCTCAGTTTTCGTGGAGGCTGCGACTGCGGTAATCGTCGAGCGAGACCGGACGGTCAGGAATTTCGATGCGGAATTGGGTGCCGGCGGCGGGTTTTTCCACCAGCGCAATGGTGCCGCCATGGGCAAGCACCAGCTCGCGGGCGATCGCCAAACCCAAGCCGGTGCCGCCGGAGCGGGTGGAGCCACGAAAGGCGGTGAAGAGGTTTTCCCGCGCCTTCTGCGGCATGCCCGGGCCGGTATCATCGACGGTGATGCTGACGACGCTGCCGATGCGGCGCGCCGAAACCGTGATACGGCGGATGCTGTCGGGCGCGGTCTCGCCGAAAGCGACCAGCGCCTGATAAGCGTTGCGGCAGAGATTGTGGATGATGCGGAACAATTGCTCCCCATCGGCGTCGACCTCCAGGTCGGGACTCATCTGCACGAAGAATTCGATGCCGCTTTCGGGATCGATCGCCAGGATATCGCGGACTTCGTCGATCAGCTCAAGCAAATGTATCCGGCGGCGGCGCGGCGCGGATTCGGTGGTCTGGCCGAAAGACAGGACCTCGGTCGTATAGCCGACGGCTCGATCGATGGTGCGCAGAAGCTTTGGTGCGAAACGCTTGACCATCGGATCATCAACATCGACCAGGCGGTCGGACATGAGTTGCGCGGCCGAAAGGATGTTGCGCATGTCGTGGTTGATCTTCGACACGGCCAGACCGAGAGCGGCGAGGTTCTTCTGCTGCTTCAGCGTCTTCTGCAACTGCGACTGCATGGAGGCAAGATGGTGCCCAGCCACGGCCAACTCGTCGCGCCCCTCGTCCGGCACCAAAACACGGCTGGGGTCTTCCGGATCATCGGAATAGGCCTGCATGCTGTCGGTCAGCCGACGGATGGGGCGAATCATCATGCGATTGATGGCGAAGAAGATTAGGGTCGCGGTGAAGAGCGAGATCAGGATCGAGACGAAAAAGACGCTGGCTGAATAGGCAAGCATGGCGCTACGCAACCGAGTGTCCTTCAACACAACCTCGATGCCTGTGTTGGCATCGCCACCGACCGGGCCGAAGACGCGGATGATGCGATTGCCGCCAAACAACAGCGTGTCCAGCGCATCGCGGATCGCCGTCAGCTGCGAAACATCGGTCAGATCATATTGTTCATCGACGGAGGCCGGCATCTCGGCTGTCGCCAGCAGACGCGACGTGCCTTCCTTGCGCAACACGATGGCGCGCGTGCCTGTCGCCATCAACGTCTCCTTCTGAAGAGCGCGCGGCAACTCGACCGGCTGCAAGGCGTCGATGACGATTGCCGCGGCGGCGGCGGTGTTCAGCCGGTCTTGCAACCAGCGCAACCGCATGTTGGCAACGGAAGGAACGAAGATCAGCACTTCGGCGAGCAGGATGAAAATGACGGTAAGCATCAGAAGCTTGCCGGAAAGGCCACCGAAAATGCCGGTGGGGCGGTAGAAACGCAGGTGCGTCCGAGCCTCGGCCTTGCCGCCTTCGTTCCTGTCTTGCTCACTATCCATTTCGGCTGTCCCGCTTTGTTGCAAAGCGATCTGATGGCGACATATCGAACGTAGATAATAAGAGATTGTGACGGTTTTTCCAATTGCCCCTGTCACAATAGGGCTGATAGGTCATGCGCCAATGGCGGGAAAGGCGCGTCGGGCGCCTTTCCCGCCGTCCGGCCGGATCAGAATTCCTCCCAACTCTGCGCCGCCGCAGCACCGCCGCCCGTAAAGGCGCCAGCGACCTTGCCGATCATTCGGCGCGCCGGCGAAGCCACGGGACGATGGGTTTCGGTGCGTGCCGGCATCGGGGCGGATGCCGCCGCTCCGGTGTCGACCTTGAAGCGGGCGACGAGACGAACGAGACCGTCGGCTTCGGCCGAGAGGCGATGTGTGGCGGCGGAGGTTTCCTCGACCATGGCGGCGTTGCGCTGCGTCACCTCGTCCATCTGGTTGACGGCTTTATTGACCTCGCTGAGGCCGGTCGACTGTTCGCGGGCGGCCGTCGCGATCGAATGGATATGATCGTTGATCTTCAGCACGCGCGCCTCGATCGCCGCCAGCGCCTCGCCGGTTGCCTGCACCAGCTTGACGCCGACCTGTACCTGATCGCCGGATTTGCCGATCAGCGCCTTAATGTCCTTGGCGGCGGTCGCGGAACGCTGCGCCAGTTCGCGCACTTCCTGGGCGACGACGGCAAAGCCCTTGCCCGCCTCGCCCGCACGGGCCGCCTCGACCCCGGCATTCAATGCCAGCAGGTTGGTCTGGAAGGCGATCTCGTCGATGACGCCGATGATCTGACTGATCTCTCCCGAAGCTTGCTCGATGCGGCCCATGGCGTCGACGGCATTGCGAACCACCGTGCCGGAGCGAGCAGCATTTTCCTTAGCTTCCGTCACCATGACGCTCGCCTCCTGCGCGCGCTCGGTCGAGCTTTGCACGACGGCGGTGATCTGATCGAGCGCCGCCGAGGTCTCTTCCAGGGCAGCAGCCTGCTGCTCTGTACGCTTCGAGAGGTCGTCGCTGGCGTGACGCAGCTCGTAGGTGTTCGAGTTGATCGAACCGGTCGTCTCGCGGACCTCGCGCATGGTGCTCTTGAGGGTCGCAAGGGTCGCGTTGACGTTCTGCTGCAATTCGGCGAAGGCGCCCTGGAACTCGCCGCGCATGGTCTGGGTCAGATCGCCCTCAGCAAGGCTTGCTATAACGCGACGAACCTCGCCGACGCCGGTATCGACGCTCGCAAGCAGTTCGTTGATGTTGCCGGCGAAGCGATTGAGGTTGACGTCGCCATAATCCTTGTCGATGCGGCGGCTGAAATCGCCGGAAGCGGCGGCGGCAACGACGCGCGACATGCTGGACTGCAGGTCATCGCTCTTGGCGCGCATCGCCGTTTCCTCGGCATTCATGCGGCGGACAGCATTGCCGTTCTGCTTGAAGACATCGACGGCCGCCGCCATCTCGCCGATTTCGTCGGCTCGCCCGGCAAAGGGAACCTCGATATCGAAGTTGCCGTCGGCCACCCGCTTGATCGTCTCCGTCACCTTGCGGATCGGCCGGCTCAGATGCGCGGTACCGATATAGATGCCAAGGCCGACGCCGGCACCGATACCGACCACCATGATGCCGAGCACGGCCCACATGATGGTTTGCCGAAAAGCCGTGATTTCGGTATCGACAGCGGCAAGTGCTGCCTTGTCGGCCTGGACGACGGCATCGATCTCAGTCTGGAAGGCCTTTCGATTGGCGCGGTTGGCGTCGTTGTTGCCTTGCTTGTTGGCGGCGTCCGGACCGTCTGTTATGCCGAGGCGTGCGGTCTCGGTCCGGAATGTGTGGAAATCCCGCGCTCGGTCCTGCAATTTGGCGAATTCGGCTTTCTGCGCTTCGGGGACAGATGGCGACCAGGTGGCGAGCACCTTGTCGATTTCGTCGAGGTCACTCATCAACCCATCGGCGAAGCTCTTGGCATCCTTGGCGGAACCGGAGGCATAAATGCCGCGTGATTCCATCACGACCGCGGTCACGTAGCGGTTCAGACGCTCGCCCATGTAGGCGCGGCTCGCCGCCAGCTCATAGGCCTGGAGCTGCCGGTCATATTGATTGACCGCATAAAGAGCGGTAGCGCCGATCAAAAGCGCTGCACCGGCCATCACGGACACGAGCAGATTGATTTTACCACGAATTTTCAAGGATGTGCCCCCTAGCAACGGAAGACCTTCAGAAAGCCAGGGTTTCCCGGCATATCCTTAGATATCGATTAAAATCATTAATGTTATCTTGCGCTATTTCGAATATAAATTCAGAAGCACTTTCGCTAATCCGGCGGCCGCGAACGATAGTCTTTCCTAATCTTATACATTAATAACATTTCCAATTGATCGAGGCGCCTGAGACAGGCATGGCCGTGACGCATCGGCAGAGCAACGATCATTTTGGGGAGGCGCAGGGTTCCAGGAATCTTTGGCAAGCATAATTGACTTCCCGGGGCTTGATCCTTATAAGCCCGCGCACGTCCGGCCATGGAGCCTGCCTTTGCGGGCCAAGTCCGTTCGCCATAATCAACAACGCTCCTTGCTTTTAAAGCAAAGCTCAAGAAGGGCCGCACTCCGCGGTGTTTAAATAAATGAAGCGTACCTATCAACCATCCAAGCTTGTCCGCAAGCGTCGTCACGGTTTCCGTGCGCGCATGGCCACCAAGGGCGGTCGCGCGGTTCTTGCCGCTCGCCGTAACCGCGGTCGCAAGCGTCTTTCGGCCTAAGAGCCGGAATGCCCGATAAGATGGCGGGCGAACGACCCAAAAAGACTGCCGGGCGGCTGAAAAGCCGGCCGCAGTTTGTTGCAGTCCGCGAAGGCGAAAAGCGCAAGGGAAGTCTCTTCCTCATCGAAGTGCTGGACCGCAAGCTCTCCGACGCCGAACCCCGCGTTGGTTTTACAGTCACCAAAAAACAAGGCAACGCGGTTGAGCGAAACCGTATGCGGCGCCGACTGAAAGAAGCGGTGCGGCTTCATGCGGGATTTGCAATGCAGCCCGGACATGACTATGTGGTTGTCGCGCGGCGCGATGTGCTGACCGCACCCTTCGAAAAACTGGCGAGCGAACTCGTCGGCCGCATCGAAGCCAGGCCGAAACACCGGCGGCCGGAAACGGGCCGCTCCAGGAAAGTATGATGGAAAACAACCGCAATTACTTCATAGCAATTGCCCTGTCTGTGCTGATTGTCCTCGCCTGGCAGTTTTTCTACATGAACCCGCGTCTCGACGCGCAGCGCAAGGCCGAACAGGCCGCAAAGCTGCAGCAGCAGACGCAGCAGGCTCAGGCGACGCAGGCACCGGCCGCAGGCGGAGCCGTGACCGGCGCGCCCCCGGCGAACGCTCAGACGGCGCCGACGCCTGTCAATCGCGATCAGGCACTTGCAGAGACTCCCCGCGTGACGATCGACACTCCGGCGCTCGCAGGCTCCATCAACCTGGAAGGTGCCCGCCTCGACGACCTCAAGCTTAAGGAATACCGCGAGACCGTCGACAAGAGCAGCCCGATCATCACGCTGTTCAGCCCGGCCAATACCAAAGACGGTTACTTCACGGAACTCGGCTATGTCGGCAACGATGCTACCGGTACGGTTCCGGGTCCTTCCACGATCTGGAAGCTCGCAAGCGGAGATAAGCTGACCGACAAGTCCCCGGTGACGTTGAGCTACACCAACGAGAAGGGCCTTACCTTCACGCGGACGATTTCGCTCGACGACCGCTATATGTTCACGATCACCGACAAGGTCGCCAATGCTGGCCAGGCACCGGTATCGCTGTCGAACTACGGCCGCGTCACCCGCTACAACAAGCCGCTGACGCCCAGCACCTACGTTCTGCACGAGGGCTTCCTAGGCGTTTTCGGCGCGCATAGCGGCATTTCGGAAAGCAAGTACGCCGCCGTCGAAAAAGAAAACGTTAGGAACGAGCAAGTAACCGGCGGCTGGCTCGGCATCACCGACAAATACTGGGCAGCCGCCATGGTGCCGCCACAGACGGTGCCGTTCGATTCCAACTTCTCGCATTTCACCGATGGCCAGGCGCGTTTCCAGGCCGACTTCAAGAACACCCCTGTCACCGTCGCGCCGGGCCAATCGACCGAGATCAAGACACTGGTCTTCGCCGGTGCCAAGGAAGTTCCGGTTATCAATGGCTACGAGCGGACCTATTCGATCCCGCTCTTCAACCGCCTGATCGATTGGGGCTGGTTCTGGTTCCTTACGCAGCCGATGTTCCAGCTGATGGATTTCTTCTTCCGCTTCTTCGGCAATTTCGGCGTCGCCATTCTTTGCACCACGATCTTCGTCAAGGCGCTGTTCTTCCCGCTCGCCAGCAAGCAATATGCATCGATGGCGAACATGAAGCGCATGCAGCCGAAGATGGAAGAGCTGAAGGCCAAGTTCGGCGACGACCGCATGGGCCTTCAGCAGGCGACGATGCAGCTCTACAAGGAAGAGAAGATCAACCCGATCGCCGGCTGCTGGCCGGTGCTGCTGCAGATTCCGATCTTCTTCTCGCTCTACAAGGTGATCTACATCACCATCGAGATGCGTCATGCGCCGTTCTTCGGTTGGATCCAGGACCTTTCCGCTCCCGATCCGACCTCGATTGTCAATCTCTTCGGTCTGCTGCCGTTTGCGGCTCCGGCTGTCCTTCATCTTGGCGTCTGGCCGCTCATCATGGGCGTCACCATGTTCCTGCAGATGCGCATGAACCCGACGCCGCCGGACCCGACCCAGGCGATGATCTTCAACTGGATGCCGCTGGTATTCATGTTCATGCTCTCAAGCTTCCCGGCCGGTCTCGTGATCTACTGGGCCTGGAACAACACGCTGTCGGTCATCCAACAGTCGATCATCATGAAGCGCCACGGCGTGAAGGTGGAGCTCATCGACAATCTGAAGGGCCTCTTCAAACGAAAACCGGCGCCATCGAAATGAACAAAAAGCCCCGCTTCGGCGGGGTCAGACTGCTGACAAACCCCTGGCGTAGCCGGGGGTTTTGTGATTCTGTGGTACATGTTGAAGAAACCTTCCTCTTTCCAGACGGCTCTTGAGATGGTGACGCTTGAGAGTCTGGTGCCGAAGGATCATCTGCTTCGCAAGATCGATGCGGTGATCGACTTTACCTTCATTCATGACCGCGTTGCCGGACTTTATTGCGCCGACAATGGCCGGCCGCCGCTCGATCCGGCCTTGATGTTCAAGGCTCTGTTCATCGGCTACCTGTTCGGCATCCGCTCGGAGCGGCAGTTGGTGCGCGAAATCGAGGTCAATGTCGCCTATCGCTGATTCTTGCAGATGAAGCTGACGGATGGTGCGTTTGACGCCTCGACGCTGTCGCAGAACCGCCGCCGGCGTTTCAACGACACCTCGGTCGCCCAGGACATTTTTGACCATATCGTCGAGCAGGCCATCGGCCACGGGCTGGTCGACGGCACGGTACTTTAGCTTGAAGCCGGTGGCGCGCTGCAGGTTGCCCTCATCCAATTCGCCAAAACGTTCGGTGCATTTACAGGCGGCATGCTATTTGACAGCGCCCGTCCGCCTATAGCGGCCTGCTTTTTCTTGTATCAAGCATGATCGCGATCGCTGCGCCACCCCGCACGCGGATCAAAACTTGACTTTCGCCGGCAAAACCCTGATGCCAGTCAGCCAATTGAACCGGAAGACCGCGAGCGAATGCCAGAACAGACGATAAAAGACGACAAGCCGCTTTTCGGGCGCCCGTGGATCTTCATCCGCGGCGTGCCGGCGATGAAATTCCTGCCGCCGGAAGGGCCGCTGGAAGTAGCTTTCGCCGGACGTTCGAATGTCGGCAAATCGTCGCTCATCAATGCGTTGATCGGCCAGAAGGGTTTGGCGCGCACCTCGAATACGCCAGGCCGCACCCAGGAACTCAACTACTTCGTTCCCGATGGCTTTTCCGGCGAGGGTGCCGACCTGCCGCCAATGGCTTTGGTGGACATGCCCGGCTACGGCTATGCGGAAGCGCCGAAGGAGCAGGTGGATGCCTGGACGAAACTGGTATTCGACTATCTGCGCGGAAGATCGACACTGAAGCGCGTCTATGTGCTGATCGACAGCCGTCACGGCATCAAGAAGAACGACGACGAGGTCCTGTCGCTACTCGACAAGGCGGCGGTTTCCTATCAGATCGTGCTGACCAAGACGGACAAGATCAAGGCGGCGGGTCTGCCGAAGCTGATGGCCGATACGGCTGAAAAGGTCCGCAAGCGCTCGGCTGCCTATCCCGGCATCCTCGCCACCTCCTCCGAAAAGAGCGAGGGCCTTGACGAATTGCGTCAGGCGATTGGCCTGACGGTTGGCCTCGCCGTCTAACGATCTCAAACAAAAGGACGCCGTCCCCGCGTTCCAAGGACGGCGGCCATCTTACCGATGTTCGTTACATCTTCGGCAATAGCACCTTGTCGACGACGTGGATCACGCCGTTAGACTGTTTTACGTCGGCAATGGTGATATGGGCAGTACCGCCGGCCTCGTCGGTCAGCGTCAGTTTGCCGGCCATTTCCGTCGCTTTGATCGTACAACCACCAACGGTCTTGAGATCGTATTCGCCGCCGTTGCCCATCGACATCTTCTTGATGGCGGCCGCCATGTCATCGCCCGCGACGACGTGGCAAGTCAGGATCTTCGTCAGCGTCGCCTTGTTCTCCGGCTTCAGCAGCGTCTCGACAGTGCCGGGCGGCAGCTTCTTGAAGGCTTCGTTGGTGGGCGCGAAGACGGTGAAGGGCCCCTTGCCCTCCAACGTATCGACGAGGCCGGCCGCCTTGACGGCGGCGACCAGCGTCGTGTGGTCCTTCGAGTTTACGGCATTTTCTATGATATTCTTATTGGCAAACATCGGCGCGCCGCCAACGGTCGGGTTCTTCGCATGGGCGATGCCGGTCGCGGTTGAAAGCGCTGCGGCCACCGCAGCAATGCGGATCACAGTCTTGATCATAGGCCTATCCTCTTCCTCTCTTACCCCGCTCAGGCGGGGTCAGAGCAAGTTACGGAGCCGCGGGAAGAAGAGTTTCAGCCTCGGTGCTTTTTTCGAAGGAAAGATGTTTTCAGGGCTGATGGATCGTGCCGGAGGCGATGACATCGCCGGTGGGCTTGCCGGTCGGCGAACCACCGAAGGGTTCGGCGCTGACGGCGATGATCGCACCTTCGGTCAGCTTGCCGTGAACCTCCGGTGGCAGAACGATCTCGCCCTCGCCGCTCTGCGGCAAGACGCCAAGTGCCTCGGCCGGCTCGCTGCCACGGATCAGCCAGAGTTCCAATGACTTTTCCTGGGGCTGGCCAGCGGCGACCGGCGTCACCTTCAGTCGCCCACTAGTAACGTCATAGTCGGCCAACAAATTGATGGCGCTGTTTTGCCCGGAGAGTGAGGCGGTGAGCTGCTTGCCTGGCGACGGCCGCGAGGCATTGTTTGTAATGGTGAACACCAGGACGCCGGCCGCAAGAAACAACGAACCGAAGGCAACGGACCGCCAGAGCAGCAGCGAATTCCAGAGATTGGCGCCGAAGGCCGCGTCTCCGAAAATGCGCCTCTCGATTTTGGGGAAAATAGAGGCGGCCGGTGCGACCGCATCATAGTCATCGTTGAATCCCGAAAGATTCTGCTCCCAACGGCTGACAATTGCGGCGAACTGTCGATCGCTGCGCATGCGCCGCTCTACCTTCTGCCGATCCTCCAATGACAGCACGCCAAGCACATATTCACCAGCTAGGACTTCATCGCGGGAGCGGCCTCCCTTGCTTTGATCGGGCGTACTCATCGGTCCATGCACTCTCTCAGTCTAATCAGGCTTCGGCGCAGCCAGGTACGCATGGTATTCAAAGGCACCGCATATTGCTCGGCAAGTTCCTGGTAGCTCAGGCCCTCGACATAAGCGCTACGAACAGCCTGAGCACGATCAGCTTCCAACTCTTCCATGCACCTGTCAATCCGCCTTCCCTCACCCTTCACCATTGCCTGTTCTTCGGGGCCGGGTTCGGTATCAGCAAGATCATAGGCCGTATCAATTTCGTCGGCGACAGGTTTTCGGGCGCGAATGGCATCGATTGATTGATTGCGCGCAATTGTCGTCAACCACGGCATGGCCGGACCCTCCGAGGCGGCAAAACGCTCGGCCCGCTGCCAGATTTTCACGTAGACTTCCTGCAAAATTTCCTCGGCATCCGTTCTGTTGCCGAGGATACGCAGGCAGACGGCATAGAGTTTCGGACTGGTCTTTTTGTAGAGGGCTTCAAAGGCTTTCTGGTCGCGCATCGCGACCCTGCCGATGAGCGCTTCTATCTCCTCACTCGCCATCCGATCCCCCGATCGCGGCATTCCTATGGTTAACTTAAGGGAAAAGTGTCTGACGGCAAGCTCACCCAACCGATGAAACAGCTTGGGGGCGATGTGACGCAGGAAAAACTAATCCTGCGATCATTATTCCCTCCGCCAAAAACTTGAGATAAAAGGCCGCGAACAATTCCACGGGGTGCCCCATGTCCGAATCCCAAAGCGAACTCCAAGCCAGCCTGCTGGCGCAGGCCCTGCCCTACATGCAGCGTTACGAAAACAAGACCATCGTCGTGAAATACGGTGGCCATGCAATGGGCAATGCAGAGCTCGGGAGGGCGTTTGCGGCCGATATCGCGCTTCTGAAGCAGTCGGGCGTCAACCCGATCGTCGTCCATGGCGGCGGCCCGCAGATCGGCTCCATGCTGACGAAGATGGGCATCGAATCAAAATTCGAAGGCGGCCTGCGCGTGACCGACGCCAAGACCGTCGAGATCGTCGAAATGGTGCTGGCCGGCTCGATCAACAAGGAAATCGTCGCGCTGATCAACCAGACCGGCGAATGGGCGATCGGCCTTTGCGGCAAGGACGGCAACATGGTCTTCGCCGAAAAAGCGCATAAGACCGTCAAGGACCCGGATTCCAACATCGAGCGCGTGCTTGATCTCGGTTTCGTCGGTGAAGTGGTGGAGGTCGATCGTACGCTGCTCGATCTTCTGGCAAAGTCGGAAATGATCCCGGTCATCGCCCCGGTCGCACCCGGCCGCGACGGCGCCACCTACAATATAAATGCCGACACCTTTGCCGGCGCCATCGCCGGCGCGCTCAGCGCAACGCGACTGCTCTTCCTGACCGACGTTCCGGGCGTGCTCGACAAGCAAGGCCAGTTAATCAAGGAACTTTCCGTTGCCCAGGCACACGCGCTGATCGCGGACGGCACGATTTCCGGCGGCATGATCCCGAAGGTCGAGACCTGCATCGATGCCATAAGGGCCGGTGTCCAGGGCGTGGTCATCCTCAACGGCAAGACCGCCCATTCGGTGCTGCTCGAAATCTTCACCGAACACGGCGCAGGCACGCTGATCGTTCCGTAAAGAAAAACGCCCCTCTCCAAGTCGCGAGAGGGCGCGCGGTTCTCACTTTGTCGGCAATTGCGCGTTCAACCGAAATCGGTCGAACGCGTGAGGTTTTCCCACGCGGTGATTTCCTCGCTGAGAATAGCAATTTTTCCGCGCACCAAATTCAGGGCGTCCGTTCCAAGCAAGAGATGGACCGGAGGGTCGTCTGACGCCACCAACGCCAATATCGCCGCGGCGGCCTTGCGGGGGTCACCAGCCTGGTTGCCGCTCTTTTCTTCCCGTGCCTTACGAATGGGGTCGAATAGCGCGTCATAATCGGCAATACTGCGGCCGGTGCGAACCATGGAACGACCGGCCCAGTCGGTGCGGAAAGAACCCGGCGCAACGGCTGTGACCTTGATGCCGAAATCCTTCACTTCTTTTGCCAATACCTCACTGATGCCTTCGAGGGCGAATTTGCTGCCGCAGTAGTAGGCGATGCCAGGCATGGTGATGAAACCGCCCATCGACGTGATGTTGATGATGTGGCCAGCCCGGCGGCGGCGCATGAAGGGCAGAACGGCCTTGGTCATCGCCACGGCACCGAAGACGTTGACGTCGAATTGACGACGCATCTCGTCGAGCGGCGACTCCTCCAATGTGCCTTCGTGACCATAGCCGGCATTGTTGATCAACACGTCGATCGGGCCGTGCTCCGCTTCGATGCGTTCGACGGCAGGCTCGATGGCGGAATAATCGGTCACATCCAGAATGGTCGCTGTAGCGCGGCCCGGCCCCATGGCCTCGAGCTGCTCCTGGCCGGAAGCATTGCGGACCGTGCCGGCGACCCGGTGGCCGGCGGCAAGTGCTGCCTCGGCGAAGGCGCGACCGAAACCGGAACTGACGCCGGTGATCAAGAAAAGTTTGCTGTCTTTCGAATTCATGGGAAAGCTCCTTAACTGTCTGCGGGCTGGACATTCGGTCAAGCGGCCGCGTGCTGCCAATGTGGAAGCGACAGGACTGACAGTCCAATATATTGCAGTGGCTTTGTTCATATCTTAAAGGTATCTCTTGCCAACCAATGTCGGGGGAGAGATGGAGCTGCGCCATATCAAATATTTCCTCGCCGTCGCCGAAGAACTGAATTTCACCCGCGCGGCCCGCCGCGTCGGCATCGGTCAACCGCCGCTCAGCAATCAGATCCGTGACCTGGAGGAGGAGATCGGCGCGCCGCTATTTCGCCGTCTGCCGCATGGCGCCGAATTGACGGAGGCCGGGCAAGTTTTCCTGCCGGAAGCGCGCACGATTATGGCCAAGGCCGCGCATGCGAAAGCCTTGGCATTACGGGCGGGGCGCGGAGAACTCGGGCGCTTGCGGCTAGGCTTTACCGGTTCGGCTGCGTTCAGCCCGATCGTGCCGTCGGCGGTGCGCAGTTTCCGCCGCGCCTACCCGGAAATCGATCTGACGTTGCAGGAAGCCGATACGACCCTGCTGCTGGAGCGGCTTGATGCCGAGGAACTGGATGCGGTCTTCATCCGGCCGGGGCGGGCCGACCCACCCGGTTTCCGAACACATTCGCTCGGTGAAGACGCCATGGTCATCGCTCTTCCCTCCGGCCATCCTCTCGCCGACGCTGCCGCCTTGCCCCTGTCCGCACTGTCGGCCGAACCTTTCGTCCTATTTCCGCGCGAGGCCGGTCCCAGCCTTTTCGACGGAATCATCACTGCCTGCCGGCATGCGGGTTTCGAACCGATCCTTGGACAGATCGCCCCACAGATCACCTCGCTCGCCAATCTCGTCGCGGTCGAACTCGGAATTTCGGTCGTACCGTCAGCGGTCGCGCAAATCCGAGTGCCGGGTGTCACCTACATACCAATCAGCGGCGATGGGCCGGTGGCGCGGCTGGCACTCGCAACGCGCCGCGACGAACGGTCCGCCGTCGTGCAGAATTTTGTCGCGCGCGTGCTTGCAGACAAAAACAATCCGCGATGATTAGGCCTGTTGATACAGCGCTTCAGCCTCGCTTTTCAGCATTCCCATCACCGTCCTATAGGGCGCCGGACCGTAGCTGATGCGGCTGACGCCGAGCGTGGCCATGGTGACGTTATCGGGCGTTGTCGGACGCACCATGATGTTGACCGGCAAAGGAGAGCGATCGCAGACAGCTTCGATCAGCTCCGCATCGACAAGGCCCGGTGTGAAAAAGCCGCTGGCCCCGGCTTCGGCAAAGGCATCGGCGCGGCGGTAGGCCTCGTCCAGCAGGATCTGATGATGGGCG
Organism: Martinezella calliandrae; assembly: GCF_030272695.1. Taxonomy (GTDB): domain Bacteria; phylum Pseudomonadota; class Alphaproteobacteria; order Rhizobiales; family Rhizobiaceae; genus Rhizobium; species Rhizobium calliandrae. The sequence continues at coordinate 195,065 of NZ_JARFYN010000004.1, forward strand.
GTATCGCTTTCCTGCAGGAAGAGATCGGTGCGGGCATTGATGAACAGGGGCATTTCCCGCCGCCTGGCCATCTCCCTGATGGCGCCAATACGTGCAGCTTGCGTCTCTATGGGGTGAACGCCGCGGCCGCCAACCACCTGATCCTCGAAGTTGATGCCGATGGCGCCGTGATCCATGATCTTTTCCACATTGGCGGCGACGGCATCCGGCTCTACCGCATAGCCGCCTTCGAAATCGACGGACACAGGCAGGTGGCTCGTCACCGAAATCAGACGGGTGATGACCGCCAAGAGCGACAGTGGTATGGCCTCGCCATCGCCGAAGCCATTGGCGGCGGCGACCGACCAGCTTCCGGTGGCCAACGCTTTGGCCCCGGCTTCAGTGACCACCTTGGCCGAGCCAGCGTCCCAAATATTGAAGAGGATCAGCGGCTCGCCTTTACGATGCAGCTTGGCGAACTGCTCTGCCTTTTCCACCTGACTCATCTTATCCCCCTCCGCAAACCCGACCGTTCTGGCCCTTGTATCCGAAGAGGCTCGGTCTCCTCCTCCATCGGGCAAATAGCGCGCAACCTCAGAAATCAATCAGTAAAACCATAGCCTGCGTTGGAATTCCCGGCAATATCTGCGACATTTCTCACAAACGCCGTTAGCATATTTCCCTTTTCTTCGAGCGAGGCCGCATGTCATAAGGTCGCCATGACAAAGACAAAGACGCTGCCCCGCCCTGCCGATTTTTCCGATATCCGCGACTGGGTGTTCGATCTCGACAATACGCTCTATCCGCATCACATCGATCTATTCTCTCAGATCGACAAGAACATGACGGCCTATGTGTCGGCCCTCCTGCAGATGGAGCGTGACGAGGCACGGAAGCTGCAGAAACAATACTATCTAAACCACGGCACAACATTGCAGGGGCTGATGATCCATCATCGCATCGACCCCAACGACTTTCTGGAGAAGGCGCATGCGATCGATTATTCGGTGCTGACGCCCCAGCCGCGGCTGGCCGCCGCCATCAAGGCGCTGCCGGGACGCAAGTTCATCTTCACCAACGGCAGCGTCAAGCATGCGCAGGCCGCCGCGGGCGCGCTCGGTATCCTCGATCACTTCGACGATATCTTCGACATCGTCGCGGCCGATTACGTACCGAAGCCGGCCGGTAGTACTTATGACAAGTTCATGAGCCTCAACCGAGTGGACACGAAGCGGGCAGCGATGTTCGAGGATCTGCCGCGCAATCTCACCGTGCCGAAAGCGCTCGGCATGACGACCGTCCTGCTCGTGCCACAAAATCTCGAGGGCATCGTTGTCGAATGGTGGGAAAAGGCGAGCGGTAAGGACGATCATATCGACTACGTGACCGACGATCTCACGGTCTTTCTCGAAGCGTTGATTTAACCGTTTCTTAAGATCGGATTACCAAAGTTTCATCCGCCTTACGGATGTTTAATTGGTCGTTTTTTCCCTTCAGCCGTATCGTTTGACCATCCTTCAGCACGAAAGGAAATACATCGATGTACGCGAAAAAACTTCTTCTAGCAGGACTTTCAGCAACCCTTTTGGTCGGCGCGGCCGTTCAGGCGAGCTTTGCCGCCCCGCAAGGCAACGAGGGCATGAATGGCCCCGGCGGCCGCTGGCATCGCCCGCACTTTTCACCCGAAGTCGCCTATGTGCGCATGCTCAAGCAATTCGACACCAATGGCGACATGAAGATTTCCAAGGATGAGCTCAAGGCCGGCGTCGACAAAATCTTTGACCAGATCGACACCAACAAGGACGGCCAGATCACCCCGGCTGAAATCAAGGCCTATCGCCAGGAACGCACCAAGGAGTGGCGTGCCGAACGCGCGAACGCCAAGGGCGACGACAACAAAAACGATCAGGCCCAGGCCGGTGACAACAACGGCGACAACAATGACAACCGAGGCGAGCATCCCCGCCACAATCCCCGCGAGCGCTTTGTCCGCGAGGCTACCCTGATTCGCGGCATGCTCATGTTCCATCGCATCGACGCCGACGGCAATGGCCAGATCAGCAAGCAGGAAGCCGAGGACGCCGCCAACACGTTCTTCGACCGCATGGACCGCAACCATGACGGCGTGATCTCGCTGGACGATATGCCGAACCGTCCGCTGCTCTAAATATTCGCTCACGCAGGATATTATCCGAAATGCGCATCACGCCTTGGGGGATCACGCCGCCCTAGACGATCCTCCCAAGACGAAAAGGCCCGCCTCGCAGATGCGGGCCTTTTCACTTTTAGTGCCCGTTATCGTGTTCGTAGAAATCCGCGACGATCTTCCACGCTTCGTCAGCGGTATCGACGAAGCTGATCAGCTTGAGGTCATCGGGTGCAATGGTGCCGAATTCGGCGAGCGCATCGAAATTGATGATGTCGCGCCAGAATTTTTCGCCGAACAGGATCAGCGGCAGACGTTCCATGCGGCCGGTCTGGATCAAAGTCAGGCACTCGAACAGCTCGTCGAGCGTACCGAAACCACCTGGAAATACCGCGATTGCCTTTGCGCGCACCATGAAATGCATCTTGCGGATCGCGAAATAATGGAAATTGAAGCTGAGCTCCGGCGTGACGTAGACATTCGGCGCCTGCTCGTGCGGCAATACGATGTTGAGGCCGATGGACGGGGCGCCCTCTTCCGAAGCACCACGATTGCCCGCTTCCATCACGCCGGGGCCGCCACCGGTGACCACGACATATTCATGGAAATCGAAACCGGCGGAATAACGCGCGCAATGCCGGGCGAATTTGCGGGCTTCCTCGTAGTAAACCGACGCCGCCTCGAGATTGGCTCGCTGCACGTCGTTGCGCGCCGCCCAGGCGCTGGTACCGGGCGCCGGAATGCGCGCGCCACCGAACATGACCACCGTCGATTTGATGCCGCGTTCCGTGAGAGACATCTCGGTTTTCAACAGTTCGAGCTGCAGCCGGATCGGCCGCAGTTCCTCGCGGCACAGAAATTCCTCGTCGGCATAGGCGAGCCGATAGGAAGGCGACATGGATTGCGGCGTCTTCGGTACGGCTTCGGCCCGCTTCTTGTCGGCCGAGCTCGTCTTTAGGGGATCCCATACGCCATCCTTGCGCCTCAACCTGCCGTTCTTCGCCTTGCTCATCTACTGATGCCTTTCAAATCGATCATAACTGGTCGCTCCTGCCCTCTGGCGGGAATGACCAAGCTTTTGCATATGCACTACAACGCCTTGAATCCAAGCTCAATCGGCGCGGAAAAGACATTCCAATTTCGAACTCCATGCTATAGGACCAATAAAAGTTTCCGGAGCATTTTACGGAAATCACGATAGGCACTGACGTTTTAAGGAATTCTCATGAGCGCTACCGAACTCGTCACTCTCGAAAAGACCCTCGAGGCCGCCTTCGAAAATCGCGATAACGTGAACACATCGACGCGCGGCGAAGTTCGCGACGCCGTTGAGACGGCGCTGGATCTGCTCGATAGTGGCAAGGTCCGTGTCGCCGAACGCGGCTCCGACGGCAATTGGACGGTCAATCAGTGGCTTAAGAAAGCGGTGCTGCTCTCTTTCCGGCTGAACGACATGCAGGTCGTCGACGGCGGCCCGGGTGGTTCGACCTGGTGGGACAAGGTGCCGTCGAAATTCGAAGGCTGGGGCGAGAACCGCTTCCGCGAAGCCGGTTTCCGGGCAGTCCCGAATGCCGTCGTCCGCCGCTCGGCCTACATCGCTCCGAACGCCATCCTGATGCCCTCTTTCGTCAATCTAGGCGCCTATGTCGGTGAGGGCACCATGGTCGACACCTGGGCGACCGTCGGCTCCTGCGCGCAGATCGGCAAGCATGTGCATCTCTCGGGCGGCGTCGGCATCGGCGGCGTTCTGGAGCCTATGCAGGCCGGTCCGACCATCATCGAGGATAACTGCTTCATCGGCGCGCGCTCGGAAGTGGTCGAAGGCTGCATCATTCGCGAAGGCTCCGTGCTCGGCATGGGCGTCTTCATCGGAAAGTCCACGAAGATCGTCGATCGCGCCACCGGCGAGATCACCTATGGCGAAGTGCCGCCCTACTCCGTCGTCGTCGCCGGCGCCCTACCGAGCGGCAACACGATGGCGAACGGGCAACCTGCCCCCAGCCTCTACTGCGCCGTGATCGTCAAGCGCGTCGATGAAAAGACCCGCTCGAAGACCGGCATCAACGAGTTGCTACGCGACTGATTGCAATTTTTGGAAGCGCGGTCGCCATATCGCGCTTCCCTCGTGCTTGCTGGGTGAGCATGCCTGTGCGATTGCTGGAATCGCTGCAAAGATTTTCGACTCGTGGCCGATCCTTTGCCATCGCTTTGCCATTTCCCGCCGGATAAGTTGCCTCCGATGACCGTCACCAATCCTGTCGCCAATCTGCAAACCCTGATCCGCTGTGCGTCCGTAACGCCGGCCGAAGGCGGTGCGCTTGCCGCGCTCACCGATATGCTGCTGCCGCTCGGCTTCAAGGTGGAGCGCATGACAGCCAGCGAGCCGGGTACACCCGATATCGAGAACCTTTATGCCCGCCTCGGTACCGAGGGTCCGCACCTGATGTTTGCCGGTCACACGGATGTCGTTCCGGTCGGCGACGCGGCCGCCTGGAGGCATCCGCCCTTTGCCGCCGAGATTGCTGACGGGGAACTTTTCGGCCGCGGCGCGGTCGACATGAAGGGCGGCATAGCCTGTTTTGTCGCTGCGGTCGCGAGCCACATCGAGAAGCATGGCGCTCCAACCGGCTCAATCTCCTTCCTGATCACCGGCGACGAGGAAGGCCCGGCCATCAATGGCACAGTCAAACTGCTGCAATGGGCGGCCGAGCGCGGCGAGCGATGGGATGCCTCCGTGGTCGGCGAACCGACCAATCCGGACCAACTCGGCGATATGATCAAGATCGGCCGCCGCGGCTCGATATCCGGTTTCATCACAGTTCATGGCGTGCAGGGCCATGCCGCCTATCCGCATCTCGCCGACAATCCTGTGCGCAGCATCGTTAAACTGACCGAAGCTCTGCTCCACCCGCCCTTCGACGCGGGCACCGACAACTTCCAGCCGTCGAACCTCGAGGTGACGACGATCGATGTTGGCAATGCCGCGACAAACGTCATTCCGGCGAAGGCGACGGCTGCCTTCAACATTCGCTTCAACGACGCATGGACCGTCGAGACGCTGAAGGCGGAAATTCTCGCCCGCCTTGATGCCGCTGCTGCCGACCAAACGCTTCGACCAGGTCGTGAGCCGACTAAATATGACGTCGTCTGGTCCGAACGTCCAAGCCAGGTTTTCCTGACGCGCAACAATGCGCTGATCGCCTCCCTATCCTCGGCGATCGAAAACGTTACCGGCCGCACGCCGAAACTCTCGACCACCGGCGGCACTTCGGATGCACGATACATCAAGGATTATTGCCCGGTCGTGGAATTCGGCCTTGTCGGCCAGACCATGCATATGGTGGACGAGCGGGTGGCGCTATCGGATCTTGGAACCTTGACCGAGATCTACGAGACCTTCATCCAGCGCTGGTTTGCGAATGCCGACCTTTAGGGAAGTCCAATATTATCTGGCGGGCTTGTGGCTGCTGATCCGTATGGATGCACGCGGTTTTCAATATCTCGACATATCAGATCGCGGCATGCTTCGATCCTTCTGGGCGATTCTCTGGAGTCTGCCGTCGATCGGCATTTCATGGCTCTGGTGGCAACAGGCCTATCTCACCGCCATGCCGCCGGAAACCTCTACGGGCATGGCCTTTTTCCTTCGCCTGGCATTGGTCGAGGCAGCAAGCTGGCTCGTGCCGCTGATCCTTGCCGGCGTGTTGCTGATGATCTTCCGCTTCGACGATAAATTCGCGCCCATTGTCGTGGTGGTGAACTGGCTCGGCCTGCCGACCTCCTACCTCAACTCCTTGCTGATCGCATTGCTCGTCTTCGTTCCCGGCTCCAGCGGGCTCGCGGCCATCTTGTGGCTGGCATTGATGATGGTGATCATCTTTTCGCTGGCGCGCATCCTCAGGATGATCTGCGGCACGCATCCGCTTTTTGTCGGCGCGCTTACGCTGGTGCTGCTGATCCCGACCATGCTGCTGACGGATTTTCTGCAACGCTTCCTCGGCGTCTATCCACCGGGTTGAGCTAAAGGCGGATGATTTCGCCATCTTCCTTGGAAAAGGACCGATATTCGGGTTTGGCAGAATGTCGAGCACGAGTTCGGACGGACGACAGAGGCGCACCCCTTCTCGGAAATCACGATCGGGCGGTTGATCAGGATCGGGTGCTCGATCATCCGATTAAGTGGGTGATCGTCGGGAGATTGAGATCACCAAGACCGAGCTCGCCATACGGCGTTCCCTTTTGCCGAAGAAGGTCGCGGACTGCCAATCCCATGGTAGTGATGAGCTCCACCAACTGTTGACGATTAGGTGGCGTCTCCAGATATATGCGATGACGACAAGCTTTTCCCCCGACTGCGGATCATCGCCAGCGCGTTGCGCGACGTGTCGCAAGAAGGATTATGATAAATCGTCACCGTCATCGGTATTCTCCTCCTGGCCGCCCGGCAAACCGCCGCCGCCGCGATAATCCACCTGCATGAAATAGAGCCCATCCGGTGGCGCGACTGGACCGCACGCCTTGCGGTCTCGTGCTTCCAATGCGGCACGCACGTCGTCCACCGTCCACTTGCCCTCGCCCGCAAGCTTCAGCGTGCCGGCGAAGGAGCGGATCTGATTGTGCAGGAAGCTTTGCGCCGTGGCGCGGATTTCAATCAGCTCGCCATTGCGGGAAACATCCAGCCGATCGAGCGTGCGGACCGGGCTGTTTGCCTGGCAATGCGCCGAGCGGAAAGTGGTGAAATCATACCGACCGACCAGCGTCTGTGCTGCCGCATGCATAACCTCGTGGTCCATATCTTTCGGCACCCACCAGGCACGCCCAGCCTCCAGCGCTAGCGGCGCTCGGCGCGCAATGATCCGGTATAGATAGTGTCGCCGGATCGCCGAGAAACGAGCGTCGAAGCTCGCATCGACCTGTTCGACATCGAGAATGGCGACACGCTCGCCAGCCATCCTCAGATGAGCATTCAGTGCATTGCGCAGCGTATGCAGCTTCCATTCCCTCGAAAGATCAGCATGCGCAACTTGGCCCAGGGCATGCACGCCGGAATCCGTGCGTCCCGCGCCACGAATGGAGACCTTCTCGCCAGTCAGAGACAAGATGGCGCCTTCGATCGCGCCCTGTACCGAAGGACCGTTATCCTGACGCTGCCAGCCGACATAGGGGATCCCGTCATATTCGACGGTCATGCGGTAACGCGGCATCAGGTTGGACCCGCCGCCAATGTGGTGCCCTGGGCTATCGCCGTGCCGCGCAGGAAATCGGCCGCAGCCAACGGTTTGCCGCCTGACTTCTGAAGCTTTGTCAGTCGCACGGCGCCGAATCCGCAGGCAATAACCAGATCGTCAGTCAGCACACGGCCGGGCGTTCCGCCTCCTTCGGCCAATTCGGAGCCCAGCACCTTGATACGTTCAGGCCTGCCGGCGATCTCGGCCTCGAACCAGGCGCCCGGGAACGGCGACAGGCCGCGAATATGATTGTGAACATTTGCGGCCGGCTTGCTGAAATCGATGCGCGTCTCGCCCTTATCGATCTTGGCGGCGTAGACGACGCCGTCAGCAGGCTGCTCGGTCAGCGGCAGTTCGTCATGCTCCAGCTTGTTCATGGCCTCGACCATGGCCTTGGCGCCAACCAGCATCAGCTTGTCGTGAAGTTCGCCGGCGGTCATCGTATCGCCGATTTCGACTTCCCGCGTCAGAGCAACCGGGCCGGTATCGAGACCCTTGTTCATCTTCATTACCATCATGCCGGTCTTCTTGTCGCCAGCCATGATCGCGCGCTGGATGGGCGCGGCACCCCGCCAGCGCGGCAGCAGCGAGGCATGGCCGTTATAGCAGCCGAACCGCGTGCCCGTGAGGATCGCCTCGGGCAGCAGCAGGCCATAGGCGACAACCACGGCGACATGGGCATCAAGATCGCGAAAACGCTGGCGCTCTTCCAGGTCCTTGAAATTGACAGGCGTAGCCACCGGCAGGCCAAGCAACTCCGCCGCCTGATGCACCGGCGATTTCTGCAGGTCAAGCCCACGCCGACCGCCCGGCCGAGGCGGCTGCGTATAAACGGCGCGAATCCGATGCCCGGCATCGACCAGCGACCGCAAAGTCGGCACTGAAAACTCGGGCGTTCCCATGAAAATGATGCTTAGCGACATGCGATCCGTCCGGCCAAGAGATATCTAGTTTGGCATGATCTTGTCCAAGAAACGCACCGCATTTTTGGGGTCATGCATTAGCCGCCTTCAAACGGGTTTACGAGCCTAAGATCAAGCCCCTCGAAATCTTTTATGCTCCGCGTCGCCAGCGTCGCGCCGTGTACGAGACAGATAGCGGCGATCAGGCATCCTGGAGCGAAATCTGATGACCGGTCTCTCGCGTCGCGCCCGGATGCGGCCGGTTTCGATGGCCGATTGGTGATCGAAACGTAGTATCCTGCCGCCGCAAGAAACGAGTCGCTCGTTGAACATTTGAATGTAGCGGTAGGATCTGGTCCCAAGCGAGAAACGCTCCGCCCCGTAAGATTGCTCCGTCACCACGCATCTGGAATATCACGAATCAAAAGATCGCTCATCCAGCACCTCCATCTGATATCACTGATATCATGGGCTTGCCGGGATGGTTTTTCAACCTTCCCTCAGAGCGCCTTTGCCCTCGCCGCCTTGGTGAACTTCTTGATCACCATGTCGCGTTTGAGGCGCGAGATATAGTCGATGAACAGCACGCCGTTCAGGTGGTCGATCTCGTGCTGAAGGCAGGTGGCGAGCAGACCGTCGGCTTCGACGATCTGTTCCTTGCCGTCGCGATCGAGATGCTTGACGGTGACACGGGCCGGACGCTCGACTTCGGCATAGTAATCCGGAATGGAGAGGCAGCCTTCTTCATAAACCGAACGATCGTCCGACGAGGCGACGATTTCGGGATTGATGAAGACGAGCGGCTGCTTGTCCTCGCCTTCGCGCGACACATCGATAACCAGCATACGGCGGGGAACGCCGACCTGGATAGCGGCGAGGCCGATACCCGGTGCGTCATACATGGTTGCCAGCATATCGTCGGCAAGGCGCTGAACTTCGGTATCGACGCGCTCGATCGGCGCGGAGGCCTGGCGGAGCAGCGGATCGGGCAAAATGATGAGTGGCTTGATCGTCATGAAGTTTCCCATAACGCATCTTGTTGTGCGATGGAATTATTTAGATGGCGGTTGAAGCGTGTTTTTTCAACGCTTGAGACTTCAGGTCGACGATGGCCCCGTGAAAATATGTTCACGTTTTGATCTGGATATTCATGGCATTTTTGTTATGGTGCCGACTCGAGTTCTACGAGTACCCGATATCATGTCCTTTACACTCTTCGGCCAAGTGATTCCCGAAGTCCCGGTTCTGACCGGTCTCGTCATCCTGCTTCTGCTCGCCGTCATCGTCCTTGTCATCAACAACAGGGGGCGGCGGTCGGAGGAGGACATGCTGCGGGCCGAGGATGCCGAGCAAAGCATGGCGGCGCTCCTCAGAGCGCAAGCGGAGATGCAGGGCAGGCTCGCGACCATGGCAGAGGTGTTCGGCTCACGGCAGGCGGAGTTCAACCACTCCATCAACCAGCGGCTCGACGGCATGTCGCAGCGGGTGACGGCGACGATCGGCGAGCAGACGCGCTCAACGCATGAGAACCTGCGCCGCCTGCAGGAGCGGCTTGCCGTCATAGACGCCGCGCAAACCAACATCCAGTCGCTGGCAAAGGACGTCGTCGGCCTACAGGCGATCCTCTCCAACAAGCAGACCCGCGGCGCCTTCGGCCAGGCACGCATGGAGACAATCATCGCTGACGGGTTGCCGATGGGCGCCTACGCCTTCCAGCCGACTCTATCCAATGGTTCGCGGCCGGACTGCACCGTGCGTATGCCGAACGGCACGCCGCCGCTGGTTATCGACGCCAAATTTCCGCTGGAAGCCTGGAACGCCATCCGCAAGGCCGCAGCAGCGAGCCCGGAGCAGGGCAAGCTCGCCGCGCAGCAATTCCGCCGGGACCTCGAGGTGCATATCCGTGATGTCGCCGAGAAATATCTGCTCCAGGGAGAGACGCAGGACACGGCCTTCCTCTTCGTTCCCTCCGAATCGATCTTTGCGGAAATCCACGAGAATTTCGAAGCGATCGTACAGAAAGCGCAGCGTTCGCGCATCGTCATTGTCTCGCCATCGCTGCTGATGCTGTCGATTCAGGTTATCCAGGCGGTGTTGAAGGACCAGCGCATGCGCGAACAGGCGCATGTGATCCAGGGGGAAGTGGCGCATCTGATGGATGACCTTTCCCGTCTCGATGAGCGGGTGCGCAAGCTGCAGGGGCATTTCGCCCTTGCGCAGAAGGATATCGACATGATCGTCACCTCCGCCGACAAGCTGGCACGCCGCGGCGAGAGGATAGAGGCGCTGGAATTCGAGGCCGGCAGCGAACCGGCCAGGGCGATCGCCGAGGACCGGCCGAAACCGATCGACAACCGCACCGGCCAGCTCAAGCTTAGGGTGGTTGACGAGGACTGATCGCTTCGGGCAGTGTCGCGCCAAATCAATGCATGATCTCCAAGCCCGCGAAGTATTTATTGGCAGGGTCACGCGAGATCACAAGCAAGGCGGGACATCTCATGATTACCATTTTCGGCTCCATCAATATGGACCTCATCGCCACCACCGACCGTCTGCCGAAGCCAGGCGAGACGGTAGCCGGCAAGGGTTTTTCCACCGCTGCGGGCGGCAAGGGCGCCAATCAGGCATTGGCAGCGCGGCGTGCCGGCTCGGCGGTGCGTTTGACCGGCGCTGTCGGCAATGATGGTTTCGCAGAACCTGCACTTGCCCTGCTCGACGCCGCCGGCACCGATCTCTCCACCGTCAAACATGTTTCCGAACCGACCGGTACGGCACTGATTCTGGTCGGCGGTGATGGCGAGAACATGATTGCCGTCGTGCCCGGCGCCAACGGCACGATGACAGCCAAGGACGCGACAGCCGTCGTCGACGCGCTCAGCCCTAGCGATACGCTCATGCTGCAGTTCGAAATTCCTGTTGCGGCTGTCGAAACAGCGCTTGCGGCGGCGAAGGCCAAGGGCGTTCGCACAATCCTCAATCTCGCGCCACTCATTCCCGATGCCCCGCGGCTCGGCCGCCTTGCAGACATCGTCATCGCCAACGAGACGGAATTCGAGAGGCTGGCGGGCCAGGACAACATGTCGGCCAGTGATCGCGAGGCGGCACTCGTCCGCCTGCATGCCGAAACGGGACAGACGCTGATCGTCACGCTTGGCGACGACGGTGTCGTCGCTATCCGCTATGGTGAATTGTCGCGCGCCAAGGGTCTCGTCATCGAACCGGTCGATACAGTCGGCGCCGGCGACACCTTCTGCGGCTATCTGGCTGCCAGCCTCGACCAAGGTCTTGATTTTCACGCAGCCCTGCGCCGGGCCGCTGTCGCTGGTTCGCTGGCTTGCCTGAAGCCGGGCGCACAGCCGTCGATCCCAGTTGCAAGCGATGTCTCCGCGTATCTTTGAGACCCGCCATTCCTAGCCGTGGAAATTTAATTAAATTTTTCCGCTTCACGATCATTCTCCTCAAGCCTGCCGTACCTCGCTGTCTCGCGGCGGCAGGCGCGTTCGCGGCGGCCCCATGACGGTGCCATCCTGTGCCGACCTTGCATCCGGATAATGTGCATCCGACGCATCGTTCTCTCGAGGAAATGATGTCCATCTTTCGTATGAAGTCACTTGCGGCCAAGCTCATTGTGGTCACCGGGCTGGCGATCGCGCTCGTCCTGGTCGTGTCCAACTTCCTGCTGATCGCCCAGACCCGTGATCGCGTCCAGACGTTGACGATGGATCAGGCCAACAGCGAGGCTAAATCCATCTCCAACGAAGTCGCCGCCAATATCGGCGAGCTCGCCAGCGCCGCCCGCTCCATGGCCGCCATCATCGGCCGCGGACACGAGGGACACACCTTCGATCGCAAGGGCATCATCAATATCCTCAAGGCCAACGTCGAGCAGAACGCCTTCGCGTTCGGCAGCTGGTTCTGCGAACAGCTAGGCACCTTCGACGGCAAGACAACCGAACTAGCCAACAATAAGGACCAAGGCGTCAACGAAAAGGGCGCGTTCGCACCTTATTGGTCAAAGACCAAGGATGGCGGCATTCAGTTCTCCACCTTCGATAACGATTACACCGCCGCATGGTGGAAGCTTGCAGCCACCAGCGGCAAGGGCGCCATCACACCACCATACATGGCTGAAGGCACTGATGTTCCGACCACCATGAGCTCGATCGCCTATCCGGTCATGTCCGGCGGCAAATTGATCGGTGTATCCGGCGTCGACATCTCGCTCGCCTCGCTTTCGGTCAAGCTGCAGAATTTGCATCCTTTTGGTTCCGGCCGTGTCCTCCTGCTTTCCCAGGATAACAAGTGGCTGGTGGCTCCGAATAAGGATTTGCTGATGAAGGACTACAGCGGCGACGGCGGTGACGTCATCAAGGCAGCATTGACCTCGTCGACGCCGGGTCTGGTGAAGAACGTTACCGATGGCGGTGAGGAAGAGTTCGACCGCGTGGTCTATCCCTTCGCCGTGCCCGGGCTGAACGCTACTTGGGTCGTGCTCGTCGACGTTCCGCATAGCGCCATTGCAGCACCAGTGCGCGACCAGACCTACATGATGATCGTCGGCGGCGTCCTCGTACTCGCTGCTGTCATGCTGGCGCTTTACGCCGCAGTACGCACTTTCGTACAGAAGCCGCTCGGCGGATTGGTCGCCAGCGTCAATGGTCTCAGCGCCGGCAATTATGCCGAGCCCGTCGAAGGCCAGGCACGAGCCGACGAAATCGGCTCGGTCGCGAAGGCGCTCGAAGGCTTCCGCTTCGCCCTTGCCGACACCAAGAGATTGGAAGTCGAAGCCAACGACCAGCGCCGTGCCGCCGAGGGCGAGCGCTCCCGGTCGGAAGCGGAGCGCGGCGAAACCGTAGCGCTGCAGCGGCGCATCGTCACCATTCTCGGCCAGAGCCTGGCCGAGCTCTCCAAGGGCAATCTCGGACACCGCATCGCTGAGGAGTTCCCCGGCGAATACGCTCAGCTGAAACAGGACTTCAATGCTGCGCTCGTCAGCCTCGAAGAGACGGTTCACACGATGAACCTCAGCGTCGGCAATATCGGCAGTGGCACCAGCGAAATCAGCAATAGCGCATCCGACCTTGCCCGCCGCACCGAGCAGCAGGCGGCAAGCCTGGAGGAAACTGCGGCCGCGCTCAACCAACTAACGGCTCAGGTCAATTCCAGCGCCGAAAATGCCCGCACGGCTGCCGGCAGCGTAAGCGCGGCATCCGAGGATGCCGGACGCTCTGGCGAGATCGTGCAGAAGGCGATCGCCTCCATGCATGGCATCGAGCAATCCTCGCAGGAGGTCTCGCGCATCATCGGTGTCATCGATGAGATCGCCTTCCAGACCAACCTTCTCGCCCTGAACGCCGGCGTTGAAGCGGCCCGCGCCGGTGAAGCCGGCAAGGGCTTTGCCGTCGTGGCCCAGGAAGTGCGAGAACTAGCGCAACGTTCCGCCAATGCCGCCAAGGAGATAAAGACCCTGATCAACACCTCAGCCGGCCAAGTCAAGGAAGGCGTTGATCTCGTCGGCCGCACCGGCAATGCGCTGCACAAGATCGCCGAGCAGGTTATGGAGATCAACGGCCTCATCCGTCAGATCTCGGCCTCGGCCAGTGAGCAGGCGATCGGTCTGAAGGAAATCAACTCGGCCATGAACCAGATGGATCAGGTGACGCAGCAGAACGCCGCGATGGTGGAAGAAACCACCGCCGCAAGCGTGACGCTGAACGACGAGGCCCAGACGCTGAAGGCTCTTGTCGCTCGCTTCCGTACATCATATGGCGGCCAGGACAATGCCTCGGCACTGCACGCCACCGCCCAGCAAATGCGCGCGCCGGCGCCTGCTCGCCGCGCTGCGCCTGTAGCCCCACCGGCTCGCAAACCGCGGCTGCAGACACAGGGCGCCAATGCTCTGGCGCAGGATGAATGGGAAGAATTCTGAGCCGCCAAATGACAATCGGCATAGGGGGCGATCATATTTGATCGTGCCCCTGCCACAGCCACACCACCCGCTGCACGACCGTCGGATTTACGCCACCGCCCCTTGGTCACGTCGCTGGGCGCAATCGGCATAGGGGGCGATCGTATTTGATCGCGCCCCTGCCACACCACCCGGCATGCGGGTCCGCACCGGGCGGTTCGAGAGATTGAGGTTAAGTGAGT